>NZ_WUWN01000066.1 GCF_009846865.1 Puerhibacterium puerhi
CGGGCCCGGGGCCGGGGCCGGGGCCGGGGGCGGCGCGCTCGCCGACCCCCTCGGGCGCGGACCGAGCGTGCGGGTCGCGGCGGCGGGCGCCGCCGGGCGGGGCCGGGTGCGCCTGGACGTGCACGTGCCGGCCGACGTCGCGGAGGAGCGCGTGGCCGCGGCGCTCGCGGCGGGCGGGCACCTGGTCACCGGGCGGCGGGCGCCGGGGGAGTGGGTGCTCGCCGACGCCGCCGGCGACGAGGTGCGCGTGCGCACGTGGCAGCAGCCCGACGGTGGCTGATCCGCGGACCTGACCTGCGAGAACACCGTCCGCGCCGTCCCGGCTCGCGGGCAGATGTCTCATCATGCGGAATCCGTGGTCCGTGGCGTGACACCCGCGGGCCGCGGGCGTAACGTTCCTCACGTGCAGACGAACCTCCTCGTAGTACTTCCCGGGCGCGCCGGCTGAGGCCGCCGTACTCGACGTACCGGCTTCGTCAGCGCGCTCACCCCTCGACCGTCCCGTCCGCGGGACCGAGGGGTTTTCGTTTGTCTGCACCACCGCACCCGACCGACGGCAGGAGACACCGATGGCCACGCCGCACCCGAGCCCCGCACAGGTCGCCGCGCGCACTGACGCGCGACCCGCCGAGGTCCGGACGCGCGGGCTCGTAGCCGGTGACGCGGCAGCGGGCGGCGCGCCCCAGGAGATGACCGGCGCCGAGTCGATCGTCCGCTCGCTCGAGTCGGTCGGGGTCGACACGGTGTTCGGCATCCCCGGCGGCGCGATCCTCCCGCTGTACGACCCGCTGATGGACTCGACGAAGGTGCGCCACGTGCTGGTGCGCCACGAGCAGGGCGGCGGCCACGCGGCGTCGGGCTACGCGCACGCCTCCGGCAAGGTCGGCGTCACCATGGCGACGTCCGGCCCGGGCGCCACCAACCTCGTGACGCCGCTGGCCGACGCCAACATGGACTCCATCCCCATGGTGGCCATCACCGGTCAGGTCGGCGCCTCGATGATCGGCACCGACGCGTTCCAGGAGGCCGACATCGTCGGCATCACCATGCCGATCACCAAGCACAGCTTCCTGGTGACCGACCCGGACGAGATCCCGCGCACCATCGCGGAGGCGTTCCACATCGCGTCGACGGGCCGCCCCGGGCCGGTGCTCGTGGACATCGCCAAGTCGGCCATGCAGGCCCGCACCACGTTCTCCTGGCCGCAGGAGATGCGCCTGCCGGGCTACCGCCCGGTGACCAGGCCGCACGCCAAGCAGGTGCGCGAGGCCGCCAAGCTGCTCGCCACCGCCCGCCGGCCGGTGCTGTACGTGGGCGGTGGCGTCGTGCGCGCGGGTGCCTGCGAGGCGCTGCGCCGCCTGGTCGACGTCACGGGCGCCGCCGTCGTGACCACGCTGATGGCCCGCGGCGCCGTGCCCGACAGCCACCCGCAGCACCTCGGCATGCCCGGCATGCACGGCACGGTGCCGGCCGTCGCGGCGCTGCAGAAGGCCGACCTCATCGTCGCGCTCGGCGCGCGGTTCGACGACCGCGTGACCGGCAAGCTGTCGAGCTTCGCGCCGCACGCCGCGGTGGTGCACGCCGACATCGACCCGGCCGAGATCGGCAAGAACCGCGCCGTCGACGTGCCGATCGTCGGCGACCTGCGCGAGGTGATCGGCGACCTGGTGCCCGCCGTGGAGGCCGAGCACGCCGCCGTCGGCCGCCCCGACCTGGCGGCCTGGTGGCACCAGATCGACGGCTGGCGCGAGACCTACCCGCTGGGCTACACGGCCACCGCCGACGGCCTGCTCGCCCCGCAGCACGTCATCACCCGCCTCGGCGAGCTCGCCGGGCCGGAGGCCGTGTACGTCGCGGGCGTGGGCCAGCACCAGATGTGGGCGGCGCAGTTCATCCGGTACGAGCACCCGCGCACGTGGATCAACTCCGGCGGCCTGGGCACGATGGGCTACGCCGTGCCCGCCGCCATGGGCGCCAAGGTCGGCCGGCCGGACGCCACCGTCTGGGCGATCGACGGCGACGGCTGCTTCCAGATGACCAACCAGGAGCTGGCCACCTGCGTCATCAACGACATCCCGATCAAGGTGGCGCTGATCAACAACAGCTCGCTGGGCATGGTCCGGCAGTGGCAGACCCTCTTCTACGAGGAGCGGTACTCCAACACCGACCTGCACACCGGCCACGGCACCCAGCGCGTGCCCGACTTCGTCAAGCTCGCCGACGCGTACGGCGCCGTCGGCATCCGGGTCGAGCGCGAGTCCGACGTCGACGACGCGATCAAGCGGGCCAACGAGATCGACGACCGCCCCGTGGTCGTGGACTTCACCGTCTCGCGCGACGCGATGGTGTGGCCGATGGTCGCCGCCGGCGTGAGCAACGACGACATCCAGTACGCGCGCGGCATCTCGCCGGCGTGGGACCGCGAGGAGTGAGGACCCGATGAGCCGCCACACCCTGTCCGTGCTCGTGGAGAACCGCCCGGGCGTCCTCACGCGGGTCGCCGGGCTGTTCGCCCGTCGCGCGTTCAACATCCACTCGCTCGCCGTCGGCCCCACCGAGCACGAGGAGATCTCCCGGATCACCGTCGTGGTCGACGTCGTCGAGGACCTCCCGCTCGAGCAGGTGACCAAGCAGCTCAACAAGCTGGTGCACGTCATCAAGATCGTCGAGCTGACCCCGGAGGAGTCGGTCCACCGCCAGCTGCTGCTGGTCAAGGTGCGCGCCGACGCCCAGACCCGCTCCGGGGTGCTCGAGGTGGTCAACCTGTTCCGGGCGCACGTCGTCGACGTCGTGCCGGACACCGTGGTCGTCGAGGCGGTCGGTACCGACGCCAAGCTCGACGCCCTCGTGGCCGCGCTCGAGCCGTACGGCGTCCGCGAGATCGTGAAGTCCGGGACCCTCGCCGTCGGGCGCGGGTCGCGGTCGATCACCGACCGGGCGCTCGAGCGCGTCCGGTCCGCCTGACCTCCAGACCCGCCGGCCCCCGGGCCGGCACCACAGACCGACCTGCAAGCAGAACCACGAAGAAACGAGGAACCACCGTGGCTGAGCTCTTCTACGACGACGACGCCGACCTGTCCGTGATCCAGCAGCGCAAGGTCGCCGTCATCGGCTACGGCAGCCAGGGGCACGCCCACTCCCTGAACCTGCGCGACTCCGGCGTCGACGTCACGGTCGGCCTGCGCGAGGGCAGCGCCTCGCGCGAGAAGGCGGAGAACGCGGGCCTCAAGGTCGCCACCGTCGCCGACGCCGTGCGCGGCGCCGACGTCGTCGTGATCCTGGCCCCGGACCAGGTGCAGCGGCACATCTACCGCGACGAGATCGCCCCGAACCTCAAGGACGGCGCCGCCCTGGTCTTCGGCCACGGCTTCAACATCCGCTTCGGCTACATCGAGCCGGCCGCGGGCCACGACGTGATCATGGTCGCCCCGAAGGGCCCGGGCCACCTGGTGCGCCGCGAGTACGCCGACGGCCGCGGCGTCCCGGTGATCGTGGCCGTCGAGACCGACGCCTCGGGCAAGGCCTGGGACCTCGCGCTGTCGTACGCCAAGGCCATCGGCGGCCTGCGCGCGGCCGGCATCAAGACCACGTTCACCGAGGAGACCGAGACGGACCTCTTCGGCGAGCAGGCCGTGCTGTGCGGCGGCGTCTCGCAGCTCATCCAGTACGGCTTCGAGACGCTCACCGAGGCCGGCTACCAGCCCGAGGTGGCCTACTTCGAGGTGCTGCACGAGCTGAAGCTGATCGTCGACCTCATCTACGAGGGCGGCATCACCAAGCAGCGCTGGTCCGTGTCCGACACGGCCGAGTACGGCGACTACGTCTCCGGCCCGCGCGTCATCGACCCGCACGTCAAGGAGAACATGAAGGCCGTGCTCGCCGACATCCAGTCGGGGGCCTTCGCCGAGCGCTTCATCGGCGACCAGGACGCCGGCGCGCCGGAGTTCCAGGAGCTGCGCGCCAAGGGTCAGAACCACCCGATCGAGCCGGTCGGCCGCGAGCTGCGCAAGCTGTTCGCGTGGGTCAAGCCGCAGGACACCGACTACGTCGAGGGCTCGGCCGCGCGCTGACGCCCAGCCGCGAGGACTGCGCGGTGCGCTGACCTCCCGCCGCACGACGGCCCGTCACCCCTCCCGGGTGGCGGGCCGCCGTCGTGCACCCGGCGGGATCCCGTGAGGGTCGGTGCCGGGCGCGCGCGCCGCGGCCGGTGCACCCTGCCGTGCGCCCGGCCCGCGGCCTGCCAGGATGGGCCCATGACCGACGACGCCGCGCTCTCGCGCGACCTGCGCCCCGTCCCGGACCTCGGGGCGCCCGACGCTGACGAGCTGCCCGTGGACGACGCCGCGCAGGCGGCGCGGATCCAGCGGTACTGGGAGCTGGTGCGCGGGCGCGCCGGCCTGGGCCGCGCCTCGGTGGTGACCGGCCCGGGCTGGGCGACGAGCGTGCCGCCGCAGGCGTGGGCGTTCGGCGACTCCCCGGAGCTCGCCGACGAGCTCCTCGAGCTCGTGCTCATCGGCACCAAGACCGCGACCGCGGCCGCCGTCTGGGAGTACGAGGCGGAGGGCGAGCCGCTGCCGGTGCCCGGCACGCTGAGCATCGTGCTCGACGGCGCGGGCGTGCCCCGGGCGCTGCTGCGCACCGTCGAGGTGGTCACGGTGCCGTTCGACGAGGTGACCGCCGAGCAGGCGTACCTCGAGGGGGAGGGCGACCGCTCGCTCGAGGAGTGGCGCGAGGGCCACGAGCGGTACTGGCGCCGCACCCTGCCGCCGATCGGGCACGAGTTCGCGCCGGACATGCCGGTGGTGTGGGAGCGGTTCGAGGTGCTGCACCCGCGCCTCTGACGCGGGGCCGCGCGGCGCGGCGCGGCGGCCGCGCTCGTGCGGCTCGGATGGTGAGACGTGCGTCCCGCATGGTGGCGCGGGCACCTATGCTCGGGCCATGGCTGAGACGCGGAGCATCGACCTCGCCGTCGTCGCGGGCGACGGCATCGGGCCGGAGGTGGTCGAGCAGGGGCTCGCCGTCCTCGAGGCAGCCCTCGCTGGCTCCGGCGTCAAGGTCGGCACCACCGAGTACGACCTCGGCGCGCGCCGCTGGCACGCCACGGGCGAGACGCTCACGGACGCCGACCTGGCCGCGATCAGCCGTCACGACGCGATCCTGCTCGGTGCCGTCGGCGACCCCGGCGTCCCCTCCGGCGTGCTGGAGCGCGGCCTGCTGCTGCGCCTGCGGTTCGCGCTCGACCACTACGTCAACCTGCGCCCCGCGCGGCTGTTCCCCGGCGTGCGCAGCCCGCTCGCCGACCCGGGCGACGTCGACTTCGTCGTCGTGCGCGAGGGCACCGAGGGTCCGTACGTGGGCAACGGCGGGTCGGTGCGCACCGGCACCCCGCAGGAGATCGCCACCGAGGTCTCGGTGAACACCGCGTTCGGCGTCGAGCGCGTCGTGCGCTACGCCTTCGCCCAGGCCGCCGCCCGGCCGCGCAAGCACCTGACCCTCGTGCACAAGCACAACGTGCTCGTGCACGCCGGGCACCTGTGGCGCCGCACCGTCGAGGCCGTGAACGCGGAGTTCCCCGACGTCACCACCGACTACCTGCACGTGGACGCCGCGACGATCTTCCTCACCACGGACCCCTCGCGGTTCGACGTGATCGTCACCGACAACCTCTTCGGCGACATCCTCACCGACCAGGCGGCGGCGATCACCGGCGGCATCGGGCTCGCGGCGTCGGGCAACGTCAACCCCGACCGCACGTTCCCCTCGATGTTCGAGCCGGTGCACGGCTCCGCGCCGGACATCGCCGGCCAGGGCAAGGCCGACCCGACGGCGACCGTGCTGTCCGTCGCGCTCCTGCTCGACCACCTCGGGCACCCGGGCGCGGCCCGGCGCATCGAGTCCGCCGTCGCGGCGGACCTGGCGGAGCGGGCGCAGCACGCCCGAGTACGCTCGACGGCCGAGATCGGCCGCGAGCTCGCCGCACGCGTCGCCGGCTGACCCACCCGTCACCGCCGCGACCGACGAGCCCCGGCCCACCCCGGCCGTCGTCCCCAGCACCCCGTCCCTCCCGGACCGCTGTGGACGTCCGCGCCGCCCCGCCGTCGGCCGCCGACCGGGGCGCCACCGTGCCGCCATCGGGCGGCGCGCGGCGTGGAAGACTACAGGGGTCCACTCGTGAAAGGCCCCTCATGACGAGCACCACCGAGCCCAGCACGTCGAACGACGCGATCTCCGCCGAGCGGATCCTGCCGGAGAAGATCGAGGACATCGTCGAGCTCTTCACCGTCCACACCACCGACGTGCCCACCTCCGACGCGGACCGCGCGGCCAAGATGGCGGCGCCGAAGTTCGGCACCGTCTTCACCGACCACATGGCGCGCATCTCCTGGCGCCGGAGCCAGGGCTGGGTCCACCGGCGCATCGAGAAGTACGCGCCGCTGCAGCTCGACCCGGCCACCGCCGTCCTGCACTACGCGCAGGAGATCTTCGAGGGGCTCAAGGCCTACCCGCACGCCGACGGGTCCGTGTGGACGTTCCGGCCCGAGGAGAACGCGGCGCGCTTCGCCCGCTCCGCGCACCGTCTCGCGCTGCCGGCGCTGTCGGTCGACGACTTCGTCGGCTCGATCGCCGCCCTCGTGCGCGTCGACCGGGACTGGGTGCCGACGGCACAGGACTCGAGCCTGTACCTGCGCCCGTTCATGTTCGCCTCGGAGGCGTTCCTCGGCGTGCGGCCCAGCGACGAGGCCGAGTACCTCGTCATCGCCTCGCCGTCGGGCGCGTACTTCGCCGGGGGAGTCAAGCCTGTGTCCATCTGGGTCGACACCGAGTACCACCGGGCCGGGCCCGGCGGGACCGGCGCCGCCAAGACCGGCGGCAACTACGCGGCCAGCCTGCTGCCCCAGATGGAGGCCGCGGCCAAGGGCTTCGACCAGGTCTGCTTCCTCGACGGCGGCACCAACACCTACCTCGAGGAGCTGGGCGGGATGAACCTGTTCCTCGTGACGGCCGACGGGGCTGTGCACACGCCCGAGCTGTCCGGCTCGATCCTCGAGGGCGTGACGCGCTCGTCGATCCTGCAGCTGGCCGCCGACCGCGGCCGCGAGATCGTCGAGCGGCGCATCCCGATCGCCGAGGTGGCGGCCGGGCTGCAGGACGGCTCGATCACCGAGGTGTTCGCGTGCGGCACCGCCGCGGTCATCACGCCGGTCGGCCGCCTCGCCGGCCCGACGTTCGACGTCACGATCGGCGACGGCGACCCCGGCGAGCTGACGATGGCGATCCGCTCGGAGCTCACCGACGTCCAGTACGGCCGCGCCGCCGACCGGCACGGCTGGATGCGCCGCCTCGCCTGACGGCGACCCCGACGGCGACGGTGCGCCGCCCGGTCAGACGGCCGGGCGGCGCACCAGGGTGCGGGCCAGCACGCCGGTCAGCAGCGACCAGGTGGCCAGGCCGATCACGATCCAGACGACGGCGGTGAGCACGGCCGGCAGCAGGTCGGTGCGGTTCGCGAACGGCACCGCCGCCAGCACCACGGTCGCCAGGGCCACGATCCAGCCGAAGAACGAGGCCGGGCGCGGGGTCGCCGCGACGCACAGGTGCAGCAGGACGGCGGCGGCGAGCGCGAACAGCGCGCTCGCGACCGTCCAGGCGACGAGGTCGTCGTCGCCGAACGGGGGCGTGAGCAGCTCCTGGCCGGCGACCCGGTCAACGAGGAACGCCGCCACGAGACCGACGAGCGCGGTCACGACGACGGTGGCGACAGCGCCGCCCCAGTAGCGGCCCACCTCGAGGCCGAGGCGCGGGTCCTCGGTGCCCGACGTGGCGGGCCGGCCGGGCGCGGGGGCCGGGGCGGTCGCCGGCGGGACGGCGGGCTCGCGCGGCGGGACCGCCGGCGGCGGGCTGCCCGGTACGGCGTCGTACGGGCGGTTCGGATCACTCATCGTGCACCTCCGTCTCAGGTGGCTCCCAGGTCACCACGCACGGCGGCTGCTCGCACCGTGGACACGGCGCTGACCGTGCCAGGGGCGGTGTGGCACCATGGCCCCGTGACCTTGCGACACCCGCGCCGCGTCATTCGCTAGCGCGTCCGGCATGACCCCGCCGGACGCGCCGACCTTCCGTACCCGGAGGGTCTTTTTTGTTACACCGACATCGCCCGGGAAGAGACAACGCGCATGAACGCCCCGACCTTCGACGTCTACGACACGACGCTGCGCGACGGCGCGCAGCAGGAGGGCATGAACCTCACCGTCGCGGACAAGCTCGCCATCGCCCCGCTGCTCGACGAGCTCGGCGTGGGGTACATCGAGGGCGGCTGGCCGGGGGCGATCCCCAAGGACACCGAGTTCTTCCGCCGCGCGCGCACCGAGCTGACCCTGAAGAACGCGGTGCTCGCGGCGTTCGGCTCCACGCGCCGCCCGGGCGCCGTCGCCGCCGACGACCCGCAGGTGCGGGCGCTGCTGGAGTCCGAGGCGCCGGTGGTCACGCTCGTGGCCAAGTCCGACGTGCGGCACGTCGAGCGGGCGTTGCGCACCACGCGCGAGGAGAACCTGGCGATGATCACCGACACGGTCGCGCTGCTCGTGGCCGAGGGGCGGCGCGTGGTGCTCGATGCGGAGCACTTCTACGACGGGTTCCGCTACGACCCCGCGTACGCGCGCGCGTGCGTCGAGGCGGCGTTCGCCGCCGGTGCCGAGACGGTGACGCTGTGCGACACCAACGGCGGCATGCTGCCCGACCGCGTCACCGCCGTCGTGACGGCGCTGCGCGAGGCGATCGGCACCGCGCCGCGCCTGGGCATGCACGCGCACAACGACACCGGCTGCGCCGTGGCGAACAGCCTCGCCGCCGTCGACGCCGGGGCCGTGCACGTGCAGGGCACCGTGAACGGCTACGGGGAGCGCACCGGCAACGCCGACCTGCTGACCGTCGTGGCCAACCTGGAGCTCAAGACCGGCCGGGAGCTGCTGGCCGACCAGGGCCTGCAGGAGGCCACCCGCATCGCCCACGCGATCGCCGAGATCACCAACATCGCACCGTTCGCCCGCCAGCCGTACGTCGGCGCGAGCGCGTTCGCGCACAAGGGCGGCCTGCACGCCTCGGCCATCAAGGTCGACCCCGACCTGTACCAGCACGTCGACCCCACCGCGGTGGGCAACGACATGCGCATGCTGGTCTCGGACATGGCCGGGCGCGCGTCGGTGGAGCTCAAGGGCCGCGAGCTCGGCTTCGACCTGGCCGGGCAGGGCGAGCTGCTCGGCCGCGTGACACAGCGGGTCAAGGACGCCGAGGCCGACGGCTACACCTACGACGCGGCCGACGCCTCGTTCGAGCTGCTGCTGCGCGAGGAGCTCGGCGCGAGCCCCGAGTACTTCACCGTCGAGTCGTGGCGCACGATCGTCGAGACGGTGCCCGGCACGGCGCAGGGCCGCGCGGCGGAGGCGCTGGCCGAGGCCACGGTCAAGGTGCACGCCGGCGGCGCGCGACTGGTGAGCACGGGGGAGGGCAACGGCCCGGTCAACGCCCTCGACCAGGCGCTGCGCGGAGCCCTGACGCGGGTGTACCCGGAGATCGACCGGTTCGAGCTCACCGACTTCAAGGTGCGCATCCTCGACTCCGAGCAGGGCACCGACGCGATCACGCGCGTGCTGGTGGTCACCACCGACGGCGAGCGCACGTGGTCGACCGTGGGCGTGGGCCCCAACGTCGTGGAGGCGGCCTGGGAGGCCATCCTCGACGCGCACGTGTACGGGCTGCTGCACGCCGGGGTGGACCCGCGCGGCTGAGCGACGCGGCGTAGGTTGGTGCCCGTGCGTGGTGAGTACAAGGTTCCCGGGGGCAAGCTCGTCGCTGTCGACGTCGAGGTCGAGGACGGCCGCCTGACCGGGTCACACCTCTCCGGTGACTTCTTCCTGGAGCCCGACGAGGCGCTCGACGTCATCGACGCGGCGCTCGACGGGCTCGACGCGAGCACCTCGACGGGCGAGATCGCCTCGGCCGTCGACGAGGCGCTGCAGGCCGCCGCGCGGCACGGCGTCATCCCCGGGCCGGCGACGCTCGTCGGCTTCGACGCCTGGGCCGTGGCCGTGGCGGTGCGCCGCGCCCTCGGCCTGGCGACGACGTGGGACGACCACGAGTTCGAGGTGCTGCGCCCCGGCCCGCTGCCGCCCGCGACGCTGGCCGCCCTCGACCAGGTGCTCACCGAGGAGCTCGCCGCCGGCCGGCGCGGGCCCACGCTGCGGTTCTGGGACTGGGACGAGCGGGCCGTGTTCATCGGCTCGTTCCAGTCGCTGTCCAACGAGGTGGACCCCGAGGGTGTGCGCAAGCACGACGTCACCGTGGTGCGCCGCATCTCGGGCGGCGGCGCGATGTTCATGGAGGCCGGCAACTGCGTGACCTTCTCGCTCGTCGTGCCGGCCTCGCTCGTCGACGGCATGTCCTTCGAGCAGTCGTACGCGTTCCTCGACCAGTGGGTGCTCGGCGCGCTGGAGTCCGTGGGCGTCGAGGCGTTCTTCTCCGGCATGAACGACGTCGCCTCCCCGGCCGGCAAGCTCGCCGGCTCGGCCCAGAAGCGGCTGGCCGGCGGCGCCGTGCTGCACCACATGACCATGGCGTACGACATCGACAACGCCAAGATGCTCGAGGTGCTCCGCATCGGCCGCGAGAAGCTCTCGGACAAGGGCACGCGCAGCGCCGACAAGCGGGTGGACCCGCTGCGCTCGCAGACCGGCCTGTCGCGCGACGCGATCATCGACGCCTTCGAGAAGTACTTCCGCGGCCGCTACCGCACGGTCGACTCCGCGCTGCGGCCGGAGGAGCTGGAGCGGGCCGAGGAGCTGGTGCGCACGAAGTTCGCCAACCCGGAGTGGATCGGCCGCGTGCCCTGACGGGATCCGGCGCGTCCTGCCCGGTGCGCGCCTGCCCTCGCGGGTCTGTTCGGTGATTCGTCGGCTGTTCGGCGATCCGGATCG
>NZ_WUWN01000067.1 GCF_009846865.1 Puerhibacterium puerhi
GCCGCCGCCGCAGCCGCCGACGCCGCCGGTGTCGACGCCGCCGCCCTCGCCCCGGTCGCGCTGCGCCGCCGCCGGGTCGACGCGCTGCCGCCCCTGGCGCGCACCACGCTGCTCGCGGAGCTGGCCGCGGCCCGCCCGGGGGTGCGGTACCTGGTGCTCGCCCTGCCGGACCGGCACGGCGGGCACCCCGCCGGCTGGTGGGAGCTGGCCGGCGACCTCGCGGCGCGGGGCCTCGGCGTCCTCGTGCTCGCGACGCCGTCGTCGGCCCGCGACCTCGGCGCCGACGTGCCCCCGACGAGCGGGCTGCACGCCCCGCCGGTCCTGGCGCTGCGCTCGCGCGCGGCCGCGCCGCCGCGCGTCCCCGCCGACGACCCCACCGACCTCGCCCACCCCGACACCGTCCTCGAAGGAGGTTCCCGATGACCGCCCTGCGCCTCGCGCTGTCGGAGCTGCGCCGCCTCACCGCCGGCACGCTGCCCCGCCTGGCCGTGCTCGCGGTGGCGATCATCCCCACGCTGTACGCGGGCCTGTACCTGTTCGCCAACCACGACCCGTACGGCCGCCTCGACGAGGTGCCGGCCGCCGTCGTGGTCGAGGACGCCGGGGACCACGGCGCGCAGGTCGCCGACGAGCTGCTCGAGTCGGGCGGGTTCGGCTGGCAGCGGGTGGACGACGCCGCCGACGCCGAGCGCGGCGTGCGCGAGGGCACGTACGACGCGGCGCTCGTCATCGGCCCGACGTTCTCCGACGACCTGGAGTCCGCCGGCCGGCTGGAGCCGCGGCAGGCGAGCCTGACGCTGATCACCGACGACGCGAACAGCTACCTCGCGCGCACCCTGGCCGAGCAGGTCGTCGGCCGTGTGCGCGACGCGCTCGCCACGCAGGTCGGCACGGAGGCCGCCGACCAGTTCCTGCAGGGCTTCACCGAGATCCACGGCCGGATGACCGAGGCGGCGGACGGCGCGGGCACGCTCGCGGACGGTGCCGCCCGGCTCGCCGACGGCGTCGGCGAGGCCGACGACGGCGCCCACCGGGTCGCCGACGGCGCGGCGAGCGCCGCGGACGGGGCCGGGCGGCTCGCGGCGGGGGCGTCCGACGCCGCCGACGGCGCGGGCACGCTGGCCGACGGCGCGACGCAGGCGGCGGACGGGGCCGCCGCGCTCGCCGACGGCCTGAACACCCTGCGGGACGGCACCGCCGCCCTGCCCGAGCAGACGCGGACGCTGGCCGACGGCGCCGCGCAGGTGGCCGCGGGCGACGCCCAGGTCGCCCAGTACGGCCACCAGGCCGCGGACGCGGCCGACGACGTGCTGCCGACCCTCGACGGCGCCCGCTCCGACCTCGGCGCGCAGCTCGACGCGGCGGTTGCCGACGGGATCCTGACGCAGGAGCAGGCCGACGACGTGCGCGCCCGGATCGACCCCGTGCTCGAGGGCCAGCGTTCCGACGTCGCGGACCTGGTCGGCGACGTGCACGACGCCACGGGGCGGCTCGACCGGCTCGCCGACGGGGCGCAGCAGGTGGCCGACGGCGCCGAGCGTCTCGCCGACGCCGCCCCGGCCCTCGCCGACGGCGTCGCCCAGGCCGCGGACGGCGCGCAGCAGCTCGCCGACGGCACCGGCCAGGTGCGCGACGGCGCGACGGCCCTGGCGGCCGGCGTCGGCGACCTGCGCGACGGCGCCGCCGACCTCGCCACGGGCACGGGCACCCTCAGCGACGGCGCCGCCGACCTCGCCGCGGGCGCCGACCGGCTCGTGGACGGCGCCGGCCAGGTGACCGACGGCAGCACGGAGCTGCGCGACGGGATCGCCGAGGGCGCCGAGCAGGTGCCGCACCCCGACGACGCCACGCGCGAGGCCACGGCGCAGACCCTGGGCGACCCCGTGGCCGTGCGGGCGGTGGCGCACGACCGGGCCGGCACCTACGGCGCGGGCCTGGCCCCGTTCTTCCTGTCCCTGGCCACGTGGATCGGCGCGTACGTGCTGTTCCTGTTCGCCCGGCCCCTGTCGGCCCGGGCGCTGGCGGCCGGCCGGTGGGTGTCGGCGGCCGTGGGCGGCTGGGTGGTGCCCGCCGGGCTCGGCGTGGTCCAGGTGGCGGCCATGTTCGCCGTCACCCGCTGGGCGCTGGACATCGAGCCGGTGCACGGCTGGGCCACCGCGCTGTTCCTCGTGCTGGTCTCCGGCACGTTCGTCGCGATCCTGCAGCTGCTGAACGTGTGGCTCGGTGCCGCCGGGCAGTTCCTCGGCCTGGTGCTCATGCTGCTGCAGCTGGTGACGGCCGGCGGCACGTTCCCGTGGCAGACGATCCCCGAGCCCCTGCGCTCCCTGCACCGGTTCCTGCCCATGTCGTGGGGCGTGGACGGCCTGCGGCAGCTGCTCTACGGCGGTGACCTCGCGACCGCAGCCCAGGATGCCGGGAGGCTGCTCGGCGTCGGGCTGGTCGCCCTCGCCGCCACGGCGCTGCTGGCCGGCCGCCAGCGCGTGTGGACGGCCAAGCGGCTGCAGCCCGAGCTCGTGCTCTGAGCCCGGGGGCGCCCGTGCTCCGAGCGGCGCGACACGCCCGGGTCCCGGGGGCCCGGGCGCGTCACCTGCCGCGTCGCGCGGGGGCCCGCACGCATCGCGGACGAGGCTCGGACCGGGCCCCGCGCCGGTGCGACAATCGGCCCGTGGTTGCTCCCAGCGTGACGAACCCGACGACCGCCGACGGCCCCCGTGCCGGCGCGCCCGCACCGGACGTCGAGGCCCTGCGCGCGGCCGAGAGCGCGGCCGCGCAGGCGCGCGAGGCCGTGGCCGACGCCCTGCGCACCGTCGTCTCCGGCGAGGTCACCACCGGCGCCCGGCGCCGCGCGGAGTACTCCACGGACGCCTCGAACTACCGGGTGGTGCCCGACGTCGTCGTGCAGCCGCGCAGCACCGACGAGGTCGCCGACGCGCTGGCCGTGCTGCGCGAGCTCAAGGTCCCCGTCACCGCCCGCGGCGCGGGCACGTCGGTGGCGGGCAACGCCGTCGGCCCCGGCGTCGTGGTCGACTTCGCCCAGCACCTCAACCGGGTCGTGAGCATCGACCCCGAGGCGTGCACCGCCGTGGTGCAGCCGGGCACCGTGATGTCCGTGCTGCAGCAGGCCGCCGCCCCGCACGGGCTGCGGTTCGGGCCCGACCCGTCCACGCAGAACCGCGCCACCCTCGGCGGCATGATCGGCAACAACGCCTGCGGGCCGCACGCCGTGGCCTACGGGCGCACCGCCGACAACGTCGTCGCGCTCGACGTCGTCGACGGCCGCGGCCGGCGGTTCACCGCGGGCGCCGGCGACCCCGAGTTCGCCGCCGTGCCCGGCCTCAAGGAGCTGGTGCGCGAGAACCTCGCGCTCATCCGCACGCAGTTCGGTCGCTTCGGCCGCCAGGTCTCCGGCTACTCCCTCGAGCACCTGCTGCCCGAGAACGGCTCGGACCTCGCCAAGGCCCTGGTCGGCACCGAGGGCACCTGCGTCACGGTGCTCGGCGCCACGCTGCGCCTCGTGCCCGTGCCCCAGAAGCCCACGCTCGTCGTGCTCGGCTACCCGGACATGCCCGCTGCCGCGGACGACGTGCCGGCACTGCTGGACCTGAAGCCGCTGGCGATCGAGGGGCTCGACGCGCGGCTGGTCGAGGTCGTGAGGCGGGCCCAGGGCGAGACGCGGGTGCCGCCGCTGCCGCAGGGCGCGGGCTGGCTGATGATCGAGGTCGGCGGCGCGACGCAGGAGGAGGCGCTGGCCACCGCCGAGCGGATCGTCGCGGCGTCGAGCGCCCTCGACTCCGAGATCCTGCCCGCCGGGCCGGCCGCCTCCGCGATGTGGCAGATCCGGGCCGACGGCGCCGGGCTCGCCGGGCGCACGCCCGCGGGCGAGCAGGCGTGGCCGGGCTGGGAGGACTCGGCCGTGCCGCCGGAGAAGCTGGGGCCCTACCTGCGCGACCTCGAGGCGCTCATGGCGCGCTACGGCGTGGACGGGCTGCCCTACGGCCACTTCGGCGACGGCTGCGTGCACCTGCGCATCGACATCCCCCTCGAGGCGTCCGGGTCGGTGCTGCGCACCTTCATGACCGAGGCCGCCGACCTGGTGGCCCGCTACGGCGGCTCGCTGTCCGGCGAGCACGGCGACGGCCGCGCCCGCTCGGAGCTGCTGCCGGTGATGTACAGCCCCGAGGCGATCGCGCTGCTGGAGCGGTTCAAGGCGCTGTTCGACCCGGAGAACCTGCTCAACCCGGGCGTCGTGGTCACGGCAGCGGGCACGCCCGGCTCCTCGACGGCGGGGCCCGGGACGACGCACGGCGCGCCGGTGACGCCGTCGGGCGCCCCCGCGCTGCTGCGGGTGGTGGCGGTCGACGAGAACCTGCGCCGCCCGGCCGCGCCGCGCACGCCGGCCGCCGGCGGCTTCTCCTTCCGCCACGACCACGGCGACATGACCACCGCGGTGCACCGCTGCGTCGGCGTCGGCAAGTGCCGCGCCGACACCCGCGCCTCGGGCGGGTTCATGTGCCCGAGCTACCTGGCGACCAAGGACGAGAAGGACGTCACGCGCGGGCGGGCGCGCGTGCTGCAGGAGGCAGTCAACGGCAGCCTCGTGCACGGCTTCGCCAGCCAGGAGGTGCACGAGTCGCTCGACCTGTGCCTGAGCTGCAAGGCCTGCTCGTCCGACTGCCCCGCCGGCGTCGACATGGCGCAGTACAAGTCCGAGGTGCTGCACCGTACGTACAAGGGCAGGCTGCGCCCGGTCGACCACTACTCGCTGGGCTGGCTGCCCCGCTGGGCGCGCCTGGCCGGCGGCATGCCACGGCTGCTCAACCGCGTGCTCGAGGTGCCGTGGGTGGCCAAGGCGGTGCTGTGGGCCGGCGGCATGGACACCCGCCGGAAGATGGTGCGGTTCGCCGAGGTGCCGTTCCGCACCTGGTGGGCCCGCGGCGGCGCGACGCACGGCGTCCCGGGCCTGCCGCTCGGGCAGGCCCCCGGCCGGGGCGGCCGCGCCGGCGCGCGGCCCAAGGTCGTGCTGTGGACCGACTCGTTCAGCGACGCGCTCTCGCCGACCGTGCCGCAGGCCGCCGTCACCGTGCTCACCAAGGCCGGCTACGACGTCGTCGTCCCGGACCGCCAGGCGTGCTGCGGCCTGACCTGGATCACCACGGGCCAGCTCGACGGCGCCAAGAAGCGGCTGACGCACCTGCTCGAGGTGCTCGCGCCGTACGCGGTCAACGGCATCCCGATCCTGGGGCTGGAGCCCTCGTGCACCGCGGTGCTGCGCTCGGACCTGCCGGACCTGCTGCCGGACGACCCGCGCGCGCACGCCGTCGCCGCGGCCACGCGCACCGTCGCGGAGCTGCTCACCTCGCCGGAGACGGCGCCGGGCCCCGAGACCGGGTTCCGGATGCCCGACCTGTCCGACGTCAAGGCCGTGGTGCAGCCGCACTGCCACCACCACTCGGTGATGGGCTACCAGGCCGACGAGAAGCTGCTGCGCGACGCCGGCGCCCAGATCGAGGTGCTGGCCGGCTGCTGCGGCCTGGCGGGCAACTTCGGCATGCAGAAGGGCCACTACGACGTGTCGGTGGCCGTGGCGGAGAACGCGCTGCTGCCCGCGCTGCGCGGCGCGGAGCCCGGCACGCAGTACCTCGCCGACGGCTTCTCCTGCCGCACGCAGGCCCTGCAGCTGGCCGACGTGGAGGGCAAGGCGCTCGTGGAGCTCATCGCCGAACGGCTGTGATCCCCGTCCGGGATGCGAGGTTCGGGTACGTGCTTCACCCGCGCGCGCCGTACGCTGCCGCGGTGACCCTTCAGCTCGTGCCCTTCCCCGCGTCCCGGTACGCCGACTGGCGGACCGAGCAGGTCGAGCGGCGCTACCGCTGGCAGTTCCTGCCCCTGTGGGGCGACGCGGCCACCGCCCGCGAGCGGGCCCTGGCGGCCGTCGACCAGCTCGCGCCGGTCGACGGCCTCAGCGGCACCCAGCTGCACCTGGTGATCGACGACGACGGCGAGGCCGGCTGGGTGTGGACCGTGCGCCACCCGGGCGACCTGCTCGTGCTCGACGCCTCGGTGCGCGCCCCGGGCGAGGCGCTCCTGCCCGTCCTGGAGGCCCACGCCCGTGCCGGCGGCGCCGAGGTGCTGCTCGTGGACCGCATGGACCCCGCCTCGACGACCACCGCGCTCACCGCCGCGGCGGGCTTCCGGCCCGCGGGCGTGACGATGGCGCTCGACCTCGCCGCGGGCGGCGAGGGCCGGGGCGGCGGCGCCGACGCCGCGGACGCCGCGATCGTCCGGCTGGTGCCGATGAGCGAGGACTCCTTCGAGCGCTACGTCGGCAGCGCCGTCGCCGAGTACGCCGAGGTGATCCACTCCGCGGGCGCCGGCACGTGGGACGAGGCGCTCGACCGCTCGATCCGCGACTACCGCGTCCTGCTGCCCGAGGGGCTCGGCTCGCCGGAGCAGGCGCTGTTCGACGTCGTCGCGGTCCCGGCGCCCGACGCCGAGCCGCAGCCGGCCGGCGCCGGGGCGCAGCCGCTCGTGGGCGGGACGATCGGCTCGGCCGGCGCCGCCGGCGCGGTGGGCGGGATCGCCGCCGTCGCCGCGGAGCCCGTGCTCACCGGCGGCGTCGCCGTGGGGGACGCCGCCGGCGAGCCGGTCGGCGCCGTCTGGCTCGGCCTGCGCCCGCCGGCCGCGGCGTTCGTCTACGACGTCCACCTGCGCCCCGAGGCGCGGGGACGGGGCCTGGGGCGCGCCGCCATGGAGGCGGCCGCCGCGTGGTGCCGCGCGCGGGGTGTCCGCGTGCTCGGCGCCAACGTGCAGGGCAGCAACCTCGCCGCCCGGGCGATGTACGAGTCGCTCGGCTACCGTCCGGTGGTCGAGGAGCTGGCGCTGCCGCTGGCCCCGCTCGAGCCGGTCACGGGGCCGCGCTGACGCACCGGGCCGGGAGAGCGTGACGATGGAGTTCCAGGACGTGGTGCGCCGGCGCCGGATGGTGCGGGCGTTCACCGACGAGCCGGTCGCCCCCGAGCAGACCGAGCGCCTGCTGCGCAACGCGGTGCGGGCGCCGAGCGCCGGGTTCACCCAGGGCTGGGCGTTCCTGGTGCTCGAGTCCCCGGAGGAGCGCGAGCGGTTCTGGGCGGCGGCGACTCCGTCGTCCGGCCGCGACATGAGTGACTGGCTGCGCGGCATGCGCACCGCGCCGCTGCTGATCGCCGTCCTGACGTCCCAGACCGCCTACGTGGGGCGGTACGCCGAGCCGGACAAGGGCTGGACCGACCGGGACGCGTCCCGCTGGCCGGTGCCGTACTGGCACGTGGACGCGGGCATGGCGGCGCTGCTGATCCTGCAGATGGCCGTCGACGAGGGGCTCGGCGCCTGCTTCTTCGGCGTGCCCGGGGACCGGCAGGGGGAGTTCCGCGCCGCGTTCGACGTGCCCGAGCAGTGGGCGCCGACGGGCGTGGTCGCCGTCGGGCACCCGGCCGACGGCGGTGCGGCGGGCTCGCCGTCGCGGCGCCGGCGCAAGCCGCTCGAGGACGTGGTGCACCGCGGCCGGTTCGGCGCCTGAGCCGCGCCGACGGCCCAGGAGCGCCGGGGCGCGCCGGCGGCCGAGCCCGCGCTCAGGCCGCCAGGCGCGTGCGGACCGCCGCGGGGAGCTGGTCCCAGTCGTCGAGGGTGTCGAGGTCGGCGGCGGTGCCGGGCCGCTGCACGACGACGGCGCGCAGCCCGCGGCGCACGGCCTCGGCCTCGTGCGCCGCCCGCGAGCCGGCGCCGAACCGGAACGCGAACCCGGCGGCGGCCAGGGGCAGCACCAGGAGGTTCGTGCCCGTGCCGTGCCGGTCGGTCGCGACGACGACGTCGGCGGCGCCGCTCTCGGCCGTGCCAGGGATGCCGGTGCGCTCGGGGGGCGCTTCGACGGTGCCGGACGCGGCGAGCAGGGCCGCGACGTCCTCGGGCGTCAGCGCGGGCAGGTCGGCGTGCGCGACCAGCAGCCGCGTCGCGCAGACGCCGGCGTCCCCGGCGAGCAGCGCCGCGCGCGCGACGTCGAGCGCGGCGTTGAGCCCCGGCCGGTCCGCGGGCTGCGGCAGCACGGCCAGGCGGACGGCGGCCTCGCCGGGCTCCGCCCCGAGGCCCGCGAGCACCTCGCGGGCGAACGGCGGGTCCGCCGTCACGACGACCACGCGCTCCACGCCGTCGGACGCGAGCAGGGTCCCCACCACGTGGCGCGCCAGCGCCGCGACGAGCCGCCGGCGGGCGGCTGGGTCGAGCGCGGTGGCGAGCCGCGACTTGCCCGAGACCCCGTCGCGCAGCGGCACCACCGCCACGGCGCGCGCGGTGGGGAGCACGGGGCTCACGGGACTGGATGCCCGGCGGCCGACAGCAGCTCGCGGGCCAGGCGCTCGCGCCCCTCGGCGCCGCCCATCACGGTGTCGGTCACCACGACCTCGAACCCCAGGTCGCCGATCGCCCCGGCGAGCCCGGCGTCGGCGTCGTCGACCACCATCACGTCCACGAGCCCCACGTAGAGCCGGGCGACGCCGAGGGCGGAGACCTCGTGCCCGAGCGTCTCGAGGATCTGCGCCGCCGGGCCCTTGACGGCCTGGCCGCCGACGATCGGGCTCACCGCCACGCGCCGCGCCGCCGTCGCGCGCACGGCCTCGCGCACCCCGGGCACCGCGAGCACGGGCTCGACCGACAGGAACGGGTTCGACGGCGCGACCACGACCACGTCGGCACCGGTCACGGCGTCGAGGACGCCGGGCGCCGGGCGTGCCGCCTCGACGCCGTCGTAGTGCAGGCCGAGCACCGCGTCGGCGTGCCGGCGGCGCACGAAGTACTCCTGGAAGGCCAGGCGGCCGGCGGGGGTGTCGACGAGCGTGGCGACGCGGTCGTCGGTCACCGGGCGCACCCGGGCGCCGACGCCGAGCGCCGTCGCCAGCTGCGCCGTGACCTCGCTGGCCGTGGCGCCGGCGCGCAGCCGCGCCGTGCGGACCACGTGCGTGGCCAGGTCCTTGTCGCCGAGCGTGAACCAGGTGTCCTCGCCCAGCCGGGACATCTGCTCGAGCGTCGCGTAGGTCTCGCCGCGCAGCCCCCAGCCGCGATCCTCGTCGTTGAGGCCGGCGAGCGTGTACAGCACGGTGTCGACGTCGGGGGAGATGTGCAGGCCGTGCAGCTCGGTGTCGTCGCCGACGTTCACGACGACGTCGAGGGCGTCCGCGGGCAGCGCGCGGGCCAGGCCGTGGGCCAGGCGGGCGCCGCCGACGCCGCCGGCGAGCACGGTCACGCGGGGGGCCGGGGAAGCGGTGGGAGGCACGTCGTCGAGCCTAGACGCCGCTGCTGGGTCCGGGGTCGGGTGCGGGGTCGGGTGCGGGGTCGGGTGCGGGGCTGGGGGCGGGGTTGGGGCCATGATGGGGCCATGGCCGTCTTCGCCTTCTCCGTCGCCCCGCTCGGTGCCGGCGAGTCCGTCGCGGACTCCGTCGCCGAGGCCGTCCGCATCGTCCGCGAGTCCGGGCTGCCCAACCGCACCACCGCGATGTTCACCGAGATCGAGGGGGAGTGGGACGAGGTGATGCCCGTGGTCAAGGCGGCCACGGACGCCGTCGGCCGCGCCGGGCACCGCGTCTCCCTGGTGCTCAAGGCGGACATCCGCCCCGGCTACACCGGCCAGCTCGACGCCAAGATCGCGCGCGTCGAGGAGCGGCTCGCCGCCGACGAGCAGGAGTCCGGCCACAGCTGAGCCGCGCCGCGGTCAGGTGGCCGGGCGGCAGGCGGTGACGACCTCGACCGTGCCGACGCCGTCGTCGAACCCGACGTGCGCCCGCTCCACCGCGGTGCGGCCGGCCGGCGTCGGGCCCTGCCACCACTCGCCGTGCAGCGGCTCGGGCGTGCCCAGGCCGTCGCGCGCCCACGCGGTGACGATCCGCTCGGCGGCATCCTCGTTGTCCTGCGTGATCAGCAGGAAGTCGACGTCGTCCGCTGCCGTCGCGAGGTCCCGTGCGGTGAACCGGCCCGTGAGTGCCAGGAGCACGCCGTCGGCGCCGTCGCCGGCCGCGTCCTCGCCGGTGCGCTCGATCCGGCACCGCCGTTCGACCACGGCGAGCGGCTCGGGCCACAGCAGGGCGTCACCACCCGCCGCCTCGGCGGCCCGGCGCAGCACGTCGAGGTCCGCGCGGGCCCGCGCCTCGGTCGGCGGCGGCCCGGGCTCGCCGGACTCCCCCTCCGCCGGCACCGTGTCCGACCCCGTCGCAGGCCCGCCGGGCGGTGCGCCGTCCGGTGCGGGCGCGCCGGCCTCCGCCTGCGCGGTGCGCCGGGCGAGCTCGGCCCACGCGTCGGCGCCCGGCTCGGCGCGGCCCACGGCGAGCGTCCACGCGACGCCGCCGGCGACGACGCCGACGAGGAGCCCGGCGGACACGACCTGACCCGCGCGGGTCGCGCGGGTCAGCGCCACGGGGAGCAGGGTCGCGAGCGTCACGGCGGCGCTCGCGGTGATCAGCACCGCCGCGAGCTGCACGTGCCACACCGGCTGGGTGGCCACCGCCGTCGTCCCGGTGAGGCACCAGGCCTGCGGCGGAAAGCCGCCCTCGTCGAACCACACGTCGCCCTCCGGCCAGCCCAGGACCTGGGCGCAGCGCTCGGTCGGGTCCCAGAAGCTCGCGCGCAGCGTGACCAGCACCGTCCACAGCCAGGCCACGGCGGTCAGGGCGGCGGCGGGGACCCCTCGGCCCCTCGGGCGCCGGCCACCGTCCGGGCCGCCGGCCTCGCCGCCGCGCTGCCCGCTGCGCGCCTCGCGGCGGCGGGCGAGCGCGACGACGGCGGCGCC
>NZ_WUWN01000068.1 GCF_009846865.1 Puerhibacterium puerhi
GACGGCGCGGCGGTCCGGCGGCGGCGGCGTGCGGCGCCGGCTCGCTCGGCGGTGCCGTAGCCGACCAGCACCGACCCGGAGCCCTCGCCGGACGACGCGGGCGCCGCGGCCTCGGCCACCGGCGCAGCGGGCGCCCCGGCGTCGGCCGCCGGCGCAGCGGCGTCGGCCCCGGACGCGACCTCGATGATCGGCGTGCCGACGTCGACCGTGTCACCCTCCTCCACCAGCAGGGACACGACGGTGCCGGCCCACGGGGACGGCAGCTCGACGAGCGACTTGGCGGTCTCGATCTCGACGATCACCTGGTTGACGGCCACGGTGTCGCCGGGCTTGACGCGCCACTCGACGATCTCGGCCTCGGTGAGGCCCTCCCCCACGTCCGGGAGCGGGAACCGCTGGGTGCTCATGGGCGAACTCCTTCCGTCGAGACCCGGATCCTCGGGGGGATCCGCCTCGGGATTCCCCCGAGGATCCGGGTCTCGGCGCTACGTCAGAACGAGAGGGAACGGTCGACGGCGTCGAGCACCCGCTCGACGCTCGGCAGGTAGTCGTGCTCGAGCTTGGCCACGGGGTAGGGGGCGTGGAACCCGCCCACCCGCAGCACGGGCGCCTCGAGCGCGTAGAAGCACTCCTCGGTGACGCGGGCGGCGACCTCGCCGCCGACGCCGTGGAACACCGGCGCCTCGTGGACGACGACGCAGCGGCCGGTGCGGCGCACGCTGTCGACGACCGTGGGGAAGTCGATCGGCGACACCGCGCGCAGGTCGACCACCTCGGCGCTGGTGCCCTCGGCGGCGAGCGCGTCGGCCGCCTTGAGCGCCGTGGCGACCGTCGGCCCGTACGCCACCAGGGTCACGTCCGAGCCCGGCCGGGCGACGCGCGCCCTGTCGAGGACGCCCTCGGCCGGCGCGGCGTCCAGGTCCACGTCGTCCTTGGACCAGTACCGGCCCTTGGGCTCGAGGTAGATCACCGGGTCCGGCGAGGCCACCGCCGCGCGGATCATGTCGTAGGCGTCCTGCGGCGTCGACGGCGAGACCACGCGCAGGCCGGCCGTGTGCGCGAACAGCGCCTCGGGGCTCTCGGAGTGGTGCTCGACGGCGCCGATCCCGCCGCCGTACGGGATGCGGATGACCACGGGCATCTCGAGGCGCCCGCGCGAGCGGTAGCGCATCTTGGCCAGCTGGGTGGTGATCTGGTCGAAGGCCGGGAACACGAAGCCGTCGAACTGGATCTCGCACACCGACCGGTAGCCGCGCAGCGCCAGGCCGATCGCGGTGCCGACGATGCCGGACTCGGCCAGCGGCGTGTCGACCACGCGGTCCTCGCCGAAGTCCTTCTGCAGCCCGTCGGTGACGCGGAAGACGCCGCCGAGGCGGCCGATGTCCTCGCCCATGAGCAGCACGCGCTCGTCGGACTCGAGCGACGCGCGCAGGCCCTCGGTGATGGCCCGGGCGAACGTCAGCTTCTGCGCCGTCATCGCGCCACCTCCTGCGACTCGTCCCCCTGCGTCTCTTCCTCGTACCGCGCCAGCCAGGCCCGCTCCTCGTCGACCTGGGCGTGCGGCGTCGCGTACACCTCGTCGAACATCGCGGACGTCGGCGGGGCGCCGAGCTCGCGCACCTCGCGGCGCAGGCGCTCGCCGAGCGCCTCGGCCTCGGCGTCCAGCTCGGCCGCCCACGCGTCGTCCCACGCGTCCTCGGCGCGCAGCAGCGCGGCCAGGCGGTCGATGGGGTCGCGCTTGCGCCAGTAGTCCTCCTCCGCGCGGTCGCGGTAGCGCGTCGGGTCGTCCGACGTCGTGTGCGCGCCCATGCGGTAGGTGAACGCCTCGACGAACGTGGGGCCGCCGCCGCTGTGCGCCCGCTCGAGCGCCTCGGCGGTGACGGCGTAGCAGGCCAGCACGTCGTTGCCGTCGACCCGCACGCTCGGCACGCCGAAGCCCTCGCCGCGCTTGTAGATCGGCACGCGGGCCTGGCGGGTGGTGGGCTCGGAGATGGCCCACTGGTTGTTCTGGCAGAAGAACACGACCGGCGCGTTGTTCACGGCGGCGAACACGAGACCCTCGTTGACGTCGCCCTGGCTGGTGGCGCCGTCGCCGAAGTAGACGACGACGGCGGTGTCGCGCCCGGGGTCGCCGGTGCCCACCAGCCCGTCGCGCTGCACGCCCATCGCGTAGCCGGTCGCGTGCAGGGCCTGCGAGCCGATGACCAGCGTGTACAGGTGGGTGTTCGTGGCCGCCGGGTCCCAGCCGCCGTGGTCCTCGCCGCGGAAGAGCCGCAGCCGGTCGACCGGGTCGACGCCCCGCACCTGCAGCACCCCGTGCTCGCGGTAGCTGGGGAAGACGTAGTCCTGCGGGGCGAGGGCGCGGCCCGAGCCGACCTGGGCGGCCTCCTGCCCCTTGCCCTGGGCGTACAGGGCCAGCTCGCCCTGGCGCTGCAGGGCCGTGGCCTCGTCGTCGAACCGGCGGGTGAGCACCATGTCGCGGTACATGCGCCGCAGGTCCTCGCCGGTCAGGTGCGCCACGCGGTCGCGGTACGCCGCGTTCTCGGCGGTGGTGACGCGGGCGCCGTCGGGCGCCACGAGCTGCACGAGCGGGACGTCGCTTCCGACGTCGGTGGCCTCGGTGCCCACACGCTCTCCTTCGCGATCGGGAACAACCTACGGTTTCGTAGCCTACGCAAGCGTAGGTTGTCCGCACGCCGGCGCACCCCCCGGCAGCGCCGCCAAGGGTCGCGAGCGGCCTTTGGAGGATTCCTCCAACCGCGTGCCGGCGCCGGGAGCGGCCGGCGCTGTCCCTGCCTGCCGCGGGTACCTCGTTCCGCACTTCCGGTGGTGCGCGCCTCGAGCGGCGACCGCGCCCACGGACCCGCCCCGCGCCGCCTGGCCGGCCCCGCGCTCGAAGCCGCCGCGGCGACCCCGGGGTCGCACGGCGCGCGGCGCGGAACCGCTCGCGCGGGCAGAGCGGGCACCACCCGCCGGGCCACCCCGCAGCAGGCGCCGCCGGGCCGACGCACCCGCCGGCCGAGGGATGACAACGTTTGCACCCACTGGTAGCGTGACCGCCGCTTGGCGCTGACATGGGAAATCGGATGTCTCTCGGCATCCGGATCAACGGAGATCAGATGCGGACAGCACGGAACCGACCCCCCGACTCTGCCCTGCGCGGGGACGCTCCACCGCCCACGCCGGTGCGCGCCGTCGTCGTCGGCGCCGGGACGATCGCCGGCGCCAGCCACATGCCGGCCGTCCAGGCGCTCAGGGACCGCGTCGCCGTCGTCGGCGTGGTGGACGTCGACGACGGCCGCGCTCGGGACTTCGCCGCCCGGTGGTCCGTCCCCGTCCACGGCACCGACCTCCGCGACGTGCTCGGCCGGTGCGCCCCGGACCTCGCGATCGTGTGCGCTCCCCCGGCCCAGCACCGCGAGCTCGTGACGCAGTGCCTCGACGCGGGCGTGGACGTCTGGTGCGAGAAGCCCGCCGGCATCAGCCTGGCCGATCTCGACGCGATGTCACGCCACGAGCGGCCAGGGGGGCCGTACGTCAGCTTCGTCGCCCAGCACCGCTTCGGCGCCGGGGCCAGGCGCCTGCGCGAGCACCTGCTCTCGGGCGAGCTCGGCCGGCCCCTCGTCGCGCTGTGCAACACCATGTGGTTCCGCCCGCCCGAGTACTTCGACGTCCCGTGGCGCGGGCGGTGGGCCACCGAGGGCGGCGGCCCGACGCTCGGCCACGGCATCCACCAGATCGACCTGGCGCTGTCGCTGCTCGGCGACTGGACCGAGGTGCGGGCAATGACCGGCACCCTCGACCGCGCGATCGAGGTCGAGGACGTCTCGATGGCCGTCGTGCGCCTCGAGTCGGGCGCGATGCTCTCCGTCGTCTGCTCGCTGCTGTCGCCTCGCGAGGAGAGCTACCTGCGCTTCGACCTGACCGACGCGACCGTCGAGCTGAGCCACGTCTACGGGTACGACAACCACTCCTGGACGTGGGCACCGGCCCCGCACGTGACCGACTCCGAGCGCGTCCGCTCGTGGCCGCCCACCGACCCGGGGCCCAGCGGTCACGCCGCGCAGCTCGCGCACGTGCTCGACCGCCTCACCACCGGTGAACGACCGGAGAGCAGCGGCACCGACGCGCGCCGCACCCTCGAGCTCGTCACCGCCATCTACCGCTCCGCCCGCACCGGCCTGCCCGTGCGGCGCACCGACCTGACGACCGACGACCCCTTCTACCACTCGCTCAGCGGAGAGCACCCCGGCGGTACCTCCATGACGACGACGTCCGAGGGGGAGGGCTGATGGCCGGCATCGCCACCGTCCCCGAGGTGCCGTTCGGGCGGCCGACCCCCGCCGAAGGCGCCCGGAAGGTCCCTCGCTGCGTGGCCGGGGGTGCCTGGTCCCCGCCACGCGGCCCCGGTCGCACGGGCCAGGCCCGTCACGATCCAGACGTCACGAACACAGAGAGCAGCTCATGATCAACGTCGCCGTCGTCGGCACCGGCAACATCTCCCCGTCGCACCTGCGCGCGTACCTGGCCTTCCCGGACCGGTGCCGCGTGGTCGCGCTGTGCGACATCGTCCCCGAGAAGGCCGAGGCGGTGAAGCGCGAGCTCGGCCTGGACGACGCGACAGTGCACGCCTCGCACGCCGAGGTGATCGCCCGCGGCGACGTCGACCTCGTCAGCATCTGCACCCCGCCCGACACGCACGAGGGGCTGAGCGTCGAGCTCCTCCGCGCCGGCGTCAACGTGCTGTGCGAGAAGCCGATGGCGCCCTCGCTGGCCGCCTGCGACGCGATCCTGGCCGCGGAGGCCGACAGCGGGGCCGTGTTCTCCTCGGTCGCGCAGAACCGGTACCGCGACGACGTCGCGACGATGCGCGCCGTGCTCGAGTCGGGGCTGCTCGGGCCGATCACCTCGGTGCAGGTCGACTCCGCGTGGTGGCGCGGGCTGCCGTACTACGACCTGTGGTGGCGCGGCACGTGGGCGCAGGAGGGCGGCGGCTGCACGCTCAACCACGCCGTGCACCACGTCGACCTGCTCCTGCACCTGTTCGGTGCACCCCGCTCCGTGTCGGCCGTCCTGACCAACGCGGCGCACGAGAACGCCGAGATCGAGGACCTGTCGGTCGCCGTCCTCACCTACGACCGGGCGCTGGCGACGCTGACCAGCTCGGTGGTGCACCACGGGCAGGACCAGCGGTTCGTGGTGCACGGCCGCGACGCCATGGTCTCGCTGCCGTACCGCGCGGTCGCCGAGCAGGCCCAGCCCAACGGCTTCCCGGTGCCGGGCGGCGACGCCGAGCTCGTCGCGAGGCTGGACGCCCTCGCGGCAGCGCAGGCACCGCTCGAGCACACGGCCCACCGGGGGCAGGTCGACGACGTCCTGTCGGCGCTCGAGGAGGGCCGACGCCCGACGATCGACGGCCACGACGGCCGCCGCACCATCGAGTTGATCACGGCGATCTACAAGTCCGGCATCGAGCGTCGTGCCGTCGACCTCCCGCTGGCGGCCGACGACCCGCTGTACCAGCGCGGCACCCTGCCGGACGTCGCGCCGCACTTCTTCGAGAAGACGACGTCAGCCCGTGACCTCGCGGGCGCGATCAGCGTCTCGGGCACCCCCGAGGCACGGTGAGGACCGCTCTCATGTCGATGTCATCCGCATCTCCTGCGTCCGACGGGGCCACCTACGCCCCGGACCCGCTGCCTGCGCCCGTCGTGTCCGAGGGCGACTTCGTCTTCGCCGCGGTCGGCCTCGACCACGGCCACATCTACGGCATGTGCGCCGGTCTGATCGGGGCCGGCGCCACCCTCAAGTGGGTCTACGACCCCGACCCTGCGAAGGTGGCGACGTTCGTCGAGCGGTTCCCCCAGGCTGCCGTCGCCCGGTCGGAGGCCGAGGTCCTCGACGACCCGGCGGTCCAGCTCGTCGCCGGCGCCGCCGTGCCGAGCGACCGCTGCGCCCTGGGCCTGCGCGTCATCGAGGCCGGCAAGGACTACTTCACCGACAAGGCGCCGCTGACCACGTTCGACCAGCTCGCCGCGGCCCGCGCGGCCGTCGCTCGCACCGGGCGCAAGTACGCCGTCTACTACTCCGAGCGCGTCCACGTCGAGACCGCCGTGTTCGCGGGCCAGCTCGTCGAGCAGGGCGCGATCGGCCGCGTGCTCCAGGTCGTGGCGTTCGGGCCTCACCGCCTCAACGCCCCGTCGCGCGACCCGTACTTCTTCGACAAGGCGCGCTACGGCGGCATCCTCACCGACATCGGGTCGCACAACATCGACCAGATCCTCCACTACACGGGCACCACCGATGCCACCGTCGTGCACTCCCAGATCGCCAACTACGCGCACCCGCAGCACCCCGGCCTGGACGACTTCGGCGACGCGAACCTCGTGACGAGCACCGGGGCCACCGGCTACCTGCGCTGCGACTGGTTCACGCCCGACGGCCTGCAGACGTGGGGCGACGGACGCCTCTTCATCCTCGGCACCGAGGGTTTCATCGAGCAGCGCAAGTACATGAATCTCGGCACGGACGAGGGGCCCGGCCACCTGTTCCTCGCGAACGGCAGCGAGGAGACCCACTACCGGGTCGCGGGCAAGGTCGGGTACCCGTACTTCGGCCAGCTCGTGCTCGACTGCCTCGAGCGCACCGAGAACGCCATGACGCAGGCGCACGCGTTCAAGGCCATCGAGCTCGCCCTCCAGGCCCAGGCGAACGCCACGGACCTGTCGGACTTCGACCGCACGGCAGCGGCCACGGCCTGACGACCTGCACGGGGACGCGACGGGGCTCGCCCGGCACGGTGCCGGGCGAGCCCCGTCGTCGTGCCGCGCACGCTCGGCCCTGAGGACGCCTCAGGCGGTGCGCCAGCGCCGGGCCACCTCGAGCAGCAGGTCGTTGGCCTCCCGCTCGCCGATGCTCACGCGGATGCCGTCGCCGGCGAACGGGCGCACCAGCAGCCCCGCCGCCGAGGCCTCGGCGGCGCGCGCCGACGTCGCCTCCCCGAACGGGAACCACACGAAGTTGGCCTGCGTCTCGGGCAGCTCCCAGCCCTGCGCGGCGAGGCCCTCGACCACGCGGGTGCGCTCGGCGACCAGCGCGTCGACCCGCTCGAGCAGCTCCGCCTGGGCGGCCGGCTGCAGCGAGGCGATCGCGGCACGCTGCGCCACGTGCGAGACGCCGAACGGCGTCGACACCGCGCGGATGCCGGCCACCAGGCGCGGGGAGCCGACGGCGTAGCCGACGCGCAGCCCGGCGAGGCCGTACGCCTTGGACAGCGTGCGCAGCAGCACCACGTTCTCGTGCCGGTTCATCACCTCGACGCCGTCGGGCGCCTGCGGGTCGCGCACGAACTCCAGGTACGCCTCGTCGACCACCACGAGCACGTCGCTCGGCACGGCGGCGACGAGGTCCTCGAGCTCGTCGCGGTGCACCACGGGCCCGGTGGGGTTGTTCGGCGTGCAGACGAGCACGACGCGGGTGCGCGGCGTGACGGCGGCGGCCATCGCCGGCAGGTCGAGCCGGCCGGCCGCGTCCACGGGCACGGTGACCGCCGTGCCGCCCGCGACGGCGACGGCGATCGGGTAGGCCTCGAAGGACCGCCAGGGGAAGACGACCTCGTCACCGGCGTCGACCACCGTCTGCAGGATGTGCGCCAGCACCGCGACCGACCCGTTGCCGACCACGACCTGCTCGCGCGAGACGCCGGCGTGCTCGGCGAGCGCCTCGACCAGCTCGCTGGCGTACATGTCCGGGTAACGGTTCGTCTCGGTCGCCGCGGCGGCGATCGCCTCGAGCACCGACGGCAGCGGCGGGTACGGGTTCTCGTTCGACGACAGCTTCCAGACCCGCTCCCCCGCGCCGGCGCGGGCGCCGGGCACGTAGGGCGGCAGCGCGTCGACGGCCTCGCGCAGCGGCACGTGGCCGTGTGGGGCGTGAGCGGCGGGGGCGGGCGTCTCGGTGGTGGGCTCCTCAGGCACGGCCCCAGGATGCCACCGGCACGCCGCCGGCCGGCGCGCCGGTCACGATCCGGCACGGCCGGCGCCACCCGTGCCCGGAGAGGGCGGCGATGGCAGGATGCCGGTGTGAACTTCGTCGTCCGCGTCCTCGTGACAGCCCTGGCCCTGTGGCTGACCAGCCTCATCGTGCCCGACCACGTGGAGATCGTGGGCGGCGAGTCGACCGGCGGGCGGATCGTCGCGGTCCTGGCCGTCGCGCTGGTCTACAGCCTGGTCAACATGCTGGTGAAGCCGATCGTCAGCTTCCTGTCGCTCCCGCTGTACATCCTGACGCTCGGGCTGTTCACCCTGGTCGTGAACGCCGCGATGCTCGGCCTGACCACCTGGATCACGGGCCGCGACTGGTTCTCCGGCCTGCCGGCCTGGGGCCTGGAGATCCACGGCGGGTTCTGGTGGTACGTGATCGCCGCGCTCATCGTGTCGGTCCTGCAGCTGGTCATCGGCGCGTTCGCCCCGAAGCGCGACTGACGCCGGCCGCGCTCACGGCAGCGACGCCACCGTGCCGGTCAGCCCGGTGCCGGTCAGCCCGGTGCCGGTCAGCCCCGGCGCTCCGAGCGGCGGCGCCGGCCCCACGCCCGGCAGGGACGGCCCGACGCCGGGGAGCACCGGCCTCGGCAACGGCGACGGAGCCGGCTCCGGCGCGGGCCGCGGCGCCGCCACGCGCCGCGCGGCGTAGAACCGCGTCGTGGACCGCTCGCCCTGCAGCAGCGGCTCGATCTGCCCGAGCACCCGCTCCACCGGCACGCTCCCGGACTCGCGGGCGGCCGCGAGGGTGCGCAGGTGCGTGGCCATCGCGTGCGCCCCGGCGACGCTGCCGCTCGCCGCCCGGTCCGCCGACGACGCGGAGGCGGCCAGCCGCCTCCCGACGGTCACGCGGTCGGCGGTGCGCGGGTTCTCCCGCGCCGAGCGCCCGTCGAGGTTGCTGACCAGCTCCTCGTCGTTCTCGAGGTGCAGCACCGGCACGCCGCGGGGCGTCGCGAACGTCGCCGTGGGCGCGCCGGCGGTCACGACCCCGCCCACCCGGAACTGCGAGCGGAACGACGGCGAGGCCGCGAGCGCCGCCGCGGCGATCCCGCCGAGGCTGTGCCCCACGAGCACCACGGGCTCGCCCGCCCCCACGCCCGCCCGCTCCATCGCCGCCGTGACGGCGGCCGTCACGGCGGCGGCCTCGTGGGCCATGAGGTCGACGTCGGTGACCGCGTCGAACGGGTGGTCCGGCGGCCACGGCTCCTGGGTGCCCGGCACGAGCACCACCCACGAGTCGGGCCCGTCGGCGTGCTCCACCCGCTCCACCGCGAGGGTGCCCCGGGGTGTGCCCGCCGGGGGCCGCAGACCGTCCTCGCCACCACCGCCACCGCCGTCCGCACGCTCACCACCGGCGCCGCCGCCGACGACCGCCGGGACGCCGCTGCCCCACGGGTAGAGGTCGGCGGTGCGGGCGAGCGCCTCCGCGACGCTGCCCGACGGCTCGGCGGCCCACCCCGGTGGCCCGCCGTCGGCGCCACCGGGCCGGAGCACCTCGCGCAGCCGCACCTGCGTCACCGGCATCAGGGCGTGCACGAGCGTGCTGAGCACGCGTGCGCCGCCGGTCACGGAGACGTCGCCCTGCGACAGCGCGGGCGCCCCGAGGGCGACGCCGGCCCCGGCGCCCGCCACGAGCTCGTCGCTGAGGGGCCCCGCCGCCCGCACGAGCGTCTCCGTCGTCGCGTCGCCGCCCAGCCGCGCCGCCAGCCAGCCCAGCCCTCCGACCGCCGCGGCGCCGACGCCGGCCCGGACCAGCCCGGCGGGCGGCACCGCCGACACCAGGAACCCGGTCGCGAAGGCGTCGACCGAGACCACCGCGCCGGCCGCCCGCTCGACGAGCGACTCCGCGTGCTCGTACAGGCCGGCGGCGGCCAGCAGCCGGTCGCGGAGCCCCTCGCACTCCCTCGCGCGCTCGTGCAGGCGCCGCCCCAGGCCGGCGGCGGTGTCCGCGAGCCGGCGGCGGCGGCCGAGCACGTCCGGCGGCGTCGGCTCCCCCGCCACGCCGGGCATCCTCCACAGGGCGCCCTCCGCGGAGCTCGCCGCCGCGGCGCAGGCGGACGCGGCCGCGCGCAGGGCGTCGGCGGCGGCGTCGAGGCGGGCGGCGGCGCCACGCACGGCGGCGGCGTCCACCCCGGTGACGGCGGACCCGCCGACGACGACGAGCGTGTCCTCGACGTCACTCACCACGGCGTGCCCGTCGCCGCCACGGCGAGCTCGGCGACGTCGCCGCGCAGCCCCGCGAGCATCGCCCCCAGGGACTCCCGGAACCGGTCGGCCGCCGTCGCCTCCCAGCCGACGGCGTGCGCCAGGCGGGCGTCGGAGCTAGCCGCCACCGCGTCGTCCAGCGCGCGCCGCAGCAGCCCGACGGCCTCGGCGACCTGCGCCGCGCCCGCGTCGCCGAGCACTGCGCCGCCGTCGAACGCCCGTCGCACACCGCCGTCCAGCACCGTGCCTCCCCCTGCCCTCGCCGCCTCGCCGGCGTCCGCGTCCACCCGCGTCCCCGCTCGGTCGACGCTACGGAGGCCTCGGCAGGCGCGCGGGCGTCGCTCCGCCCGCTGTGGACGACGGCGCCGCGGCACCGCTGGGGACACCGCCGGAGGGCCGCGCGGCCCGGCCCCGGCCCCGGCGCG
>NZ_WUWN01000069.1 GCF_009846865.1 Puerhibacterium puerhi
GGTGGCGGCACGCCGCCGGCGACCGCAACCGCGCCGCGCCGCGGCGGCCGCTGGATCCCGCGCGCCGCGGTGCTCGGCACCCTGGCCGCGGCGACCATCGCCGCCCCGTTCGCCTCGGGCCACGGGGCGCAGGGCACCGGGACGCCGGCCGAGGGCGGCACCGCCGCCGGCGGCCCCTCGACGCTCGAGATCGTCCGCCAGCAGGTCGCCGCGCCCGCCACCTCCGCGGGCATCGCGGCGGCGCCGCGGGTGGCGCGGCCCGAGGCGGCGGCGTCGCGCTCCGAGGCGCGCGAGGCGCTGCCCGACTGCGACACCAACGTCACGGTCACGAGCGAGAACGGCCACCTGACCGCCGGGGAGCTGTGCGACCTGTGGCAGGACGGCGAGCAGCTCCAGCCGCGCGCCGCGGACGCGCTCACGGCGCTCAACCAGGCCTTCCGGGCCGAGTTCGGCCGCGACATCCTGCTGGTGGACAGCTACCGGTCGCTCGACCGGCAGGTCTCGGTCAAGGCGTCGCGCGGCTCCTTCGCCGCCCGGCCCGGCACGTCGATGCACGGCTGGGGCCTGGCCATCGACCTCAGCTCGCAGATCACCGGCAACAGCGAGTACTACCAGTGGCTGCTCGCCAACGGCGCGGCCTACGGCTGGGAGAACCCGCCGTGGGCGCAGAGCGGCGGGTCCGGCTCGTACGAGCCGTGGCACTTCGAGTTCCGCCCGGGTGTCGAGGAGATCTCCACCTGGCACTGACGGTCGTCGCGGCGGCGCTGACGGCCGTCGCGCCGTCGGCGGCGCTCCCGAGCGGCGCTCAGGCGGACGGGATCGTGGTGTTCGGCCCGAAGTCCTGCCGGAACCGCGGCCCGGTCCGGGCCAGCTCGGAGGCGAACGCCGCCGACCACCCGCTGTAGGGGTCCAGCGCGAGCGACTCGTTGGAGAACCGCCGGTCGTCGGTCAGCTCGGTCACGCAGAAGTCCGGGATCTGCAGCTCCACCACCGGCCCGGAGCGCTCGCACTCGGCCACGACCAGGGGGCTGTTGGCGCCGCCGAACACGTCGATCGACCAGCCGTCCGCACCCAGCCACGCGGCGTAGCGCGTCTTGAGGACCTGCGCGCCGCCGCGGCGCACCAGCTCGACGCCCACCAGCGGGTCGATCTCCCGCTCCGCCTCGTACCGGGTGCCGCCCGCGGACGGGCCCTTGACCGTGACGGCCGCGAAGTCGACCTGGGCGGCGTGCCGGCGCAGCACCTCCTGCGCGTCGGACTCGGGGCCGAGGCCGGCGTCCACGCCGGACGCCTGGCAGCGCACCCGCAGCGCGTAGCCGCCGTCGGACAGGTAGTAGCTCTGCACGATCAGCGCCGGGGTGTCCCGCAGCGCGTCGGGCAGCGAGCGCACCAGGAACCGGCGCTCGAACTCGAAGTCCGCGTAGCCGGCCGTCTCGTCGGTCATGTCTCTGCGTCCTTTGCCGCGGGGAGGCCGCGGCACCGGTCGGCCCGCGGCGTCCGACCAGCGTAGCGACCGGCCGCGCGCGTACCCGCGGTCAGGCCGAGGATGGGAGTCGGCCGAGGGGGTGGGGATGACGACGACGGCGCAGGCCCCGGGCCGGCGCAGCGCGTGGGCCCCGCTGCGGCGCCCGGTGTTCCGCATGCTCTTCGCGGCGCAGGTGGTGTCGAACATCGGCACCTGGATGCAGACCGTCGGCGCGCAGTGGTTCCTCGTCGAGACGTCGGGCAGCCCGGCGTTCGTCGCGTGGATCCAGACGGCGAGCCAGCTGCCGGTGCTGCTGCTCTCGCTCGTCGCCGGGGTCACCGCCGACCTCGTCGACCGCCGGCGCCTGCTGCTCGTGACGTCGCTGGCCTCCTGCGTCGTGGCCGGCGCGCTCACCGCCGTCACCCTGGCCGGCCGGCTGACGCCGTGGGGGCTGCTCGGCCTGACCTTCCTGCTGGGCTGCTCGGCGGCGATGACCGGGCCCGCCTGGCAGGCCATCCAGCCGCAGCTCGTGCCGCGCGACGAGCTGCCCGAGGCCTCCGCGCTGGGCTCGATCGCCGTGAACTCGGCCCGGGCCGTCGGCCCGGCGGTCGCCGGGGTGGTCGTGTCGGCCACCGGGCCCGCCGCGGTGTTCGCGCTCAACACGCTGTCCTTCCTCGCGGTCACCGCCGCCCTGCTCGCCTGGCGCGAGGACGCCCTGCCCGTGCGCACCGTGCGCGAGCGTGCCTGGCCCGGCCTGCTCGCGGGCCTGCGCTACGTCCGCTCCGCGCCGAGCGTGCGCCGCATCCTGCTGCGCTGCGCCCTGTTCGCGCTGCCCGGCAGCGCGCTGTGGGCGCTGCTGCCGTCCGCCGCCCGCGACCTCATGGGCACCGACGCCGCGGGCTACTCGCTGCTGCTCGCCCTGCTCGGCGCCGGCGCCATCGCCGGGGCGGTGGCCATGCCCCGGCTGCGGGCCGGCCTGTCGCGGTCCTGGCTGCTGGCCGGCGGTGCCCTCCTGTTCGCCGTGGGCACCGCGGCCGCGGGCTGGCTGCCCCTGCCGGCCGCCGCCGCGGGCGCCCTCGTCGCCGGCGTGGGGTGGCTGACCTGCCTGACCACGCTCAACGCCACGATGCAGCTCGCCCTCGCCGGCTGGGTGCGCGCCCGCGGGCTGGCCACCTACATGCTCGTCTTCATGGGCTCGCAGGCGCTGGGGTCGTTCCTGTGGGGCGCCCTGGCCGACGCCGTCGGCGTGCGCGCCGCGCTGACCGCCGCGGCCGCGGCCCTGGTGCTGGTCGCGGCGTCGGTGCCGGCGCTGCCCCTGCGCGCGCACAGCGGGGCCATGGACCGCTCGGTGGTGCCCCTGTCGTCGACCATGCCGACGCTCGAGCTCGACGCGCCGCCGGCCACCCCCACGGCCGTGGTGCTCGCCTACCGGGTGCGGCCGGAGAACATGGCGGCCTTCACCGCGGCGATGCGCGACGTGCGGCTGGCCCGCGAGCGGTCCGGCGGCACCAGCTGGCAGCTGCTGCGCCGCACCGAGGACCCGGCGCAGCTGGTCGAGACGTACGTGGCGCCCTCGTGGGAGGAGCACGAGCTGCAGCACACCGTGCGCTGGACGGGGTACGACGCGCAGGTGCTGGCGCGGGCGGTGGCGCTCGCGGAGGGCGAGCCGACGGTGGCGCACTACCTCGTCCAGGGGGTGCGGTAGCCGGGCGCTGGGGCGCCCGCGCACCGGGGACGACGAAGGCCCCCGCCGCGAGCGGCGGGGGCCTTGCGAGGTGCGCCCGAAGGGATTCGAACCCCCGACCTTCTGCTCCGGAGGCAGACGCTCTATCCACTGAGCTACGGGCGCGTGGCCCGCGGCGTGCGCCGCAGGACCGCGTACGAGACTACCAGCAGTCGGGCGCTGCCCCTGCACCGGCCCGTGCGGTGGCCGGACGAGGAGGCCCCGTCCGAGGCGGGAAGTGCCGGCCCGCCCCGCCCCCGCCGGTCGATAGGATCGCCTCGTGACCCCCGACCAGCTCTCCGGAGCCCTCAGCGCTGCCCTCGCCTCGGCCGTGGCCGACGGCGCCCTCGCCCTGCCCGCCGACGCCGTCCCGACGTCGGTGCACGTGGAGCGACCCCGGCAGCGCGAGCACGGCGACTGGGCGACGAACGTGGCGCTGCAGCTGGCGAAGAAGGCGGGCACCACGCCGCGCGCGCTCGCCGAGGAGCTGGCGCGCCGGCTCGAGGCCGCCGACGGCGTGAAGTCGGTCGAGGTCGCCGGCCCCGGCTTCCTCAACATCACGCTCGCCGCCGGCGCCGCCGGCGAGCTGGCGCGCACCGTGGTGACGGCGGGCGCCGCGTACGGCCGCGGCGACGCCCTGGCGGGCCAGGTGCACAACCTCGAGTACATCTCGGCCAACCCCACCGGCCCGCTGCACATCGGGCACACCCGCTGGGCGGCGCTCGGCGACGCCCTGGTGCGCATCATGCGCGCGGCCGGCGCCCAGGTGACCGCCGAGTACTACATCAACGACGCCGGCGCGCAGATGGACCGCTTCGGCGGCTCGATCCTCGCCCGCGCCCGCGGCACCGAGGTGCCCGAGGGCGGGTACCGGGGCGAGTACGTCAAGGAGCTCGCCGCCCAGGTGCTCGAGGCCCGCCCCGACCTGCTCGAGCTGCCCGAGGAGGAGGCGCTCGCCGTCGCGCGCGAGGAGGGCTACCGCCTGCAGCTCGCCGAGATCCGCCAGGTGCTCGAGAGCTTCGGCGTGCACTTCGACGTGTGGTTCTCCGAGCGCACGCTGCACGAGTCGGGCGCCGTCGAGCAGGCCGTGGCGCGCCTGCGCGAGCAGGGCCACGTCTTCGACCACGAGGGCGCCGTATGGCTGCGCACCACGGACTTCACGGACGACAAGGACCGCGTGATGATCCGCGCCAACGGCGAGCCCACGTACTTCGCCGCGGACGCCGCGTACTACCTGTCGAAGAAGGACCGCGGCTTCCCGGGCAAGATCTACCTGCTCGGCGCCGACCACCACGGCTACATCAACCGCCTCAAGGCGATCGCCGCCTGCGCCGGCGACGACCCGGAGACGAACATCGAGGTGCTGATCGGGCAGCTCGTCAACGTGGGCGGCGCCAAGCTGTCCAAGCGCGCGGGCAACATCATCGAGCTGCGCGACCTCGTCGAGTGGATCGGCAAGGACGCGGTGCGCTACTCGCTGTCCCGCTACCCGGCCGACACGCCGCTGGAGCTGCAGGGCGAGGACATGCTCAAGCAGACCAACGACAACCCGGTCTTCTACGTGCAGTACGCCCACTCGCGCACGTGCGCCGTGGACCGCAACGCCGCCGACCGCGGCGTCGCGCGCACGCGCCCGGACGGCACCGAGGCGTTCGACCCGTCGCTGCTGACCCACGAGACCGAGTCCGTGCTGCTGGGCCGCCTCACCGAGTTCCCGCGCATCGTCGGCCAGGCGGCCGAGCTGCGCGAGCCGCACCGGGTCGCGCGCTACCTCGAGGCGCTGGCCGGCGACTACCACAAGTGGTACGCCGAGTGCCGCGTCCTGCCGTACCCCGACGAGGAGGTCACCGACCTGCACGGCACCCGCCTGTGGCTCAACGACGCCGTGCGCCAGGTGCTGGCCAACGGGCTCGACCTGCTCGGCGTCAGCGCCCCGGAGCGGATGTGAGCGCCTACCTGACCGAGCAGCCCGGGGTCGACCCGGGCGCCGCCGGCCGCCTCGGCGAGCCGTGGCCCGCCACCGCCCGCCGCCGCGACGACGGCGAGCTGGAGGTCGGCGGCGTCGGCGTCCGGGAGCTCGCCGCGCAGCACGGCACGCCCGCGTACGTGCTCGACGAGGCCGACTTCCGGGCCCGCGCCCGGGCGTACCGCACCGCGTTCGCCGAGGCGTTCGCCGCGGTGGGCACCGAGACCGACGTCTACTACGCGGGCAAGGCGCTGCTGACCGTGGCGGTGGCCCGCTGGGCGGCCGAGGAAGGGCTGGGCGTCGACACCGCGTCGGGCGGCGAGCTCGCCGTCGCGCTGCGCGCCGGCGTGCCGGTCGCCGAGGTGGGCCTGCACGGCAACAACAAGTCCGCCGCGGAGGTCGCCACGGCGCTCGAGGCGGGGATCGGGCGGATCATCGTCGACTCCCTGGCCGAGGTCGAGATGGTGGCGGACGTCGCCGCCGCGCGCGGCGTCGTCGCGCCCGTCATGGTGCGGGTGACCACCGGCGTGCACGCCGGCGGCCACGAGTACATCTCCACCGCGCACGAGGACCAGAAGTTCGGGCTGTCGGTCAACCCCGTCGACGGCGGCGACGCCCCGGCGATGCGTGCCCTGCTCGCCGTGGTCGAGCGACCGTCCCTGCGGCTGCTGGGCATCCACTCGCACATCGGGTCGCAGATCCTCGACCCGGCCGGCTTCGAGGTCGCCGCGCGCGCCGTGCTCACGCTGCGCGCCGAGCTCGCCGGGCGCACCGGCGTGCTCGTCGAGGAGGTGGACCTCGGCGGCGGGTACGGCATCGCCTACCTGCCCGGCGAGGCCGCGCTCGACCCGCGCGCCGTGGCCGGCGACGTCGCCCGCGCCGTCGCGGACGTGTGCCGCGAGCTCGGCACCCCGCTGCCGCGCGTCTCGATCGAGCCGGGCCGCTCGATCGTGGGCCCGGCCGGCATCACGCTCTACACGGTCGGCACGGTCAAGCCCGTGGCGGTCACGGCGCAGGACGGGTCCACGTTCACGCGCCTGTACGTGTCCGTGGACGGCGGCATGAGCGACAACATCCGCCCCGCGCTGTACGGCGCGCAGTACCACGCCGAGGTCGTGGGCCGGGCGTCGGACGCCGCGCCGGTGCTCGCGCGCGTCGTGGGCAAGCACTGCGAGAGCGGCGACATCGTCGTGCACGAGGTGCGGCTGCCCGGGGACGTGCGCGCCGGCGACCTGCTCGCCGTCGCCGCCACCGGGGCCTACGGGCGCTCCATGGCGTCGAACTACAACCTGCTCACGCGCCCGCCCGTCGTCGCCGCCACGGGCGGCGCCTCGCGCGTGCTCGTGCGTCGCGAGACCGTCGACGACCTGCTCGCCCTCGACGCCGACGCCCAGGCCTGAGCCGGTGGCCGCCCGGCGGGCGCGGCGCCCGTCCGTGGACGCCCCGCCGGGCGCCGGCCCCGAGCCCCTATCCTGACCCCGACCCCCCGTCCCGCCCGGAAGGTGGACCCGTGCCCGGAACTGCGAGCCCGACCCCCCTGCGCGTCGCGCTGCTCGGCTGCGGCGTCGTCGGCACCGAGGTGGCCCGCGGGCTGCTGACCGGCGCCGCCGACCTCGCGGCGCGCGTCGGCGCCCCGCTCGAGCTGGTCGGCGTGGCGGTGCGCGACCTCGAGACCGAGCGCGACCCGGCCGTCCCGCGCGAGCTGCTGACCACCGACGCCGAGAAGCTGGTGGAGTCGGCGGACATCGTCGTCGAGGTGATGGGCGGCATCGAGCCGGCGCGCACGCTGCTGCTGCGCGCCATCGCGGGCGGCGCGTCGGTCGTCACCGCGAACAAGGCGCTGCTCGCCGAGCGCTGGCCGGAGCTGTTCGAGGCCGCCGACGCCGCGGGCGTCGACCTGTCCTTCGAGGCCGCCGTCGCCGGCGCCATCCCGATCGTGCGGCCGGTGCGCGAGTCCCTCGCGGGCGACCACGTGCGCCGCGTGCTGGGCATCGTCAACGGCACCACGAACTTCGTGCTCGACCGCATGGCCACCGACGGGCTGGAGCTCGAGGAGGCCGTGCGCGAGGCGCAGGCCCTGGGCTACGCGGAGGCCGACCCGACCGCCGACGTCGACGGGTTCGACGCCGCCGCGAAGGCCGCCATCCTCGCCTCGCTGGCCTTCCACACCCGGGTGTCGATCGACGACGTGGCGCGCGAGGGCATCCGCGCGGTCACGGCCGACGACGTCGCCGCCGCCGCGGCGACCGGGCACACCGTCAAGCTGCTCGCCATCGCCGAGCGCACCGCCGAGGGCGTGTCCGTGCGCGTGCACCCCGCGCTCGTGCCGACGGACCACCCGCTGGCCGCCGTCCGGGGCGCCTTCAACGCCGTGTTCGTGGAGGCCGACGGCGCCGGCCCGCTGATGTTCTACGGGCAGGGCGCCGGCGGCCGCCCGACGGCCTCCGCCGTGCTCGGCGACGTCGTCTCCGCCGCGCGCCACCGCGTGCTGGGCGGCAAGGGCCCGCAGGAGTCCGCGTACGCCTCGCTGCCGCTGCTGCCCGCCGACGCCGCGACCACCCGCTACCAGGTGCGGCTCGTCGTCGACGACCGCCCGGGCGTGCTCGCCCAGGTGGCGGGCGTGCTGGCCGAGCACGGCGTGTCCATCGACACCGTGCGGCAGTCGGCGCTCGGGGCCGAGGCCGCCGAGGGTGCCGACCCGGCGGGCGCGACCGCGAACCTGCTGCTGACCACCCACCGGGCGCGCGAGGCCTCCCTCGCCGCCACGGTGGCCGCGGTCGCCGGCCTCGCGCCGGTCCGCGAGATCACCTCCGTCCTGCGAGTCGAGGGAGCCTGACATGCCCGGACCGGTGCGCCAGTGGCGCGGGGTCGTCACCGAGTACGCCGACCGCCTGCCGGAGCACGTGCGCCGCACCGTGGTGACGCTGGGGGAGGGCGGCACGCCGCTCGTCCCGGCGCCCGCGCTGTCGGACCGCACCGGCGCCGAGGTGTACGTCAAGGTCGAGGGCATGAACCCGACCGGGTCGTTCAAGGACCGCGGCATGACCGCGGCGATCTCCGCCGCCGCCGACCGCGGGGCCCGCGCCGTCGTGTGCGCCTCCACCGGCAACACCTCGGCGTCGGCCGCCGCCTACGCCACGCGCGCCGGGATGACCTGCGCGGTGCTGGTGCCGGACGGCAAGATCGCGATGGGCAAGCTGAGCCAGGCCATCGCGCACGGCGCGATGCTGCTGCAGGTCGACGGCAACTTCGACGACTGCCTGGTCGCGGCGCGCAAGCTCGCCGAGGCCTACCCGGTCGAGCTGGTCAACTCGGTCAACCCCGACCGCATCGAGGGCCAGAAGACCGCAGCGTTCGAGGTGGTCGACGCCCTGGGCGAGGCCCCGGACATCCACTGCCTGCCGGTCGGCAACGCGGGCAACATCACCGCGTACTGGAAGGGCTACCGCGAGTACGCAGGCTTCGACGCCGGCGCCACGCTCGAGGCCGTGGCCACCCGCACCCCGCAGATGTGGGGCTTCCAGGCCGCCGGCGCCGCGCCGATCGTGCTCGGCCACCCGGTCACCGAGCCCGAGACCGTCGCCACGGCCATCCGGATCGGCAACCCCGCGTCGTGGAAGCAGGCCGAGGCGGCCCGGGACACCTCCGGCGGCGTCATCGAGGCGGTGACCGACGAGCAGATCCTCGCCGCGCACCGCGTGCTGTCCAGCGAGGTCGGCGTGTTCGTCGAGCCGGCGTCGGCCGCCGGCGTCGCCGGCCTGCTGTCGCGCGCCGAGCGCGGCCTCGTCCCGGCCGGCGCGCGCGTGGTGGTGACCGTGACCGGGCACGGGCTCAAGGACCCGGCCTGGGCGCTGCGCACGGCCGACGGCGGCGAGGTCCAGCCCACCCGCGTGGGCGCCGACGTCGTCTCGATCGCCGACGCGCTCGGGCTCTGACGCCCGGGCCGCCCCGCAGACCGGCAGCAGGAGACCGCATGCAGCTCGGAGCCGACCACGTCGTGGTCCGCGTGCCCGCCACCAGCGCCAACCTCGGCCCGGGCTTCGACGCCCTGGGCCTGGCCCTGGCCCTGTACGACGAGCTCGAGGTGCGCCTCGTGGCGACCGACGACGTCGTCGTCGAGGTGTACGGCGAGGGCGCCGGCGAGGTGCCCACGGGGGAGGACCACCTGGTGGTGCGCGCGCTGCGCCGCACCCTCGAGGTGGCGGGAGCGCCGCAGACGGGCCTGCGTCTGACCTGCTCGAACGCTATCCCGCACGGTCGCGGCCTGGGGTCGTCGGCCGCCGCCGTCGTCTCCGGGATCGTCGCCGCGCGCGCGCTGCTCGCCGACCCGCAGTCCCTCGACGCGACCGCGGTGCTGGAGCTCGCGACGGCGTTCGAGGGGCACCCGGACAACGCCGCCCCCGCGATCCGCGGCGGCGCGACGGTGGCCTGGACCGGCACCGACGGGCCCCGCGCGTCCGGTCTGCAGCTCGACCCGCGGCTCACCGCCACCGTGCTGGTGCCGCGCTCCCGGCTGGCCACCAGCCACGCCCGGTCGGTGCTGCCCGAGGTGGTGCCGCACGCCGACGCCGCCTTCAACGCCGGGCGCGCCGCGCTGCTCGTCGAGGCGCTCGCCCGCCGCCCCGAGCTCCTGCTCGAGGCCACCGAGGACCGGCTGCACCAGCAGTACCGCGCCGGGGTCATGGCGGCCTCGGCCGAGCTGGTGCGCGCGCTGCGCGCCGAGGGGTTCGCGGCCACCGTCTCCGGCGCCGGGCCCACCGTCCTGGTCCTCGCCGAGGAGTCCCGGCGGCGCGAGCTCGACGCCGTGCTGGCCGGGCTGGTCGACGCGATGGCGGGCTGGCGCGCGCTGCGCCCGGGCATCGACGTCGACGGGGCGCGGGCGCGCCGGGTCGCCGCACCGGCGGCGCCTGGCCGCTGACAGCCGGTGATATGATGGCCTGAGCCTTCGGGTACTGGCCCGCGACCGGCGAGTTCACACGATCGGATGCACCGGGACGGGACCGGACCAGGCGCACCCCCTCCGACCCGGCGACGACCCCCGTGCCCCGCACGTGCGTCCCCGCCACCCCGGACGGGTGCCGCGCGTCGCGCTCGAGCCGGCGGCCCCCCGCCGACCTCGCCCGCGCGAAGGCCACGACAACCCCCGTCAGCCGACGTCGTCGTAGCACTGATGCGAGGTTTCACGCGTCCCGGCGCTCGTGCCGGACGCTCGCCCACCGGCGGCCCCAGTCGATCTGTCCCGGGCCGCCGCGAACGAGGGGGAAGGGTCCTTCGTGACGAACACCACCGAAACCCGGAGCACGTCCGGGTCGCTGAGCTCGATGCGTCTCGCCGAGCTGCAGGCGATGGCCTCCCAGATGGGGGTCAAGGGCACGTCGAAGATGCGCAAGGGAGACCTCGTCGAGGCCATCCGCACCGCGCGCTCGGGCGGCCAGCCCGACAAGTCCACGGCGGCGGCCCCGGCCGCGCCCGCGGGCGACGGCTCGGCCGAGCGCCCGCAGC
>NZ_WUWN01000007.1:0-131210 GCF_009846865.1 Puerhibacterium puerhi
CGCGGCCCGCGCGGGGCCGCCGTCGTCGTCCTGGTCGACGGTCGGCAGGGCCACGCCCACCGGCGCAGGGGCGCCGTCGCGCGCGCCCGCCGGCGCCGCCAGCGGCGCCGGGACGAAGGCCGCGGCGGGTGCCGCGGCGGGCTCAGGCGACATAGTCGTCCTCGCCGTCGCGGCGGATCACGATCTGCCCGGACTCCTCCAGGCCGCGGATGGTCTGCACCACGCCGGCGCGGGCCTCCTCGACCTGCGACATGCGCACGGGCCCGAGCAGGTCGATCTCGTCGACGAGCGCCTCGCGCGCCCGCTCCGAGAGGTTGCGCAGCACCTTGTCGCGCACCGCCGGGTCGGCGCCCTTGAGCGCCACCGCCAGCCGGGCCTGCTCCACCTGCCGCAGCACCAGCTGCAGCGCGCGGTCCTCGAGCAGCAGGATGTCCTCGAACACGAACATCCGGCTGCGGACCTCCTCGGCGAGCGACTCGTCGCGGGCCTCCAGGCCCTCGAGGATCGCCTTCTCCGTGGTCGGGTCGGAGCGGTTGATGATCTCGACCAGCGGCGCCACGCCGCCCACGGCGGCCAGCTCGCGCGGGGTCAGCACCGTCGAGGCCTTGCGCTGCAGCGTCTCGGCGACCACCGCGACGACGTCCGGCGAGGCGCGCTCCATGAGCGCGATGCGGTGCGCCACGTCGCCCTGGAGCGCCGGCGGCAGGCCGGCCAGGATCGCCGACGCGTGGTCGGGCCGCAGGTGCGCCAGCACCAGCGCGATGCCCTGCGGGTGCTCGCCGGACAGCAGCGAGATCACCTGGCGGGCGTCGGCCTGCTGGAGGAACTCGAACGGCTGGCCGGCCATCGACGACTGCAGCCGCTCCAGCATGGAGGCGGCCTGCTCGGCGCCCACCGACGCCTCGAGCAGCTGCTGGGCGGCGCCCAGGCCGCCGGCCACGCCGGGGCCCATCGCCGAGACGGCGTAGAACTCCTCGACGACGGCGTCGGCCACCGTCTGGTCCACGCGCTCGAGGTGCATGATCTCGGCCGTCAGCTCCTCGACCTCGGCCGGGTCGAGCTCGGCGAGCACGCGGGCGGCGCGCTCGCGGCCCAGCTGGAGCAGCAGCAGCGCGGCCTTGCGGCGGCCCGGCGTCGCCGGGTCCAGCGCGGGGGCGGGTGCCGCCGGGGAGGCGGGCGCCGTCGCGGGGGCGGGCGGCGCGGGCGTCGTCGCGGCGGTCACGAGGGTCATCGACCGGCCCCCGTCCCGGAGCCGCTGCCGGCCATCCAGCCGCGCAGCAGCTCGGCCATCTCCGCCGGGCTCTCGTCGGCGAGCGTGGCGATCTCGGCGCGCTTGCGGTCGGTGCCGGCGTCGACCTGCTGCGGCTCCTGGACGGGGGGCAGCAGCGCGGTCGGCTCGGCCACGGCACCGCCGTCGAGCAGCAGCGGCGGCTCGTCGACGGTCAGCTCGCCGAGGTCGAGGCGCTCGCGCCGGGTGCGGCGCGAGCGGCGCACCATCATGACGATCACGACGATCGCCGCGATCAGCACGGCGGCGGCGATGCCCAGGTCGCGGTAGAGCCGCGCCTGCGCGGCGGCGTCCTCCTCCGCCTGGGCCTGGGCGAGCGCGTCGGCGGCCTCGTCGGCCGCGGACTGGTCGAACGCCAGGCGCTGGACCTCGATGGTGTCGCCGCGCGCGGTGTCGATGCCCGCGGCCGCCGCGAGCGTCTGCTCGAGCGCGGCGAGGTCGATCCCCGCGGCCGGCTCCATGTCGAGCACGACGGCGACCGACTGCCGCTCGACCCGGCCGGGCGCGGCGCTGGTCACCTCGGTGACCTTGTCGACGGCGTTCTGGACGTCCTCGCTGCTGCTCGTGTACGAGCCCTCGCCGTTGCCAGCGGGCACCTGCACGTTGTCCGGGCCGAGCACGCCGGTGGCCGTGCCGCCCGTGCCGGTGTACTCCTCCTCGGTGGTGGACGAGGTCAGCGGCGGGGTGTTCGGCGTGGCGCTGAACTGCTCGGACGTGCGCTGGGTCTCGTCGAAGTTCAGCTGGGCGGTCACGGTCACGGCGGAGTTGCCGGCGCCCACGACCTGGTCGAGCACGCCCTGCAGCGCCTGGCGCACGCGGTCCTCGTACTCGGCGGTGCGCTGGCCGGCGACCTGGCCGGAGGCGTCCGCGCCCGAGGCGGAGAGCACCTTGCCGGACGCGTCGACCACCGACACGTCCGCCGGCTCCATGCCGCTGATGCCGGCGGAGACGAGGTGCACCACCGCCTGCACCTGCTCGGGCGTCAGCGTGGTGCCCGGGCGGGTCTGGACGAACACCGACGCGGTGGGGTCCCGCTGCGCCTCGGCGAACACGGTCTCCTCCGGCAGCGCGAGGCGCACCGAGGCCTGCTCCACGCCGTCCATCGCCTCGATCGTCGTGGCCAGCTCGCCCTCCAGGGCGCGCTGGTAGGTGGTCTGCTGCTGGAACTCCGAGGACGTCACCGGCATGTCGTCGAGCAGCGAGTAGCCGTCGCCGTCGGCGTTCGCCGGCAGGCCGGCCGAGGCCATGGCGATGCGCTCGGCGTACAGCCGGTCGTTGGGCACCAGCACGGTGGCCCCGCCGTCGGCGAGCTCGTACTGCACGCCGTCGGCCTCGAGCTGGTCGACGACGGCGCTGGCGTCGGCGCCCGACAGCCCGCTGAACAGTGGCGCCATGGTGGGCCGCGACAGCCACGCGCTGAGCGCGACGACGCCGAGCACGACCACCGCCACGCCGAGGACGGCGAGCGTGCGCTGGGCGACGCTGAACTGGCCGACGACGTCGCGGACGCGGTCGAGCACCGCCTTGACCTGCGTGGGCATCAGGCCTGCATCCGCATGATCTCGGTGAACGCCTCGACGGCCTTGTTGCGCACGGCGGCGGTGAGCTCGAGCGCGGTCGACGCCTGGGCGGCGGCGATCGTGTAGTCGTGCACGTCGTCGAGCTCACCGGTCACGGCCTGGACGGCGAGGGTCTGCGACGTCGCCTGCAGCTGCTGCAGGCCGTCGACGGCGGAGCCGAGCGCGCCGGCGAAGCCGCCGTCGTCGGCCACGGGCCCGACGGCCGGGGCGGCGACGGGCGCGACGGCGGGCTGGACGGGCAGGGCGGGGCTGACGGCCCCCACGGCGGGAAGCATCACGAGCGTCCGATCTGCAGGGCGGCCTGGTAGGTCTCGCGGGCCCGGTCGACCACCGCGGCGTTCGCCTGGTAGCCGCGCTGGGCCATGATCAGCTGGGTCATCTGCGAGGCCATGTCGATGTCGGGGTAGCGGACGTAGCCCTCGGCGTCGGCCAGCGGGTTGTCCGGCTCGTAGACGAGGCGGCCCTCGGCGTCGCCGAGCTGGATGCCGCCGACCTGCACGCCGTTGCCGTCGCCGGCCTCGGTGGCGACCACGTAGCGAGCCTGGAACGCCGCCTCGTTGGTGCTGGTCACGGTGGAGACGTTGGCGACGTTGTCGCTGACCGCGTCGAGCCACTTGCGGTGGAGGGTCAGGCCCGTCCCGGCGATGCCGATCGCGTCGAAGATGCTCATCAGGCGGTCCGGATCGCCGTGCGGATGCCGCTGAACGTGCCCGAGATCGCCTGGGTCGCGAGCTGGTAGCGCAGGTTGGTGTCGATGTTCGCGAGCGTCTGGCTGTCGAGGTTGACGTTGTTGCCGTCCTCGCGGGTCGGCTCGAGCGACCGCGCCACGGTGGCGCGCACGCTGCCGGACCCGTGGTCCACGGCGCGCGCGAGCTCGTCCTCGAACATCACGCGCTGGGCGTGGTACCCGGGCGTCTGCAGGTTGGCGATGTTGTCGGCGATCACGCGCTGGCGCAGCGCGAGGCCGTCCAAGGCGGACCCGAGCGCGACGAAGCTCACGGAGTCGAACATGCCCACGGCGATGTACCCCTCATCGGCGGTCATGACGCGGCCGATCCATGGCCTGCGGGACGAGCACTCCCTTGCTCGCCCTGCTCATCGGGCCGCGCACGGGGTCGTTGAGGCGTCGAGGAACTTTTCACCCGCTCGGGCCCGTCATGAAACCGGTCCGGGCGTCAGCCCTGGGTGTCGAGGAAGACCGGCGCGTCCGCGGACCGGGTGCGCATCGCCTCCGCGGCCACCCGCTGGCGGCGTGCCTGGGCAGCCGCCTCGGCCAGCCGCTGGGCGACGGCGAGCTGCCGGTCCAGCAGCTCGCGGGCACGCTGCTCGAGCGACGCGGGCAGGGGGCCGATGCCGGCCGGCGGCCGCCACGCCTGGGCCCGGGCGACGGCGGCGACCGGGGGCAGGTGGGCGGCGGCGAGCATCTGCTCGGCCGCGGCGAGGTCGAGGTCCAGCTGGTCGAGCGCGTCGACCCAGGCGGCGTCCCAGGCGTTCGGGGACTCCTGGACGGCGGCGGACATCAGCCGATGCCCAGCAGGCCGCCGGGGGTGGCGGGCGCGACAGGAGCCGCGGGCTCGGCGGCCTGCTCGGCCGCCTCGTGCCACGCCTCCGCCAGCGGCGCGACGAGCTCGCGGCACGCCGCGACCTTGTCGGTGTCGCCGGTGGCGCCGGCCGTCAGGAGCTCCGACATCACGAAGGTGTACAGCTGCATGAGCGCGGGGCCCCCCTCCCAGGCGTCCGGGTCGAGGCTGCTCATCAGCTCGCTCACCACGTCCTGCGCGTGGTCGACATGGCGCCGCCCGCCGTCCCGGTCCCCGGCCCCCAGGGCGGCTGCGGCCCGGTCCAGGTCCAGCAGGAGCCGGTCGTAGAGCAGGGTGACGAGCCGCGCCGGGCTCGCGGTGGCCACGGCGTTCTCCAGGTAGCTGGTGCGCGCGTCGTACACGGCGGGAAGCCCCTTCTGCGATGGACCGGATCAGCTCGAGCTGGACGACGTCGTCAGCGAGGCGAGCTGGCTCGTGAGCCAGCTCGACTGCGCCTGGAGGTTGGACAGCGTCACCTCGAGCGCGGAGTACGTCGCCTGGAGGCCCTCGCGACGCACCTCCAGGCGCCGGTCCCAGTCGGCGATCTGATCGGCGAGGTCGTCCAGCTCGGTCTGCTGGCCCTGGATCTTGCGCGTCAGCGTGCCCTCGTAGGGGTCGCTCGCGGCGTCGGTCAGGTCGGCGACACGCTGAGCCAGGCCCGAGACGATCGACTGAACCTTGGCCGGGTCTGCGGCGAGCGCCTCGGCGAACTTCTCGCCGTCGAACGTGAAGGCGCCGTAGCGGTCGATGTTGATCCCGGCCGCGGACGGCGACACCCCGTCGACCGGGTTGGACGCCGCGGACAGCAGCCGCTCCTGCAGGCTGCGCACGGCGGAGTCGCCGGAGAACAGGCCGCCCGTCACGACGGCGTTGCCGGCGCTGTCCGTGGTGGTCCGTGTGGCCGTGCGCGCGGTGATCTCCGACAGCACGACACCCAGCGCGTCGACCAGGTCCGAGGCGAGCTTGCTCAGCGCCTCGTCGTCGCGGGCCACCCCCACCGTGACGCTCTGGCCGACGGCGGCGGCGCTGACCGTCACGTCGATGCCGAGCACGAGCCCCTCGAAGGTGTTCGACGACTGCTCGATCCGGTCGCCGGAGCCCAGGACGAGCACAGCGTCCTGCGCCGGCCGGACGTCCTGCAGGCCGCCCGACAGGCCGCTCACCGTGAAGTCGCCGTCGGTGCCGGTCGCGGTGCCGGTGAGCTGCAGCCGGTACAGCGCGGTGCCGTCGTCGTCCGTGCCCGAGCGCACGATGCTCGCACGCACCCCGGCGTCGGCGTTCGCATTGATGGCGGCGGCGACGTCCTGCAAGTTGCCCGACGCCGGCTTGATGGTGACCGACGTGGCGTCGGCACCGCTGCCGCGGGTGATGGTGATGCTGGGCGGGTCCCCCGCGGCGACCACGTCGGTGAGGGCGGCGGGGACGGCAGTGGTCACGACCTTGGCGGTAGCGACCTGCTCGACCGTGAACGTCAGCTCTCCGGCGCTCGCTGCCGTCGCGCCCGAGACGGTCGCGGTCACGGAGTCGACCGAGCTGGTGGCCTTGGCCGCCTGCCAGGAGTCGGCCTTCGCTGCCTTCGCCGCCGTCTCCGCGAGCGAGGCGACCTTGGTGTTGAGCGCCTGCAGCGCGGCGACCAGGTTGGTGGCCTGCGTCTGCTTGTTCTTGAGCAGCGTCTGGGGCGCGGCCTCCACCTGCATGAGGCTGTTGATCAGCGAGGTGGTGTCCAGGCCGCTGATCAGCCCGTCGATTCCCAGCGTGGCCATGGCCCGCCTCCTTCGCGATCGGTCGGGGACGCCGCGGCGGCGAGCGGCGGGCACCGACCCGCCGCCGCGGCGACGTGGTGACGGCCGGCAGGCGGCCGTCACCAGGGAGATCACTGCAGCAGCTGCAGCACGCTCTGCGGGATCGACTTGGCCTGCGCGAGCATCGCCGTGCCGGCCTGCGACAGGATCTGCGCGCGCGTGAACTCGACCATCTCGGACGCCATGTCCGTGTCGCGGATGCGCGACTCGGAGGCGGACAGGTTCTCGATCGCCACGTTGACGTTCTTCACCGTGTGCTCGAACCGGTTCTGGATGGCACCGAGCTCGGCGCGCTGGGTCGACACGGCCGTGATCTGAGCCTGCACGTCGTTCGACGAGCTCACGACGGCGGTGGCGTCGTCGGGGTCGGCGGTGAGGGTCAGGGCCTGGATGGCGGTCGAGAAGTCCTTGAGGGCGGTGTCCCCCGCGATCGTGATCGTGTCGGCCTTGTCGTACCCGACCTGGAACACGAGGTCCGCGTCACCGAACAGGGCGGTGTCGTTGAACTTCGTGTTGTTCTGGATCCGCTGGATCTCATCCTTCAGCTGATCGAACTCGGACTCGATCGCCTTCTTGGAGTCGGCGTTCTGCGCACCGCTGGCGTGCTGCACGGCGAGGTCGTTCATGCGCTGCAGCATCGAGTGCACCTCGGTGAGGGCACCCTCAGCGGTCTGGACGACGGAGATGCCGTCCTGGGCGTTGCGCGCTGCCATCTTCAGGCCGCCGACCTGCGAGCGCAGGCCCTCGGAGATGGCCAGGCCGGCCGCGTCGTCCGCGGCGCGGTTGATGCGCAGGCCGCTGGAGAGCTTCTCGAGCGACTTGCTCAGGTCGTTCTGCGTGTTGGACAGGTTGCGGTAGGCGTTGACCGCGGCGATGTTCTGGTTGACCGACAGTGCCATCGTTCACTTCTTCCGTGAGTAGTGGTGCAGGCCCGTCCGTGGGCTCGCACCTCTCATCGCCCGGACCGCGCGGTACGTGAGGAGTTCGCCGAAACTTCCGCGTCAGGCGGGCGTGCGCACCGACCCGACGCCCATCGCGCGCTCGGCCACGGCCGCGAAGTACCGCTGCCGGCGCCGCTCCGCGACCCCGTCGGGTCGGGCGGGCTCGGGCACCAGCTCCGGGTCGAGTCCCGTGTTGATGCCGTCGCGCAGCAGGGCCAGCGCCTCCGTGCGCAGCTGGCTGATGCGCGACGGCGTCACGCCGAGCTCCTCGGCCAGCTCGGCCGGCGAGCGGTCGTCGAAGAACACGCCCTCGACCACGACGCGCAGCCGCTCCGGCAGCTCGTCGACGGCGGCGCGCATCCACACCAGCCGCTCGCGGGTGAGCGCCACCTCCTCGGGCGTGGGCGCGGCGTCGGGCAGCACCTCGGCTACCGGGCTGCCGGGCACGTCGAGGCTGAGCACCCGGCGCTCGAGGTCGGCGCGCGCCTGGTCGACGGTCGCCGCGTCGGCGCCCATCGCCGCGGCGACCTCGTCGCGCGTCGGCGTGCGGCCCAGCGCCACGGTCAGCCGGTCCACGGTCGAGCCCATCTCCCGGGCCCGGGCCCGGGCGCCGCGGGACGCCCAGTCCATCGACCGCAGCTCGTCGAGGATGGCGCCGCGCACGCGCAGCGCCGCGTAGCGGGCGAACGGCACCCCGGTGCTCGCGTCGTAGGACCGGGCGGCCAGCACGAGCGCGAGGAAGCCGGCCGAGGACAGGTCGTCGCGGGTCACCGACGTCGGGACGCGCGGCAGCACCTCCGACACCTGGTAGCCGACCACCGCGAGGTGGGCCAGCACGAGCTCGCTCGCGGCGGCGTCCAGCGTCGCCGGTGCGCTCACCGCGCACCCCCGGCCCACGCCCGCGTCACGCCTCCGCCTGTGCCGCGCCCCCCGGAGCCCCGGATTCCACCCATCGGTCCACACACCCTTTCGTCCGTCTCCCGCAGGAGATCGACTGGCACCCCACATGCCGTCGGCACCCCACATGCCGAGCAGAAGACTGCGTGACGATGCGGGCTGCTGGATACCAAAACGGGGACGCGCCGCGGGTGAAATTCACGGGTTGCACACAAGTTTTCCGGATCGTTACCTGCGAGGATGTCTGTGGTCACGCACGCGCGGGGGATCCGCGCCCCGGAACTGGTCATCACCGGGGCCCTGCCTGCCGATGAGAGAGGTACGGCGCGCCCCGGCCCCGGGGCGCCGCCCGGTACACGAAGGGTCATCGCACGAACGTGGAACTGAGCCGACTGTCCGACGTCCTGTGGGCGCAGAGGCACCTGCTCGAGCTGCTGCTGTTCAAGCTCGAGCAGGAGCAGCTCGTGCTCACCTCGGGGCGCACGCGATGGCTCGCCCAGGCGTCCCGCGAGGTGGCGAACGTCATCGACGCCGTGCGCGACACCGAGGTGGGTCGGGCCGCCGAGGCCGAGGCCGCCGCACGCTCGCTCGACCTGCCCGACGGCAGCTCGCTGGCGCAGATCGCCGACGCCGCGCCGGCCCCGTGGGACGAGCTGCTGCGCGCGCACCGCGCCGCGCTCGCCGGCCTGGCCGCCGAGATCCGCGAGGTCACCGAGAACAACCGCGAGCTGCTGGCGACGTCGTACCAGGCCACGCGCGAGACGCTCGCGACGCTGGAGAGCGACGCCGCGACCTACTCCCCCGACGGGCGCACCACGCCCGGGGACCGCAGCGGCCAGATCATCGACCGGTCGCTGTGACGGCCCCGAGCACGATCCCCGCACCGACCCCCACGCACCGACCGAGGAGCACCTCATGAGCACCTTCTCCGGGCTGAGCACGGCGCTGAGCTCGCTGATCGCCCAGCGGCAGGCGCTCGAGGTCGCCGGGCAGAACGTGGCGAACGCGAAGACCGCGGGCTACACGCGCCAGCGCGCCGAGCTCGGGGCCGTGGCCGGCGCCGGCATGCCGGCCGTCTTCTCCACCTCGGACGTGTCCACCGGCGGCGTGCGGGTCGACAACGTCGCACGCCTGGGCGACGTCTTCCTCGACGCCCGCCTGCGCACCACCACGGCGTCGGCGTCCTCGCTCGGGGTCATCGCCGACGCCGCGGCCGAGCTCGAGAAGACCCTCGGCGAGCCCAGCGACACCGGGCTGTCGGCACAGCTGGACACCCTGTGGTCGGCGTGGAACGACCTCGCCGCGACGCCGGACAAGGAGGCCGCGCGCGCCGTCGTGCTCGAGGCCACCACCGCCGTCGTCGACCGCCTCGCCACCCTGCGCACCGAGACGGCCACGCAGTGGGGCGCGAGCCGCGACAAGCTCACCGCCCTCGTGGACCAGGTGAACGCGTCGGCGGCCTCCGTCGCCGACCTCAACGAGCAGATCCGCGCGATCACCGCCTCGGGCGGCACCGCCAACGAGCTCATGGACGCCCGCGACGCCCTGGCCGTCCAGCTCTCCGGGCTGGCCGGCGCCACGGTGCAGACCCGCGCGGACGGCCAGGTGGACGTGCTCGTCGGCGGCACCCCCCTCGTGAGCGGCGCCACGGCGCGCTCGCTCACCGTCGCGGGGTCGACGCAGCTCGACGAGGCCACCGCCCCCGGCGGCGCGCAGGCCGTGCACGTCGAGTGGGCGCACCGCCCCGGCGTCCCCGCCGGTGTGGACGGCGGCCAGGTCGCGGGCCTGCTCACGGTCCTCGCCCCGGCGGAGTCCGGCGGCCTGTACGCCGACGTCGCGGCGTCCTACGACGAGTTCGCCACGGACCTGGCCACCCGGGTCAACGCGATCCACACCACCGGGCGCACGCCCGACGGCGCCGCGGGCGGTCCGCTGTTCACGTTCGAGGCGGGCATGTCGGCCGCGCTCGGTCTGCGCGTCGCCGTCACGGATCCCGCCGGGCTCGCCACGGCGGGAAGCGGCGAGGGAGCCCTCGGCGGCTCGGTCGCCGCCGAGATCGCCGCGCTCGCCGACGCCGCCGACGGCCCGAGCTCCGCGTGGACCGCGATCGTCGTCGACCTGGGCGTGCGCACCGCCAGCGCCGGCGCCCGGGCCGACGTCGCCGAGGCCGTGCGGGCGTCGGCCGACGCCCGCCGCACCGCGCAGATCAGCGTCGACACCGACGAGGAGACCATCAACATGCTCGCCTTCCAGCGGGCCTACGAGGGCGCGGCCCGCGTGTTGACCGCTGTCGACGAGATGCTCGACACGCTCATCAACCGTACCGGCGTGGTCGGGAGGTAACCCATGATCGGACGCATCACCCACCAGTCGATCCAGCAGCAGTCGCTGGCGAACCTGCAGCGCAACCTGTCGGCGATGAGCGCGCTGCAGAGCCAGCTGTCGTCCGGCAAGCGCGTCACCGTCCCGTCCGACGACCCGGCCGTGGCCAACGACATGCTCCGCCTGCGCGGCGAGCAGGCCGCGCTGAACCGCCAGCAGCGCAGCATCGCCGACGCCGACGCGTGGCTGTCCACCGTGGACAACGCCCTGGCCGCCACGCTGTCCGGCCTCCGTGACGCCCGCGACACCCTGGTGCAGGCCGGCAACGGCGCGATGAGCCAGGACGCGCGCAACGCGCTCGCCGCCCAGCTCGAGGGCGTGCGCGAGGCGCTGCTCGACCAGGCCAACACGGCGTACATCGGACGCCAGGTCTTCGCCGGCACCTCCGCCGAGCCCGCGTTCGACCGCACCACGTACGCCTTCAGCGGCACCGTGGCCGGCACCACGCCTCCGGTCGAGCGGCAGATCAGCGCCGACGGCAGCGTCCGCGTCGACTCCGACGGTGCAGCCGTCTTCGGCGTCGGCGACGACTCCGTGTTCGCGCTGCTGGACCGCGCGGCGGCGTCGCTGCGGGCCGGCGAGGACGTGGCAGATCACCTCGGAGAGCTCGACGCCCGCATGACGGCGGTGACCACCGAGGTGTCCTCGGTCGGCGCCCGGCATGCCCGGGTGCTCGAGGCGAAGGACGCGGTCGCCGACGACCAGGTCGCGCTCAAGGCACGGCTGTCTGCCGTCGAGGACGTCGACCTGGCCGAGGCGATCCTCGACCTGCAGATGCAGGAGGTCGCCTACCAGGGAGCGCTCAGCGCCACGGCGCGGGTGCTCCAGCCGACCCTGCTGGACTTCCTGCGATGAGCGGCGTGGCGATGGACGCGACGCCGGACGTGGCGGCGGAGGGCCCGGCCCTGCCGGCGCGGGTGGCGGTCGTCGAGCCGCTGCCCGGCCTGGGCGGTCGCACCGCGTACACGCTCGAGCCGCTGGCCGACGCCGTCGGCGTGCTGGTGCTGCGCAGCGACGACGCCGCGGTGCGGCTGTTCCTCGCCGACCCGGCCGCGTTCTTCCCGGAGTACTCCCCCGCGCTGCCGGACGGCCTGCCCGCGCGCCTCGGCGCCGCGTCGGCCGACGAGCTGCTCGTGCTCGTGGTGGTGCACCCCGCCGACGACGGCCGCGGCGTGCCGACCGCGAACCTGCTGGCGCCGCTCGTGGTGGCCCCGGCGACGGGCCGGGCGGTGCAGGTGGTGCTCGAGGCGGACCTGCCGCTGCGCGCCCCCCTGGCCTGACGCCCGCCCAACTGCCGTTCCGGGTCCCTGGCGGGCCGAGACAGAGCCCTCTGTCTCGGACCGCCAGGGACCCGGACTCGTCCTCGGCGCGCCCGGCGGAGGGTGCGGGCTCGGCGGTGCTGTGGATATCCCGCACGGGCGGGGGCTGCGGTGGTGTTGCCTCGGGGCATGCAGTCGCCCCGGCCGCTGCCGCCCGCCGTCCTGGAGCTCGCCCGCCGCCAGGCGGGCCTCGTCACGGCGTCGCAGCTCGCCACCGCCGGCCTCGACCGCCGCCGCGTGCACGAGAAGGTCGCGCAGCGGCTGCTGGTGCGCGTCTGCCGCGGGGTGTACGACGTCGAGCCGACACCGCCGTCGCTGCGCACCGTGGCGTGGGCGCGACAGCGCGGCTGGCCCTGCCCCACCGACGTCCTCGCGGCGGGACGGCGTCGTGCCGCCGTCCTGGCGCTGCTGGCGCACGGCCCGCTCGCGGTGGCGTCCGGCCTGGCGGCGCTCACCCTGCACGGCGTCGAGGGCATCCCGCTCGCCTACCGCGCCGAGGTCGTGATCCGGACGTCGGCGCCGCGGGCGCCCGGCCGTGCGGGACGCGTCCGGCGCTTCCGCGGCACGGGGTGGACGACGACGCCGGACGGGTGGGCAGTGGCGCCGCTGCCCGAGGCGCTGGCGCAGGCGGTGCTCGCGCTCAGCCGCCACCCGCGCGGGCGCGACCACGCCGTCGCGATCATGGACGACGTGCTGCACCGCGGCCTGCTCACGCCGTCCGGGCTGCGGAAGGCGCGACGTCTCACGTGGCACCGCCCGGGCGCGCAGGCCGCGCAGCCCTGGTGGGACCTCGTGGACGCGCGGGCCGAGTCCCCGGCCGAGACGTGGGCGCGGCTGTCCTGCGCGGACGCCGGGGTCGCGCCCGACGTGCTGCAGCTCGACCGGCTCGACAGCTCGGGTCGGTTCATCGGCCGCGTCGACATGGCGTGGCAGCTGGAGGACGGCACGTGGCTGCTCGTGGAGATCGACGGGCAGGACGTTCACGGCCGGCCGGGTGCGCTCGTGCACGACGCCGAGCGGCAGAACCGCCTCCTGACCGCCGGCGACGTGCTGCTCCGGTTCAGCGGCTCGGCGGCCTGGCGCGGCGAGGTGGCGGCCGGTGTCGCTCAGGTGCTGCGCCGCCGTGGCCGGCGCCCACCGGCCACCCGCCGCTGACCGCGCCGCCCGACGCACCACCGTCACGAGGCCCGCTCGCCGTTGCGGGTCCCTGGCGGTCCGAGACAGAGGGGTCTGTCTCGGACCGCCAGGGACCCGGAACGGTGGGGAGGGTGGCGGGGGCGGTCACTCCGGGGGAGCGGGGTGCCGGTGACCTCGTGCAGCCGGGTCAGCAGCGCGGGTGGGGGGCCCTGGTCGAACCTCCCACCCCGCCGCGCGACCACCTAGAGTCGCGCTGGCGCCTCGCCCCGGGCTCGCCCGTGTCGACCCTGGGCGCCCCCCGTGCGGCGGGCGCCGCACCGCACCACTACCCCGGGAGAACCTGTGCTCAAGGTCAACGCCTATGCCGCGCCGTCGGCGACCGAGCCGCTCGAGCCCATCACCATCGAGCGCCGCGACGTCGGCCCCACGGACGTGCTCATCGCCATCCGCTACGCGGGCGTCTGCCACTCCGACATCCACACCGTCCGCGGCGAGTGGGGGCCCATCACCTATCCGCAGGTGGTCGGGCACGAGATCGTCGGCGAGGTCGTCGAGGTCGGCGCCGAGGTCACCAAGCACGCGGTCGGCGACCGCGTCGGCGTCGGCTGCATGGTCGACTCGTGCCGCGAGTGCGAGAACTGCAAGGCCGGCATGGAGAACTACTGCCTCAAGGGCAACACGCAGACCTACGCGTCCGTCGACCGCGACGGCACCATCACCCAGGGCGGCTACTCGACCCACGTGGTGGTCGACGAGGACTTCGTGCTGCGCGTGCCGGAGTCGATCCCCTACGAGGCCGCCGCTCCGCTGCTGTGCGCCGGCATCACCACCTACTCCCCGCTCGCCCGGTGGAACGCCGGCCCGGGCAAGCAGGTCGCGGTGGTCGGCATGGGCGGCCTCGGCCACATGGCCGTCAAGATCGCCGCGACGATGGGCGCCGAGGTCACCGTGCTGTCGCGCACGCTCGCCAAGCGGGAGGACGCGCTGGCCTTCGGCGCCACGGCGCACCTCTCGACCGCCGACGACGCGACGTTCGAGGCGCTGGCCGACCGGTTCGACCTCATCGTCAACACCGTCAGCGCCCCGCTCGAGCTGGACCGCTACCTGTCGCTCCTGCGCCTGGACGGCACGATGGTCAACGTCGGCGCCCCGCCGCAGCCCCTGCCGCTGCACGTGTTCACGCTGTTCAACAACCGTCGGTCGTTCGCCGGCTCGAGCATCGGCTCGATCGCCGAGACGCAGGAGATGCTCGACTTCTGCGCCGAGCACGGCATCGCCCCGGAGGTCGAGCTGATCTCCGCCGACAAGATCAACGACGCCTACGAGCGCGTGCTCTCCAGCGACGTGCGCTACCGCTTCGTCATCGACACCGCGACGCTCTGAGTCGCGGCCTCACCCACCCTCCAGACGAATCCGGGTCCCTGGCGGTCCGAGACAGACCCCTCTGTCTCGGACCGCCAGGGACCCGGAACTGCATGCGCGGGGCAGCGGCCGGCCGGCGACGGCGCGTCAGGCGACCGTCGTGAGCTTCTGCGCGTCGTCCCGCGCCAGCTCGGCGCGGACCTCCTCGCGGGCGGCGGCCACCGGCGTCTGCCGGTCGAGGTAGACGACCTCCAGGTGCGGGCGCTGGCGCACCCGGTAGCGCACCTGCAGGTGCCAGCGGCGGATCGCCCACACCGACGCCGCGGCGCACACCAGGAACGTGGCGATCGAGCCGATGAGGATCGACCACCGCGGGCCGAACGCCTCGCCGACCCACCCGACGATCGGCGAGCCGATCGGCGTCGCGCCCTGGAACACCATCATGTAGAGCGCCATGACCCGCCCGCGCATCACCGGGTCGGTGGACATCTGCAGCGTCGTGTTGGCCGCGGTCATCATGGTCAGCGACGCGAGGCCCACCGGGATGCACAGCAGCATGTACGAGTAGTAGCTGGGCATCAGCGCGTTGGCGGCCGTGGCGAGCGCGAACGCGAAGCCGGCGCCGAGCACCAGGCGCACGCGCGGCCGGTCGCGCCGGGCCGCCAGCAGCGCGCCGGTCAGCGAGCCGATCGCCAGCACGGAGCCGAGGACGCCGTACTCCCCCGCGCCCTTGCCGAACTCGACGCGCGCCATCATCGCGCTGGTGAGCTGGAAGTTGAGGCCGAACGTCGAGACGACGGCCATGACCACCATGATCACGACGATGTCGGAGCGCCCGCGCACGTAGCGCACGGCCTCGCGGATCTGCCCCTTGGCCCGCGGGGCGGACGGCAGCACCCGCAGCTCGCGCACGCGCATGCACGACAGCGCGGCGATCGTGGCGGCGAAGGTCACGCCGTTGATGACGAACACCCAGCCGGCGCCCACGGCGGCGATGAGCAGGCCGGCCACGCCCGGCCCGATCAGCCGCGCCGCGTTGAACGACGCCGAGTTGAGCCCGACGGCGTTGGAGAGGCGGTCGGCGGGGACCATCTCCGCCACGAACGTCTGACGCACGGGGCCGTCCAGCGCGGACACCACGCCCAGGGCCAGGGCGAGCCCGTAGACGTGCCACAGCTCCACGGCCCCCGACAGGGTCAGGGCGCCGAGGACGAGCGCCAGCACGCCCATGCCGCCCTGCGTGGCCATGAGCAGCCTGCGGCGCGGCAGGCGGTCGGCGAGCACGCCGGCCCACGGCGACAGCAGCAGGAACGGCAGGAACTGCAGCGCGGTCACGAACCCGACGGCGGTGCCGGAGTTGTGCGTCAGATCGGTCAGGACGATCCAGTCCTGGCCGATGCGCTGCATCCACGTGCCGATGTTGGCGACGAGGGCGGCGGCGAACCAGATGCGGTAGTTGACGTATCGGAGTGAGGAGAAGGTTGCGCTCATCGAGTGACGGTCAGCTCGTTCCTTGGGGGTGTCGGTGGACAGGGACGTGGGCAGCGGCCGGGCGCGCTACCGGCTCGAGGCGATCTGCGACAGCAGGTCGGACGCGCGCGCCAGGACCTCGCGCTCCTCGGCGGTCAGGGCGGCCAGCTGCTGGGCGAGCCAGGCGTCGCGGCGGCGCCGGGTCTCGACGACCTCGCGGCGGCCGTCGTCGGTCAGGCGGACGACGACCTGCCGGCGGTCGGTGGGGTGCTCGGCCTTCACGACGAGCCCGAGCTCGGCGAGCCCGTTGACGGTGCGGGTCATCGACGGCGGCTTGATGTGCTCGTGCGCCGCGAGGGCGCCGGGCGACATGTCGCCGTTGCGGAACAGCGCCGTCAGGACGCCGAACTGGCCGACCGACAGGTCGGCCTCCCCGCGCTGGGCGCGCAGCCGGCGGGTGACGCGCGACAGCGAGACGCGCAGCTCGCTGCCGAGGGCCGCCGGGCTCGTCCGCGCCCGCGACACGGGGCGGGTGGCAGAGGCAAGCATGTTCTTAGCCTAGGTCATTAGCACAGGTAATGACAGGGGGTAACGGGTCACACCCGTGGCCAGGAAAGACGTGCTCAAGAGGGGGCGCGAGGTGCGTCAAGGAGTGGCATGGTGCGTCAGGCGGGCGCAAAGCGTGCCGGCCCGAGACGCACGAAGCCGGCGGCACGCGAGTGCCGCCGGCGAGGTCGTGCGGGCGCCGAAAGGGTGTGTGGGGTACCCGACGCCCGCACGACAACGACCTAGACGGGCGATCACGGGAACTATGACGCGACCTGAGAGTGGCCTGCGTCACACCGCGGGCGCCGGCGTCGGCCCGCCCGTCCGGCGGCGCCCGGCGGCCGCCGGGGCCCGCGCCGGGCGCGGCCGGGTGAGCAGCACCGCTCCCCCGACGATCCCGGCGAAGCCGACGGCCCACCAGGGGAACCCCGGTCCCTGCGCGGCGGGCGCCACCGTCGTCGTCGCCGCAGCGGCGGCCGGGGTCTCGACGCGCTCGGCACGCACGAGCAGGCGGTGAGTGTTGACCCCGATGGGCGTGCAGGTCACGAGCGTGAGGTAGTCCTTGCCCTCGACCGGGCGCAGCGCCTCGGTGTCGTCGGGCTCCACGGTGAGGATCTGGTCGACGCGGTAGGTGAGCACCTCGTCGAGGACGGTCACGGTGATCTCGTCGCCCTCGCGCAGGTCGCGCACGTGGTCGAACAGGGTGGCGTTGACCATCCCCGAGTGGCCGGTGAGCACGGTGTGCGTGCCCTCGCCGCCCACGGGCAGCGCGGAGCCGTACAGGTGCCCGACGCCGCGGGCCAGGGTGGCCTCGTCGGTGCCGTGGTAGATCGGCAGGTCGACGTCGATCTCGGGGATGCGCAGCCGGGCCATGGTGCCGCGGCCGTCCACGTCGAGGGTGTCGAAGTAGGTCTGGGCACCGGAGCCGACGGCGGTCTGCCGCCCGTCGGTGCCGAGCGCGTACGGGTCGCGCAGGGGCCCGGCGGGCAGGTTCTCGTTGTAGGCGCGGGCGGCCTCCAGCATGGCGTCCCGCGCGTCCGCCGGGATGGCGTCGACGGTGCTCACGTACCCGGACACCGCGGTGGCGTGCACTCGGTCGGTCGCCCACGCGGCGGCCGAGGGGTACAGCAGCACGCCCGCGCCGACGGCGGCGGTCACGACGGCCGCGAGGCGCCGCAGGGGCCAGCGCCGGGCGACCGCACCGCCCGCGCGGGCGGCGTGCCGTCCGTGCCGGGGACGAGGAAGTGCGGCCATGACGAGCTCCGTTGTCGAGGGTGCGGGCGTGTGGCGTGGGGCGGCCCGTCGGGGGCGGCGCCGGCCAGGAGCCGGCGCCGCCCGCGTCAGGCACGCACCCGGTGGGGCGGCAGGGCGCCCCGGGGTGAGGCGTCAGGCCGCCTCGGCGCGGCGCCGGCCGCGCACCGCGAGGAACAGCGCGCCGCCCAGGATCAGGGCGCCGGCCACGGACAGCAGGGTGGTACCCACGCCACCGGTCAGCGGCAGGGCGAAGCCGGCGTTGCTCGGCACGTTCTCGACCTCCAGGTCGATGCCGGCGGCCGACGTCGCGGCGGTGACCTCGAACTGCACCGGCTCGGCGAGCAGCTCGTAGCCGGCCGGGGCCTTGAGCTCGGCGATCCAGTAGGCGCGGTAGCCCTCGTCGCCGGGGGCGACCTGCTGGCCGTTCGCGAAGTCGGAGTAGCGCAGGCCGGTGAGCGTCAGGGTGCCGTCGGCGGCCACCGGGAACTCGGTGCGGCCGCCGAGCGTGACGGGGTTGCGCCCGGCGCGGGCGTCGGCCTCGGAGGTGTAGACGGCGAACACGGCGCCGCTGAGCGCGTCGCCCGCGGGGTTCACCTTCTGCAGCGTGAGGCCGCCCCACTTGGTCTGGACCTCGGGGGTCTCGGTCGGGCCGCCGGGGCGGCCGGGCTCGACGTCGAAGCTGGAGCGGTTCGGGTAGAGCAGCGCGGTGTTCTCGATCTCGCCGACCGTGTTGACGGTGGTGACGACCTGCACGACCACCTGGGTGTCGTGGTGGGCGGCCAGGACGGCGCGTCCGGCCTCGGTGAACTCGACGGTGAGGGCGTGGGTGCCGGCGTCGTGGCTCACGGTGTAGTGGGTGCCCGCGGTGACGGGCGTGCCGTCGGCGAGGCGCACGGTGGCCGAGCCGTAGGTCAGCTTGGCGTCCAGGGCGTCGACGATCTTGTAGCCGTCGATGACGTCCTCGTTCGGGATGTCGCCGGTGATGGTCCAGGAGACCTCGTCGCCGAGCGCGACGGCGCCGGAGTCGGTGACGGTCTTGGTGGCGCCGGACACCGAGTTCTTCGGGTACACGTGCACGTCGTAGAGCCACGCGTCCGAGTCGTCCGGGTCGGTCAGCGGGAGCGTGACCAGGAACGGCGCCGACGGCGTGACGCCGGCCGGGTACGAGGTCTCGGTGACCAGGTACAGGCCCACCGGCAGGCGGGAGAAGACGGCTGTGCCGTCGGCGCCGGTGGTGACCGAGGTCCCGCCGAGCAGGCTGTGGCCGGCCGCGGCGATGGAGCCCGCGGGGTCGGCGGCGTCGAAGGAGCCGCTCAGCGCGTTGGCCGCGCTCCAGCCGGCGTTCGTGGACAGGTCCACCCCGCCGACCTGCTGGACGGTGAACTCGACGCCGGCCAGCGGCTCGAGGCCGGTGGTGTCGACGGGCGTGCCGTCGTTGTCGAGGCCGGTGGCCGCCTCGGGCCGCTCGAGCTTGTGGACGGTGAGCGTGCCGGTGGCGGACGGGTCGACGCTCGTGGCGGCGGCCGCGGGGCCCGCCATGCCGAGGCCGGCGAGCGTGAGGCCGGCCAGGACGGCGGCGACGCGCCGCAACCGGTGCGCGGGACGTGCGAACACAGTGGTGCTCCTTCGGTGGGGTGGGTGGGGGCAGGCCCCCGTGAGGGCATGACGAGGGGACCGTGCGGGCGCCGGGGGTGTGTGGGGGCCGGCGCCCGCACGGGGTCTGGGGCCGCGGGCTACGTGCGCCGGCGGTGTCGTGCGGTCAGCAGGGCGAGGGCGGCGGCGACGGCGAGCAGGCCGGCGCCCGCCGTCAGGTAGGGCCGGGTGCCACCACCGCCCGTCTCCGGCAGCTCGAGGGCGGGCACGTCCCGCACGGTCAGGGTCCACGTCCCGTCGCCGTCGTCGTCGGCGACGCTCACCACGCCGCCGTCGTCGTCGGCCAGCGTCACGGCGCCGTCGGCGCCGATCGTGAACCGCACGGGCTGGGCCAGCAGCGAGAACCCTGCTGGCGCCTTGGTCTCCTCGAGCCAGTACGTGCCGGCGGCGAGGCCCGTCGCAAGGAAGCGGCCGGTCTGGCCGTCCACGGGCGTGACGGCGGGCGTGGTGAGCACCGCGCCGGGCGTGCCGTCGGCGTCGGCGCGCAGCGCCCACGCCGAGCCGGCCATCGGCACCCACGTGCCGTCCACGGCCTCGCCGACCTTCTCGACCTGCAGGCGCGACGGCGTGCTGTGCTCGGTGGCGCAGGGGGCGGCGTCGGTGCAGGTGGTGGGCGGCACGCCGCGGCCGTCGACGGCGGTCACGACGTTGCGCAGCGTGGCCGACCAGGCGTCGTCGCGCACCTGCACGGCGTACGTGAGCGTCGCCGACTGGCCCGCGTCCAGCCCGAACGCCGGGCTGGTCAGCGTGGTGCCGCGCGGGTCGGGCACCGCGCTCGGCCGCCCGCCGGCGACCGTGAGCCGCGCGGAGCCGGCGACGAACGTCGCGTCGTCGAGCACGTCGGCCAGGTCGTCGGTGAGCACGACGTCGCGCACGGGGCCGTCCGCGGCCGTCGTCGTCACCGTGTAGGTGACCTGCCGGCCGGGCTCCACCGTGGTGCCGGCGGCGGGGTCCGCAGCCTTGGTCACCGCGTAGGTGCCGGGCTCGGGGGTGGTGTGCTCGGTGGCGCACGGCGTGGCCGTCGTGCACGTCGTGGGCGCCTTGCCGCCGGCGTCCCGGCCGGTGACCACGTTGCGCAGGCGGGCCGACCAGGCGTCCTTGCGCACGTCGACCGCGTAGGTCAGCGTGGCGCGCTGCCCGTCGGTGAGGTCGAACGCCGGGCTGGTCAGCGCGCCCCGGGACGGGTCCGGCACGGCGACCGGCGCGCCGCCGGCGACAACGAGGCGGGCGGAGCCGGCGACGAACGTCGCGTCGTCGAGCACGTCGGACAGGTCGTCGGTGAGCACGACCCCGTTCACGACGCCGGTGGCCACGACGCCCACCGAGTACGTGACCCGCTGGCCGGGCTCGACCTGGGTGCCCGACGCGGGGTCCGCCGTCTTGGTCACGGCGTACGAGCCGGACGAGTTGGTGAAGGTGCAGTCGACGTCGAGGCCGCGTGCCGTCGCGCCGGCCGTCGGGTAGACCAGCGTGTACTCCCCCGCCGTGCTCGTACGCGTCACCGGCACGTCCCGACCCGAGGTGGTCTCGGTGCACCGCAGCGAGATGTCGTAGCGGGCCAGGTTCGTGCTGCGGTTGCCGGCGAGCTCGCGCAGGCGGTACGTCTTGCCGCCCAGGGCGGGCACGGGGCCGACGACGGCGTCCGCCTGCAGGCCGGTCGAGGAGCCGGAGGTGGTGCTCGTGCCCAGCGAGGTGCCGCCGTCGGCGCGGAGGATCTCGAGGGTGAACTGGTCCGTGGCGCCGACGCGGTTGGCGATGTTCTTCTGCAGGGTCAGCGTGCTCGGGACCTGGCAGCTCGCGAGGTCGGTGATGCCGGAGCGCGAGAACCGGCTCACCTCGGCCATGGTGTTCGGGTCGAAGGTGACGACGCTGGTGTCCGTGGAGGCGAACGTGTAGGTGTCGGGCGACAGGGCGATGCCGTTGAAGGCACCGCTGACGGACAGGGGGTCGGACGTCGCCGACGGCGTGAGGGCCGCCGTCCCGGTCCGCTGCAGCTGGGCGGCGGGGACCGTGTAGACCTTCGTGCGCGACCGGCTGGCGATGAAGAAGAGGTTGCCGTCGGCGTCGAAGGCGAAGTCGCCGTTGGGGTTGGTGCCGACGTCGGTGCTCAGCGTGCCGACCTGGCGGCCGTTGCTCCCGTCCGCCGCGAACCGGTACACGGCGACGCCGTCGGTGAGCGAGACGCCCAGGAAGTAGTCGCCCGACCGGGGGTCGACAGCGCCGGCGATGGTGTTCTCGGAGGCGACGCGGAAGTCGTCGACGAGCGTGCGCGAGCCACTCGCGTCCGTCCGGACGATGCGGACGGCGTCGAAGCTGCGCCAGAAGAGGCCGACGCGCTCGGTGCCCGACCAGCGCTCCGCGGCGTAGAAGGCGGACCCGTCGGCCGAGACCGCGAGCGCGTTGAACGCTCCCGCGTGGGTCTTCGTGAGACGGGCCGCCTGCTCGGCCTTGACGATCGCCGGTCCGTCGGCCCCGGTCGTCATCAGGTGGACGACGCCGTCGCTCGTGATCGAGTAGAGGGTGCCCGGGGCGCACTGCGCCACGTCCACCATCGGCACCGCGCCCGGCGCGCCGGCAGCCTGCACCGTCGCGGCCTGCGCGGCCTGCGCGGGCGCGGCGGCCAGGCCGAGGCCGAGGCCGAGGATCAGCGCAGCAACGAGCGCGGTGACGACGACGCGGATGCGGGGGCGTCGTCGGGCGGCGGCGGTGAGGGGCGGCACGAACGATCCTCTCGAGGGTGGGCAGCAACACCCCTCAAGACGAAGCACGCTGGCAACCATGACGAGGTCGGTGGGTGAAGTAGTTCACAGCTCAATTCCGGCGGCGGGGCGCGAGCACAGGCACTTCTCCGGGCACCGGGCGCTCCGGCAGGGAGCCGAGATGCCGTACGGGCGCCGGCCGAGGGGGGACGGCCGACGCCCGTACGGGACCAGGGCCGTGCGGACACCGGACGGGTGTGTGGGGGGCGACCGGTGCCCGCACGGGTGCCGGCTGCGATGCCGCGCGGAGCGCGACCTCGTGGCCTGCATAACCTTCAAGACACCAAGGCTCGGCCGGGATGACGTCACTTCGGGGTGACGCGCACGACTTTCACCCGGCCCCTCGCCCTGGCGGCACTCACGCGACGCTGAGCAGGACGACGGCGGCGCCGGCCGCGACGAGGCCGACGGCTCGGCGCGGCCCCACGTGCTCGTGCAGCACGAGGACGCCGAGGAGCACGGGGAGGGCCGGGTACAGCGATGCGAGGGTGACGGCCACGGCGAGCAGCTGCTCCCGCGTCGCCAGGAGGTACAGGGTGAGGGCGAGCGCGGCCCCGGCCCCGATGACGAACGCCTTGGCGACGTCGTGGGGTGCCACGCGGGCGCGTCCGCGGGCCCGCGCGACGACCGGCACGAGCACGACGACGGCCGCCACGCGGCCGGCGGCCACGGCCCACAGGCCGCTCGACGACCCCGCCATCGCCAGGCCCACGTACTGCACCGCGACGCCGGCGCTCGCCAGGAGCCCGTCACGCGCCGCCGCGGAGCCGGACGCCGGGCCCGCGGCGGCCAGGCCTGGTCCGGTGGCCTGGCCCCCGCCGGCGACAAGCCACAGCGCCGGGAGCACGACGGCGATCCCGGCCCACGCGGCCGGGGACGGCTGCTCGCCGAGGAACGCCACGCCGCACAGCACCGACAGCGCGACGCCGGTGACGGCGCTGACCGGGACCACAGCGGTCATCTCGCCGCGCGACAGCGCCCGGTTGAGGAACAGCATCGCCAGCCCGCTGCCTACCCCGGACAGCGCTCCCCACGCCAGGTCGACGGCGCGCACCTGCGGGGCCGGGACGGCGAGCGCGGCGGCCAGCGCGAGCGCCAGGCCGCCGAGCTGCCCGACCCAGGAGACGGACGCATAGTGCACCCGCCGGGACAGCATCCCACCGGCGAAGTCGACGACGCCGTAGACGACGGCCGAGGCGAGCGCAAGCGTGGGGGCTAGCACTTCACATCCGAAACGACGCGCACAGGCTTCCTCTCATGGCGCCAAGCGTTACGCCACCACACGCAATGCGCACGTTCCGATATCGGTGACGACCGCAGCCATCTGACGCTGAGATGCCCCCGCCGCACCTTTCCGCGAGCGGCGGCACACCGCCGCAGCTCGACTGCGACGTAAGCGTTGAAATCCTCCAAGTCTCGTCAATCACCAAGTAGCTCCAGTGCACCGGTCCCCGGCACCGCCGCAGCAAGTTGCACGATTCTGGAATTCGAACCTAAGCAACAACCAGCGCGGCAAGGTCCTTCTTTCGCGCTGCCGGGACTCCCGCGTAGAGTCCATCGGGCTGGCAATCGGAAGTGACGACGCTTCCCGCGGCGATGATGCAACCGCGCCCGATTGTCACGCCCGGCAAGATCGTCGCACCCGATCCGATCCAACAGCCTTCCTCGCGGCCCGGGCGCGCAGCGCGTCGACCAGCAGCCAGGCTCCGAGCGCGATCAGCAGCACCACCACGCCGACGAGGGTGAGCACGACCGTGCGGATGATGCGGCGGCGGCGCTTCTCGGCCCCGTAGGCCGGCTGACGGCCCAGCCGCGCGCGGGGCGGAGCCACCGGAGGCGCCACGGTCGACCAGTTCGATCCCCAGCCTTCGTGCGCCACCCGTGATCCCCCTGTCGTGACGGCTTGCGCCGTGTTCGGTCGTCGTCGCCGCCCGGCGGCGACGCGCTAGATTACCCACGTCGCTCGCCCTTTCCCGATCACAACGCCGAAAGGACCCTTGTGTCCCAGCTGCTGTGCGTCTGCACCGGCAACATCTGCCGCTCCCCGGCCGCCGAGGCGCTGCTGCGCCGGGCGCTGGACGACTCGGTGGTCGTGAGCAGCGCGGGGACGCGCGGGCTGCCGGCCGCGCCGGTGCACGAGCCCATGGCGCGGCTGCTGGCGGCCGACGGGCTCGACGTCAGCGGCTTCCGCTCGCGCGCGCTGACGGCGCGGGACGTCCAGTCGGCCGACCTGGTGCTGACGCTCACCGCCGAGCACCGCTCGCGCGTGCTCGAGCTCGAGCCGCTGGCGCTGCGCCGCACCGTCTCGCTCGGGGAGCTGTCCCGGCTGGCGGCCGAGGTCCCGCCCGGCACGATCACCGGCGCCACCGACGCCGAACGGCTCAGGTCGCTGGTGCCGGCCGCGCTGGCCCTGCGCCACCGGTTCCTGGGCGCCGGCGCGGACGACGACGTCGTCGACCCCTACCGGCTCGCGGACGAGGTGTACGCGACGTCGTACGCGCAGATCACCCACCACGTGGCGCGGCTGGCCACGGCGCTGCGGACCTGACCGCTCGCCGTGACCGGCGGCGGGCCGCCCGCGGCGGCGAGCTCGGGGTCAGTCGCGCCCGTAGATGTCGCGCGTGTAGACCTTCTCCTCGACGTCGGCGAGGGCCTCGGCGCGCCGGTTGGCGACGATGACGTCGCTGCGCCGCTTGAAGTCCTCCAGGTCGCGCACCACCTCGGAGCCGAAGAACTCGTCCTGCTCCAGCGTCGGCTCGTAGACGACGACCTCGACGCCCTTGGCCTTGAGCCGCTTCATGACGCCCTGGATGGAGGAGGCGCGGAAGTTGTCCGACCCGGACTTCATGATGAGCCGGTACATGCCCACCACCTTGGGCTGGCGGCGCAGGATGTCCGCGGCGACGAAGTCCTTGCGGGTGGTGTTCGCCTCGACGATCGCCGAGATGAGGTTCTGCGGCACGTCGCGGTAGTTCGCCAGCAGCTGCTTGGTGTCCTTGGGCAGGCAGTACCCGCCGTACCCGAACGACGGGTTGTTGTAGTGCGACCCGATGCGGGGGTCCAGGCCCACGCCCTCGATGATCTGCGCCGTGTTGAGCCCGTGCGTGGCCGCGTAGGTGTCCAGCTCGTTGAAGTACGCCACGCGCAGCGCCAGGTAGGTGTTGGCGAACAGCTTGATCGCCTCGGCCTCGGTGGCACCCGTCAGCAGCACCGGCACGTCGTCCTCGTCGGCGCCCTCGAGCATGAGGTCGGCGAACAGCTTGCCGCGCTCACCCTCGTCGCCGACGACGATCCGCGACGGGTGCAGGTTGTCGTACAGCGCGCGGCCCTCGCGCAGGAACTCCGGGGAGAACACGATGTGCCCCTCGGGGTGGCGCTCACGCATCCGGTCGGTGAAGCCCACCGGCACCGTCGACTTGACCACCACGGTGGCGTCGGCGTTGACGTCCAGCACCTGGGCGATCACCGACTCCACCGACGAGGTGTCGAAGAAGTTCTGGTCGGGGTCGTAGTCGGTGGGCGTGGCCACCACGACCAGCTCGACGTCCGCGAACGTCGCCTTCGCGTCGGTCGTCGCCGTCAGCGACAGCGGCACGTCGCGCAGGTACGCCTCGAGCTCCGGGTCCACGATCGGCGACTGCCGCCGGTTGACCAGGTCCACCTTGCGCTGGTCGATGTCCACCGCCGTCACGTCGTGGTGCTGCGCCAGCACCACGGCGTTCGACAGCCCGACATAACCGGTACCGACGATCGCGATCTTCACAGCAGCTCGCCTTCTCTTCCGGCCCGGGGGCCTGCGAGGGTTGGGACGGTGCGGGCCCGGGCGCGCCGGGTACCGCCCCGGGAGTCTAACGGCCGGGTCACGCTCTTCCCCTAGGGTGTGGGCGTGGTCACCACCTCGCTCCCCGACGCCCTCACCCGCCTCGGCCTGCTCTCCGGCCGCCTGCCCAGCTTCGTCACCGACGTCGGCGGCAGCGGCGACGTCCTCGAGGTCGTCGCCGACGCCCGCAGCGTGACGAACCTCCCCGCCCCCGTGCGCCTGGCGACGCGGCTGACGCCGAAGGTCACCGCGCGCCTGCGCGTCGAGGACTTCGCCGACGGCGTCGCGACCGTGTCCGTCGACGCCTCCGCCGGCGGCCTGCCCGCGCACAAGCTGCTGGGCCTGGCCGCCGGCCGCATCGAGGGCCGCCTCGCCGCGCGCCGCCTGCCCGCCGGCTCCGTGCGGGTGCTGCCCGACTCCCGCGTGGCGCTCGACGTGCAGAAGCTGCTGGCGGCGCGCGAGCCCGGCACGCGCGTGCAGGGCTTCGCGTTCCGGGACGGCGCCGTCGTCATCGACGAGGCGCCGGCCGCCTGACGCGGCGCCTCCGCCGGTCGACGACCGGGACAGCGAAGGGCGGGCCTCCCCTGGGGAGGCCCGCCCTTCGCGCGTCGGGGGACGGCTACTTCACCGTGGCGCCGAGCACCTCGAGGTTCTCGGCGTTGTCGGCGACGTACTGCGCGGCGTCGTCGGCCGCGATCGCCGCCATCAGCGGGTCGAACCGGGCGCGGTCGAGCACCACGATCGACTGCCCGTCGTTGCTGCGGCCGGTGCCGGAGTACGGCGCGGTGAGGAACGTGACGTCGTTCGTGCCGATGTCGCGCGCGCTCATGAACAGGCTGGTCATCTCGTCGAACGTCAGCTTGTCGTCGGTGGCGACGGACTCGCTCACGGTGCGCAGGAAGCTCGACATCATCGTGATGTTGCTGCGGTTGTTGTTGACCTTGGCCATGATCGCGCGCATCCAGTTCTGCTGGCGCTGCACGCGACCGAAGTCGCCGTTGGCCAGGCCGTGGCGCTGGCGGGCGTAGGCGAGCGCCTGCTCGCCGTCCAGGACGTGCTTGCCGGCGGTGAAGGACACCTTGTCGCCGTCGCTGATGTCCTCCGGGATGGTGATCTCCACCCCGCCCAGGGCGTCAGTCATGTTCACGAACGACTCGAAGTCCGTGACCGCGAAGTGCTGGATGCGCACGCCGGTGAGCTGCTCGACCGTGTCGATCATCAGCGCGGGGCCGCCGTAGGAGAAGGCGGCGTTGATCTTGGCCTCGCCGTGCCCGGGGATCGGCACCCAGGAGTCGCGCGGGATCGAGATCACCTGCGCCGACTGCCGGTCACCGGCCAGGTGCACGAGCATGATCGCGTCGGTGCGCTGGGCCCCGGCCTTCCACTGCGTCGGGTCGCCGGCGGAGATCCGCGAGTCGGAGCCGAGCACCAGCATGTTCACGGCGTCGGCGTCCTCGGGCGCCACCGAGGGGCGCGTGGCCTCGTCGATCTGCGCGAACGGGTCGCCCAGCTTCTCCATGTTGCCCTCGAGCTGGCTCTTGAACCACAGGGCGGCGCCGGCCCCGCCGCCGACGAGGACGAGGGCCAGCACGCCGACCACGGCGAGCGCCCGGCGCGTGGTGGAGGCCTTGCGTCGCTGACGCACGTGCCGCTGGGCGGGGGCGGTGTCTGGCTGAGTCACGGCTGGTGATCCTAGGAGTCAGGCCCGAGGAACTCGGGCAGGAATCGTGTGCATGTGGGGGTCCACCTGCACGGATGGTGCTCGCTGGCGCTAGGGGCTGGTCGTCATCCGACGACGGTGGCCCCGGCGGTCGCGGTCGGGGCCGGCTCGGAGCCGGTCCCGCCGCCTCCCCCGCCCACGGGGCCGCCGGTGTTGTCGGGCGTCGGAGTGCCGCCGCCCGCCGGAGGCGTCGTCGGCGTCTCGGTGCCGCCGGAGCCGGGATCGGTGGTGTCGTTACCGCCGCCACCGCCGGTGCCGTCCCCGGTGCCGCCCGTGCCGGTGTCACCGCCGGGCGGCTGCCCGCCCGTGTCGCCGGTGTCGGTGCCATCGCCGGGCGGCTGCCCGCCGGTGTCCCCGGAATTGCCCGTGCCCCCGGACCCTCCGCCGGACTGCTGCCCGCCACCGCCGGCGCTGCCGCCGGTTCCCGTGCCGGTGCTGCCGCCGGTACCGGTCTGCGACCCACCGCCGGAGCCCGTGCCGCTGCCGCCGTCGGAGGTGTCGCGGCCACCGGCCGCGCCCCCGGTCGGGCGCCACCCGTCGTCGCGCGCCCCGGTGAGCGGCGCGTCCCGGACGTCGTCGTCGGGCGACGACGACGGCACGCCGCTCGGCGAGGGCGACGCCGAGGCGGACGGCGAGGGCGACGGCGACGGGCTCGGCGAGGCGGGCGCCGGCGAGGGCACGGTGCTGGCCGGCGTCGTCGCGGTGGTCACGGGGACCGGGTCGGCCGCGGGCCGGCGCTGCTCGGCGGTCGCGCTGCCGATGGCGACCGCCGCGCCCCCGCCGAGCACCAGCCCCGCCGCCACGGCGCCCCACACGGCCGGGCGCACGGTGGTGCGCGCCCGGTCCACGGCGTAGGCGAGGCGGTCGCCGATGCTCTGCAGCAGCGGCGCGAGGCGTCCCGGCGCCCGGGCCGGGCGCGCCTCCAGCGGGCCGACGACGACGGCGTCGCCGAGCGCCGCCCAGGCGCGCGGCAGGTCCTGCAGCTCGCGCAGCACGCGGTCGCAGTCGGGGCAGGCGTTGAGGTGGCCGGTCACCAGGTCGCGCTCGCGCAGCCGCAGGCGGCGCATCAGGTAGGCGGGCAGCAGGTCGAGCACGTGCGCGGTGCTGGGGTGGCGCCGCTCGCTCGCCCGGGCGTACACGGTGGTCAGGCCGATCCAGGCCGGGCTCGTGACCTGCTCGACGAGCAGGGCGGTGCGCGTGCGCTCGTCGACGCCGGCGACGGCGGTGCGCAGGACGCCCGGGTCTGCCCGGACCTGGCGCTCGACCGGCGAGCGGTCGAGGAAGTCGCCGAGCGCCAGACCGGCGACCGGGTTGCGCCTCGCCATCGAACCTCCTTGCGCTCCGCCGCAGCGGACCCCCCGAGCAGCGCCGCGATTCTAGGGAACGCCCTGGCCGGGGCAGCGCATCAGGTGCCTCGGGAAGCGGAATTCACCCCCGAGCGTGTCGAGGTTGCGACGTTTGCCGGAAGTGCCGCCGGGGTGTGGCCCTACGATCGACGGGGTTTTGCGCACACAGCACCAGGGGGACTCGACATGCAGCCAGCGCCGACCGCGACCGCGCGGGTGCTGCTGGTCACGCACTACTACCACCCCGAGCGCGGCGCGCCGCAGCGCCGCTGGGACGCGCTGGTGCCCCGCCTGGCCGACGCCGGCATCGAGGTCTCAGTGCTGGCGCCGCCGCCGCACTACCCGCACGGCACGCTGCTCGCCGGCGCCCCGGCGTCGCGCCCGGGCTCGGTGACGCGCGGGCGGCACGGAGAGCGAGTGGTGCGGGTGCGCTACCGCGAGCACAGCCAGCGGCTGCTGTCGCGCACCGCCGACCAGGCCGTGGCCGCGGCCAGCTCGGTGGTCCAGGGCCTGCGGCGGTTCGGCTCCCGGGCGCACCGTCCCGACGTCGTGGTGGGCACCGTGCCCGGCATCCCGTCGATGTTCGCCGCGTGGGTGCTGGCCCGGCTGCTGCGCGCCCGGTTCGTGGTGGAGATGCGCGACGCGTGGCCCGACCTCATCGCGCCGAGCGGCATCTTCCGCTCGGCCCGCTCGCCGCGGTCGCGGCTGCGCGTGGCCGCGACCGCCGTGGTGCACCGCGTCCTGTCGCGGCTGCAGGCGCGCGCGGACGCCGTCGTGACCACCACCGAGGCGTTCGCCCAGGTGCTGCGCGAGCGGGGCGTGGAGCGCGTGGCGGTGGTGCGCAACGGCACCGCCTTCGCGCCGCTGGAGTGCACGCCCGTGCCGGCGGCCGAGCGCCGCGCCCGCCCGTTCCGCGCCGTGTACGCCGGCACGATCGGGCGCGCGCAGGGCCTCGAGGCAGTGGTCCGCGCCGCCAAGCGGGTCGCCGACGCCGGCCAGCCGATCGAGGTGCGCCTGGTGGGCGTGGGCGCCGAGGTGCCCGCGCTGCAGGCGCTCGTCGACCTGCTCGACGCGCCGGTGACGATCGAGCCGCCCGTGCCGTTCGACCGGGTGCGCGACCTGTACGCGTGGGCCGACACGCTGGTGGTGTCGTTGCGCGACTGGCTGCCCCTGCAGTGGACCGTGCCGTCCAAGCTGTACGAGGTGATGGCCTCGGGCGTGCACGTGACCGCCTGCGTGGCCGGCGAGGCCGCCGACATCGTCACGGACGTGGGGGCCGGCATCGTGGTGCCGCCCGGCGACGCCGACGCGCTCGCGGCGGCGTGGCGGGAGCTGGCCGCCTCCCCCGAGCCGGTGGTCGGCGACCCGGCCGCCGCCCAGTGGGTGGCCGAGAACGCCGACGACGACTCGCTGGCCGACCGCTATGCCCGCCTGCTGAGCCGGCTGGCGACGCGGCCCACGAAGGTGCGCGCGTGAGCGCACCCGCGCGGGCGGGCGAGCTGGCCCGCAACGTCCGCTTCGCCGCGTCGTGGGCCCTCGGCGCGCTGCGCACCGACCCGGCGTGGCTGGCGCTGCAGGCCGCGCGCCGCGCCCCGGCCCGCTGGAGCGCCCGGCTGGTGCCGCTCGTCGAGCGCGTGGTGGGCGACGACGCCGCGCGCCCCGGCGGGCGGCTGCGCGCCGCGTGGGCGGCCGGGGACGTCGCGCCGATCCGCGCGACGCAGCCGCGCACGCGCACCGAGCGGCGCGTCCGCGAGGCGCTGCTGGGCCAGGTGGACGGCCTCGCGCCCGCCGACGACGTCGCGCCCGCGGGAGACGTCGGAGCGCCGGCCGCCTCCGCGGCGTCCGGGGGCCCCGTCGCGGTGCACCACCACCTGACCAACTCGCTGCCGCACACCCAGAGCGGCTACACCCTGCGCACGCACGCCGTGCTGCGCGCCCAGCTCGCGGCCGGCCACCGGGTCACGGCCACCACCCGCGCCGGGTACCCGTTGACGATCGGGGCGGTCGGCGCGCGCGGCACCGACGTCGTCGACGGCGTGCCGTACACGCGGCTGATCCCCGCCGCGCTGCCCACCGGCCACCGGCGCCGGTTCGCCGACGCCGTCGACCTCCTGACGCGCGAGCTGGACGCGAGCGCACCGGACGTGGTGCACGCCACCACCCCGTGGACCACCGGCGACGTCGCGCGGGCCGCCGCCCGCCGGGCCGGGCTGCCCTGGGTGTACGAGGTGCGCGGCCTGCCTGAGGAGACCTGGGTGGCCTCGCACGCGACGCCCGAGGCGCGCGCGCACGCCGCCGCCTCCGAGCGGTACGCGCTGGTCCGCGCCAAGGAGACCGAGCTGGCGCTGGCCGCCGACGCGGTCGTGACGCTCAGCGGCACGATGCGCGACGAGCTCGCCGCGCGCGGCGTGCCGGCCGAGCGGATCACCGTGGTGCCCAACGCCGTCGACGACGCGCTCCTCGCGGCCCCGGCCCCCTCCCCCGCCGAGGCGCGGGTCGCGCTCGGGCTGACCACCGCGCGCTACGTGGTGGGCACGGTCTCCAGCCTGGTGGGCTACGAGGGCCTGGACACGGTGCTGCGGGCCGTGGCGCTGCTGCGCTCGCGCGGCGTCGACGTCGCGGCCCTGCTGGTGGGCGACGGCGCGGCGCGGCCGGACCTGGTGCGGCTCGCCGCGGAGCTGGGGCTGGGCGAGCACGCGATCCTGCCCGGCCGGGTGCCGCGCGACGTGGCGCGCACGTACCTGGCGGCGCTCGACGCCGTGCTGGTGCCGCGCCGGCCCGACCGCGTGACCCGGCTGGTGACCCCGCTCAAGCCGGTCGAGGCCGGCGCCATGGGCCGCCCCGTGGTCGCCAGCGACCTGCCCGCCCTGGCCGAGGTGCTCACGCCGATGGCGGGCGACGTGCCCGAACCGTCCGGGCTGCTGGTCCCGGCCGACGACGTCGAGGCGTGGGCCGACGCGGTGACCCGCGTGCTCACCGATGGCGCGCTGCGCGCCTCGCTCGTGGCCCGCGGCCTGGAGAACGCGCGCAGCCGCACCTGGAGCCGCAACGCCGCCGTGTACGCCGAGGTGTACGCCGCCGCCCGCACCCGACGCTGACCGCCCGACACCGAGGAGCCCGTCCGTGCCCCGTACCCGCACCGTCCGCTCGCTGGCCGGCGGGCTCGCCGCCCTGCTGGTGCTCGTGCTGGCCGCCTGCACCACCCAGGCGCCGCGTCCGGCGACGACGGTGACCGCGTCGGGGAGCGCGGCGACCAAGCAGACGCCGCCGTCGCCGTCGCCCACCGCCCCGGCCGACCCGCTGCCCGAGGGCGCGGTGAACGCCCTGTTCCTGGGCACGGACTCCCGCACGCCCGGCAGCATGACGGGCAACGCGGACGTCATCATGCTGGTGCACGTGCCGGCGGACCGGCGCAGCGTCTACCTGCTGTCGTTCACGCGGGACATGTGGGTGCCGATCCCCGGGCTGGGCGAGGGCAAGATCAACTCGGCGTTCTCCCGCGGCGGCACGCAGACCATGGTCGACACGCTGTCGGGCCTGCTCGGTGGCGTCGAGGTCGACTACGTGCTGCAGGCGGACTTCAACGGGTTCATCGCCGTCACGCGCGCCCTGGGCGGGTTCGAGGTGGACAACAAGCACCACAGCACCGTGACGGTGCAGAGCACCGGCCGGGTGGTCGACTTCCCCGAGGGCCGCATCACGCTGTCGGGCACGGACGGCCTCATCTACGTGCGCGAGCGCAAGCGCCTGCCGCTCGGCGACCTGGACCGCACGGAGCGCCAGCGCGCCGCCGTGGTGGGCATCCTCGACAAGATCAAGCAGCAGGCGCAGGACCCGGCCGCGCTGGCCGAGCTGATCCCGATGCTGGCGCAGAACGTGAAGATCACCGGTGACCTGCAGCTCGAGGACCTGTTCGCGCTGGTGCCGATGGCGCAGAACCTGACGCGCGACGACGTGGTGAGCCTCATGGTGCCGATCACCGGGTTCGGCACCAAGGGCGGTGCGTCGGTGAACCTCGTGGACGCGCCGCAGGTGGCGGCGCTCGGTGAGGCGCTGCGCGCCGACACGATGGAGCAGTATGTGGCGCAGTACGGGACCGGGTACGCGCCGTGACGGGCGCGTCCGTCCCGCCGCTTAGAATGCCGCCGATGTCCTCCAGCAACGGTGCCGCCACGGCCGCGCCCTCGACCGCCGGCGTCGCGTCGTACGCAGAGCTCCTCGGTGGCCCCCCGGTCACCGAGGTCGTCCAGGCCGGCAGGCTCAGCCGGGTGGGCGCCCGCCCGTCGCTCGGCAGCTACCTGCGCCAGCTGTGGGCGCGCCGCCACTTCCTGTGGGCCGAGGCGCGCGCCAAGGTCGGCAGCGGCACCCGGGACACGATCCTGGGCCAGGTGTGGCTCGTCGCCAAACCTGTGCTGGACGGGCTGGTCTACTTCGTGATTTTCGGCCTGATCCTGAACTCCGACCGCGGGATCACGAACTTCCTCGGCTACCTGGTGATCGGCATCTTCCTGTTCTCGTTCACGACCGAGTGCGTGACGGGCGGGGCCAGATCGATCCAGTCGGGGCGCAACCTCATCCGCGCCTTCTCGTTCCCGCGGGCCTCGCTACCGATCTCCGTCGTGCTGCGCGCGGTGCTCAACCTGGTCCCGACGCTCGTGGCGATGTTCGCCATCCTGCTCCTGCTGCCCGAGCAGGAGGTGTGGACCTGGCGCGCGGCGCTGCTGCCCGTGGTGCTGCTGCTGCAGACGCTCTTTGTCACGGGCCTCGCCCTGCTGCTGGCGCGAGCCACCGCGAAGGTCCCGGACATCGCCCAGCTCATCCCCTACCTGATGCGCTTCTGGCTGTACGGGTCCGCGGTGTTCTTCTCCTACGAGCAGTTCCTCGACCACCCCACCGTGCTCGCGGTGATGCAGGCCAACCCGATGTTCATGGTGCTCGACGCCGCCCGCGACTGCCTGCTGTACGGCGTCACGCCGGCGCTGAGCACGTGGCTGGGGCTCACGGCCTGGGCGGTCGGGACGCTGGTGGTGGGGTTCCTGGTGTTCTGGCAGGGAGAGGAGAGCTATGGACGCGCCTGACCTCCTCGACGACCCCTTCGCCCAGGCGACGGTGGCCGTGCAGAACGTGCACGTGCACTACCGCGTGCCGTCCACCGAGGCCGCCGAGCGCCGCCGTCGCGCCAACCGGCTGGTCCGTGCCGCCCGCAGCGTGCTGGGGCGGAACCCGCAGGTGCTCGTGCGGGCGCTCTCCGGCGTGTCGTTCGTCGCGCGCCAGGGTGAGCAGATCGGGCTGGTGGGCCAGAACGGCTCCGGCAAGTCCACGCTGCTGCGCATCATCGCCGGGCTGGAGACGCCCTCGCGCGGCCAGGTCCTGGCGGAGTCGACGCCCGTGCTGATCGGCGTCAACGCCGCGCTCGTGCCCGACCTCTCGGGAGAGCAGAACATCCGGCTCGGTTGCCTGGCCATGGGCATGACGCCCGAGGCGACCGAGCGCGCGGTGCCCGAGGTCATGGAGCTCGCCGGCCTGGGCAAGTCGATCTACCTGCCGATGAAGACCTACTCCTCCGGCATGGGCGCGCGGCTCCGGTTCGCCATCGCGACGGCGGCCAACCCGCACCTCCTGCTCATCGACGAGGCGCTGGCCACGGGTGACGCCGCGTTCAAGGAGCGCAGCGAGGCGCGCATGCAGCAGCTCCGTGCCGGCGCCGGCACCGTGTTCCTCGTCAGCCACGCCGCCCAGACCATCGAGGAGACCTGCACGCGGGCCATCTGGCTCAACTACGGGCGGATGGTCCTCGACGGCCCGGCGCCGGACGTGGCCCTGCGGTACCGCAAGTGGGCGTGGGCGATCGCGAAGGACAGGCCCGAGGAGGCGAAGAAGATCATCGAGCAGGCATTGATGGACCGGGAGGAGACCTCGGTCTACGTGGAGGAGCCCGTCCCGTCTCGGCTCTACACGCCACGGCACGTGCGCCCCGCACGCGTCGGCGCAGCGGCAGGCAGGAGCTAGTCGTGCGGCGACGCATCATGGTCGTGTACGGCACGCGCCCGGAGGCCATCAAGGTCGCGCCCGTCATCAAGGCGCTCGAGGACCACCCGGTCCTCGCGCCGATCACGGTCGTGACGGGGCAGCACCGCGAGATGCTCGATCAGGTCAACGAGCTGTTCGACATCGTCCCGGACCACGACCTCGACATCTTCGAGCACGGCGCGGGGTTGTCTCAGATCTTCGCGCGGGTGCTCGAGCGACTCGACCCCGTGCTCGAGCTCGAGAAGCCGGCGGCCGTGCTCGTCCAGGGCGACACCACCACGTCGACCGCTGCCGCGCTCGCGGCGTTCCACCGCCAGATCCCCGTGGTCCACCTGGAGGCCGGGCTCCGCAGCGGCGACATCATGTCGCCGTTCCCTGAAGAGGCGAACCGCAAGATCACCTCGCAGATCGCTTCACTGCACCTCGCGCCAACCGAGGGAAGCCGGGCGAACCTCCTCGCCGAGTCCGTCGACCCGCGCTCGGTCGTGGTGACGGGCAACACCGTGATCGACGCGCTGCTCATGACGGTCGCGCGCAAGGTGCACTTCAGCGACCCCACGTTGGAGGACCTAGCGGACTCTGGGCGTCGAATCTTGCTTGTAACCACGCATCGTCGGGAGAACTGGGGCGAGGCCATGGGCGGCGTCGGCCGCGCCCTCGCGCACTTGGCCCGTCGCTTCCCCGACGTCGAGATCGTGCTGCCCGCTCACCGCAACCCGATCGTCCGTGAAGCGGTGCTCCCGCATCTCGCCGGCCTGCCCAACGTCACGGTGACCGAACCACTGCCGTACGGGGAGTTCACTCGCATGCTGTCCCTCGCCACGATCGTCCTTACAGACTCGGGCGGGGTCCAAGAGGAAGCGCCGAGCTTAGGCAAGCCCGTCTTGGTTCTACGCGACAATACCGAACGCTTAGAGGCCATCGCGACTGGGACGACTAGGCTCGTCGGCACTGACGAACAACGGATCGTCCAAGAAGTGAGCCTCCTCTTGGAGAACGAGCCCACCTATGAGGCAATGGCACAAACCGCGAACCCATACGGCGACGGAAGAAGCACTGCAAGAGTTCTCGAAGCAATCGCGACACTGCTAGATCGCGCGAAGAGCGCAACTTCAATGCCAATCATTGTCGGCGAAGGGCACGAGAAGAGCTAGCATGAGCAGAACTCGCATCTTCATATGGGGTTCGTGCGTCTCCCGAGACTCGTTCGAGCACTTTATTCCCGACGAGTTTGAGTTGCTCCAATACGTCGCGCGCCAGTCGGCCATCAGCGCCTACACCAAACCAGTTAGCCTCCTCACGCCACCGAGACTTGAGTCGTCGTTTCAGCAGCGCATGGTCGCAGGCGACTACAACTCGAACCTACGAGACCTCCTCGCGGCGCATGGGCGCGACGTCGATCTAATGCTGGTCGACCTTACTGATGAACGGCTGGGCATCTACGTTCTTCCCGACGGCACGGTAATAACGCGCTCGGTCGAGCTAATCCAGTCTGGTGCAGAAGAAACACTCCCGCCAGGTACCCACTTTGTGTCTTTTGGGAGTGGCGAGCACTTCGAGTACTGGACGGCCGGAATCCAGGCTGTCGGGAAGATGATCCGTGAGGCGATGCCGCGCGCGGCCGTCGCGCTGATCAACATCCCGTGGGCAGAAAAGACCGATGACGGACGTCCGAGTAGCAACAGTTTCGGTGTTACAGCGGCAGACGCAAATTTGATGTTCCCCGCATACGTAGAGGCAGCGAGAACCGCTCTTGGTGCACGCCTCGTCCGCGCGGAAGGCCCGATAACTGCAGCTTCGCAGGGGCACCCCTGGGGTGAGGCACCGTTTCACTACACTGAAAGCGTGTACCTGGACGTCACGCGTCAGATAACCGGAAAAGAGGGCCGCCGCGTCTGGGCCGAGCAAGGCACCGGCGAACGTACCGGCGGTCACCGCGAGAATTCTCCAGCGCTGACCAACGAGGAGGTATTGCGGGCCAATCAGCTCACGGCGGTCAATCTAGGGCTTCAAATCACCCTCGAAGGCGAGTGGCGAAATCACTGGATTTGGGGCCGAACGCGAGCATCCGTGCACCAATTCGACTTCGGCGGCACTACCTATGCTTTTGACATCACCATTGACGACAGCGGGCACTGTAGAATCGAAATGTTCCCGAGGGACCGGTCGGTTCTTCCGAAGATGATCGAAACACTAACTCGATGGAGTCTTTGCGCCCCCGAGAATATCAAAACAGATCGCGTCGAGATATCTATGCTTCCACTGCCGGACGACATCGTAACGAAAAGCACCGTGGCCGCATTGGCAGAAAGCATGTCTGCCGCTCGAAGAGCCATCGAGAGCGAGCGTTCGCGCAAGGTTTCTTAAGTACATCTGGGCACCGCGCTATCGATCCGCTCGGCTAGCCCTTTGTCTGTGCCGACGCGCGACCAGGTGAACCACGGCGCCGCGTGCCTGTGCCCGTCAAGCGTCCGCGAGTGGAAGCTAGCGCTCGACGCCATCACCGATCAAGCACAGCCTCGACGTTTGGGATGACCGTGTCCGATCGTCCAATAATCGGGTGGTAGTCTGCCGTAATGTTGCGAGATCTCTGGTAGAAGTCGGGCGCAACCATTGACTCGGTAAATATCTCGACGATTCGGACGTCCTCTTGACAGAATGCGATGTTCGCAAACCCGGCGCCGTGGTGACCGATGATGCACTTCGCGCGCGCGAAGATCGCAATTTGTTCTTGCACTGAGAAGTCTTCGAGGTGGACCACCCGAATGCCTCGCTTGCTTAGCCAGTCTTCGAGCTGCAGTTCGTAACCGGGGCTTCGCTCCGACCGCCTCCTTGAGATGTAAATGCTTGTCTCGTTCGGAAAAGGCGACTCGATTGCGCGCCCAATCCCCCGGAAGAAGCCAGTGAGATTGCTCGTCCAATAGAAGGTGTTGATCTCCGGTGCGTACGCGGTGCCGATCATCGCGTCTTGCAATTGGGCCGCTGGCAGGAATCGGCCCTTCGGGATGCCTAGCAGCTTCCCCAGCGTCGCAACCACTCCGAACCGGTCCTCGCCATGGACAATCGGTACCGACTCACTCACACGCGCGACGTGGCGGAGCCCATACCCCATCTCAATCAGCGAATGGTAGTAATTCGCTGTCGAGTGAGGGAACGGTAGGATGTACGCTTCCGGAACTTCTCGCGAGACGTTCCGAACGAGATTCGCCCTCGACGCCTTGGCCACGCGCCCCGAGCGTGCGGGGGCATATTCGCCTGCATTTCCGATGAGCGTCATTGCATCGGATGAAAGAGCACTGAGACGGCAGGATTTCTCGACGTAGATTGCATCCTGCTCGAACTGGACCGGCTCAGGCCCGTCAAACCGAGATGCAAGCAACTTCTGCAGCACGGGCTCTTCGAGCCCATAGGACGTGATTGGCTTTCGAGAGACTGGCATGTTCAATACGAAATTTGTGTAGCGGCCGCGGGGGGTCGATGGCGAAAGCCTTGGCGGAATGCCGACCTGTCGTGCGGCGGTCGTTGGCACTAGGTTCACACGCTGAAAAGCACCTGGCTCCCTGCTGAGGACGGCTTCAATCACTTCGAGGTGGTCCTCGACTGAACGGATCAGCGAGTGCGCGTTCTTTACCCGGTAGTGGTCTTCCTGGAAGTGCCCGTCTCGCACGACAGCGTGTAAGAGGTGCTTCGCCTCAGCCAGTTGCGATTCAAGACAGAGGGTGCGAATCGAGTCGGTGAACTGGAACGCGTCGAACCGTCCGGCACTTCCCATCATTTCGCTGGGCATTGAGTCCGATTTCTGGGTCATCCCAATCCTCTTAGGCATTAGCTTGTAACGGTGAGCAGGCCCCGAAACGCAGGCATCAGCGGCCGGGCTGGGCGACGCCTCGGCCAGCGCCGTCGGAAGGGCGATCGTCGGTCAGGTCGGTCTTTTCCGGGTGGGCGTTCTGGGTCGACGACTCCTCGGGATTGGACCGCCCCTGTTGGCTGGATCTCAGTACAATGTCCGTCAGCGTCGGGCGTTGCGACGGGGCGCGGCACCGTTGTCTGACGGGAACTCGGAGGTCCAGGCGATTCCGCGGCGCCGAATTGCCGCAGGCGCACCGGCGAGGAGGACGTCCGTCTCTTCAAACGCCTTGTTGACGATGCTCTTCGCTGCAACGACGGAACCGTCAGGTATCTTCGCCTTGTTCAGCACGCTGACTTCTTGTCCGATCCAGACGTGATCGCCGATGCTGATCCCGACTTCAGGGTTGAGCAGTGCGCCGGACTCTTTGTCCCAAAGTCCATGGTGCGAAGAGCCCCGAATCGTGATCCCTGAGGCAAAGAGACAATCTTTACCGACGCGCACTTCCAGCCCCGGGGTGAGGGGGCCAATGATGTGCGTGGAACCGTTGAAGACACAGCCGTCCCCAACGGAAACGGAAACGTTGGTGGAGTATGTACCGCTGTTCGCGACGAAGGAGATCCTCACCCCTCCGAACTGCACCTTAATCGCTCCAACCTTGACCGTGCATTTGACTGCAGAGCTAAGGTCGATTTCCAGCCTTCTCCAACTGTTGTTCGGCGCCAGTCGTACAACGTTGTGCTGAGAGCGAGGATGGAACTTCACGACCACACCGCCGGGCAAGTCGCTGTGGTCTCGCGCTCTGACGTCCCCGACCCATACTTCATTACGTTCGAAGTACTGGCTATCACTCATCCGTGTCACTCCACTTTGACTGGAGCGCGATCACAGTGCGCTCTGGATGCCGGCGCCCTTGGCGAAGTGCGGGGCCAGCTTGTTGTCCACCATCGACAGCGCCGAGCCGATGGCCATGTGCATGTCGAGGTACTTGTAGGTGCCCAGCCGGCCGCCGAACAGCACGTCGGGCTCCTGGGCCGCGAGGTCGCGGTACTTCAGCAGCCGCTCGCGGTCCTCGCCGGTGTTGATCGGGTAGTACGGCTCGTCCGAGCGCTCGGCGAACCGCGAGTACTCACGCATGATCACCGTCTTGTCCGTCGGGTAGTCCCGCTCGGGGTGGAAGTGCCGGAACTCGTGGATGCGGGTGTACGGCACGTCGGGGTCGGCGTAGTTCATCACGGAGGTGCCCTGGAAGTCGCCCACGGGCAGGACCTCCTCCTCCAGGTCGATCGTGCGCCAGGACAGGTCGCCCTCGGCGTAGTCGAAGTACCGGTCCACCGGGCCGGTGTAGACCACCGGCACGTTGCCCACGACGTTGCCCTTGTTGACCGGCTGCGAGGCGTCGAAGAAGTCGACGCCGAGGCGCACCTCGATGTTGGGGTGGTTGGCCATCCGCTCGAGCCACGCGGTGTACCCGTCCACGGGCAGACCCTCGTGGGTGTCGTTGAAGTAGCGGTTGTCGTACGTGTCCCGCCGTGGCGACCGACGTGTAGTACGAGTACTCCGGGTCCATCGTGTACCGCAACCCGCGCCCTTGACGCGACCGAACACTAGACCAGCAGCCCCCTCGTGGATGATCCTTCCCTACCGGGCTGAGTCACGCCGCATACACAGACCGAACCCGGCGAAAATCTAAGATTCGCTGAGCCCTAGTACTCCCCGACTTGCGAAAGCGCTCCATCGCTCGCCTCCACGTCGTCGCTTCCACGCCCCTACACCCAGTCAGCGTCTGGGAACGCCCGTCGTAGCGCCGAGACAGCCACGTCGTCGACCTCGTAGTGGCGTGGAATGCTCTCACGCCGCTTCGTCCGCTCCGGATACTTCCATCCGGTATTGATTGCTCGGAAGTCCCTGTACATGTCGTCAAGCGGCTCACCGATAGCAGGGCCAGCGACGTAGTGGGTACACCACTGAGTAACTGCGCCTGCACGCTGCGGATCAATTGTCCACTTAGTAGCGCTCGGCGGCGAAGACGGATCACGATACCGGAAATTGTAGTAACGCGGAACGTCATCTACATGCTCCGCCTCAGACTCAATCCGACGCCCACGGTAGTAGAGAAGGCCAGTCTCAGTGGCGTCGAGCCAATCCAGCACACTGCGCCCGTCGGGAGTGACAACCAGCTCGTCGATATCAGTGTTGATTACCATTCTCGCCGCAGAAAGAAACACCGACCTCGCATGTTCGAGCACACCATACTCGCAGAAGTCTGAGTCCCAAGGAGCGTTCACGACCCCGTCGCGCGTACCCCCTTGCGGTCCGAACTTGTATGGCCAATCGACGACAACAGCCACACCCACACCGGTCGTGGCCAGTGTCTCGAGCAAGTCCTGGGTACCGTACGACTTCGAACGATTGTCGTAAAGCAAAACTGCGTCTACGTCGTGGCACGTGACGTGGTACTTCACCCAGTCGGCGATCCACTCGAGTCTGTTGTCTTGTGACTTCGTCATGAGTACACGCCGGTCCCTGAATAAGTCCTCTGGCACCGAGTTGACCAAGCCAACGACAGTATCCCGTCCGACCGACATCTCGAGATGGCTGCCACCAATCTGCCCGACGTCGTGGATCCACGAGTTCTGCGTCTTCTTTACATCTTCCAGGGTGGGCGTGACAGGGCACCGGCCATATTGGTTCGTAATGCACCACTCCACGTCCATGCCCGCAAGCGTGTCGAAGAGTGGCGGCCCCGACAGGAAGATCGAATCCCCGACCTGGCAGACGTCGTAGAAGAGTGTCGTGAAGTCGAATTGCTCGACGTAAAGCGCTCCTTGAAGGTCGACACGCCGAGGTGGACGCCGCCTAAGGGGCGTTGGAGCCAGCGACACGCTTGATGGCGTGTAAAGAAGCGTCTTCACCTTTTCCCTCCGAGGAAATCATCGCAGAGTGATTCGGACACGCTGCTCGCGTAGCGCGACCGGCATCCGATTGCGAACCGTGACCTAATGCGTGCGCCAGCCAGACACGGAAGGTGTCACCCGACACGGTCACGCGCGCCTCGAACTAGACCATGCTCAACGCCCCGTGTCAGGTAGGAGATTCGTTCCCGTTGCACGAAACTCACCCAGTCCTTGAACTCGAGAGACTTCTCGAGCCTTCGGACCCGCTGTGGCGAGTACTGCTCTGACGCCTCCTTCTTGGCACGAGCGATGCGGCTATTGAACTCCCTGATCATCCATTCGGAACCATCGCGCGCACGGCGAATCAGCCGCGATGAACGATCGTCGGGGATTGGCGCAGTCTCACGCCCCGCGACGGAAGCAACCCGTATCAGTTCCCGCCACGAAGAGGCGAGGTCGTGCTCGAGGAAGGGTTCGACGGACGCCCGAGCCTCCTCGCCGAGCGATCTCCTATACTCCTTGTCTACGAGGACGCGAACGACTTGTCTGCCGAGCTCCCGGAAATCGCCTTGAGGGACCGCTACGTGCCCTCGCCCATCCTCAAGGACGGCCTGGTTGGGAAGGTCGTAGAGGACCAGCGGCAAGCCCGCCACCTTGGTTTCAACGATCGCCATGCCGAACGTCTCCCAAGTACTCGTGAGCATATACGCGTCAGCCTCGGCCAGGTGCGCTTCGACGTCGGTCGTTGGTGGCATGAACTCAACTGACTGATCGACGCCGAGGCTGACGCTTAGATTTTTCAGTGATTTGACCAAACCTTCCGGTCCGGTGCCCACCAGCCTTAGCTTGGCGTGCGGCACAGCCTTCACCACCTCAGCGAACGCCTTTATGAGGTGCGTGCACTGCTTCTGAGCCTCATTGAACCGCCCCATCCAGAGCACCACGGGTTCATCCGATGGGTCACCGATACTCTGATTGCGGTCGGCAGACTCGGCGAGGAAGTCACGAACCGGATTCTGAACGTACATCGCGGGCACGCCAAACGATTTCCAGTACAGAGCCTCGACCTCAGACAGGACCTGAACCGCGTCAGCTAGCGCGAACACATACGGGCGAACAGCTGAATTGTATGTAACGAAATGACTGAAGGATTCGTGCACGGACAGTATAAACGGCACGCCAAGCGTTTTTACCGCGAGCATGTCATAGAGCAGGCCGTCATAGGAGGCGGCGTGGTAGGAGAGGATGTTAATACCCTCTTCGGCGATCGCACGGCGAAGACCAAAGACCCGGTCGAGCGTCGAGCCAGTATTGTCAATTTTCACGTGGCGCACGCTTACAGGAAGGTCGAACTGCACTTCCCCTTCAGGCACGTCGGTGTCAGTAATGAGAACTACGCTATATCCCATGGACTCGAACGTAGGGATGAGTCCCGAGATTACCCGCTGAACGCCTCCGATTGTCATCGTGTGGTAAAAGATTCCAATGGTTTCGGGATTGCTTACTCCGGTGTCATCGGTGGCGAGGGAAGTTCGAGCCAAGGCCGATGCGCCGTTGATCCTGCGCGCAACCCGTCCACGGTCGGCATGAACGCGCTCGCGTAGCCAAGTAATCACCTCCAGTGGGGCCCAAGCGTCGAGCAGAAGGCTGAAGCCGGCAGCAGCATCACTATCGTCGACGTTAGCGTTCCAGTGAGTGGCACACTCGTTCACAAAGTGATCGCGCAGATTCTGGATTAGGCTAGCTGCGAGTCCATCCTCACCGTTGGCCATAAGCGTTTCGGCGAATTTGTCAAGCACACGGATGACCCTTGACTGGGTGCAAAGGAGCCGCAATCGCGAAAGAGGGTCCATGTTGCCGGCGGTTGCGCCGGCCGCCATGCGGTACCGATAGAGCGGAAGGTCAATCGCGCGGTAGGACTCAGCGTGCCAGAGGAGCAAGAACGTTTCGTAGACGTCCTGCCCCTTGGGCAACACCTCCACCTCCGAGAGCGAAAACGCCGCACGGGCAAGGTCGGCACGGTAAATTTTGCTCCACACCGTCCACGAGACTGCACGGGATTCGAAGCACTGCCAGACGATGTCTCTGCCGCGAAGTTCTTCGTACTTTGGCTGGAGCGCACGGAGATTCCGCTCGATACGTTCGCTGCCCAGCTGTGACGAGTCGATTATCTCGGTACCAAATTGGATGACATCGGTCCCATAGGAGTCCATCTCTCGTACGAGAGTCTCGCACGCCTCGGGTATGAGTTCGTCATCGGCATCGAGGAACATTACATAGCGGCCCGCAGCCCGCAGGACTCCGACTCTCCGAGCTATGTGAGCCGACGAGTTCTCTTCGAGCGACTCCACATGGATGGAAACGTTCGGGTACTCCGCCGCCAGCGCAGACAGGATTTCTAGTGAGTTGTCTGTCGATGCGTCATCAATACAGATGACCTCGATGCTAGACGCTATCGTTTGGAGGCAGAGGCTGCGGATCGCATCGGACACATGCTTTGCGTCGTTATGAATGGGCACGATGACGGAGACTGTTGGGGGACGTACAGCAGTGAGCGTTTGCCCCTCGGCGCCGGAGGTCAAATCTCGCTCCTTTCGTTCGTTCCTGAATCGGGCGAGACAACCGGTCGATCCGTCCACCAAGACGAGACGTGCAGTCGGCCTTCCGCAATCGAACGCGCGCTGCGCTGCCTTGCGTTGAACGACTTCCGCAAAGCCGCGACCTCCGCTTTCGCGCGGTCGCTCTCACGTCTGACTGCTCCCCAGATTCGTCGGCGGTCAGCGCGCGACACTTCGGTTGCTTCCTTGAGAGTCGCCCAAAGACGACGGCGGTCGTCTCTTGAGGCATTCGTCGCGGCATTCAGCGTCGACCAAAGCTTCGCGCGGTCGGCGGCTACAACTTTGTCGCGGCGTTCTAGGCGACTCAACTCGCTCTCCAAGCGTGCTTGGAGAGCTGCCATGGATGCCTCGAGCGCTTCGACTCGCGCGGCGATCTCTGACTGAGCTCTAGTGGCTGCGGCGTCAGCTGACGTCCAGGTTTTCGAAAGCTCGGGTGTCAGGTCTGCAGGACCTGCTGAAGCACTTTCGTGCGTTCGATCTTCAGGCATCGGCGAATTTTGAGATGGCGCAGCGTGTGACCCGGGTTCGCCTCGTTGCGTCATTTTGAACCGCCCTTTCATCACTTATCTCCCATCTCGCGGGCTCGCGACACGATAGCGGGCCACGCAGCACGATCAACCCACTCGTGGGCGTCGTCTATCGCGAAGTCGATTGCCAGGTTCGCGAGTTGGAACTCGTCTGGAGACCGCCCGGCGCAGCCGAAGGCCCAAGCAATCGCCACGCGATACGTCAAGTAGTCGTCGGGGCGAAACAACTCGCCCTGCTTGGGAACTCCGCCGAAGACTCTGAAGGCCCAAGCCACGGGGATGAAGTACTCATGCCACACCGGGACGTCGTCGAACGGCGCTTCCCAGACAGGCTCGAATTCTGGCCGTCCTGCGCTTTCGTACAGGTGCCCGATCGCCTCACCTCTAGTGAGAACGTCGCCTGTAGTCGTGCTCGTCGGAACGTTGGAGGTGTCCGTCATACTCGCTCGCATTTGTTGGCTCCGGGCTTCTCACCTCGTGCAGAGAGTTGAGAATGGTGTTGTGGCGGCTGTCGTCAAACGCGTTGTTCGGGTGGCCTCCAGTTTCCTCTGGCGGCGTTCGCACCGTCATAGCGAATCGCGCGCTCCCCAGGCGCGACCGGATTTGCGGTTGGTTGCTCACTTCTACTCGTCATCGCGGGAGCAGGCGGGCAAGCATTCGCGGGACCGCGGTGATCGCCTTGCCGGCGCGCCATGTTTCGGACGATCGAATTTGCGCAATCTTGGCGTCGCGTCGCGCGACCTCACGCTCGAGCTCGCGGATCCTCTGCGCGGGGTCATCGTATTCTGTCGTTTGCCTGTCCAAAGCGGGGGTCCGTCGATCGAGCGCCGCGGCGCGCTTGGCCTCGGCCTGGTAGAGCGCGATGTCCCAGTACGACCCGGTGCCGTGCTCCTGCGAATGGCGGATCATCCCCAAGGTCGCCCGCTCCTTCGCCTGCGTGAAGAAGTCGAGCGGCTTGTCAGAGATGCCCAGCTCGGGGAACCACTCCGTGACCAGGGTGGCGTAGAAGTCCTCGCGCGCTTCCTCTGGCAGGTTGTTGAGATGCCAGAGGAGCAGGTGCAGAGCGTAGTTGATGAACTCGCGCTGCAGGGGCGGGTAGATGCCGCTCCGCACCAGTTGCTCCCGGATCGCCAGGAGCGCGAGATAGGCGTTGTCCGGCGACTTCGCGGTGGAGTTCGAGATCGAGGTGCCCACGTTCCTGCGGTGCGAGATGAGCTCTTCGTCCAGGATGGTGATCCGGTCGCAGCACAGCAGGGCCGAGTAGACGAAGTATGCGTCGTTCGTCGAGGTCAGCGGCTGGAACCGGAGCCCCGTGTTCTGCAGGTACGCGCGCAGGAACAGCTTGTCCCAGGGCCAGCCCACGAAGCTGAAGAACGGGTTGGCGGTGATCGACATGCCCGAGAACGGCCGGGCCTTCGGCAGCTGCTTGATCTTCACGGCGTGCGCGATGGGGCTCGTCTCCCCCGTCACCGAGTCGAGGTTGCGCGACCGGAACACACAGATGGAGGCCCTGTCCGCCTTCGCCTTGCCGTAGGCGCGGCCCAGCATGCCCCTGTCGAAGACGTCGTCGGCGTCGAGGAACGCCACGTACTCGCCCTGCGCATGGTCAAGACCGAGGTTGCGCGCGACTCCCGCGCCCTGGTGCTCCTGCGTCAGCAGGAGCACCCGGTCGTAGGGGTCGGAGTCCGCGAACTCGTGCAGGACCTCCAGCGATCCGTCCGTCGAGCCGTCGTCGACCAGGATGACCTCGAAGTCGCGCAGAGACTGGTTCCGCAGCGAGGCCAAGCACTCCTTGAGGTGCGGCATGGCGTTGTAGACGGGCATCACGACGGACACCTTCACCCGGAAGGCCTCGTACTGGTAGTAGTACTCGTCGGGGTCGCGCATGATCCACCGGACGCGGTTCCACTCCCCGACGCTGAAGGCCGACTGGATCAGCACGCCCCGCTCGGCATCCTTCTTCAGCACGTCCGACACCATGCGGCAGAACTCGCGCCGCAGCTCTGGCGCGAGCCGCTTCATCGTGAAGTCGATGTTGTGCCAGCGCTTGAGCCCGTAGACCCCCGTGAAGGTCTCTGCCAGCTCGGGTCGCTCCAGGAGCCACTCGCGGATCCAGTCATACTCCTGGAGCGCGACGTCCGCCTTGCCCGTCGACTTCACCGAGGAGTTCGGGTTGTCACGGCGGTTCTCGTAGAAGATCTCGTTGATGTACATGACGCGGCGCGCCTGGCACATCGTCTGGAAGAAGAACCCGTTGTCCTGGTACGACGCGCCCGGCGTCTCGTGGTGCCAGATGTCGTTCTCGAGGAGGAAGTCGCGCCGGTAGATGCCGCACCAAGTGTTCATCGGGTAGCGGAAGATGGCGAGGCGCTCCGCCGGATCGATGACCTCGCCGTAGGCCGACGCGTCGTTGGCGGCCCGGACGATCACCTCGGTGCGCGACTCACCCGTCCCGCGGAACCGCAGGTAGTCCGCCTTGACGATGTCGAGGTCGTGCTCATGCCCCGCCTGCCAGAGCGTCTCGAACATCGCCGGACGGACGACGTCATCCGGCTCGAGGATGCCGATGTACTCGCCGGTCGCGTGGCGGAACGCGACGTTCATGGCGACGCCGTAGCCGGCATTGGCCTGGCTGATGACCCGCAGACGGTCCGCATGCTCGCGCGCGTAGCGCGCGAGGATCTCCGGGCTCGAGTCGGTCGAGCCGTCATCGACGCAGACGATCTCCAGGTCCGAAAGCGTCTGGTTGATCAGGCTGTCCAGCGCCGCCTCGAGGTACTGCTCGACGTTGAAGACGGGCACCAGGACCGAGACACGGGGCCGACCGGTTCCCTGGCCGAGCACGGTCGAGGATTTGATGCTCGTGGTCATTGCGCTTGAGTTCCTATCGGTGCGGTGCTGTGAGACAAGTCGTCGAAGGATCGGTAGCGGTGCTAGTGAGGGCTCAGCGGTCGGGACGTCACTATCGCGCGCGCCACACTGGATGCGCCCTGGGCAACTCTGCGTTCACGGATGGCCGCGCGTACCTCTTCGGCGCGTCGCCCTGCTGCCATCTCAGCCACGGCTCGCGCCGCGTCGTCCACGCCGTCTGCAACGAGGCCGAGCTGGGCCTCGGCGACTGCCCGAGCGCGCCGACCTTGGTCGTCGTTCAGCGTCGTTGCGCTGGGGAGGTAGACGCCCGGCGTGCCGGTGTGGAGGTTCTCGTGCACGGAGTTGTACCCGGCGCCGGTCACCGTGAAGTCCCATGCCGCAGCGAAGTCCACCAGGGGGAACTGGGCGGCGATCGTGACCGTGTCGTACCTCGCGGACTCGGGTAGCAGCGGCGATCTGACGACAACCGGCACCAGGTCACTCGTGCGCCGGATACCGTCCACCACTGCAGCGGTCGCCGATCCGTCTCCGTTGCCCCCGGACAGCTGGACCAGCGCATACCGGCGCTCAGGGTCCAACCCGAGGGCAGCGATCGCCTTGGCGCGAGGCATCGGGGTTGAAGGCGCCAGGGAGACCGGGGCTGTCCACACCGCCTCGCGGAAGATCTCCGGCGCTGTCGACTCATCCTCCGCAATGTCCCTGGGAGTCACCACGCTGGTCACGTGCTCGCGCCAGTCCGTGACCTGACTCAGATCGGTTCCCTCACGCCACAGACCTCGGCGTAGCCAGATCAGCGGCAGGTCGGCAATCTCCGCCACATCGGTCAACGAGGAGAAGACCCACGTTCCGTCGAACACGATCGCGTCAGCCGGATTCTCGGAGAGCTCCTGCAAGAGCTTCCGCGTGAACTGTCGACGCCAGTGGTCCAGCCCGCGCGCGGTCGCGCGCTGGCTCGGGAAGTACTCGACGTCGTACCCCGCGGCCGCCACGGTGGACGCCGCCGTGGAAAGGGTCAGGATGCGGCCGGTGAGCAGGCCTTGAGAGTGCCTGAGCACGGCGGCGCAGCGGGCGATGTGGCCCATGCCGCCGCCGTTGCTCGTCACGAACAGGACGCGCGGTGGCGTCCCGTCGGCGGGGATCGGGGCCTCGCGCGGCCGGAACCACGCCAGGCCTGCCGTCGTCGCAGCGACCTCACGGCTCACCTGCTCGATCCGCGCGAGCGAGCGCTCCTGGTGGTACTCGTGCCGCGACGCCTTCGCGCGGGTCTCGTGCACCGCCGCCTCGACCTCACCGATCCGGCGTCGTAGCCGCGCCTCGCTGCGCGCGACGGCCCAGCGGCTCGCGATCCCCGCGACGAGCCCGACCGACACCAGGAGGCCGAGCACGCCGGCAAGGACCAGCCACGCGCTGTCCCGGGACACCGCGAGCGCGACGACAGCGGCGGACGCGACAGCAACGAGGGCCGTCCCGGCGAGAACGAGCGCCCGGCGATGGGATCCCAGGTTCAACGGAGCATTCCTCGCGTGTCCACGACGGTGCCGGGGACGCCCTTCAGGTCCGCGTCGTCGAAGGCGTCATGGTTTACCAGCACAGCGACCACATCTGCCTTCAGCGCCTCGTCGACACTCACGAGCTCGACGTTCCCGTGGCGCGCGAGCTGCTCGGGCAGGGTCTCCACGTGCGGCTCGACCACCGCGATGCGGGCGTCGGGAGCCGTGCGGGCGAGGCGGTCCACGATCTCCACCGCCGGCGACTCGCGCAGGTCGTCGATGTTGGCCTTGAACGACAGACCGAGCGCCGCGATCGTCGGTGCCCGGACGTCCCGCACGGCGTCGAGCACCTTCTCCACGACCCATTCCGGCTTGCCGTCGTTGACCTCGCGCGCCGTGCGGATGAGGCGCGACTGCTCGGGGTCGGCGTCCACGATGAACCACGGGTCCACCGCGATGCAGTGGCCGCCCACGCCCGGGCCCGGCTGCAGGATGTTGACGCGCGGGTGGTGGTTGGCGAGCCGGATCAGCTCCCACACGTCGATCTCGAGCTTGTCGGCGATCAGTGACAGCTCGTTGGCGAACGCGATGTTGACGTCGCGGTAGGCGTTCTCCACCAGCTTCGTCATCTCGGCCGTCTTGGCGTCCGTGAGCACGATCTCGCCCTGGCAGAACGTCGCGTAGAGCTTGCGCGCCCGCTCGGCAGCCTCGGGGGTGAGCCCGCCCACCACGCGGTCGTTGGTGACGAGCTCGATCATGACGCGCCCGGGCAGCACGCGCTCCGGGCAGTGCGCGAAGTGCAGCACGGGGCGGCCGTCGCTGCCGTCCAGGCTGAGGTCGGGGCGCAGGTCGAGGATCCGCCGCGCCATCTTCTCGGTGGCGCCGGGCGGCGACGTCGACTCGAGGATGAGCAGCTCGCCCCCGCTGAGCTGCGGGGCCACCGACTCGGCCGCGGCCATGATGTACGACAGGTCGGGCTCGTGGTTCCCGGTGAACGGCGTGGGGACCGCGATGATGAAGGCGTCCGCCGGCTCCGGCGTCGTCGCTGCCCGCAGCGTGCCCTTCTTCACCGCGCCGGCCACGTACGTGGCCAGGTCGGGCTCGACGAACGGCACGTCGCCGTTGTTCACCGCGTCGACGGTCCGCGGGTCGACGTCGACGCCGACCACCTTGATGTCGGTCGACGCCAGCACGGCGGCGGTCGGCAGCCCGATGTACCCGAGGCCGATCACCCCGACGGTACTGAGATCCATACTCGTTTTCCCCTGCTCAGAAGACGACGTGCTCGTCGGCACGTCCGTAGAACTGCACCTCACCGCTGGCCAGCAGCTCGGCGTCGGTCACGCTCCACGTGTGCTGCCGCTGCCCGGTGCGCACCTGGACGAAGTTGAAGCGATCGGCGGAGTACACGCGCACCCCTGCCTCGACCGCCGCGGCGAGGAACCCCGTGTCCTCGCCCGCGGGCAGCTCTGTAAACCGCACCTCGCGCGCGACGTCGCGACGCGCCACGATCGTGGGCCCCATGACGCGGTCGGTGAACCGGTGCTCGCGGTCGGCGAACCGCAGCAGCGTGGCGTCCAGGCTCTCGAGGTACATGTAGTGCGCCTGCTTGCCCACGACCGGCGCGCCGCTGTACGCCATGGCGTCGAGCTGGTCGGACAGGTACAGCGGTCCGTACACGTCGTCGTCGTCCATCTTGGCGACCACGTCGCCGCCGGCGGCGTCCACGAGACGGTTGAGGCATGCGCCGAGCGGCACGCCTGCGTCGGCACGCAGCAGCACCAGGTCCTCGACCCCGGCCTCCTTGGCGCGCACCCGCAGGTCCGCCTCGTCGTCCTCGAACCCGTGCGTCAGCAGCGCCAGCTGCACCGCCACGTCCCGCTGCGCGCCCACGGTACGCAGCACGTCGTCCAGCCGGTGCGGGCGGTTGGTGGACACCAGCGCCGTGACCGACGGCCGCGGCACCTGCGGCGCGGCGGCCAGGCCGACGTCGTGCAGCACCCGCTGCGCACGGGCGCCGTAGGTGTGCTCGCGCCAGATGCGCCGCTGGCCCCGGTGCACCGCGCGGTCGCGCAGCTCGGGCGAGCGCACGAGCGCGCGGATGGTGCTGGCGGCCTCCTCGCGGGTGGCCACGGAGAACACCTCGTCCGGCGGGAAGAACTCCCCCGTCGCCGCGCTCGGCGTCGTCACCACCGGGGTGCCGCAGGCGGTGATCTCGAAGATGCGCCGCGCGCACATGCTCGGCGAGTCCACCACGGAGTTCACGTTGAGGAACACCTTGTAGTCGCGGTAGGCGGCGAGCATGCGGTCGTATCCCAGCGAGCCGACCACGCGGGACGCGAACGGCTCGGGGAACTCGTACTGGTCGCCCTGGCCGGCGAACCGGGAGAAGATCTCCAGCCCGTGCTCCATGCGGGGCGAGACGTCCATCGCGGCGCCAAGCAGCAGCTCCATCTGCGCCCGCCGCTCGGGGTACTTGTGCGCGAACCAGGTGCCGGCGAACGCGACGTCACCGCTGCGCTCGTGCCCGTGTGCGCGCACCGGGCTGTGGATGGCCGGCTGGGCGCCGAACGGCAGCACGCCCACGCGGTCGTGCCCCAGCCGCTCGCGGTAGGCGGGCACCACCGTGGTGTCCGTGGTGTAGACCCGGTCGAACAGCCTGGCGGTGTCGAGGAAGTCCTCGAAGTGCGCGGGGTCCTCCTTGTTCCAGAAGGCCGTGGGGACGCCGCGATCGCGGCACGCGGCGAGCATCTCCACCAGCGCCGGCCGTGGCGCCGTCGGGCCGGTGAGGTGGTACTGCCAGGCGCCGCCGTTGCCCTTCCAGGCCGACTCCACGAACACGAGGTCCAGGCCCTCGAGCTGCTCGGGCCACGCCGACGGCTTCAGCAGCACCTGCTGCCACTCGTAGCCGAAGGCGAGCCGGGAGAACTCGTCGAGGATCACGCCCACGCGCAGGGGGCGGGCGGGCTCGCGCTCGGGGACCGGCCACGGCTCGTAGACCGGCGCGCCGTCCGCCGTGCGGTGCGGGGTGCGCTGCGGGCCGAGGATGCGCCGCCGGCGCAGGTGGGTGCGCAGCTGGGACAGGCCGCCGGTGCGCAGGTGCCACAGCGCTGTGCGTGCAGCGCGCAGCTTGCTGGTCACCGCTCTCCCCCCCTGCCGCTGCTCCTCAGCGTCCGGTCGTGTGCTGGTGGTCCGAGCCCCGGCACGCGCGCCAGCGGGTGCGTGGGGGCCGGGTTGATGATAGGTGCCTCAGGTGACGTGCTCGGACCGTCCGCCGCTCCCTCGGTCCTCGCCGCGGGTTTTCACCCGCTGAGCGCCAGGTGAGTTCTTCCTGGTTGTCGCGTTCGTCCCAGAACGACGGCGGCCGGCCCGCGAGGAGGGCCGGCCGCCGTCGACGTAGGTCAGACGCCCGACGTGCGTCAGACCCCGAGCGCCGCCCGGATCGGGCCGAGCGTGAAGTACACGACGAACATCAGCGCGGAGAACCACATCAGCGGGTGGATCTCGCGGGCCTTGCCCTGCGCCAGGCGCACCACCACGTAGGCGATGAAGCCCGCGCCGATGCCGTCGGAGATCGAGTAGGTGAACGGCATGAGCGCGATCGTGAGGAACGCCGGGATGGCGATGTCGAGCTTCTTCCAGTCGATGCCCGCGACCTGGGTCATCATCAGGAAGCCCACGAACACCAGGGCCGGGGCCGCGGCCTCGTAGGGCACCAGGGCCACCAGCGGCGACAGGAACGTGGCCAGCAGGAACGCCACGCCCGTGACCACGGACGCCAGGCCGGTGCGCGCGCCCTCGCCGACGCCCGACGTCGACTCGACGTACGCGGTGTTCGAGGACACCGAGCCCATGCCGCCCGCGGCCGCGGCGAGCGAGTCGATGATGAGGATCTGCTTGGACTTCGGCGGGTTGCCCTCCGCGTCGAGCAGACGGGCCTCGGCGCCGACGGCCACCATGGTGCCCATCGTGTCGAAGAAGTCGGCCAGCAGCAGCGAGAACACCAGCAGGATCACGGTGACCACGCCGATGTTCTCGAACGAGCCGAGCAGCGAGAAGTGGCCCAGCAGCCCGAAGTCGGGCACGTCGACGACGCCGGTGAAGGTGGGCGCCGAGTTGAAGCCGGTCGGGTTGTCCTCGGAGCGGGCGCCGATGTGCAGCGTGTTCTCGAGGATCACCGCGAGCACCGTGGCCGCGAGGATCGCGATGAGCAGCGCGCCCTTGACCTTGCGCACCCACAGCACGATGGCCAGCACCAGGCCGACCACGAACACGACGATCGGCCACGAGCCGAGGTTGCCCAGGCTCAGGATCGTGGAGCCCTCGCCGCTGACGAAGCCCGCGTTGGTCAGGCCGATGAGCGTGATGAACAGGCCGATGCCCACGCCGATCGCCGTCTTGAGCTCCACCGGCACGGCCCGGAAGACCGCCTCGCGGAACCCGGTGAGCACCAGCAGCAGGATGATCAGGCCCTCGATGACCACCAGGCCCATCGCGTCGGCCCAGGTGACGTCCGGCAGGCCGGCGATCGAGAACGCGACGACGGCGTTGAGGCCGAGGCCGGCCGCGAGCGCGAGCGGGTAGTTGGCCACCACGCCCATGAGGATCGTCATGACGCCGGCGACCAGCGCCGTGCAGGCGGCGATCATGCCGAGGTTCGGCCCGTCGCCGCCGCCGAGGAACTGCCCGGTGCCGTCCGGGACGGTGCCGATGATCAGCGGGTTCAGCACGACGATGTACGCCATCGCGAAGAACGTCACCAGGCCGCCGCGGATCTCTGTGGCGACCGTCGAGCCCCGCTCGGTGATCTTGAAGTAGCGGTCGATCGCGCTCAGACGGGCAGGCGTCGGCGCGGCGGTCTTGTTGGGCATGGGTCCAATTTTGCCAGGCGTCACGGGGTCCTCGGGGCCGCGGCAGGCCCGCTTAACACGGCGTTCACCGACGGGGCAGCGGGCCCGCTCGTAGACTGGCGCCGTGCCGTCCCTGGTCGATCTGCTGCTGCACCCCGAGCAGCGCCGCCCGAGCCCGCCGCCGCTGAGGGTGGACCTGCGCCGCGTGATGCTCGCGGGCATCGCGGCCTGGGCGGTCGCGCTGGTCGTGGCGCTGGCGCTGCTGGCCGCGGGCGTCCAGGACGCCGAGGGCGTCGCCGTCTGCGCCGCCGGCCTCGCGCTCGGCGGGCTGGGTCTGCTCTGGGAGCGGCGCAACCGCCGCCGCTACCGCGGCGAGGACTGAGGAGCCCTCCCGTGGCCGCCGGCCCCTCCCCCGCCCCGCACACCCCCGCTGCGCGGCTGGCCGAGCTGCGGCGCACGGGCGCCACCACCCCGGCGGCGCTCGCCTTCTACGACTCCCTGGCGCCGGTGACGCTGGAGCAGCTGCGCGGCACCTGGCGCGGCGAGGACCTGCGCACCGACCACCCGCTCGACGGCGTCCTGGGCCGGCTCGGCTGGTACGGCAAGCGGTTCGACGGCGAGGACGCCCACCCCCTGCTCTTCGAGGACGGCACCGGCGGCGTGGTGGCGATCGACCCGCGGTACGTGCCGCTCACCGTGGTGCGGCGCTGGCCGCGGGTGCTGGGCCATCCTGCCGCGGTGCGGGCGTTCCGGGCGCTGCTGCCGCTGCTGCGCGCGCGCCGCCCGAAGGCCCGCCTGGTGATGGCGGAGTACCGCAGCGTCGCGACGGCGACGATGGTCTACGACCGCCTGCCCGTCTTCGACGCCTTCCGCTGGGTCGACGACCGCACCGTGCTGGGCGCGATGTGGATGCGCGGGATGCCGGGGACGTACTTCTTCGTGCTGCGCCGCGCGGACGCCTGACCCCGCCGTTGCGGGTCCCTGGCGGTCCGAGCAAGGCCCCTCTGTCTCGGACCGCCAGGGACCCGGAACGGTGCGGGGCGCGCCGACGGCGGCGCCGGGGCGTCAGTGCCCTCAGCGCCGCCCGTGCTCTCAGTACCAGGCGACGGCGGTCCAGGCGTCCGCCGCCCGCCCGGGGTCGCGCAGCGCCTCCGCGAGCAGCGGGGCCAGCGTGGGCGCTCCCAGCAGCTCGGCCAGCCCGCGCGCCGCCCCGTCCGCCGAGACCGCGTGCACCTCGCCGTCGTGCACCCACCAGGCCACCGGCTCGCCGTCCACGGCGAGCCTCTCGTGCCGCCACCACCGCGCGGGCAGGCGCGGGTCGAGCGCGCGCACGCGCTCGTCGAGGTCCTGCGCCGTGCCGTGGTCGTCCGGCGCCACGTCCTCGGCCAGCGGCAGGTCGAGCAGCTCGGCGACGGCCGCGGCGCCCGGGGCGGGCACCGGCACGACGGCGCGCAGCTGCGCCCAGCGCGGGGCGGGCGCGACGTCGAGGTCGTCGGCCTCGCGCACGGTGACCTCGGCGCGGCCGGTCGCGCCGTCGATGCGCAGGGCGGGCAGCCGGTCCGGCAGGGGGTCGAGCGCCGTCGGGCGCCCGGCGGGGTCGAGGCCGGCGGCCAGCCGCGCGAGCCCGCGCCAGACGGCCAGCGCGTCCGCCGGCAGCAGCGCGGCCCCCGCCGGCGGCAGCGCGTCGAGCACCGCCGCCCAGTCCGCCGGCCCGGCCTCCTCGAGCGACCCGACGCCGCCCAGCGCGTGCAGCGCCTCGGCGTCCAGCCCGCTCCCGGCAACCTCCGGCGGCGCGGGCGGCAGCAGCGGGACGCCGGCGTGCAGCGCGAACGGGGCGCCGAACCGGCGGCGCAGCCACCACGCGGTGTACGACGGCGCGGGCGCGGCGCCGGGGCGCGCGCCCGGCCCCGGGCTGACGGGCACGAGCAGCGCCCGGCGGGCCTCGGGGTCGGCGGCGAGGCGGGCCAGCGCGTCGGGCCAGGCGTCGTCGGCGACGGCGTCGAGGTCGGCGACGGCCGCGAGGTCGCCCACCGGCACGTCCGGGCCGAGCGCGTCGGCGAGGAACGCCACGTAGTCGGACCACCCGGCGAGCCAGCCGGCCGGGTCGTCCGGGCCGGGCTCGTCGTCCTCCTCCGGCCCGTGGGTGAGCACGTCGGGCACCGTGTAGACGGCCAGGTCCCCGTGCGCGCCGGCCGCCGCGAGCGTCTCGGCGCCGTACCGGTCGACGACCGCCACGGCCACGGGCGCCAGGGCGTCGAGCGCCTCGGCCGCCCAGGTGCCGGGCAGGGACGTCTCCCGCAGCGCGGCGAGCTCGCCGTCCTCGGTCGCCACGGGCAGCTCGCCGAGCCAGAACGGCAGCTCCGCGCCCGGCGCCTCGGCGAGGGCGCGGCGTGCGACGTCGAGCACCGCGTCGACGACGTCGGCCGCCTCGCCGGCGTCGTCGCCGCCGTCCTCCGCGCCGTCCAGCAGGGCCTCGGCGGCGTCGAGGGCGGCCTCGGCGGCGTCGAGGGCGGCGGCCCGCACCACCGGGTCCTGCAGCAGCGCCAGCGGGTCGAGGCGCGCGGCGCCGACCCGCTCGAGCACCGGGTGCGCCGCCCGCGGGTGCACCAGCCGCACGCCGAGCGCCCCTGCGGACGCGGCCAGCTCGTCGTCGGCGGCCTGCGGCGGCAGCACCGTGCCGCGCGCGCCGTGGGTCAGCCGCCCGTCCGCCAGTGGCACGGGCGCCCCGGCGAGCGCCTCGCGCACGGCCGGGTCCGCGGCGTGCGGGGCGAGCGCGGCGTAGACGGCGCGCCAGCGCTCGGGCGGCAGGTGCAGCTCGCCGACGGCGTCGGCCAGCGGCACGGCGCGCGCGCCGAGCGCGCGGGCGACGCCGTGCAGGCGCGCGGGCAGCGCGACGGCGCCGAGCACCGCGGCCACCGCCGGGTCCTCGCCGACCGGGCCGGCCACGACTGCCGCGTCCTGCGGCGCGACGAGGCGGCCGCGCTCATCAGGGTCCTCGGCTTCCTCGGCCACCGGGGCCTCGGGTCCCGTGCCGTCGAGCGGCAGCGGCAGCAGGGGCGTCGAGCGCAGCGCCGCGAGGGCCGCCTCGCGCACCGCGGCGTCGACCTCGGACGCGGGCAGTCCCTGGGGCACCAGGTCCAGCACGGCGGCGCCCCGCTCCCGCGCGACGTCGCCGAGCAGCGCGGCGTACGCCCGGCCGGCCGCCGCGGCGACCCGGGTCGCGGCCGGGCCGGGCAGCACGCGCCGGCGGCCCGGGTCCACGGGGAACGACGCCACCAGCAGCGCCGGGAAGCCCAGCCGGACGTCGGTGGGCGTCGGCGCGTGCAGCACGTCGGTCGGGGTCGCGGCGGCGTCGGCCGGCGTGCCGGCCCGCAGCGCCCAGACGAACGACCACGCGGACCGCCGCTGCTCGAGCGGCAGGTCGGCCACGTCGTCCGGCGCCAGCTCGCCGGCCTCGCGCCGCACGACCCACCGCGCGGCGACGTCCGCGAGCACCCGCCGCTCGGGGGCACCGTCCGCGACCTCGACGACCACCTCGGCCAGGGCGGGCAGCGCGAGCAGCAGCGCGTCGTCCACCGCGGCGAGCTGGGCGCGCACCGCGGCGAGCGCGGCGTCGTCGCGCAGGGTCAGCTCGACGACGGTGTCGGCCTCGTCGTGCGCGGTGCCCGGGGCGGGGAACGGCAGGCGCAGCACGGGCAGCGCGGCGCCGCGGGCGGCGACGGCGTCGGCCAGCCCGTGCTCGGCCAGCACCGCGCGGGTGCGCTCCAGGGAGAAGCGCACGCCGCCGTCGCGGGAGCGGACGGCGACGTCGTCGGCCACGGAGCGCACCGCCGCGAACCCCACGCCGAACCGGCCCACCGCCCCGGCGTCCTTGGCGGACGCGCGCAGGGAGGCGAGCGAGGCGACGCCGGCGGCGTCGAGCGGGGCGCCGGCGTTCGCGGCGGTGAGGACCCACGGCGCGGCGGCGGCCGCGCCGGCGTGGTCGGGGCGCCGGGCGAGCCGCAGCGTCAGCCGGCCCGGCACGCCCGCGCGGGCCGCGGCGTCGGCGGCGTTCTGCGCGAGCTCCACGACCACGCGGTCGCGGTAGTACCCGCGGGCGTGGTCCTCCTCGAGGTTGGCGTCCTCGCGCAGGCGCGTCGGGGAGGCCTGCCACGCCTCGACGACGGCGCAGCGCAGGGCCGCGGTCCCGAACCGGTCGGCGGTCACTCCGCCACGGGCGCGGCGGCGTCCGGGCTCTCGGCGGCGTCCCGACTCTCGGCGGCGGTCTCGGGCGCGGTCTCGGCCGGCGTCACGTCGACCACCTCGACGGTGGTCTCGTCGATCAGCGGCTCGGCGTCCGGCCAGTCCGACGGCGGGCGCTCGACGTCGGTCTCGGAGTGCGCGCCGCAGCCGTGGTCGAGCGAGACCACCTTGCCGTCGTCGGGGGACCACTCGTTGGCGCAGACGCCGAACAGCTGGCCGAGCGGGCCCTGCAGCGGGATCAGGAACCCGCAGGACAGGCACTCCGCGGCCGAGGCGACGGCGCCCGGGGCGGTCGGGCCGCGGGAGCCGCGGTACCAGCGCTGGGCGGCCTCGTCGCGGCCGCGCGGCGAGAGCACGCGGGCGCGCGCCAGGGCGAGCTCCTCGATCGCGACGGAGTCGAGCTCCTCGTCGCCGGTGGGCGTCCAGCCGGGCTCGAGCCGCGGGTCGTCCGGGCGGAACGGCAGCACGTCGCCGGGGCCGATGTCGCCGGGGCGCAGGCGCTCCGACCACGGCAGCCACTCCGGCGCGAGCATCGCGTCGTCGCCGGGCAGCAGCTCCACCTCGCACACGGTGGCGACGCGGCCCCGCGGCACGCGCGCGAGCGTGACGACCCAGTACCAGCCGCGGTAGCCGCGCATGGCGGCGGCGAACCGGTGCGAGACCAGGCGGTCGCCCTCGACGACGATGCCGAGGTGCTCGCCGACGTCGGACGGCGACTCCGCGACCTCCTCGGCGGCCGCGCGGGCGAGCTCGACCGCGGCGTCGGCGGTGAGCACGGCGTCCTTCGCGGTGCGTGCGGCGGCGCGGCGGGCCTGCGCGGTGGTCCTGGCCGACTCAGCCGTGGCGACGGTCATGCGTGTCCTCTCAGGCCTCGAGGTCGTCAGCGACGGCGCGCAGCAGCTTGGCGACGCGCTGCGACGTCGCGGCCTCCGGGTAGCGGCCCTTCTGCAGGGCGCCGTCGACGCGCTCGAGCACCCGGATCAGGTCCTCCACGATGCCGGCCATCTCCGACGGCGGCTTGCGCTTGGCCTTGACGACCGACGGCGCGGGGTCGAGCAGCGTGACGGCCAGCGCCTGCGGGCCGCGCTTGCCGTCCGCGACGCCGAAGTCGACGCGTGCGCCCGGCCGCGGGTTGGCCACGCCGGCGGGGAGCGCGGTGGCGTGCAGGAACACCTCGGTGCCGTCGTCGGCGGCGATGAAACCGAAGCCGCGCTCGGCGTCGTACCACTTGACCTTGCCGGTGGGCACCTGGACCTCGTTTCCGTGTGCTCTGCGAACTCTCCTCCGCCCGGGCGGCCACGCGGGGCCGAGGGGCGGTGCGACCCGGGTGCGGGCCGGATCCCAGGTTACCGGCCGGGAGGGGGCGGCGCCGCATCCATATCGCGCGCGGCCCGCCGCCCCCGCTCGTTCCGGGTCCCTGGCGGTCCGAGACAGAGGGGCCTTTCGCGGACCGCCAGGGACCCGGAACGAGCGGGGGTCAGAGCCGGACGGCGATGCCCAGGTCGGCGGCCAGCCGGGCGGCCACGTGGTCGAACCACCGGGGGTAGTCGGCGACCGAGCCCACGAGGTGGCCGAACAGCTCGAACGACACCGTGCCGAACAGCTCCGTCCAGGCCATGAGCGTGCGCACCACGGCCTCGGTGGGCGCGTCCGGCGCGACGAGCCCGTGCGCGACGACGAAGGAGAGCGCGCCCGCGACGAGGTCGGCGGGGTCGGCCACGCCGGCGGGCCGCGGGGCCGGGCGGAGGCCGGCGGCGTGGGCGTCGCCGACGATCGCCACGAGCACCCGCACCACCCGGGTGGCCGGCTCGACGGTGTCCTGCGGAGCGGCGTAGCCGGGCACGGGCGTGCCGTACAGCAGCGCGAAGTCGCCGGGGTGCGCCACGCACCACTCCCGCAGCGCGCGGCAGGCGGCGAGCCAGCGCCCGCCGAGGTCGTCGCGCGCGACCGCCGCCTCGGCCACCTCGACCGCGTCGCCGAGCTCGCCGTAGGTCTCGAGCAGCAGCGCGGTCAGGAGCGCGTCGCGGCTGGAGAAGTACCGGTACACGGCCGAGGACACCATCCCGACGTCCCGGGCGACGGCGCGCAGCGAGAGCCCGGCGGGCCCCTCGGTGCGCAGCCGCGCGCGGGCCGCGTCGAGGATCGCGCGGGTCAGCGTCTCGCGGGCCAGGGCCCGGGCGGTGCGGGGCGTGCTCACGCGGTGATGGTGGCACGTCGAGAGCACCGTCCGCAAACGAGAGCACTGCTCTTGTCACGAGCTCGCGAACGTGCCATGCTCCGGAAACGAGAGCAGTGCTCTCGCTTCGCCCCAGTCCCGGTCCCCGCACCCCAGGAGCCCTCATGACCACCACCGACCACCACCTCGTCGTCGGCGCCGGCCCCGTCGGCCGCCACGTCGCAGCCCTGCTCGCCGCGCGCGGCTCGCGCGTCACCGTCGCCACCCGCTCGGGCCGCAGCACCGGCGTCGACGGCGTCCGGCACGTGGCGCTCGACGCGTCCGACGCCGACGCCCTGTCCCGCGCCGCGGAGGGCGCGGCCGTGCTCTACAACTGCGCCAACCCCGGCGACTACACGCAGTGGGAGCGGGTCTGGCCGCCGCTGGCGGCGTCGCTGCTCACCGCGGCCGAGCGCTCCGGCGCCGTCTACGCGATCACCGGCAACCTCTACCCGTACGGGCCCGTCGAGGGGCCGATGCACGAGGACCTGCCCGACGCCGCCACCGACCACAAGGGCCGGCTGCGCGCCCGGATGTGGGCCGACGCCCTCGCCGCGCACCGGGCCGGGCGCGTGCGGGCGGTCGAGGTGCGCAGCTCGGACTTCGTCGGGCCGGGCGTGGGGCCCAACGGGCACGTCTCGCGCGTCGTGCCGGGCGCGCTGCGGGGCCGGACCGCCTGGATGATCGGCCGCACCGACCTGCCGCACACCTTCACCGACGTGCAGGACGCCGCCCGCACCCTCGTCGCGGCCGCCGAGGACCCGGACGCCCACGGGCGGGCCTGGCACACCCCGAGCAACCCGCCGGTCAGCCAGCGGCAGGCGGTCACGGACGTGCTGGCGGCCGCCGGCAGGCCACCCGTGCGGGTGCGGTCGCTGCGCGGCCCGGTGCTGGCCGCCGTGGCGCTCGCGTCGCCGTTCATGCGCGAGGTGCGCGAGCTGATCTACCAGTGGGAGCGGCCGTACGTGCTCGACGACACGGACGCGCGCAAGCACCTCGGCATCGAGCCGACGCCCTGGGAGGAGGTCTGCGCCCGCACGGCGCGGCAGTGAGGGGGTGCTGCGCGGCGGCGACGGGACGCTCGCGGCCGGGCTCTCCGCCACCGTCACCGCGGCCCGCGCGGCGCCCGTCCAGGTCAGGCGCGTAGCATCGACGAGATGGCCAGCACGCCCGCACCGCGCGGGACGGCGTCGGCCGACGCCCCCGGCGACGGTCCGGCCGCCCGCCGCACGTTCAGCGACACGATCCGCGAGCGCCCCGACGAGGCGCTCGTGGCGCTGCTGCGCGAGCGCCCGGACCTGGCCTCCCCCTCCCCGTCGACGCTGCGCTCCCTCGCGGCGCGCGCCTCGAGCCGCACCTCGCTCGAGCGCGCGCTCGCCCGCGCCGACGCCCCCACGCTCCAGGTTCTCGAGACCGTGCTCGTGCTCGAGACCGAGCGGCCCCCCGTGACGCCGGCCGACGTCGTGGCGGCGGTCGGCGCGGGCGGGCCCGTCGCGGACGGCGCCGGCGCGGACCCCGAAGGCGGACCCGACGGTGCCACCGCGGTCGAGCGGCGGATCGCCGCCGCCCTCGAGCAGGCCCTGCTGTGGGACGCCGGCGAGCCGGGCACCCCTGACCTTCGCGCCGTCCCGGGCCTCGGGGAGGTCCTGGGCCCCTACCCCGCGGGGCTCGGCCCGCACCGGGACGCCGGATCCCGTCAGGGTTCGTTCCGGCAAGCGCCCGATGACGGAACCGACCCTGACGGGATCGCGGCGCTCGACGACCTGCCGCCCGGTGCCCGCGAGGTGCTCGACGCGCTCACCTGGGGTCCGCCGGTCGGCGTCGTGCCGCCGGCGGGCTCGGCGCCGCGCCGCGCCGTGGACGCCCTGGTCGAGGCCGGGCTGCTGCAGCGCGCCGACGCCCGCACCGTGGTGCTGCCCCGGGACGTCGGGCTGGCGCTGCGCGGCGGGCGCACCCACCGCGACCCGCGCCTGGAGCCGCCGCGCGCCGAGGTGCGGGAGGTGCCCGCGCCCACCGCGGACGCCGAGGCCGCGAGCGCCGCGCTGGAGGTCGTGCGGCTGGTCGACGCGCTGATCGACCTGTGGGACGAGGCGCCGCCGTCGGTGCTGCGCGCGGGCGGTCTCGGCGTGCGCGACGTGCGTCGGGCCGCGCAGGCGCTGGGCGTCGACGAGGCGACGGCGGCCATCGTCGTCGAGCTGGCCGCCTCCGCGGAGCTGGTGGCCGACGACGGCGAGGCGCCGCCGTCGTACGTGCCCACCACCCGCGCCGACGCGTGGGCCGACGCCGACGAGGCCGACCGCTGGGCGATGCTGGCCGCCGCCTGGGCCGCCTCGCGCCGCACGCCGTGGCGGGCGGGGTCGCGGGACGACAAGGGCACGGTCCGTGCCCCGCTGTCGCCGGACCTGCACCGGGCGTGGGTGCCGCGGCTGCGGGCGCAGGTGCTCGAGGCCCTGGCCGGGCAGCCGGGCGCGCCGCTGACCGCCGCCGACGTGCTGGCGGTGCTGGCCTGGCGCACGCCGCGCGCCGTCCCGCCGGAGGCCGCCGTGGAGGGCCTGCTGCGCGAGGCGGCGCTGCTCGGCGCCACCGGGGCGGGCGCGCTGGCCGGGCCGGGCCGCGCCCTGCTCGCCCTCGTGTCAGGACCAGCGCAGGGCATGGCCGGCGCCGGTACTGACAGCCCGGCGTTCGCACGCGGTGTGTCAGCAGCAGCGCACGGTATGGCCGGCGCTGGTTCTGACGATCCGCGGGAGCGGGATGCCGACGAGCCGGTCGACCTCGTCGAGGCGCTGCGCGCCGTGCTGCCCGCCGAGGTGGAGGAGGTGCTGCTGCAGGGCGACCTCACCGGCATCGTGCCCGGCCGCCCGTCGCGCCCGCTGGCCCGGCTGCTGGAGCGCACCGCGGACGCCGAGTCGCGGGGCGCGGCCACCACCGTGCGGTTCTCGGCGTCGTCGGTCACCCGTGCCCTCGACCTCGGCGCCACCGCCGACGAGCTGCTCGCCGAGCTCGCCGCCCGCTCCCCCGTCCCCGTGCCGCAGCCGCTGGAGTACCTGGTGCGCGACACCGCGCGGCGGCACGCGGCGCTGCGGGTCGGCTCGGCCGGCTCGTACGTGCGGGCCGCCGACCCGGCGGTGCTGGCCGGGCTGGCCGAGGACCCGCGGCTGGCGTCGCTCGGCCTGGTGCGCCTGGCCCCGACAGTCCTGGCCGCCGCCGTCCCGGCGGCCGAGCTGCACGCCGCGTTGCGCGAGCGGGGACTGCTCGCCGCGCTCGAGGGCCCCGACGGGCGACCGCTGGGCCGCCTGCGCCGCCCGCCGCGCGTGGACCGGGCGGGCCGGCGCGCCGGCGCGCCCGTGGCGACGTCGGCGGTCACGGACGACGGCCGACGGGCGCTGGTGGAGCGCCTGCGCGCCGCCGAGGCCGGCGACGGACGGGGCCGCGGCCCGTTCCCCGGCACGGCCACCGGCAACGGCGGAGCCCTCGGCGCCAGCAGGACGACGGCCCTGGCCGCGGGCCGGCGCCCCGACGACGACGCGGACGCGACCGCCGTCGACCGGCTGCGCTCCATGTCCGCCGCGGCCGGCGACGCCCTGGCCCTGCTGCGCGAGGCGGCGCGCGACGGCGAGCAGGTGTGGGTCGAGCTCGTCGACGCCCACGGCACCCCGGCGCGGCGCAAGCTCCGGCCGCTGAAGGTCGAGGGCGGCCGGCTGCGCGCCCTGGACCCGGCGCGCGAGGCCGAGCTCACCGTGGCGGTGCACCGCATCGCGGCGGTGGAGCCGGCCGAGCCCTAGGCGTCGGAGGCCGCTGGGGGCCGCGGCTCGACGGCCCAGCCGGTCGCGAGCACGACGCCGTCGGTGAGCCGCAGCACCGCCGCGCGCGCGGCGACGTGCGGGGTGGAGAACGCGAGCTGGACGGCGCCGCGCTGGTCGGGCGAGACCAGCCAGTAGTCGACGAGCAGCACGGCGTGCCCCTCGCCCCCGCCCTCCGCCGCACCGCGGCGCTCGCGCACGTGGAGCAGCAGCGGGCCCGCGGTCGTCTCGGCGCCGACGACGGCGTCGCCCTCGGCCAGGCCGGCGCGGATCCGGCCCTCGATGCGCTCCAGGTGCGGCGTGCCGCCGACCTCCGGGCCGAGCTCGTGCCAGTACACGGTCAGGCTCAGCGCGAGGGCCGTGCGGCCCTCGTGCTCGAGCAGGAAGGCCTGCAGCCGCCCGCCGGCGGAGGCCGCCCGCTCGCCGGCGCTCTCCAGCCAGGCCCGCACGTCCTGCCGGAGCGGGACCCCGCGGTCGCCGAGCACGCGGGTCTGTCGCCGCACGAGCTCGCGGACCTGCCGGGCGCGCGCCTCGGCGTCGTCGAGGTCGATCACCGCCCACTGCTCCGGCAGGCGGAGGTCGAAGCCGACGGACCGCAGCCGGTCCTCGGGGCGCGCCGGCTCCGGGTCCGGACCGGTCACCCATGCCAGCTCGTCGTCCCCCGGCTGCGGCACCAGCAACGCCGAGACGTCGGCCACGCTCGCCGCCATGGGGTGCGGCCCGGCGGGGTCGAAAACCACGCGCTCGAGGACGTCGGCGTGGCGCTCGAGGAACGGCGCCAGCGTCTCGCCGCGGCACAGCGCGAACTCCCGGTCCGGGGCGTCCTGCAGGAACGCCGCCAGGGCGCGCGCGGAGGAGAACAGGCACACCTCGTAGGGCCGCGTCGAGCCCGCCGGCGGCTCGAACACCCGGTTCTGCGTCTCGCCGTCGGGGCCGCGCACGATCGGGACCACCACGACGTCGTGCCGCAGCGCCTGCCCGATCGCGGGCACGTCCTGGGCCGCGAGCGCCGCGGCGAGGCGCTCGGAGCCCACCTCGGCCACCGCGGCGACGGGGACCGGCGCCGGCGCGTCGTGCTCGCTCGCCGTCCCGTCCCTCCCCGACCGCTCGGCCTCGGCCCGGTCCCGGTACAGGGGCACGTCGAGGTGCCCGGCGAGGATCGGGGCGGCCTCCGCGTCGCCGCGCCGGCGCCGGTGCAGGGCGGCGACGTCGGTGGCCGGGTCGACCTCCCACACGATCTCGCCGTGGATCCCGCCGGGCATGCCGGCAGCACGGAAGAGCACGAACCACCGGCGGGGCGTGGTCACCGTGGCGACGACCTCGAGGTCGTCCGCCCGGCCCAGGCGCACCTCGGTGACGCCGGCGCCGGGGACCACCATGTAGTAGGTGTCCGCCAGCGGCACGTCGCGGACGGGCAGGGGGCGGCGTCGCAGCCACCGCATCATGGGGCCTCCTTCGTCGCGGTCACAGTATCCGGCCTCGGTCCGTCCGGCCTGGATCCCTGGCCGGCGGGCACGAGGCCGACGGGGGCGGGGTCGGTCGCCCGGCCCAGCGGGTTCCATCCGCCGGGCCTCGTCGGGCGGCCCCGCCGTCGCCCCCCGGCGCGTCGGCGAGCTGCCGGTCGACGTCGGCGAACGCGTCCGCCACGCCGGCCGCGCCGTCGGTCGGGACCCGCAGGTTCTCGGTCGTCCTCGCCGGCGTGCCGTCCCACGTCGCCGCGACGTCGCGCACGGCCTACAGGTCCACCCGGAGATCGGTCATCTCTCGCCCACGCCCCCTTCTGCCCGGGGCACTCCCCGGCCGCGGGGCGCCGCGGGCGGGATGGGGAGATATCCCCATGCCGGCCGGCGCCGGGACGCGCCCGGGCGCCGCGCCCCAGGCGCCCGGGGCCTGCGCGCACGCCCTACGGTGGAACACCACGGGCGGGCGCGGTGTTGGCACACTGGATCTCCGCCCGCAGGAAGGAACCGCATGACCGACGGCCCGCTGATCGTCCAGAGCGACAAGTCGCTCCTGCTGGAGGTCGACCACCCCCGCGCCGAGGCCGCGCGCCGGGCGATCGCGCCCTTCGCCGAGCTGGAGCGCGCGCCGGAGCACGTGCACACCTACCGCCTCACCAACCTGGGGCTGTGGAACGCGCGCGCCGCCGGGCACGACGCCGAGCAGGTGGTCGACACCCTCATCGAGTTCTCCCGCTACCCGGTGCCGCACGCGCTGCTGGTGGACGTCGCCGAGACGATGAGCCGCTACGGCCGCCTGCAGCTGGTCAGCCACCCCACGCACGGGCTCGTGCTGCAGGCCAGCGACAGGGCGGTCCTGGCCGAGGTGCTCAAGTCCAAGCGCACGGCCGGCCTGGTGGGCGAGCGCATCGACGACGAGACCGTCGTCGTGCACCGCTCCGAGCGCGGCCACCTCAAGCAGGTGCTGGTCAAGCTGGGCTGGCCGGCCGAGGACCTGGCCGGGTACGTCGACGGCGAGAAGCACCCGATCGCGCTGAGCGAGGTCGCCGCGCCGCGCACGCCCGGCGACGAGCCGAAGCCGTGGTCGATGCGGCCCTACCAGCAGCAGGCCGTGGACGGGTTCTGGCACGGCGGCTCCGGCGTCGTCGTGCTGCCCTGCGGCGCCGGCAAGACGATCGTCGGCGCAGGCGCGATGGCGAAGTCCGGCACGACGACGCTGATCCTGGTCACCAACACCGTCTCCGCGCGGCAGTGGAAGGACGAGCTGGTGCGGCGCACCACGCTCACCGAGGACGAGATCGGCGAGTACTCCGGCACCCGCAAGGAGATCAAGCCGGTCACCATCGCGACCTACCAGGTGCTCACCACCAAGCGGAAGGGCGTCTACTCCCACCTCGAGCTGCTCGACGCGCGCGACTGGGGCCTGGTCGTCTACGACGAGGTGCACCTGCTGCCCGCGCCGATCTTCCGCATGACGGCGGACCTGCAGGCCCGCCGCCGCCTCGGGCTGACCGCCACCCTGGTGCGCGAGGACGGCCGCGAGGACGAGGTGTTCTCCCTGATCGGGCCCAAGCGCTACGACGCGCCGTGGAAGGACATCGAGGCGCAGGGCTACATCGCGCCGGCCGACTGCGTCGAGGTGCGCCTGACGCTGCCCGACCACGAGCGGATGGTGTACGCGACGGCCGAGCCGGAGGACAAGTACCGGCTGGCCGCCTGCGCCCCGGGCAAGAACAAGGTCGTGCAGCAGATCGTCGACCAGCACCCGGACGACCAGGTGCTGGTCATCGGCCAGTACCTCGACCAGCTCGAGGAGCTGTCGGCGCACCTGGACGCCCCGCTCATCACCGGCGCGACGACGGTGCGCGAGCGCCAGCGGCTGTTCGACGCGTTCCGCTCCGGCGAGGTGTCCCGCCTGGTGGTCAGCAAGGTCGCGAACTTCTCGATCGACCTGCCCGAGGCGTCCGTGGCCATCCAGGTGTCCGGCTCGTTCGGCTCGCGCCAGGAGGAGGCGCAGCGCCTCGGGCGGGTCATGCGGCCCAAGGCCGACGGGCGCACGGCGCACTTCTACGCCGTCGTCGCGCGCGACACGGTGGACCAGGAGTTCGCCGCGCACCGCCAGCGGTTCCTGGCCGAGCAGGGGTACGCCTACCGCATCGTCGACGCCGAGGAGCTCGACGAGGTGAAGTGACGGGCACGCCCGCCCCGTGAGGTCGGCACCTCGTCGTGAGTTCGGCACCTCGTCGTGAGCTCGGCAGCCCGAGGTGCCGACCTCACGACGAAGTGCCGAGCTCACGGCCGGCAGTCGACGCCGGACCCCGGCACCCCGCCTGAGCGCGGGTTTCACCACGGGGGCGAATTGCGCTCCCCCAGGTCGGGCGGGACGATCGGGACGTGAACCGCCTCGTCCCGAGCGCGCCGCGCCGCGCGCCCGCAGCTCTCGTCCCCCTCCTCGCCGCCCTCCTGACCGGCCTCGCCCTCCTCGGCGCGCAGGCCGTGCTCGCGCCTGCCCTGCTGCCGTCGGCACACGCCGAGCAGCCCCTGGACACCCTGGACGGCGCAGTGACCGACAGCGCGGACGTGCTGGACGACCCCGCCGAGGTGCAGGCGGCGCTGGACCGGCTGGCCGACGAGACGCGCTTCCAGCTCTTCGTCATCTACGTGGACACGTTCGACGGGCTCGACGGGGAGTCCTGGGCGATCGCCACCGCCAACAACGCGCGGCTCGGCGTCGACGACCTGCTGCTCGCCGTCGCCGTCGAGGACTCCCTCTACGGGCTGTCGGTGGACGCGAACATCGACCTCAGCGACGCCGACCTCGACGCGATCGAGGCGGCCACCGAGGACGCGCTGACCGCCGCCGGCCGCGCCCCCGAGGGCGAGGCGGACTGGGGCGCAGCAGCGATCGTCGCCGCCGACACCACCCGCCAGGTGGCCGGAGGCGGCGGCTCGGGCGCCGGCGGTGCCGGCAGGACGGCGGCGCTCGTCGGCGCCGGCGTGGTCGTCGTCGGCGGCGTGGGCGGCTGGCTGTGGTGGCGCCGGCGCCGCACCGCCGTCGGGAGGCCCGCGGCGGCGCCCGCCGACGAGCTGGCGACGCTCCCCACCGAGGAGCTGGAGCGGCGTGCGGCCGCGGCCCTCGTCGAGATCGACGACGCGCTCAAGACCTCCGAGCAGGAGCTCGGGTTCGCGCAGGCGGAGTTCGGGCTCGAGGCCACCCAGCAGTTCCAGCAGGTGCTCGCCCAGGCCAAGGCGGACGTCGCGCAGGCGTTCGGCGTCCGCCAGCGCCTCGACGACGCCGAGCCCGAGACCGAGCCGCAGCGCCGGCAGCTGCTCACCGAGATCCTGCGGCTGTGCGACGGCGCCGCCGACGCGCTGGACGCCCAGACGGAGTCCTTCGACCAGCTCCGCCGGCTGGCGCAGCGCGCGCCCCAGGTGCTGGACGAGACCGAGCAGCGGGCCGGCGAGATCGACCAGCGCATCGAGGTCGCGCGCCAGACGCTCGGCACCCTCGCCGCGACGTACCCGCGCTCCGCCCTGGAGTCGGTGGCCCTCAACCCGGACCAGGCCGCCTCGCTGGTCGACCACGCCCGCCAGGCGGTCGCCGAGGGGCGCACCGCTCTGCAGAAGCGGGACCGGAACACCGCGGTCGCGCACGCGCGCGGGGCGCAGAACGCGCTCGGGCAGGCGGTCACGCTGCTCGAGGCGGTGGAGCGCGCCGGGCAGGACCTGGCCGAGGCCGGCCCGCGCCTCGACCGCGGCATCGCCTCCATCGCCCAGGACGTCGCGGACGCCGAGCGGCTCGCCCCGGGCGACCCGGCCGTGCTGCCGGCGCTGCTGGAGGCGCGGGCCACGGTCGAGCAGGCGCGGTCCGCGCGGCACGGCGGCGACCCGCTCGCCGCGCTGCGTCGCCTGACCTCCGCGGAGGCAGCGCTCGACCAGGCGCTCGCGCCGGTGCGCCAGAAGGCCGAGTCCGACGCCCGCGCCGCCGCGCTGCTGCGCGACACGCTCGGACGGGTCGAGTCCCAGATCCGCGCCACCGACGACTTCGTCGCGACCCGTCGCGGCGCCGTCGGCCCCGAGGCCCGCACGCGGCTGGCCGAGGCCATCCGGCTGGTGCAGGAGGCGCGGTCGCTGACCGGCGACCCGACGACGGCGCTTCAGCGCGCCCAGCTGGCGGAGCGGTACGCGCAGCAGGCGTCGCAGATGGCGCAGCAGGACGCGTCCGGCTGGGGCCAGGGCGCCGCCGGCGGCGGCGACGTGGGCGGCATGGTGCTCGGCGGCATCCTGCTCGACTCGATCCTGCGCGGGTCCGGCGGCGGCTTCGGCGGCTCCGGCGGGTTCGGCGGCGGCACGTTCGGCGGGGGCGGCTACGGCGGCTCCCGCGGAGGGCGCCGCGCCTCCGGCGGACGGATCGGCGGCGGGTTCGGCGGCGGCGGGTTCGGCGGCGGCCGCGCCGGCGGGCGCACCGGCGGCGGCCGCGGCGGCCGGTCTCGCGGGGGCAGGTTCTAGCCCGATGACCCGGGGCCCACGACCCTCGCACGCTGCACCGGCGCCCCGGGCGTCCCGGCACTTCTCCCGCACGTCGCACGTTGACCGGTGGTCGGGCACCACCACCGTCCACACCACGAGGAAGGCACCCCACCCATGACCCAGAAGCAGAGCATCCTCGGGCGCATCACCCAGCTCGCCAAGGCGAACATCAACGCGCTCATCGACCGCGCCGAGGACCCGCAGAAGATGCTGGACCAGCTGGTGCGCGACTACACGAACAACATCGCCGAGGCCGAGCAGGCGATCGCCCAGACGATCGGCAACCTGCGCCTGGCGGAGCAGGACTACAACGAGGACGTCGCCGCGGTGCAGGAGTGGGGCGCCAAGGCCCTGGCCGCCTCCCGCAAGGCCGACGAGTACCGTGCCAAGGGCGACGCGGCGAACGCCGACAAGTTCGACCAGCTCGCCAAGGTGGCGCTGCGCAAGCAGCTCGACGCCGAGGGCGAGGTCAAGCAGGCGCAGCCCCTGATCGAGACGCAGCGGGCCACGGTGGAGAAGCTCAAGTCCGGGCTCGCCATGATGAAGGACAAGCTGGGCGAGCTGAAGAATAAGCGCGACTCGCTCGTGGCCCGGCAGAAGTCGGCCCAGGCGCAGCAGACGGTGCAGACGGCGATCAGCTCCATCAACGTGCTCGACCCCACGAGCGAGCTGTCGCGCTTCGAGGAGGCGGTGCGCCGCGAGGAGGCCATGGCGATCGGCCAGTCCGAGGTGGCGGCGGCCTCGATCGACGCCCAGTTCGACGAGCTGATGATGTCCGACCAGGAGATCGAGCTCGAGGCGCGCCTGGCCGCGCTCAAGCAGGGCAGCAGCGCCCCGCAGCAGATCAGCCCGACGCCGGTGACCCCGGAGATCGAGGCCGGACAGCAGGAGCCGAAGCCCGAGTCCGCGTGGTGACCCCCGCCCTCCCGCCGAGATAGAGAGCTCTGGCGCCGAGATAGAGAGCCACGCTCGCGAGATAGAGACCCAGGTCCGCGAGATAGAGAGGCCCCGGCCGCACGTGCGGCCGGGGCCTCTCTATCTCGGCGAGGACCTTCTCTATCTCGCGAGCCGAGCTGCTGTTCCGGGCGGGCCGGTGGACTGCTCGGCGCGGGCGGGTCAGCGGCCGGTCAGGTCGGTCAGCGGGCCGCGCGGGCCGAGACCTGCGCCGAGAAGGCGCCTGCCAGGGTGATCGCCAGCTGGGCCAGCTCGGCGGCGTGCTCGTTCATCTCCTCGTCGAGCGCGGCGGCGTCGACGTCGTCGTGCTGCCGCGCCCAGTCCAGCGCGATCGACTTGCCGGCCTCGGGGTGGAACTGCAGCCCCACCGCCGAGCCCCAGCGGAACGCCTGGTACGGGTACGTGGTCGACCAACCGAGCCAGACGGCGTCCGCGGGCAGCTCGCAGATCGCGTCGGCGTGCATGCTCAGGGCCCGGGTCGACGCGGCGGCGCCGGCGACGGCGCTCAGCAGCGCGTCGTCGCGGGCGGCGTCGCGCCACTGGATCGTCACGACGCCGGCCTCGCGCCCGGGCGGGGCCGCGACCTGGACGGCTCCCCCACCGGCGACGGCGAGCAGCTGCGCGCCCAGGCACATGCCGAGCGTCGGGACGTCGGACCGGGCGGCGTCGGCGAGCAGCCCGCGGACGGCCGGCAGCCACGGCGCGGCGGCGTCGTCGTACGCGGACATCTGCCCGCCGAGCACCACGAGCCCGTCGCCGACGGCGTCGAGCGCCGGCACGGGCTCGCCGAGGTCGAGCCGGACGGTGCGCACGCCGTCGCCGAGCAGCGGGACGAAGAGTCCGAGCGGCACGTCGGGGCTGTTCTGCAGGACGGTGATGCGGGGTCGCTCGGCGGCCTCGGCGGCGGCGCCGGGGCCGGCGGGCGCGAGGGCGCGGTCGAGAGTTTCCGTGGTCACGGGGGCACAACGTACTCGCGTCCCCGGACTTCTCCACAACCCCGCAGGTCCCGAACCCGCGGCGGGTCCGCGTCCGGCACGCCCCGGCGCTCGCGCCGCGCTGGCTCTACGCTGGGCCCATGTCGCAGCCGTTCGCCGTCCCCCCGTCATCCCCGGCCTCCGCGGCGCCCTCCGGCCGCCGCACGTACCTGCTGGTCGACGGGGAGAACATCGACGCCACCCTGGGCATGAACGTGCTCAACCGGCGCCCGAACCCCGAGGAGCGGCCGCGCTGGGACCGCATCAGCACGTTCGCGCAGAAGGTGTGGGGGCAGGACGTCGTCCCGCTGTTCTTCCTCAACGCCACCAGCGGGCAGATGCCGATGTCGTTCGTGCAGGCGCTGCTGGCGATGGGTTACCGGCCCATCCCGCTGGCTGGCAGCGGCACCGAGAAGGTGGTCGACGTCGGTATCCAGCGCACGCTGGACGCGATCGCCGACCGCGACGGCGACGTGCTGCTGGCCAGCCACGACGGCGACTTCCTGCCACAGATGGAGGCGCTGCTGGGCGGCGACCGCAAGGTGGGCCTGCTGGCCTTCCGCGAGTTCGTCAACGCGCGCTTCACCGAGCTGACGCACCGCGGCCTCGAGATGTTCGACCTCGAGACCGACGCCGACGCGTTCACCACGCTGCTGCCGCGCGTGCGGATCATCCCGCTCGAGGAGTTCGACCCGCTGCGCTACCTCTGACGCCCGGCTCACGCCCGGCTCACGACGGCGGTGCCCGCTGCGGCGGTGCGCCGCCGTCGGCGTCTGCGCCGGCGCCGGGCGGGGCCCGCCGACCCGCCTGCGGGCCTACGGCTGCGGTCCGTCGCCCTCGGCACCGCCGTCCGCGGCGCCCGCGGGTCCCCCCTGTGCCTGCTCGGCCTCCTTGGCGCGGGCGTCGAGGATCCCGTCGCGCACGGCGTACCGCACGACGAAGTACAAGACGTACACGCCCGCGGCCAGCAGGACCACGGTCAGCACCAGGCCCGTCAGGTCCGTGCCGGTCAGCTCCATCGCTCCCCCTCGCTCGGCGGCGCACGCCGCACGCCGCACGCCATGCTAGGAGCGCCCGCCGCAGGGCGTCGGACCCGGTGCGGCGCGCCGCACCGGCGACCCCCGGACGATTCCCAGGAAACTCCTGGACCTGCTCCCAGGCATCCTCCAGCCCACGGGCGCAGACTGGAGTCATGCCCAGCCCCACCACCCCGGAGGCGCGCCTCGTCGTCGTGGACGACGAGCCGAACATCCGTGAGCTGCTGTCCACGTCCCTGCGCTTCGCAGGCTTCGAGGTCCACGCCGCCGCCGACGGCGCCGGCGCCCTGCAGCTCGTGCGCGACCTCGAGCCGGACCTCGTCGTCCTCGACGTCATGCTGCCCGACATGGACGGCTTCCAGGTGACCCACCGCATGCGGGCCACGGGCCGCCACACGCCGGTGCTGTTCCTCACCGCGAAGGACGACACGCAGGACAAGGTGCAGGGGCTCACCGTGGGCGGCGACGACTACGTCACCAAGCCGTTCAGCCTGGAGGAGGTCGTGGCCCGAATCCGCGCGGTGCTGCGGCGCACGCAGGTGGGCCTCCCGGAGGAGGACGCGGTGCTGCGGGTGGGCGACCTGGAGCTCGACGAGGACAGCCACGAGGTGCGCCGGGCCGGCGTCGAGGTGGACCTGTCCCCCACCGAGTTCAAGCTGCTGCGCTACCTCATGCTCAACGCGGGCCGGGTGCTGTCCAAGGCGCAGATCCTCGACCACGTGTGGCAGTACGACTGGGGCGGCGACGCCAACATCGTCGAGTCCTACATCTCCTACCTGCGCCGCAAGATCGACGCGCTCAAGGTGACCGGCCCGGACGGCGACGAGGTGACGCTCGCCCCGATGATCCACACGAAGCGCGGCGTGGGCTACCTGCTGCGCGCCCCGCAGCCGGCGCGCGTCTGACGTGACCTCCCGGCCCCACCCCCACGAGCCCGGCGCCGCGAGCGACGCCGTCGCGTTCCCCCTGCGCGACGACGGCCGCGGCGCCGCGGCCGGCCGCACCCTGACCGGTGCGGCCGGCCACCCGGCGCCGCCGGGTGCCGCGACGTCCCCTGACGCGGCACCCGGCGGTGCCCCCTTCCCGTCCGGCGGCGGTCCGTCCGCCGGCGGGGCGGGGCACGACGACGGCGGGGCGGGGCACGACGACGGCGCGCACCGTGGGCAGGGCGGCGGCCACCTCGGCGACGCCTGGCGGCACCGCCTGCAGCCGCTGTGGGCATCGCTGGAGAGCGTGCCGCTGCGCGCGCGCCTCGTGTCCATCATCGTCGTCCTGCTCGCCCTGGGGCTGGGCATGACGGCGTTCGTGACCCGGGTCGTGGTGAGCGAGTACCTCGTGGGCGAGGTGGACACGCAGCTCACCCAGTCGGTCCAGTCCGCGGTCCGCCAGGCGTACGCGCAGTCAGAGGGCCGGCAGAACCTGCTGCCCAGCGACTACGTCGTGCTCATCCGCGACCTCGACGGTGACGGCCAGCCCCTCGCCTGGCCGGCGACCGTCGAGCGGTTCGGCACGCCGCGGTTCCCGGACGAGACGCTGGCCCGGGTGAGCGCCCGCGGACTCGACGCCTTCACCGTGCAGTCCTCCGGCGGGTCGGACCCGACCGCGTGGCGGGTCATCGGCACGCCGGTGACCCTCAACGGGCAGACCGTCGGCACCGCCTACGTCGCCCTCCCGCTGTCGGAGATCGGGCACACCATCCAGTTCCTCACCCGAGCGCTCGCCATCTCGGGCGTCTCGATCGTGACGATCGGCGGCATCGCCGCCTGGCTGCTCGTGCACCGCTCCCTGCGGCCGCTGCGCCGCATCGAGTCCACGGCGGCCGCCATCGCGGCCGGCGACCTGTCGCAGCGCGTGCCCGAGCGGCCCGCGTCCACAGAGGTCGGCTCGCTGTCGATCTCGCTCAACACGATGCTGGCGCAGATCGAGCGGGCGTTCTCCGCCCAGGAGGCGTCGGAGAAGCGGATGCGGCAGTTCGTCTCCGACGCCAGCCACGAGCTGCGCACGCCGCTGGCCACGATCCGCGGGTACGGCGAGCTGTACCGCATGGGCGCCCTCGACACCGGCGACAAGGTGCAGGACACCATGGGCCGCATCGAGGACTCCGCCCGCCGCATGGGCTCGCTGGTCAACGACCTGCTGGAGCTGGCGCGGATGGACGAGGGCCGCCCGCTGCGCCGCGAGCCGGTCGACCTGGCGCGGCTGGCGCACGACGCCGCGCAGGACCTGCACGCCCTCGACCCCACCCGCGCGGTGGCGGTCACCGCGCTCGACGGCGCCGCCGCACCGCCATCGGCCCTGGCCGTGACCGGCGACGGCGACAAGCTGCGCCAGGTGCTGACCAACCTGGTCGGCAACGCCGCGCGGCACACGCCCGCCGGCACCCCGGTCGAGCTCGCCCTGGGCGTCCTGCCCGACGGCGCCGCGCGCCTCGAGGTCCGCGACCACGGGCCGGGCGTCACGCCGGAGCAGGCAGCGCGCATCTTCGAGCGGTTCTACCGCGCCGACTCCTCCCGCAACCGCGAGTCGGGCGGCTCGGGCCTCGGCATGGCGATCGTCGCGGCGATCGTCGGGGCGCACCAGGGGCACGTGGAGACGGCCACGACGCCGGGCGGCGGGCTCACCGTCCGGGTCACGCTGCCCGCCGGCGACCGGCCCGTCGAGAGCCACGGCACCGGCCACGCCGGGGGCACCGCCGGGGGCGCCGCCGCGGCGTCCCCGGGCATCGCCGAGTGAGGCTACGATCGTCCCTCGTCGTCGCCGGGTCGGCCGCACGACCCGGCGCCCCGCGTGGGTGCGCGGCGCCCTGCCGCAGGTGTCCCCCGGGGGTCGTAGGCTGACGGTGAGGGCACGTTCCGTAGTCGTCGACCGAAGGTCTGATACAGATGGGCGTCAACTTCGCTGACGCACCGCAGTGGTTCCGTTCCTCGTTCACCCGTTCCGCTCTCGGGGCCGGCGCCACGGCGTCCGAGGCGGAGATCGGCGGCGTCGCCGACAGCCTCGTGGAGCGCTGGTCCGGTCCCGAGCGGCACTTCCACAACCTCAAGCACCTGGCCACCGTGCTGCACCGCGTCGACGAGCTGTCCCAGGAGACGCACGAGCCCGACCTGGTGCGGCTGGCCGCCTGGTACCACGGGGCCGTGTTCAGCGCCGACCGCAAGCTCGCGAGCGCGTTCAAGAACGGCGAGCAGACGACGGCGAGCGCGGAGCTGGCCCGCAAGGAGCTGACGGCGCTCGGGCTGCCCGAGAAGAACGTGGAGCGTGTCGCCCACCTCGTCGACACGCTGCTGTGGCACACCCCGGACCCGCGCGACACCGACAGCCAGGTGCTCAACGACGCCGACCTGTCGATGCTCGCCATCGAGCCGCAGCGCTACAAGCAGTACGTGGCGGCGGTGCGCGAGGAGTACGGCCACATCCCGCAGCGCGACTTCGTGCGGGCCCGCATCCGCGTGCTGCAGCGCCTCCTGGGCCGCAAGCAGATCTTCTCCAGCCCGATGGGCGGCGCGTGGGAGAACGCGGCCCGCCAGAACATCGAGGCCGAGCTGGCCCGGCTGCTCAAGGAGCAGGCGACGCTGCCGCCCGAGGACGTCGAGGGCTCGCCGGCTCCCCGCGCGTCCTGAGCCACCGGCCACGGGGCGTGCCGCGAGCCCCCGACCGGTGCAGCGCGTCCTTCGCCCTCGGGCGGAGGGCCGCGGCTCCGGCCGCCGCCGCGCCCCCACCACCCTGGTCGCTGTGCACACCCGCCCCGCGACGCCCGTCGTCCACCGCCGGCGTGCGGCGCCCGGCGCAGCGACACCCTGCGGCTCCTAACGTGACCGTGGGCCCGGACGCTCCGGGCCGCACGGGACGATCGGGAGGCACCATGCGGTACGAGGTCGACAGCGAGCGCGTCGCGCAGGCGAGCGCTGCCGTGCAGGGGTCCGTCGGAGCCATCCGCACGGAGGTCGCGGCGATGCTGCGTCACCTGCAGGACCTGCAGTCGGTGTGGCACGGCGGGGCCGCGACGGCGTTCGTCGGCGTCATGGGCCAGTGGCAGTCGGCGCAGACACAGGTGGAAGGCGCCCTCGACGCCGTCCAGACGGCGCTCGCCACGGCCGCCCGCACGTACGCCGACGCCGAGGCCCAGGCCAGCCGCCTCTTCGCGGCCGGCTGAGCGCGGCGTCCCGGTCGCGCCGCGGCGGCGCGGTGGCCGTCGGTGCTCGGTGCGACACTCGCCCGGTGACCGCCTTCGAGTTCTCCGCCGACCCCGACCGCCTCGACGTCGAGCACGTGCACCGGCTCCTGGCCGAGCACTCCTACTGGGCGCGTGGCCGGTCGCGCGCGGTGCACGACGCCGCCGTCGCGGGGTCGCGCAACTACGGGATCTACGACACCGCCACCGGCGCCCAGGTCGCCTACGCCCGCGTGGTCACCGACGGCGCGACGTTCGCCTGGCTGTGCGACGTCATCGTCGACCCCGCCGTGCGCGGCCGACGCCTCGGCGTGCGCCTCGTCGAGGGCGTCATGGCGGACCTGGAACCACTCGGCCTCAAGCGGGTCATGCTCAAGACGGCCGACGCCCACGGCCTGTACCGCAGGTTCGGCTTCGTCGACGTGGACGCCGAGGGGTGGATGGTGCGCGGCGCCCAGTAGCCGCAGCCGGCAGCGCCAGTCCGCAGCACGAAGGCTCGCCGCGGGCCCCGGGTACGACGCAGGCCCGCCGCCCCGGGATCTCTCCCAGGGCGACGGGCCTGCGTCGTGGTGCGGTAGCGCCCGCTCAGCGGGCGCTCACGGCCGGACTCAGAAGTCCATGCCGCCCATGCCGCCGTCGGCGCCCGGCGCGGCCGGAGCCTTCTCCGGCTTGTCCGCCACGACCGCCTCGGTCGTGAGGAACAGCGCGGCGATCGACGCGGCGTTCTGCAGCGCCGAGCGGGTCACCTTGACCGGGTCGTTCACGCCGGCGGCGAGCAGGTCCTCGTACTCGCCCGTGGCGGCGTTGAGGCCCTGGCCGGCGGGGAGGCTCTTGACCTTCTCCGCCACGACGCCGCCCTCGAGACCGGCGTTGACGGCGATCTGCTTGAGCGGGGCCGAGATGGCCGACTGGACGATCGCGGCACCGGTGGCCTCGTCGCCCTCGAGCTCGAGCTTGGCGAACGCGGCGGCGCCGGCCTGGATCAGGGCCACGCCACCACCGGCGACGATGCCCTCCTCGACCGCGGCCTTGGCGTTGCGGACGGCGTCCTCGATGCGGTGCTTGCGCTCCTTGAGCTCCACCTCGGTGGCCGCGCCGGCCTTGATGACGGCGACGCCGCCGGCCAGCTTGGCGAGGCGCTCCTGCAGCTTCTCGCGGTCGTAGTCGGAGTCCGACTTCTCGATCTCGCCACGGATCTGGTTGACGCGACCGGCGATGAGGTCGGCGTCGCCCGAGCCCTCGACGATCGTGGTCTCGTCCTTGGTCACGACGACCTTGCGGGCCTGGCCCAGCAGGTCCAGGGTCGCGTTCTCCAGCTTGAGGCCGACCGTCTCGGTGATGACCTGGCCGCCGGTGAGGATCGCGATGTCCTGCAGCATGGCCTTGCGGCGGTCGCCGAAGCCCGGGGCCTTGACGGCGACGGACTTGAAGGTGCCGCGGATCTTGTTCAGCACCAGGGTCGCCAGGGCCTCGCCCTCGACGTCCTCGGCGATGATCAGCAGCGAGCGGCCCTGCTTCATGACCTGGTCGAGGATCGGCAGCAGGTCCTTGACGTTCGAGATCTTCGACTCGACGAGCAGGATGTACGGGTCCTCGAGGACGGCCTCCTGGCGCTCCGGGTCCGTCTCGAAGTAGCGGGCGAGGAAGCCCTTGTCGAAGCGCATGCCCTCGGTGAGCTCGAGCTCCAGGCCGAAGGTGTTCGACTCCTCGACCGTGATCACGCCCTCCTTGCCGACCTTGTCGAGGGCCTCGGCGATGAGCTCGCCGATCGCCTGGTCGCCGGCGGAGATGGCGGCCGTGGCAGCGATCTCGTCCTTGGTCTCGATCTCCTTGGCGGCGTTGAGCAGCTGCTCGGTCACGGCCTCGGTGGCCTTCTCGATGCCGCGCTTGACGGCGATCGGGTTGGCGCCGGCGGCGACGACGCGCAGGCCCTCCTTGACCAGGGCCTGGGCCAGGACGGTCGCGGTGGTCGTACCGTCACCGGCGACGTCGTCGGTCTTCTTGGCGACCTCCTTGACGAGCTCCGCGCCGATCTTCTCGTACGGGTCCTCGAGCTCGATCTCCTTGGCGATGGAGACGCCGTCGTTCGTGATGGTGGGGGCGCCCCACTTCTTGTCGAGAACGACGTTGCGGCCCTTGGGGCCGAGCGTGACCTTGACGGTGTCGGCGAGCTGGTTGAGCCCGCGCTCCATGCTCCGACGAGCCTCCTCGTCGAAGGCGATGATCTTGGCCATGGGGACTGATCCTCCGCTGGGTGGATGACGGTCGGCCGGCGCCCGCGACGGACGACCCACGACGGCGCGTTCATGTCACGCCCCGCGCGGGCCTCACCTGACGACCCGAGTTCTTGCGTCACTCCCCGGTACGGATCCCGTGGTTCTGTCACTCGCAGCCGGAGAGTGCTAACGCCATTATTGGCACTCTCCGGTGACGAGTGCAAGACAGTCCGCCCGCGGCGGAACGGCGTCCATCACGGCGCCGTCCGGCCCCGCGCCGGCGGCCTGGGACGGTCTGCAGCACGGGCCGGCCCGGAAGACGTGGGGTGCGGCCGTCGTCGTGCGCGGACCCCCGCGCCGCCGGCGGCCGAGGCCGTCAGAGCGGACGGACCTGCTCGGCCTGCGGGCCCTTCTGGCCCTGGCCGACCTCGAACTCCACCTGCTGCCCCTCGTCGAGCGTCCGGTAGCCGTCGGTCTGGATGGAGCTGTAGTGGACGAACAGGTCCTGTCCGCCGGAGGTCGGGGTGATGAACCCGTACCCCTTCTCCGCGTTGAACCACTTGACGGTGCCCTGGGCCATGAACTTCTCCTTGTGCGTGCGCCGCGAGGCGCCTGTCCGCCTCGTGGTGCGCCACACCCTAGTGGCCTCGGTCACAGCGGGGGAAGGACGAACTGCGACCGTGTCGCGGCAGATCACCCGCCCTGCCGCCGCCCGACCACCCCCCCAGACGCGATCCGGGTCCGTGGGGGTCCGAGACAGAAGGGTCTGTCTCGGACCCCCAGGGACCCGGAATCGGCTGCGGCGTCAGGACGGTGCGCGGAGCGCGGGCGTCAGCCCGCGGGCGTGATGTCCGTGGCGAGCACGGCGGTCACCGCGGCGCCCTCGGCGAGGCCGCTGACCTGCCGGACGTTGGCGGGGTCGACGCCCAGGATCGCGGCGACGGCGGCGGCGGTGTCGCTGCGGCCCTCGACGTACAGCACGGTGTTCACCGTGGGCACATCGTTCGACGACGGGTTCGTGGGCAGGACGTTGGTGAAGCCGCGCCCAGCCAGCGCGTCGGCGCCCTTGGCCGCCAGCCCGTCGACCGGCGCCCCCACGATCGTCGAGGAGTTCACGATCCGGATCGGCGCGGCGACGTCGGCCGCGGCGACCAGCGTCGCGACGTCGGGCGTGCCGCTCGGGCTCGGCGACGTCTCCGGGGTGGCCGACGGCGCCGCAGGCTCCGACCCCTCGGGCGTGGCCTCGGGCGACGCGGACGCATCGCCCGGCGCGGACTGCGTCGTCCCGGGCTCGGCGGCGACCGACGGCGTGCCCGTGTCGCGCGACAGGAGCGACACCGCGCCGACGGCGATGCCGGCGCACACGACGGCGACGAGCAGGAACGGCCAGGCCTTGCTCCACCCGCTGCGCGGCGCCCGGTGCACACCGACCGGCGCGTCGTCGGGCCCGCGGACGTCGAACTCGTCGGGCGGGTACGAGTACTGGCTCTTGCTCACGGCGCCCAGGGTAGCGGCTCGGGGCAAGCGGCCGGCGGAGCCGTCAGGCGCGGTCGTCGGACAGGCGTCGTGCCGAGCGCGCCCGCTGGCGCGTCGCGCGCATGCGACGCAGCCGCTTGACCAGCATGGGGTCCGCGGCGAGCGCCGCCGGGCTGTCGATCAGCGCGTTGAGCACCTGGTAGTACCGCGTGGCCGACATGTCGAAAAGGTCACGGATCGCCTGCTCCTTGGCGCCCGCGTACTTCCACCACTGGCGCTCGAAGGCGAGGATCTCGCGGTCGCGCGCGGAGAGCTCGCCGGCGTCCTCGGCCGCCTCGGTGGCGCCCGGGGTGCCGGGCGCGACGTGCTGCACGACTGCCTCGCTCATGGGTTCCAGGGTACGCCGCAGGGAACGACACGGCTGTCATCCACGCGTGTCAGTACCAGCGCACGCCATGGCCCGCGCTCGTGCTGACAGCGGAACCGGTTCCTGTGATCGTCAGTACCAGCGCACGCCATGGCCTGCGCTGGTACTGACACGGGGAGGGCACCACGAAGCGGCGGGCACCGGCAGAGCGGCCGACCGGCCGACCGGCCGGGCACCCGAGCGGCGGGTAGCCTCGCCGTCCGTGGAGCCCGACAACCAGCCCGCGCCCTCGCCCGCCACCCAACCCGCCACCTCGCCGGCGGCCCCGCCGTCGTCGGCGGACCGGCCGCCGCTGTCGCAGGTGGTCGACCCCGGGTGGGCGGCGGCGCTGGCCGACGTCGAGCCGCAGATCCACGCGATGGGCGACTTCCTGCGCGCCGAGACCGCGGCCGGGCGCCAGTACCTGCCCGCGCCCGGCGACGTCCTCGCGGCGTTCCGCCGGCCGTTCGACCAGGTCAAGGTGCTGGTGGTGGGCCAGGATCCCTACCCCACGCCCGGCCACCCCATGGGCCTGTCGTTCTCGGTGCAGCCGCACGTGCGCCCGGTGCCGAAGTCGCTGGCCAACATCTTCACCGAGCTGATGGACGACGTCGGCGCGCCGGCACCGTCCAACGGCGACCTGCGCCCGTGGTCCGACCAGGGCGTGATGCTGCTCAACCGTGTGCTCACCGTGCGGCCGGGCGAGCCGGCGTCGCACCGCGGCAAGGGCTGGGAGGCGGTCACCGAGGCAGCGATCAAGGCGCTCGTGGCGCGCGGCGGCCCGCTCGTGGCGATCCTGTGGGGTCGCGACGCGGCGAGCCTCAAGCCGTGGCTGGACGACGTGCCGACGGTCGAGAGCGCGCACCCCAGCCCGCTGTCCGCCTACCGCGGGTTCTTCGGCAGCAAGCCGTTCTCCCGCGTCAACGCGCTGCTCGAGGCGCAGGGCGCCGCGCCGGTGGACTGGCGCCTGCCCTGACCCTGCCCATCTCACCCGTCCCGGGCCCTGCGGGCCGGCGGCGGGGCGGGTGCACAATGCTGGGCGTGACGACGCCTGATCCCACCTCCCCCGAGACGCCCGAGCCGGCGCGCACCGTCGCCGTCGAGCCGGACGCCGCAGCCACCGCCGCGGCCGAGGCCGCCGACCCCACCAGCCCTCCGCTGCGGTGGGCGCGGTACGTCGCCGTCGGCGACTCGTTCTCGGAGGGTCTGTGGGACCCGTACCCGTACGACGACGGCACGCCGGCGCCGGCGGGCACCGCGTCCGAGGCGAAGCAGCGCGGGTGGGCCGACCGCCTGGCCGACGCCCTGTCGGCGCGGCGGGCGGCGGCCGGGCAGCCGCCGCTGGAGTACGCCAACCTCGCCATCCGGGGGCGCCTGCTGCACCAGATCCTCGACGAGCAGGTGCCGAGCGCGCTGGCCGCCGAGCCGGACCTGGTCTCGCTCGTGGGCGGCGGCAACGACATCCTGCGCCCCAACGCCGACATCGACGCGCTGTCGGCCGAGCTCGAGGACGCCGTCGTGCGCATCCGCGCGACCGGCGCCGACGTGCTGCTGGCCGCCGGCTTCAAGGCGGGCGGCGCGCTGGCGTTCACGCACGGGCGCACCGGCGTCTACAACTCCAACATCTGGTCGATCGCGCGCCGCCACGGCGCGTACGTGCTGGACCTGTGGGGGCTGCGCGCGCTGTTCGACCTGCGGCTGTGGAGCGACGACCGCCTGCACCTGACGCCGGAGGGCCACGACCGCGTGGCCCAGGCCGCGCTCGTCGCGCTCGGGCTGGAGCCCGACGACGCCCGGTTCGACGCGCCGCTCGACCCCGCCCCGCCCGTGCCCTTCGTGGAGAAGGCCCGCGCCGACGCGCAGTGGGCGCGCACCCACGTGGTGCCGTGGATCGAGCGACGGATCCGGCGCACCTCGAGCGGCGACGGCCGGCCGGCGAAGTGGCCGGAGCCGACGCGCTGGCAGCCGTGGGGCTGAGCAGCGGCGCTGCACATCGCGTCAGGGTCGGTTCCGCCATCGCGACGATGGCGGAACCGACCCTGACGTGATTCCAGATCCGGATCCGGTCCGGGCTGCGGTGGAGCCGCCTGTCGGGTTCGAACCGACGACCTTCCGTTTACAAGACGGGAGCTCTACCAGCTGAGCTAAGGCGGCGAGGCGCGGACCAGACTACCTGGCCGGCCGCGTCCGCCGAGGCCCGCGGGGCGTGAGGACGCGCACCGGGTCGCGGCCGGGAAGCCACGAGGCCCCGGCGACCGATCCGGTCGCCGGGGCCTCGCCGTCAGCGTGTCGCGCCGCGACGCGTCACTCGCCGCTCGCCTGCGCGACGGCGGTGGTCAGCGCGGTCGGGTCGGTCCAGTTGCCGTCCCAGCGCTGGCCGTCGAGCGTGAGCGTCGGCGTGCCGAACGCGTTGCTCTGGGGGTTGTAGAGGGACTCGTCGTCCGTGGCCGCCTGCGAGGCCGAGTAGACCCACTGGCCGTAGGTGTCCACCGCGGTGCCGTCGCTGATGCCGTCGGCGACGCTCTGCGGCACCCCGGCCTGCACGGCGAGGTCGGCGATCTCCTCGTCGGTCAGGCCCTCGGTGTTCTCCTTCGGCTGGTTGGCGAACATCGCGTCGTGGAAGTCGAGGAACTGCTCCGGCGCCCGGTCGGCCACCCAGGCGGCGGCCGCGGCGGAGCGGGTCGAGAAGTTGGAGCCGGCCGAGGCGCGGTCGAGGATCGAGACGGGGTGGAACAGCACGGTGGCGTCGCCGTTCTCGATCATCTGGTCGACCGACTGGCCGTTGGCGTCCTCGAACTGCCCGCAGATCGGGCACATGTAGTCGAAGTAGATGCCGACCGTCGGCGCGCCGTCGGTCGTGGTCCCGGCCGCCCCGTCGGTGCCCACCGGGATGCCGCCGTCGTCCTGCGCCGTCGCGGGGGCCTGGGTGACCTCGGCCAGCGGGACGTCGTCGAAGTCGAAGCGCGCGGAGCGCTCGTTGCCCTGCATGAGCACGAAGACGAACACGCCCGCGAGCGCCAGGACGGCGACGCCGAGCGCGCTGAGGGTGATCGTGCGGTTGCGCCGGTCGCGCGCTGCCTGCTTCTGCTTGAGGGCGAGGGCCTCGGCGCGCGCGGCCTCGCGGCGCTGCGCCTTGGTCAGGTTCGAGCTGTTCGACATCGTGGTCCTTCGTTCGGGCACACTGCCGCGCGTCCGGTGGCGGCTGCCTCAGCCTACCGGCGGGTTCGGACGGGCGGACCTGGGGTTCACCACCACAACGGACGAGGACCCGTCCCGGTTCAACCGGCGGCCGGGCGACGCCGCGACGGTCCCGCTACGCGATCTCCGGCGGGCCGGGCAGCGGCCACCAGTCGATCTGCGGCGCCGCGCCGAGCGCCGGTGCGGCGAGCACCCCCGCGAGCACCAGGCACACGACCACGAAGACCGCGGCGCCCACCCGTCCGGGCGCCAGCCGCCCGAGCAGCACGCGCCCGCCGAGCCGCGCCGGCCGGCCCGCCGGCCCGAACCACGCGGCGAGCGCGGCGAGCACCATGGCCGCCGCCAGCACGCCGCAGAACACGAGCGTCTCGTTCATGCCGCCCACCGACCGGGCCTCGACGTCGACGCGCGGCAGCACCACGACGCGCCCCGCGCCGAACAGCCACCAGCCCCCGACGACGACCACGACGGCGGTGCAGGCGGAGACGACCACCTGCGGGATCGCCCCCAGCACCCCGAGCAGCACGTGCCACGGCAGCGCGACCGCCGCCAGCACGCCGTCGGACCCGCGCGGCCCGCCGTTCCGCTCGCGGCGCGCGTGCCAGCGGTCCCACGCCGTGCCGACCACGCGGCACAGCAGGAGCAGGCCGACCAGGACGGCGAACGCCACCCCGGGGCGGGTGGCGGCCAGCGCGGCCAGCGGCGCGACCGCCGCGAGCAGGCTCCCGGTGCGCCGCCGGGTGGCGGGCCGCGCGTACGGCACCGCGGGCGCCGGCTCCTCGGGCTCCGGCGCGTCGGGCAGCGCCTCGTACGGCTGGTAGCGGGCCTCGACCTGCGGGATCGGGCCGGTGACCGGCCGCACGCTGCCGAGCGGGACCGCCTGGGTGAGCCCGTCGTGGGCGGCGGCGCGGTCCCGGTCGATCGCCGTCGCGCGCGCGTCAGCGCTCGTCGCAGGCGGGATCGACGGCGGCGCGACGAGCTGCGTGGGGGCGCCGAGCAGCCGCGTCGGCGCGCCCAGCGGCTGCGTCGGGTCGTCGTGGGCGGCGATGCGCTGGGTCGCCTCGTCGTCGCCGGCGAGCGGGTCGCCGGCGAGGATCGCGGCGTGCGAGGCGTCGTCGGCGTCGCGGCGCAGCGCGCGGGCCACCTCGGTGGGCCCCCAGCGGGTCGCCGGGTCGGCCTGCAGCGCGCCGGCCAGGGCCCGGGCGGTGCGCGCCGGCAGCCCGACGAGGTCCGCGCGCCCCTCGCGGGAGCGGCGCAGCACCTGGTCGGTGGGCCGCACGCCGAAGGGCGAGCGCCCCGTGGCGGCGAAGGCCAGCAGCGCGGCCCAGCTCCACCAGTCCGACTCCGGCGTGGGCGCGCCGCCGTCGAGGAGCTCGGGCGCCAGGTAGCCGGGCGTGCCGATGACGAAGCCCGGCGAGGTGAGCGCCGCGCGGGGCTCCTCGAGCGCCTGCGCGATGCCGAAGTCGATGAGGACCGGCCCGTTGGGCGTGATGAGCACGTTGGACGGCTTGAGGTCACGGTGCACGACGCCGGCCAGGTGCACCGCCTCCAGCGCCCCGGCGAGCTGGTCGGCCAGCTCGTACAGGTCGACGGCGTCGAGCGGGCCCCCCTGGTCGATCTCCCGCTCGAGCGTGGGCCCCTCGTACAGGTCGGTGACGACGAACGCCTCGGGCCCGTCCAGCTCGGCGTCGAGCACCTGGGCGACGGCGGGGTGGCGCAGCCGCTGCAGCGCGAGCACCTCACGGCGCAGCCGCTCGCGCCCGACGGGGTCGGCGTCGAGGTGGGCGTGCAGGATCTTCAGGGCCACGAGGTGGCCGCCGCCGTCGGCGGCCTCGTAGACCGCCCCCATCGCGCCCCGCCCGAGCAGCGAGCGGATCGTGTAGCCACCGACCTCGGCGCCCGTGGAGAGGCGCGCGGGCGGCGTCGCCGCGGGCTGCTCCGCGGGCCCGGCACCACCCTCGCCCTCTCCCATGGAGCACACGGTAGTGCGCCGGGCAGGCGAGGTGCCGGGCGGCACGCGGCTGTCCGGTTCGTCCGTTCTCGACCGGTGGAGATCCTGCTCTCGGTCTACTCTGGCGAGAGCAAAGGACACGCGAAAACGACCGGGAGGAAATCCCATTGAACGGCAAAGGACCGTCCGTCGACAGCGCCACGGGGACGGAGGCGCCGCGCGGTGAGGTGCCGCGCGTGAGCGAGCCCGGAGGGTCCGACGGCTACGACTTCGTCGTCGTGGCGAACCGGCTGCCGGTGGACTTCTCCGTGCGGTCCGACGGCGGGGTCGACTGGCAGCGGTCACCCGGCGGCCTCGTGACGGCGCTCGAGCCCGTCATGCAGCACAACGAGGGCGCGTGGGTCGGCTGGTCCGGCGCGCCCGACCTCGCCCACGAGCCGTTCGACGCCGACGGGATGCGCCTGGTCCCGGTGACGCTCAGCGCCGAGGAGATCCAGCGGTACTACGAGGGCTTCGCCAACGACACGCTGTGGCCGCTGTACCACGACGTCGTCGCCACCCCGTCGTACCACCGCGCCTGGTGGGACGCCTACCGCGCCGTCAACCAGCGGTTCGCCGACGCCGCCGCCGCCCAGGCGGCGCAGGGCGCCGTCGTGTGGGTGCACGACTACCAGCTCCAGCTGGTGCCGAAGATGCTGCGCGACCTGCGGCCCGACCTGCGCATCGGCTTCTTCGACCACATCCCGTTCCCGCCCATCGAGCTGTTCCAGCAGCTGCCGTGGCGACGCCAGATCGTCGAGGGCCTCCTCGGCGCCGACCTCCTGGGCTTCCAGCGCGGCGGCGACGCGTCCAACTTCATCCGCGCCGTGCGCCGCCTGACCGACTACACCACCCGCGGGCCGATCGTCACGCTGACCGACGCCGACGGGCGGCCGGGCCGGCACGTGCGGGCGGCGGCCTTCCCCATCTCCATCGACTCCCACCGCTTCGACGCCCTCGCGCGCACCCCCGAGGTGCAGCAGCGCGCCAAGGAGATCCGCTCCGAGCTCGGCGACCCCGACGTCGTCATGCTCGGCGTCGACCGCCTCGACTACACCAAGGGCATCCGCCACCGCATCAAGGCCTACGGCGAGCTGCTGCAGGACGGCCGGCTCGACGTCGAGCGCTCGACCCTGGTGCAGGTGGCCAGCCCGAGCCGCGAGAACGTGGGCGCCTACCAGGAGCTGCGCGAGCAGGTCGAGGGCCTCGTGGGCCGCATCAACGGCGAGTTCGGCGAGTACGGGCACGCCGCGATCAGCTACATGCACCACTCCTACCCGCCCGAGGAGATGGCTGCCCTGTACCTGGCGGCCGACGTCATGCTCGTCACCAGCCTGCGCGACGGCATGAACCTCGTGGCCAAGGAGTACGTGGCGGCCCGCTCCGACGAGCGCGGCGTGCTGGTGCTCTCGGAGTTCACCGGCGCGGCCGACGAGCTCGCGCCCGGACCGGTGCTGATCAACCCGCACGACATCGACGGCATGAAGGACGCGATCGTCGCCGCGGCGCAGATGGACCCGCGCGAGCAGCGCCGGCGCATGCGGCGCCTGCGCCGCCGGGTGATGAGCGACGACGTCGCGAAGTGGGCCGAGAGCTTCCTCGGCGTGCTCACGGCCCTGCCGCACCGCAGCAGCCATGTCTGAGCCCGCGGCGTCGCCCACGACGGAGGCCCCGACGGAGGCCACGACGGAGGCTGCGACGGGGCTGTCCGACGGCCTGGCCGACGCGCTCGCGGCGCTCGCCGCGCCCGACGGCGCCGCGGTGCTGGTGGGCCTCGACTTCGACGGCACGCTCGCGCCGCTGGTGGACGACCCGACAGCGTCGGCGATGACGCCGGCGGCCCGCGCCGCCGTGACGCGGCTCGCCGCGCTGCCGGCCGCCGCCGGAGCCCGGCTGGCCCTGGTCTCGGGGCGCGACCTCGCCGACCTGGCCGCGCGCGCCGCGCCGCCCGCCGGCACGTACCTGGTCGGCAGCCACGGCGCCGAGACGGGGCACGTGCGGGCGGCCGAGGACGCCGGCGGCGCGCACCGCACTGACGACGGCACTGACGACGGCACTGACGACGGCACTGACGACGGCGCCGGCTCGACCCGGGTCGACGCGGTGCCCGTGCGCCTGGAGCCGGAGCAGGCCGCCGCGCTCGAGCGGCTGGTCGCCGGCCTCGAGCGGGTCGCTGCCGGCACCGAGGGCGCCTGGGTGCAGACGAAGCCGAGCGCCGCCGTGCTGCACACCCGCCGCTCCCCGCGCGACGCCGCGCGCGACGCCGTCGCGCGGGCCGACGCCGTCGTCGCCGAGCTGGGGCTGCACGCCCTGCACGGCAAGGACGTGGTCGAGGTCGCGGTGCTGCCCACCGACAAGGGGTCGGCGCTCGCGCGCCTGCGCGACGTCGTCGCGCAGGACGCCGGCGCGCCCGCGGTGCGCGTGCTGTACGCCGGCGACGACACCACCGACGAGCACGCCTTCGAGGCCCTCCGGCCGGGCGACGTGACGGTCAAGGTCGGCGCCGGCGACACGGTCGCCGCGCACCGCGTGGCGGACGCCGACGGCGTGGCGGCGGCGCTCGAGCACCTCGCCGACCTGCTGGGACGTCGCCTCGCGGAGGGTGCCTGAGGCCATCGTGACCGACCCGTGACCTGGTTCACACTGTGGCCCGCCCCACGGCCGGGGTACAGTCGGGCCAGCCGCCTCGGCGGCACCGGCGCCCCGCGGGGCGCCGGACAACTGAACACCTAGTGTCAACGCCGACACGACTGTCGTGAACGCAGCGGCACCCGACCACAACGGATCGTCCGGCACGTACCTGCCGGTGGAGGGACTACCACTCATGGCTACGGTCACTTTCGACCACGCGACGCGCGTCTACCCGGGCACCGAGCGCCCCGCCGTCGACCAGCTCAACCTGCACATCGAGGACGGCGAGTTCCTCGTCCTCGTCGGCCCGTCGGGCTGCGGAAAGTCCACGTCGCTGCGCATGCTGGCCGGCCTCGAGGACGTCAACGGGGGCCGGATCCTCATCGGCGACCGCGACGTCACCGACGTCCAGCCGAAGGACCGCGACATCGCGATGGTGTTCCAGAACTACGCCCTGTACCCGCACATGTCCGTGGCGGACAACATGGGCTTCGCGCTGAAGATCGCCGGCACCCCGAAGGCCGAGATCCGCCAGCGCGTCGAGGAGGCTGCCAAGATCCTCGACCTCACCGAGTACCTCGACCGCAAGCCGAAGGCCCTCTCGGGTGGTCAGCGTCAGCGCGTCGCCATGGGCCGCGCGATCGTGCGCCAGCCGCAGGTGTTCCTCATGGACGAGCCGCTGTCGAACCTCGACGCCAAGCTCCGCGTGCAGACCCGTACGCAGATCGCGTCGCTGCAGCGCCGCCTCGGCGTCACCACGGTCTACGTCACCCACGACCAGACCGAGGCCCTCACGATGGGCGACCGCATCGCGGTGCTCAAGGGCGGCGTGCTCCAGCAGGTCGGCACCCCGCGCGAGATGTACGACGCGCCGGCCAACGTGTTCGTCGCCGGCTTCATCGGCTCGCCGGCCATGAACATCGGCACGTTCGACGTCAAGGAGGGCGCGGCGCTCGTCGGCAACGCGCAGATCCCGCTCGAGCGCTCCATGGTCGCCGGCCTCACGGACGCCGACGCCGGCAAGGTCACCGTCGGCTTCCGTCCCGAGTCGCTCGACGTCGTGCCGAGCGGCACGCCGGGCTCGTTCCAGGTCCAGGTCAACATCGTCGAGGAGCTCGGCTCCGACGCCTACGTGTACGGCTCGCTCCAGAGCGACCTCGGCACGGGCGAGCTCTCGGCGGGCGACTCCGACCAGGTCATCGTGCGCATCAACCCGCGCGACGTGCCGATGAAGGGCGACATCATCAACGTGGCCATCAAGGCCGGCCACGAGCACGTGTTCTCGGCCTCGTCGGGCAACCGTCTCGGCTGAGACAGGCAGTGACGGCGGGCGCCCCGGCGCCCGCCGCACCCGGGAGGGCGGGTCCGGCGTCGCCGGGCCCGCCCTTCGCGTTCCCGACCGGACGCCGCGCCCGTGCACGCGTCCCTGCGCATAGGGTGGACGACGGCGCGCCGCGGCGACCGCCGCCCCCGCGCCCACCGAGACCACCAGCACGCACCACCGCACGACCCTGAGGACCCCCGTGGAGAACCTCCAGATCACCGCCGCGCGCCCGGAGGCCGCGCTCCTCGACCTGCCCTGGAACGTGGCGCTCGAGGACTGGCCGACCGACGTGCTCGCCGCGCTGCCCCGCGGCATCTCCCGGCACGTGGTCCGGTTCGTCAAGCTGCGCGGCCGGGTGCTGGCCGTCAAGGAGACGCGGGACCACTACGCGTTCCGCGAGTACGAGCTGCTGCGGCGCCTCAACAAGCTCGAGGTGCCCTGCGTCGTGCCCGTCGGCGTCGTCACGGGTCGGCACACGGAGGACGGCGAGCCGCTCGAGGCGGCCATCGTGACCGAGCACCTGGCGTTCTCGCTGCCGTACCGCGCGGTGTTCAGCAAGTCGCTGCAGCCGGACACGGCCACACGGGTGATCGACGCGCTCGCCGTGCTGCTCGTGCGCGTGCACCTGGCCGGCTTCTACTGGGGCGACGTCTCGCTGTCGAACACGCTGTTCCGCCGCGACGCCGACCAGTTCGCCGCATACCTGGTGGACGCCGAGACCGGCGACCTGCACCGCGAGCTCAGCGCCGGCCAGCGCATGTACGACCTCGACCTGGCCCGCACCAACATCATCGGCGAGCTCATGGACCTCGCGGCCGGCGAGCTGCTGGACGAGGAGGCCGACGAGGTCGCGATCGGCGACGCGCTCGTCGACCGGTACACGGAGCTGTGGGACGCCATCACCGCCGTCGAGTCCTTCTCCGCGGACGAGCACTGGCGCGTGGACGAGCGCATCCGCCGCCTCAACGACCTGGGCTTCGACGTCGGCGAGCTGACCATCGTCACCGACATCGACGGCACGACCGTGCAGATCGAGCCGAAGGTCGTCGACCCCGGCCACCACTCGCGCCGCCTGCTGCGCCTGACCGGCCTGGACGTCCAGGACAACCAGGCCCGGCGGCTGCTCAACGACCTGGACGCCTGGCGCGCGGCGACCGACCGGCTCAACGACTCCGAGCAGCTCGTGGCGCACGACTGGCTGCTGCACTCCTTCGAGCCGACGATCGAGGCGGTGCCGCGCGACCTGCGCCGCAAGCTCGAGCCGGCGCAGCTGTACCACGAGATCCTCGACCACCGCTGGTTCCTGTCCCAGCGCCTGCACCGCGACGTGCCGATGCCCGAGGCCGCGCGCTCCTACGTCGAGGAGGTGCTGCGGCACCGGCCCGACGAGCAGGCGGTGCTGGGCCTGCCGCCCGAGCGGGCGTACGAGGCCGAGGTCGGCTGACCCCTCGTCAGGACTCCGCGCGGCGGGCCTTGGCCACCTCGTACAGCGTGATGCCGGCGGCCACGCCGGCGTTGAGCGACTCCACCGCCGCGTCGTCGATCGGGATGGACGCGACGACGTCGCACGACTCGCGCACCAGGCGGGACAGGCCCTTGCCCTCCGAGCCGACGACCAGCACGAGCGGCTCGGTCGCGAGCTGGAGGTCGCCCACCTCGGTGTCGCCACCGCCGTCGAGGCCGACGACGAAGCAGCCGGCCTTCTTCAGCTCCGCCAGCGCGCGGGTCAGGTTCGTCGCGCGCGCCACCGGCACGTGCGCGGCCGCGCCGGCCGAGACCTTCCACGCCGAGGCGGTGACGCCGGCCGCGCGCCGCTCGGGCACCAGCACCCCGTGCGCGCCGAACGCGCCGGCCGAGCGCAGCACGGCGCCGAGGTTGCGCGGGTCGGTGACGCCGTCGAGCGCGACGATCAGCGCCGGGCGTCCGGACACCTCGGCGGCGTCGAGCAGGTCGTCGACGTCGGCGTACTCGTACGGCGGCACCTGCACGGCCACGCCCTGGTGCACCTGGCCGTCGGTGAGCCGGTCGAGCTCGGGCTTGGTGGTCTCCAGCAGCGCCAGCCCGCGGCCCGCGGCGATCTGCAGGATCTCGCGGGTGCGGTCGTCGTGGTCGATGCGGCTCGCGACGTGCAGCGCGGTGACCGGCACGTCGGTGCGCAGCGCCTCGAGCACGGCGTTGCGGCCGGCCACGACCTCGGCGCCGTCGGTGGCGCGGCGGGTGCCCCGCGCGACGCCCTTGGCCGCGCCCTTGCGGGCCTCGGCCGCCTTGCGCCGCTCGGCCTCCTGCTTGCGCTTGTACGCGACGTGGTAGGTGCGGTCCTCCGCCTTGGGCGTGGGGCCCTTGCCCTGCAGCGCCTTGCGGCCGTGGCCGCCCGTGCCGACCTGGGCGCCCTTCTTGGTGCCCGCCTTGCGGGTCGCGCCGGGGCGCCGGGTGTTGCCTGCCATGTGTGGTCCTCGAGACGTGGATTCGTGGTTCGGTCGGCCGGCGTCAGTCGGCCAGGGTCCAGCGGGCCCCGTCGGGCCCGTCCTGGACGACGACGCCGGCCGCGGCGAGCCGGTCGCGGATCGCGTCCGACGTCGCCCAGTCCTTGGCCGCGCGGGCCGCGGCGCGCGCGTCGAGCTCGGCGGCCACCAGCGCGTCCAGCGCGGTGCGGGTCTTGTCGGCCCCGCCGCCGGCCGCGGCCCCGCCGGCCCAGTGCGGGTCCTGCGGGTCCAGGCCGAGCACGTCGAGCATCGCCCGCACCGTGACGAGCTCGTCGCGCACCGCGGCGTCGGCCTCCGCGCCGGCCGGCTGGGCCAGCGCGGTGTTGCCGGCCCGCAGGTGCTCGTGCACGACGGCGAGGGCGGCGGGGGTGTTGAGGTCGTCGTCCATCGCGGCGACGAAGCCCTCGGGCAGCTCGGCCTTGGCGATCTCGTCGCGCGGCACGGTACCGACGCGCTCGGTGGCGCGCTCGACGAACCCGGTGAGGCGGTCCCACGTGGCGCGGGCCTCCTCGAGGGTGTCGGGGGCCCACTCGAGCATCGAGCGGTACTGCACCGACGCGATCGCGTAGCGGACGACCGGCGCCGGCGCGGCGGCCAGCACGTCGGCCACCAGCAGCCCGTTGCCGAGCGACTTGCTCATCTTCACGCCCGACTGCGTGATCCACGCGCTGTGCATCCAGCGCCGCGCGAACGGGTAGCCGGCCGCGCGCGACTGCGCCTGCTCGTTCTCGTGGTGCGGGAACCGCAGGTCCAGGCCGCCGCCGTGGATGTCGAACTCGTCGCCCAGGTAGCGCTGCGCCATGGCCGAGCACTCCAGGTGCCAGCCGGGCCGGCCGCGGCCCCACGGGGTGTCCCAGGAGGCGGTGGCGGGCTCGTCCGGCTTGGCGGCCTTCCACAGCGCGAAGTCGTGCGGGTCGCGCTTGGCGGCCGCCGGGTCGGCGACGGCGGCGTCCGCCGCGCCCGCCCCGTCGTCCGTGGGCTCCGGCGCGAGGTCCTCCAGGCGCTGGCGCGTGAGCTCGCCGTAGGCCGGCCAGGAGCGGACGTCGAACCACACGTTGCCCGCGCCGGTCGAGTACGCGTGCCCCCGCTCCACCAGCCGCTGCATCAGCTCGACCATCTGCGGCACGTGCTGGGTGGCGCGCGGCTCGTACGTGGGCGGCAGCACGCCCAGGGCGTCGTAGGCGGCGGTGAACACCCGCTCGTAGTGCGCGGCGTGCGCCCACCACTCGACGCCCGCCGCGGCGGCCTTGGCGAGGATCTTGTCGTCGATGTCGGTGATGTTGCGCACCAGCGTGACCCGGTAGCCCGAGCGCTCCAGCCAGCGGCGCAGCACGTCGAACGCGACCGACGGGCGCAGGTGGCCGACGTGCGGGGGCGCCTGCACGGTCGCGCCACAGACGTAGATGCCGACCTGGCCGGGGGTCCGGGGCACGAAGTCGGACACGTCGCGCGTGGCGGTGTCGTAGAGGCGGAGAGTCACCCGACCAGGGTACCGGGACGGCGCCGTCCCGCGGCGGGCGCGGCGGGCGCCGGTCAGCGCTCGAGCATCTGCGCCAGGTGGCGGTGGCCCACGGTCTCGTACCCGACGACGGTGATCGCCGGCGCGAGCATGACCAGCAGCAGCGCCCACGCCGTCGAGGCACCGAGCGCCACGGCGACGACGGCCGCCGCGAGCGTCAGCACCGCCCCGCCCACCAGCCAGGAGTGCAGCGGGTCGAACGACCGCAGCAGCACCCAGAACAGCAGGTAGTCGGCCACGACGAACACCAGCACCGGCACGGCCACCGCCAGCACGCCGCCCACCGGCCCGATCGCGGAGTGCCCGTCGAGCGCGGAGGCCACCACGTGCAGCCCGGCGCCGACGGCCGCGAGCGCCGCGAGCACCGCCATGTGCCCGTACCCCCAGGCGAAGGCGCGCTCGCGGTGGCGGTGCAGCACCTCCCCCGACGGGGTGATGTAGTACGTCCACCACAGCCCGAAGGTCAGGCCGATCCCGGCGACCGCCACGAGGGCGGCGTCGAGCGTCCACCCGGACCCGTCGACGGCGGCGGACAGCGAGGCCACCGTGCCGATCACGCCCTCGCCGAGCGTGATGATGGCGAGCAGCCCGTAGCGCTCGGCGATGTGGTGCGCGTGCCACGGCGTCATGCCCTCGTCCACCGCGACGCGCCGCTCGGCCACCCACGGCCCGACCATCTCCACGACCACGAGCGCGGAGCCCGCGGCGAAGAACGCGGCGACGCCCACCGGTGCGACGGCCAGGACCACCCAGCCGACCTGCGCCACCACGAGCGCCCCGGCGTAGGCGTGGCAGGTGCGCCGGTACCGCGGCGCCTGGCGCGCGGCCCGCAGCCACTGCACCAGCATGGCCAGCCGCATGACGACGTAGCCGCCGACCATGACCTCGTTGTGCACGCGCTCGCCGTCGTCGAGGGAGGCGAACATCTGCGGCAGCCCCAGGGCCAGGACGACCACGCCGACCATCTGCGCCATCGTCATGACGCGGTAGACCCAGTCGTCGGTGTCGAACGCCGAGGCGAACCAGGAGAAGTTGATCCAGGCCCACAGGATCGCGAACATCGAGAACGCGAAGCCCACGACGCCGGAGGCGACGTGCCCCTCGGCCAGCAGGTGGGCGGCCTGCTCCCCCGCGATGCCGAAGGCGACCACGAACGCGAGGTCGAAGAGCAGCTCCAGCGGCGTGGCGACGCGCGCCGGCTCGTGGGGGTCGCGCCCGCTCATGACGCGCACGGCGTGGCCGCGGGGCGACGGCGCCACCGCGGGCCCGCGCACCGGTTCGTCGGTCATGGGGCCATGGAACACCGGCGCGGCGGCCCTGTCAGCGACCCCGCCCGGGTGACATCCGCCGGCGCCCGCGCCGCCGGACGGCGCCGGACGGCGTCAGACGAAGGCGCGCCCCTCGCCGCGGTAGGTGGGCACGACGTCGACCACCGCGTTGCCGCGCACCAGGTGCGCGGCGGTGACGTGCTCCATGAGCTCGCCGGCCTTGGCGTGCCGGAACCAGACGCGGTCCCCCACCGCCAGCTCCGCGGCGCCCCGCCGGCGCGTCCGGCGCAGCGGCGTCTGGACCTCCCCCGCCCCCTCGCGGCGGCTCAGCCCCCAGCCCGGCGTCACGGGCCGCGGCAGCCGCGACGGCCCGGCCCGGCCGGAGGCCACGTACCCGCCGCCGAACGCCGTCGCCCAGCCGGGCCCGGGCAGGCGGACCACGTCGAGCCCGAAGAACGCGGCAGGGCGGGGCTCGAACGCGTCGTACCGGTCGAAGGTGGCGGGCACGAACAGGCCGCTGCCGGCGGTCACCTCGGTGACGCCCGGCCCGGCCGACGAGACCTCGAGCGAGCCGGTGCCGCCCGCGTTGACCAGCTCCGCGGGGCGCCCGACGGCGTCGCGCAGGGCGGCGAGCACCGCGGTGCGCCGCGCCGCGACCTCGGGCAGCGACAGCCGCTTGACCGCGCGCACCACCGGCCCCGTGTCCGGCAGCCCGGCCACCTGCGCCTCGTACGTCATGACGCCGCGCACCCGCAGGCCGGGCAGGTCCTCGACCTGGCGGGCCAGGGCCGCCACCTGCGCCGGCGTGCGCAGCGGGGAGCGCCGGGTGCCCAGGTGGGTACGCCACGGGCCGACGCCCAGGCGCAGCGAGGCGTCGACGTCGAGGCAGACCGCGACGTCGGGCCCCGGTGGGGCGGCGGCCAGCGCCGCGGCGGCGCGCCGGGCCTGGGCGACGTCGTCGACCATCAGCGTGACCTGGGCCCGCGCCCCCTGGTCGCGCGCGAGGTCCGCAAGGGCCCCGGCGTCGACGGCGGGGTACCCGACCAGGGCGTCGCGCACGCCGTGGCGCACGAGCCACAGCGCCTCGGGCAGCGACGTGGTCATCACGCCCGCGAACCCGGCCGCCAGCGCCCGCTCGGCGAGCGCGCGCACGCGCACCGACTTGGTCGCCAGGCGCACGGGGACACCGCCGGCGCGGCGCAGCACGTCGGCGGCGTTCGCGTCGAAGCGGTCGAGGTCGACGACGGCGAGCGGCGCGGCGACCTGGGCGGTCGCTGCCGTCAGCCGGGCCGCGACGCCGGCGGCCGGGCTCGTCGGCCGCCGGGTCCGCGGCTGCGCCGTGGTCATGGCGGCACGGTACACCCGGGCTGTGTGACGCAGGTCGCACATGGCAGACTGCCCGGGTGAGCGAACCCCGGCTGTGGGAGAACTGGGGCCGGACGACTGCCGCTGCCCCCGCCCGGCTGGCGGTCCCGCGCGACGAGGCCGACCTGTCGTCGGCCGTGGCGTCCGCCGCGCGCGAGGGCCTGCACGTGCGCGCGGTCGGCGCCGGGCACTCGTTCACCCCCGCCGTCGTCACCGACGGCCTGCTGGTGGACCTGCAGCACCTGCGCGGCATCGAGGCCGTGGAGCGCCGGCACGACGGCACCGCCCGCGTGACGGTCCGGGCCGGCACCCGCCTGTACCACCTGCACCACCTGCTGGCCGCGCACGGGCTGGCGATGACGAACCTCGGCGACATCGACCGGCAGACGCTGGCCGGGGCCATCGCGACGGGCACGCACGGCACGGGCGCGCGCCACGGCGGGCTGTCCGGCCAGGTCTCGGGCCTGCGCCTCGTCGGCCCCGACGGCGCGGTGCGGCAGGTCGGCGTCGACGCCCCGCCGGGCAGCCCCGACCGCGAGCTGTTCGAGCTCTCCCGGCTGGGCCTCGGCACCACCGGCGTCGTCAGCGCCGTCGAGCTCGAGGTGGTGCCCGCGTTCTGGCTGCGGGCGCGCGAGGAGCCGTGGCCGATGGGCCGCGTGCTGGAGGACGTCGAGGCGTTCGCCACCAGCGCCGACCACGCCGAGCTGTACTGGTTCCCCGGCACGCGCCGCGCCCTGACGATGCGCAACGACCGGCTCTCCCCCGACGAGGCCGCCGACTGGGCGACCGGCCGCTCGGGGCTCAAGGGTCGGCTGCGCGGCGTGCGCCAGGAGGCCCGCGACCTGCTCGACGGCGAGCTGCTGTCCAACGGCGTGTTCGAGCTGGCCAACCGGCTCGCGACGGCGGCGCCCGGGCTCACCCGCGGCCTCAACCGGGTCTCGTCGCGCGCGCTGGGCGCGCGCGAGCGCGTCGGGCCGTCCTACGAGATCTTCTGCCACCGCCGCCGCGTCCGGTTCCGGGAGATGGAGTACGCCCTGCCGCGCGCGGCGCTGGCGGACGTGGTGCGGGAGCTCGACGCGTGGCTGCGGCGCTCGTCGGAACCGGTGCCGTTCCCGGTGGAGGTGCGCTTCGCGCCGCCGGACGACGTCTGGCTCTCGACCGCGCGCGGGCGCGAGACCGCCTACGTGGCGGTGCACCAGTACGTGCGGATGCCGCACCGGCGCTGGTTCGCCGCGGCCGAGGCCGTCTTCCTCGCCGCCGACGGCCGCCCGCACTGGGGCAAGCTGCACCACCGCACGGCCGCCGACCTGCTCGAGCACTACCCGCTGCACGACGTCGCGCGGGTGCGGCGCACCGTCGACCCCGACGGCGTCTTCCGCAACGGCTACACCGATGCGGTGCTGGGGCTGCCGGGGCCGTCGCTGTAGGTGCCGCCTGCGGCGTCGGCCGGGCTCGTGCGCCCGTCGTCGGGCTGCGCGACCTCGTCGTCGCCGTCCCACGGCAGGGGCGGGCCGTCGGGGTTCACGGCGTACGAGACCACCATCTCGGCCATGGCGTGGAACGCCTGCAGCGCCGCCTCGTCGTCGCCGTCCACCAGCCAGCTCAGCTCGATGCCGTCGTTCATCGCGGACACCACGCGGGAGAGCACGTCGGGGTCGATGCGGTAGACGACACCGGTCGCCCGCGCGACGCCGACGACGATCCGGCGCACGAGCTGGACCGAGGCCTCCACGTGCGCGAGGGCGGTGGGGTGCAGCGCGGGGTTGCGCGCGCCGGTGATGGCGATCTCCAGCAGCAGCAGCCGCGTCGAGCGCCACCGCTTGAGGCCCTCGAGCAGCGCCTCGGCGCACCGGTGCACCAGCGTGCGGAAGTCCAGCCCCGCCTCGGCACCCTGCCGCACGGCGTCGTTGATCTGCTCGGACGCCCTGACGGCGATCGAGTGCCCCATGGCGTCGAGCAGCTCGTCCTTGTCCTGGAAGCAGTAGTGCACGGTGCCGAGCGAGACGCCCGCCTCCTGCGCCACGGCCCGCACGGTCACCGCCTCGACCCCCGCCTGCGCCGCCACGCGCAGCGCGGCGTCGACGAGCTGGGCACGCCGCTCCGCGAGCGGCTTGCGGCTCACGAGGCCACCGCGACGACCAGCGCCGTCGCCACCGCCGCGACGCCCTCGCCGCGCCCGGTCAGGCCGAGCCCGTCCGTCGTCGTCGCCGTCACCGACACCGGGGCGCCGACGGCGTCGCTCAGCGCGGCCTGCGCCTCAGCCCGGCGCGGGCCGATCTTGGGGCGGTTGCCGACCACCTGCACCGCGACGTTGCCGATCTCGAAGCCGGCGGCGCGCACGCGGCGCGCGGCCTCGGCGAGCAGCACCGTGCCGGCCGCGCCGGCCCACTGCGGCTCGCTGGTGCCGAAGTGGGACCCGAGGTCGCCGATGCCGGCGGCGGAGAACAGCGCGTCGGCCGCCGCGTGCGCGGCGACGTCGGCGTCGGAGTGGCCCTCGAGGCCGCGCTCGCCCGGCCAGTGCAGCCCGGCCATCCACAGCTCGCGGTCGGAGCCCTCGGGCGCGAACGCGTGCACGTCGACGCCCACGCCCGTGCGGGGCAGGCCGGCACTGGGCAGCCCGCCGGCCGCGGACGCCGTCATGCCACCCGCCCGGCGTAGAGCGCGGCGAGGTGCATGTCCCGCTCCGTGGTGATCTTCATGGCCGCCTCGTCGCCCGCCACGACGACGACGCGCTCCCCGAGCGCCTCGACGAGCCCGGCGTCGTCGGTGGCGGCGAGGTGGTCGGCCCCGGCGCGGGCCGCTCCGGCGGCGTGCGCGCGCACCAGCAGGTCGCGGTCGAAGCCCTGCGGCGTCTGGACGGCCCTCAGGACGGCCCGCTCGGGGGTCCCGGTCACGGGCTCGACGGCGGCAGTGGCCGCCTCGCTCGCGTGCGCGCCGGCCGTCTGGTGCTCGCCCCTGGACACGGTCTTGATGGTATCGACGACCGGCAGACCAGGCACGACGGCCGGGTGACCGGCGCGGACGGCGGCCACGACGCGCCGCACGAGCGCGGCGGGGGCGAAGGGACGGGCGGCGTCGTGCACCAGCACGACGTCCACGTCGGCGCCGGCGTGCGCCAGGCCCGCGGCGACCGACGCCTGGCGCGTGGCTCCGCCGTCGACCACCTCGAGCGGCAGGCCCACGAGCGGGTCCGCGGCGAGCAGGTCGCGGACGCCGGCGGTCGCGCCGGGCGGCGCGGTGACGACCAGCTCGTCGACGACGCCCGAGGCGGCGAGGCGGCGGGCGGCGTGCAGGACGAGCGGGACGCCGTCGACCTGGACCAGCGCCTTGGGGAGGTCTCGACCGAGGCGCGTGCCGGAGCCGGCGGCGGTGAGGATCGCGAGGGTGCTCATCACAGGGCTCCGCCCCGGTCGCGCGGGGCGGCCGGGGCGGGGACGGTCAGGAGGCGAGCACCTCGTCGAGGATGGCCTCGGCCTTGTCCTCCTCCGTGTGCTCGGCCAGCGCCAGCTCGGAGACGAGGATCTGCCGGGCCTTGGCCAGCATCCGCTTCTCGCCGGCGGACAGGCCGCGGTCGGCGTCGCGGCGCGACAGGTCGCGCACGACCTCGGCCACCTTGATGACGTCGCCCGACGCGAGCTTCTCGAGGTTCGCCTTGTACCGGCGCGACCAGTTCGTCGGCTCCTCGGTGTACGGCGCGCGCAGCACCTCGAACACCTTGTCGAGGCCCTGCTGGTCCACGACGTCGCGCACGCCCACGAGGTCCACGTTCTCCGCCGGGACCTCGATGGTCAGGTCGCCCTGGGCGACCTTCAGCTTGAGGTACATCTTCTCTTCGCCGCGGATCTTGCGCGTCTTGATCTCCTCGATCAGCGCGGCACCGTGGTGCGGGTAGACAACCGTCTCGCCTACTTCGAAAGTCATCTGCAGATGTCCCCTTTCCCAGGGACCGAGTCTACCATGCGCCGTTTCACGACCCTCCGGGCCACCGCCCCGCCGACCCTCGCCGCCACCGGTGTCTTCGCAGGTCAGGGCGCTGCGGGCGGGTGACTTCGTGGCGCTCGGCACCCCGCGTCCCGAGCGCCCGGATCCGGCACTAGGATGAACCGGGGCGCTGCCCCTCCCGAACCCCGCACGGCCCGTGCTGCCCAGCACCTGCTGCCTCAGCACCGCGCCGGGCCGGGCCGACGGGCAGCAGCCCGCCGGCCCACGACCGTCGAGCCCAGGAGTGAGCACGTGTCCCGCACCGCCCGTCCCGCCCGCACCGCCGCCGTCGCCGCCGTCGTGGCGGCCGGTGCTCTGACGCTCGCGGCCTGCACGCCCGCCAGGACCATCGACGCGTACTCCCCGTCGGACGGCTCCCGCGTCGACCTCACGCCCAGCCTGCGCGGCGTCAACCTGCTCGTGGTCACGCCCGAGGAGGACGCCCCCGGCACCCTCCAGGGCGGCCTGGTCAACAAGACCGGCGAGGACGTCACCTACACGCTCACCGCCGAGGGTGCCTCGCCCGTGACCGTGGACGTGCCCGCGCACAGCACCGTCTACCTCGGCACCGAGGGCGGCGTGCCCGCCCAGCTCGACACCGTCGCGACCCACCCCGGCGCCACCCTGCCGGCCTCGCTCGAGGCCGAGGGCGAGACGCAGGAGTTCGACCTGCACGTCTTCGACGACACGCTGCCGGAGTACGCCGCGGTGCTGCCGACGCCGGCGCCGGCCACCTCGGGCGTGCCGACGCCTGCGGTGCCCTCGCCGACGGCCTCGGAGCTGGTCGGCACGTCCGAGTCCGAGAGCGCCACGCACTGACGACGGCGGCCGGGCGGCGCCGGTGCGGCGCCGTCGGCCACCCGGGCGGGGTCTGGCGCCAGCCGACCGCCCGCACCGACGACGAAGGGGCCGGCCTCCCGCGGGAGGCCGGCCCCTTCGTCGTGCGTCGGCGCCGTGCGGCGCCGACGCGCGGGTCACCGGGTCACCCGAAGCGGCCGGAGACGTAGTCCTCGGTGGCCTGCTCGCGCGGGGAGGAGAAGATCGTCGCGGTGTCGTTCATCTCGACGAGGCGGCCCGGCTTGCCGGTGCCCGCGATGTTGAAGAACGCCGTGCGGTCGCTCACGCGCGCCGCCTGCTGCATGTTGTGGGTGACGATGACGATCGTGTAGTCGTTCTTCAGCTCGTGGATGAGGTCCTCGATGGCCAGCGTGGAGATCGGGTCCAGGGCCGAGCACGGCTCGTCCATGAGCAGCACCTGCGGCTTCACCGCGATGGCGCGGGCGATGCACAGGCGCTGCTGCTGGCCGCCCGACAGGCCCGAGCCGGGGCGGTCGAGGCGGTCCTTGACCTCGTTCCACAGGTTCGCCCCCCGCAGGGACGACTCCACCAGGTCGTCGGCGTCCGACTTGCTGATGCGCTTGTTGTTGAGCTTCACGCCGGCCAGCACGTTGTCGCGGATCGACATCGTCGGGAACGGGTTGGGCCGCTGGAACACCATGCCGACGTTGCGGCGCACCGCCACCGGGTCCACGTCCGAGCCGTAGAGGTCCACGCCCTCCATCTCGACGGTGCCCTCGACGCGGGCGCCGGGGATCACCTCGTGCATGCGGTTGAGCGTGCGCAGGAACGTCGACTTGCCGCAGCCGGACGGGCCGATGAAGGCCGTGACGGACTTCGGCTCGATCGTCATCGAGACGTCCTGCACGGCGAGGAAGTCGCCGTAGTAGATGTTCAGGTCCTTGACGTCGATGCGCTGGGCCATCGCAGTCTCGCTTTCTCGGTTCTCGGGTCTCAGCGCAGCTTCGGCGCGAACAGACGGGTGACCAGGCGGCCGACCAGGTTGAGCAGCATCACGATGAGGATCAGCGTGAGCGCGGCAGCCCAGGCCCGCTGGTAGTTGATGTCGGCGATGCAGTCCGCCTGGTCGGGGCGGCAGGGCACCAGGCCCTGGCTGAACTGCCGGTAGACGTACACCGGCAGCGTCATCATGCGGCCGTCGAAGAGGTTGGAGTTGATCGAGTCGGAGACGCCGGCGACGATCAGCAGCGGCGCCGTCTCGCCGATGACGCGCGCGATCGCGAGCATGACGCCGGTGGTCAGGCCGGCCACCGAGGTGCGCAGCACCACCCGCACGATGGTCAGCCACTTGGGCACGCCGAGGGCGTAGGACGCCTCGCGCAGCTCGTTCGGCACGAGCTTGAGCATCTCCTCGCTCGAGCGGACCACCACGGGGATCATCAGCACCGACAGGGCGATGGAGCCGATGATGCCGGCGCGCACGCCGGGCCCGAGCAGCAGGGAGAACAGCGCGTAGGCGAACAGGCCGGCGACGATCGACGGGATGCCGGTCATGACGTCGACGAAGAACGTCACCGACCGGGCCAGGGCCCCGCGACCGTACTCGACGAGGTAGATGGCCACCAGGATGCCGATCGGCACCGAGATGACCGCCGCGCCCAGCGTGATCAGGACCGTGCCGAGGATCGCGTGGTACGCGCCGCCGGCGTCCATCCCGCCGAAGACCCCGCGCATGGAGTTGAGCAGGAAGTAGCCGTCGAAGCGCTCGGCGCCGCGGACGACGACCGTCCACACGAGCGACACCAGCGGGGCGATGGCCAGCAGGAAGGCGCCGTAGACGAGGACCGTCATGGCGCGGTCCTTGCGCCGGCGGGCGGGGTCGGCGCCCGTGAGCAGGGCGCGGGTGCGCTCGGCGGCCTCCGGGGCGCCGGGCGTGGCGGCGGTCGTGGCGCTCATCAGTTGGCTCCCGAGAAGTCCTTGCGGCGCGCCACGATCCAGCGCGCGAACATGTTGACGGCCAGGGTGATGACGAACAGCGCCAGGCCGGTGGCGATCAGCGTGTTGACGCCCAGGCCGGAGGCCTCGGGGAAGTCGGCAGCGATGTACGCCGCGATGGTCTGCTGCTGACCGGCGGCGAGGATCTTGAACGAGTACAGGAACCCGGGCGACAGGATCATCAGCACGGCCATGGTCTCGCCCAGCGCGCGGCCCAGGCCGAGCATGGCGGCCGAGACGATGCCGGAGCGGCCGAACGGCAGGACCGCGGTGCGCACGACCTCCCAGCGCGTGGCGCCGAGCGCGAGCGCCGCCTCCTCGTGCAGGCGCGGTGTCTGCAGGAACACCTCGCGGCACACGGCGGTGATGATCGGCAGGATCATCACCGCGAGGACCACCGCGACGGTGGCGAGGTTCTTGCCGGTGGCGGACACCTGGCCGGAGAACAGCGGGAACCAGCCGGCGACGTCGCCGAGCCAGGCCCAGATCGGCTTGAGCACGTTCTGCCCCAGCACCAGGAAGCCCCACAGGCCGAAGACGACCGACGGCACGGCGGCCAGCAGGTCGACGACGTAGCCCAGCGCCGAGGCGAGCCGCCGCGGCGCGTAGTGGGAGATGAACAGCGCGATGCCCACGGCGACCGGGGTCGCGAGGACCAGCGCGAGCGCCGCGGCGAGCAGCGTGCCGAAGACGAGCGGCCCCGTGAAGCCCAGGAGCGACTCGCCCTCGCCGAAGCGGTTGACCGCCCCGCCGAGCTCGTCGCTGCTCGCCGTGATGGCCGGCAGCGCCTGCACGACCAAGAAGATCGCGACCGCCGCGAGCACGGCCAGGATGACGACGCCGGAGCCGGTGGCCACCCAGCGGAAGACGCGGTTGACGCCTCGGTCCGCCGCGCGGGTGCGACGACGCCGCGGCGGCCGGGGTGCGGCCGGCTCGGTGTCCGGCGAGGTGACGGTGGAGGTCACGCGGGCTGCTCCTCAGGAGGGCGTACTGGTGTGCTCACGGCTGTGCCGGCGACCGGTCCGTCCCCTGCTGGGGCGGCCCGGCCGCCGGCACCGTTGCCTGGTGGCGGCTGCCTCGTGGCGGCGTCAGCCGACCGTGATCGCCTCGATCGCGGCCTGCGCGTCCGTCGCGATGTTCTCGGACAGCGGCGCGGAGCCCGCGGCGTCGGCGGCGGCCTGCTGGCCCTCCTCCGAGACGATGTAGGACAGGAACGCCTTGACGAGCTCGCCCTGCTCGGCGTCGGAGTAGTTCAGGCAGGCGATGCCGTACGAGACGAGCACCAGCGGGTAGACGCCGGACTCGGTCGTGGTGCGGTCGATCTCCACGGCGATGTCGTGCTCGTGGCGGCCCTCGACGCGCGGCGAGGCGTCGACCGTCGCGGCGGCGGCCTCCGGCGAGAACGCCACCCACTCCTCGCCGACCTTGATCGAGGCGGTCGCGAGCTCGCCGACCTTCGAGGCGTCGGCGTAGGTGACGGCGCCCTCGGCGTTCTGGACGGCCTGGACCACGCCGGAGGTGCCCTGCGCGGACTCGCCGCCGGAGATGTCCTCGGGGAAGACGCCGTCCGCCTCCCACGTCCACACGTCGGGGGCCGTGGCGGCGAGGTAGTCGGTGAAGTTCTCGGTGGTGCCCGAGTCGTCGAGGCGGTGCACCGGCGTGATGGCGGTGTCCGGCAGCTCGACGTCGGGGTTGTCAGCGGCGATGGCCTGGTCGTTCCACGTGGTGATCTTGCCGGAGAAGATGCCGGCGATCGTGGCGGGGGCCAGGTTCAGGGAGTCGATGCCCGGCAGGTTGAAGGCCACGGCGATCGGGCTGACGTAGACCGGGATGTCGATGGCGCCGTCCGGGCCGCAGACCTCCTGCGAGGAGGTGAGCTCCTCGTCCTTCAGCGCGGCGTCCGAGCCGGCGAAGGCGGCGCCGCCGGCGAGGAACTGCTCGCGGCCCGCGCCGGAACCCTGCGGGTCGTAGTTGATGGTGACGTCCGGGTTCTGGCTCTGGAAGCCGGCACGCCACGCCTCCATGGCGGACTCCTGCGAGCTCGCGCCGACGCCGTCGAGGGTGCCGGACAGGTCGCCGGCGGCGCTCTCCTCGGGAGCGGCCGAGCCAGAGCCGGTGGGGTCGTCGGAGCCGCAGGCGGCGAGGGTCAGCGCGAGCGCGCCGACCAGCACGGCGGAACCAGCGCGGGAGATGCGGCTGAGCTTCACGTGTCGTTCCATCCTGTTCACACGTCAGTTCGCACCGGCTCGTGCCGGCGTCGTCGTTGACGCTAGGCAGGCAAGGTGGCCCGGTCCCCATCCACCGGTGAACGCCAGGTGAACAGTGCTCGACGACGGGCGGGACGCGGCCGCGACGCCGCGCACACCCGGTTGATCTGGGCTAGCGTCTGTCCCATTTGCCCGGCCCGACGGCGCACGGTCCCCGGCGCGTCGCGTCATCCGGGCCACCCCACGGGAAGGACGCTCATGACCACGCTCTACACCGCAGAGGCCCTGTCCACCGGCGCCGGCCGCGACGGCCACGTGCGCACCAGCGACGGCCGGCTCGACCTCGAGCTGGCCCCGCCGAAGGAGATGGGCGGCTCGGGCGAGGGCACCAACCCCGAGCAGCTCTTCGCCGCCGGCTACGCGGCGTGCTTCCACTCCGCCCTGCAGGCCGTGGCCCGCGCGCAGAAGGTCGCCGTGACGGACAGCAGCGTCGGCGCCCGCGTGGGCATCGGCCCGAACGGCCAGGGCGGCTTCCAGCTCGAGGTGCTCCTCGAGGTCGTGCTGCCGGACCTGCCGCACGAGCAGGCCCAGGCGCTGGCCGACGCCGCGCACCAGGTGTGCCCGTACTCCAACGCCACGCGCGGCAACATCGACGTCACGGTGACCGTCGTCGACGACTGACCACCCCCGACGCCGACGGCTGGAGACGCCGTCGGCGTCCGCAGGGGCGGCGGGGCCCGCCGGGTCAGTCGTCGTCGGCGAGCTTGTAGCCCAGGCCGCGGACCGTCAGCAGGAACCGCGGCGCGCCCGGGTCGGGCTCGATCTTGGCGCGGATCCGCTTGACGTGGACGTCGAGCGTCTTGGTGTCCCCCACGTAGTCGGGGCCCCACACCCGGTCGATGAGCTGCCCGCGGGTGAGCACCCGCCCGGCGTTGCGCATCAGCAGCTCGAGCAGGTCGAACTCCTTGAGCGGCAGCGCGATCGGCTCGCCGCCCACCGTCACGGTGTGCCGGTCGACGTCCATCCGGACCGGCCCCACCTCGAGGACGCCGTCGGGCTCCTCCTCCGCGCTGCCGGCGCTCTCGGCCGCGGCGGCGGGCGAGCGGCGCCGCAGCACGGCGCGCACGCGGGCCAGCAGCTCGCGGAACGAGTACGGCTTGGTGACGTAGTCGTCCGCGCCGAGCTCCAGGCCCACGACCTTGTCGATCTCGGTGTCCTTGGCGGTGAGCATGATGACGGGCACGTCGCCCCGCTGGCGCAGCTGCCGGCACACCTCGGTGCCGGGCAGCCCCGGCAGCATGAGGTCGAGCAGCACGAGGTCGGCGCCCTCGGCGTCGTAGCGCTCGAGCGCCTCGGTGCCGGTGGCGGCCTCGACGACGTCGAACCCCTCGCGGGACAGCTGGTACGTCAGGGGGTCGCGGTAGGACTCCTCGTCCTCGACCACGAGGATGCGCGTCACGCACCCACCTCCTCGGATGTCGCGGCGGTGCCGGCGCCCTCGGCGCGCGGGACGGTGCCGGTCGGGTCGGCGCCGGGCCCGGCGCCGTCGGTCTGCTCGGTCTGGCGGGGCTGCCCGGGCCGGTCGGGCCGGTCGGGCCGGTCGGACTGGTCGGTCCGCCCCGCCTGCCCCGGCTGCTCCGGCTGCTCCGCGTCCGCGTCCGCGTCCGCGTCGGCGCCGTCGTCGGACGCCGGCCGGGCGGCGTGGGGCACGTCGGCCGCGGGGATGCGCAGGGTGAACGTCGAGCCCTTGCCGGGCTCCGACCACATCTGCACGTCGCCGCCGTGGTCGGCCGCCACGTGCTTGACGATCGACAGGCCCAGGCCGGTGCCGCCGGTGTCCCGGGAGCGCGCCGGGTCCACCCGGTAGAAGCGCTCGAACACCCGGTCCTGCTCGTCGGCGGCGATGCCGATGCCCTGGTCGACGACGGCGATCTCGACGAGCCCGGCGCGCTGGGTCACGCCCACCCCCACCCGGGTGTTCGGTGGCGAGTAGCTCACGGCGTTGTCGAGCAGGTTGCGCACCGCGGTGACGAGCAGGTTGTGGTCGCCGTAGACGATGCTGTCCTCGCCGCCGCCGACGGTGATGACGATGTTCTTGGCCTGCGCCGTGGTGCGCGCGCGGTCCACGGCCTCGGCGACGACGTCGGCGACCTGCACGGTGCGCACGTCGGACAGCGCACCCGTGGCCTGCAGCCGGGACAGCTCGATGATCTCGTGCACCAGCGCCGACAGCCGGGTCGCCTCGCGCTGCATGCGCTCGGTGAACCGGCGCACCGCGACCGGGTCGTCGGCCGCGTCCTGCACCGTCTCGGCGAGCAGCGCGAGCGCGCCGACCGGCGTCTTGAGCTCGTGCGAGACGTTGACGACGAAGTCGCGGCGGATCGCCTCGACGCGCCGCGCCTCCGTGCGGTCCTCGGCGAGCACCAGCATGCGGTCGCGCCCCAGCGGCGCCACGCGCACCTGCAGCAGCACCGTGCCGGAGCCGATCGGCCCGCGCGGCAGCTCGAGCTCCTGCTCGCGGATGACGCCGTCGCGCCGCACCTCGGCGACCATCTCGCGCACCGACGCGTGGGCCACGGCGTCGTTGCGCACGACGCCGAGGGCGTACGCCGGCGGGGAGGCGCGCAGCACGTCGTCGTCGGCGTCGAGCACCACGGCCGCCGACCGCAGCACCGACAGCACCCGCACGAGGCCGTCCTCGAGCTCGGGCGCCGTGGCGACGGCGGGCACGTGGCGCTGCGCGCGCTCGGACACCCGGAACGCGACGGTGGCGATCACGCCCACCACCACGCCGAGGATGCCGGCGGCCAGCACCGGCACCCCGGAGATGATCCCGTCCACGGTGCCAGCGTAGGCGGGCCGCGGGGGTGCCCCGGGCCACCGCGGCCGCCCCGGGCGAGCGCTTCCGCTGAAGTTCACCGGCAGTGCGCCCGGAGTTCACCGGAGCGTTCACGCGCGCGTGACAGCCTGGAGCGGTGCCCCGAGCGTGCGCGCACCCGCCCGCGCGGGTGGCGCCGTCCGACAGACGTCCCGGGCGCCCTGCGAGAGGAACCTGATGCGAGAGATCTTCGAGGCCGAGCTGCACCAGCTGGGCGACGACCTGGTCGCCATGAGCCGCCTGGTGGAGTCGGCCGTGACCCGGGCGGGCCGCGCCCTGCTCGAGGCCGACCTCCGGACGGCGCAGGAGGTGATCGAGGCCGACCACGCCATCGACCAGCTGCAGCGCGACCTCGACGAGCGCTGCGTGCACCTCCTCGCGCAGCAGGCGCCGGTCGCCACCGACCTGCGCACCGTCGTCTCCGCGCTGCGGATGAGCTCCACGCTCGAGCGCATGGGCGACCTCGCGCGCCACGTCGCCGAGGTGGCGCGCGGCCGCTACCCGGCAGCGGCGATCGACCCGTCGGCGCGCCCGACGTTCGAGCAGATGCACGCCGCCGCCGTGGACGTCGCGGGCCGCGTCACCACGCTGCTGTCCACGCACGACGTCGAGCTGGCCAAGGCGATCGAGGCCGGCGACGACCGGCTGGACGACCTGCACGCCGACACCTTCGCCGCCCTGCTGGCCCCGGAGTGGTCCGGCACCACGCAGGAGGCCATCGACGTCACGCTGGTGGGCCGCTACTACGAGCGCTTCGGCGACCACGCGGTGTCGATCGCCCGGCGCATCGTGTTCCTCGTGACCGGCGAGTTCGCCGACGACCGCCGGGCCGCCGAGACGGCCTGACGCCGGGCGCCCCGGCTCGGGGCGCCGCCGCGCGCACCGGTCGCCGGCGCCGCAGCGGGCGCCGCACGACGACGGCGGTGCTCCCCTCGAGGGGAGCACCGCCGTCGTCGTCTCACCGGCCCTGCCGGGCCGGCGGCCGGCTCACTTGCCCTGGTTGGCCACCGCGGCGATCGCCGCCTTCGCGGCGTCCGGGTCGAGGTAGGTGCCGCCGCGGGTCACGGGCTCGAGGGTCTCCTCGTCGAGCTCGTAGACCAGCGGGATGCCCGTCGGCACGTTGAGGCCCGCGATCGTGTCGTCGTCGATGCCGTCGATGTGCTTGATGATGGCGCGCAGCGAGTTGCCGTGCGCTGCCACGAGCACCGTCCTGCCCGCCTGCAGGTCCGGCACGATCTCCGACTCCCAGTACGGCAGGGCCCGCTCGAGCACCTGCTTGAGGGCCTCGGCGCGCGGGATCGGCTCACCGGCGTAGCGCACGTCGGAGTCCTGCGAGAACTCCGAGCCGAGCTCGATGTCCGGCGGCGGGACGTCGTAGGAGCGGCGCCAGAGCATGAACTGCTCCTCGCCGTACTCGTCGCGGATCTGCTTCTTGTCCTTGCCCTGCAGGGCACCGTAGTGGCGCTCGTTGAGGCGCCACGACCGCTTCACCGGGATCCAGTGACGGTCGGCCTTGTCGAGCGCGAAGTTCGCGGTCATGATCGCGCGGCGCAGCAGCGACGTGTGCACGACGTCCGGCGCGATCCCGGCCTCGGCGAGGAGCGTGCCCCCGCGCTTGGCCTCCTCGATGCCCTTCTCCGACAGGGCCACGTCGACCCAGCCGGTGAACAGGTTCTTCGCGTTCCACTCGCTCTCGCCGTGGCGGAGCAGCACGAGGGTGTAGGTCATGGACCCCATCCTGCCGTGTTCCGCGCCCGCGGGCGACGACGGGCCGCCGTCCGGACGCGGGCGCGGTCCGGACGGGCGGCGGTTCCGGGCGGGGACCGGCTCAGTCCGCGACCGGCTCCAGGACGAAGACGGGGATGACGCGCTCGGTCCGCTCCTGGTAGTCGGCGTAGTCGGGGTACGCCGCCACGGCGCGCTCCCACCACTCCTCGCGCTCGGTGCCGTGCACCTCGCGCGCCACGTAGTCGCGCCTGACGGGACCGTCCTGCAGCTCCACGTGGGGGTTCGCGACGACGTTGTGGTACCACAGCGGGTGCTTCGGGGCGCCGCCGAGCGAGGCGACGACGGCGTAGCGGCCGTCGTGCTCGACCCGCATGAGCGGCGTCTTGCGCAGCTTGCCGGACCTCGCGCCGACGGTCGTCAGGACGACGACGGGCATGCCGCGCAGCGTGGTGGCCTGCGTGCCCTGCGAGGCCTCGTAGGTCTCGACCTGCTTGCGGGCCCAGTCGGACGTGCTGGGGGCGTACTCACCGATCAGAGGCATGCGGCCATCCTGCTCGCCCCGGGCACCCGTGTCATCCGCGGCGGGCGGCGCGGGCCTTGCGCGCCTGCTCGTACACGTCCAGCATCGCCGCGGCCGCGCGCTCCCACGAGAAGCGCTCGCTGGCGCGCCGCGCACCCTCGCCGAGCTGGGCCCGGCGCCGAGGGTCGGCGAGCAGGTCGCCGAGCGCCCGCGCCCACGCCTCCGCCCGGTGGCCGGGCACCAGCACGCCGGAGACGCCGTCGACGACGACGGTCCGCAGGCCGCCCACCGCGGCGGCCACGACGGGCGTGCCGCAGGCCTGCGCCTCGGCCGCCACGAGGCCGAACGACTCGTTGTGCGAGGGCACCGCGACCAGGTCCGCCGCGCGGTACCAGTCGGCCAGCTCGTGCCGTGGCACCGGGGGCCGGACGAGCACGCGGTCGCGCACGCCCAGCTGGTGGGCCAGCGCCTCGAGCTCGCGCACCGCCGTCGGGCGGCCGCTGGCCCCGCCGAGCACGACGAGCAGCGGCGGCTCCGCGCCGTCCCCACCGCCCGCACCGCCGGTCAGCAGCGGCAGCGCCCGCACGAGCACGTCCGGGCCCTTGAGCAGCTGCACGCGCCCGGCGAACAGCACCACGGGCCGGTCGGCCGGCAGGCCCAGCCGCGCGCGCAGCGCGCGGCGCGCCGGCGCGCCGCCGGCGAGCGGCGTGAAGGTCGCCAGGTCCACCCCCGGGGCCACCACGTGCACGACGTCGGGGTCGGCGTCGTAGCGCTCCACGAGGTCGGCGGCCTCCTCGCGGGTCGAGGCGACCAGCGCGTCGGCGGCCCCCACCACCTGCTCCTCGCCGATGACGCGGCCCTGCGGCTCGGGGGCGTCGCCCGGCGCCAGGGCGGCGTTCTTGACCTTCGCCATCGTGTGCATCGTGTGCACGAGCGGCACGTCCCAGCGCTCGGCGGCGAGCCAGCCGGCCTGCCCGCTGAGCCAGTAGTGGGTGTGCACGACGTCGTACCAGCCCTCCGGCCGGTGGGCCTCGGCCCGCAGCACGCCGGCGGTGAACGCGCACAGCTGGCCGGGCAGGTCGTTCTTGTCGAGCCCCTCGAACGGCCCGGCGGGCACGTGCAGCACCCGGATGCCCGGCTCGGCGTCGACCACCGGCGGCTGCGCCGACGACGTGGCGCGGGTGTAGACCTCCACCTGCGCACCGCAGCGGGCCAGCGCGCGCGACAGCTCGAGCACGTACACGTTCATGCCGCCCGCGTCGCCGGTGCCCGGCTGGTCCAGGGGCGAGGTGTGCACCGAGAGCATCGCGACGCGCGGGCCCCGCCCGCCGCGCTGCGGCTGGGTCACCACGCCTCCAGCACGCAGGCGGGCGGCGTCGGCATCGGCAGCCGGTGCACCACCTCGCCCGCGCCGGTCCGGGGGTCCACGCGCAGCGAGACGAGCTCGGAGGTGCCCTGCAGCGCGACGACGACGAGGTCCTCGTGCGGCGCGAGCGCGCCCGGCGCGCCGGCCGCCTCCCGCGCCGCGCCGCGGTCGAGGACCGCGTGGTGGCGCGGCCACGCGCCCTCGCCCAGCGGGACGTCCGCGCGGTGCGCCCAGCGCCGCCCGTCGAGCACCGAGCCCGGCCCGGCCTCGACCCCTGCGGGCGTCACGGTGAGCACCGCGAGCACGTCGGGCCCGCGCACGCCGACGTACAGCGCCTCGTCCGGGGCCGTTCGGCTGACCGAGACGTGCGAGGGCTGCACCGGCGTGCCCTGGGGCAGCGTGGCCTCGAGGTCCATCACCGGTGCCGAGCCGAGGTGCTCGTACCCGCCGTCCGCCCGGGGCGCCAGCACGTGCGCGCGCCCGTCGAGCTCGCCGACGACGACGAGGTGGCCCGCGCATCGCACCGCGTGCCGGGGGCCGGTGCCGGCCGGCAGCGGGACCGTCGGCAGCGGGCCGTCCGGCCGCGCGTCGGGGCCGCCCCCGGTCGCGGACGTCGCGGCGGTGGCCGCCTTGCCGGTGGGAAGACGCCGCAGCTCGTCGGTGCCCAGGTCGCTGACCAGCACGCCGTCGGCGTCGCCACCCGCCCGCGCGGGCAGCACGAAGTGGGCGTGCGGGCCCTCCTGGCGGTCCGTGACGGGTCCGGAGCCCTCATGCCCGAAGGTGGTGACGCCCTCGGCGGCGGGTACACCGGTGGCCGGGTCGACCGGCAGCCGCGCGGCGACGCCGTCGCCGTAGTTCGCCACCCACACCTCGTCGTCGAGCGCGAGCACGTGGCACGGGAACGACCCGCCCGAGGCGACGGCGCCGAGGACCGCCAGACCGGTCGCGGGGTCGCCCGCGCCGGCGTCCGGCGCGGCGTCGGCGAGCACCTCGAGCGCGGTGAGCGTGCCGGGGTCGTCCTCCCCCACCGCGTAGAGCGTGCGGCCCGAGGGGTGCAGCGCCAGGAACGACGGCGCGGGCAGCGTCACCGCGAGGCGCGGCTCGCCGAACGCCCCGGTGCGCAGGTCGACGTCCACGCGCCAGACGCCCTCGCCGGACCCCGGGGAGGCGCCCTCGGGCTGGTAGGTGCCGATCCACAGGGCGCGGGTCGTGGCCCGGTCAGACGTCATGGCACGAAGCCTATTGCGGCGCGGCGCGTCCGCAGTTCGCACCGGTGGCCGGTGCCCGGCCCGCGCCGGACAGCACCGCGCCCCGGCGGGTCGGGACCTGCCGGGGCGGGGTGCGGGTCGACGCGTGCCGTCGACCGAGGTCAGCGCGCGATCAGTGCGCCGCCTCGAAGGCGTTCATGACCTCGGACGAGATCCGGCCGCGGTCGGAGACCTGGAAGCCGTTCTCCTTGGCCCACTCGCGGATCTTCGCGAGCTGCGCACGGTCGGTGCCGGTGCGGCGCGGACCGCTCGGGCGGGTGCCGCCCGTGCGCGTGGCCGTCTTGCGCGCGTGGCCGATCCACGTCGCGAACGCGTCTCGGAGCTCGGCGGCGTGCGCCGAGCTGAGGTCGATCTCGTAGGTGACGCCGTCGAGGGCGAAGGAGACGGTCTCGTCCGCCTCCGCGCCGTCGATGTCGTCGATGAGAACGACCTGAGTCTTCTGGACCACGAAGGACCGCCTTTCACCGGCAGGAATGGCAACGAGCAGCATTGAGCATGACCGAGGCGCATTCCGGTGTCAACGCACCACGCGGACCATTTCGAGAATGCACCCGCGCAATACGTTCGCGGTGAAACTATTGTCCGCCGACCGCTTTCAATCGGCGGAGGCGACCGAACCGGTGGGACCGGCGGCGCCATTCGTCCCCTGCGCGCGCCGCGCGTCCTCGGCGTCCAGCCGGGCGAGCGCCTCGCGCTCGTTGCGGTCGGCCCGCACGATCTTGCGCATCGCGAACCAGAACAGCAGGCCCACGCCCACCGACGGCGCGAGCGCGATGAGCGAGGCGGTGATGACGTCCGAATTCATGACGGTGACCTCGATGGTCCTCAGGACTGCGGCTTGACGAGCGGGAACAGGATGGTCTCGCGGATGCCCAGCCCCGTCAGCGCCATGAGCAGGCGGTCGACGCCCATGCCCATGCCGCCGGCCGGGGGCATCGCGTACTCCATCGCGGTGAGGAAGTCCTCGTCGAGCTTCATGGCCTCGGCGTCGCCCGCCGCGGCGAGCAGCGCCTGCGCCTCGAAGCGCTGGCGCTGGATCACCGGGTCGACCAGCTCGGAGTAGGCGGTGGCGAGCTCGAAGCCGCGCACGTACAGGTCCCACTTCTCGACCTGGCCGCGGACGCTGCGGTGGTCGCGGGTCAGCGGCGAGGTCTCGACCGGGAAGTCGCGCACGAACGTCGGGGCCGTGAGGTGGTCGCCGACCTGGTGCTCCCACAGCGCCTCGACCAGCTTGCCGTGGTTGACCGCCTTCTTCTCGACGTCGACGTCGAGCTTCGCGGCGATCTTCAGCAGGTCCTCGACCGTCGTGTCCGGGGTGATTTCCTCCCCCAGGGACTCCGAGAGGGAGCCGTACATCGTCAGCTGCGCCCACTGCCCGCCGAGCTCGTACTCCTCGCCGTCCGCGAGGGTCACCAGCGTGCTGCCGAGAACCTCCTGCGCGGCGGTCTGCACGAGGTCCTGGGTGAGCTCGGCCATCGTGTTGTAGTCGCCGTAGGCCTCATAGGCCTCGAGCATCGCGAATTCCGGCGAGTGCGTGGAGTCGGCACCCTCGTTGCGGAAGTTGCGGTTGATCTCGAAGACGCGCTCCACGCCGCCCACGACCGCCTTCTTCAGGAATAGCTCGGGGGCGATTCGCAGATACAGGTCGATGTCATAGGCGTTCATGTGCGTCTGGAACGGACGCGCCGCCGCACCGGAGGCGATGGTCTGCAGCATCGGGGTCTCGACCTCGAGATATCCCCGCCGGTGGAAGTTGTCGCGCATCGAGCGCACGACGCCGGCGCGCAGGCGCACCATGTCGCGCGCGGCCGGGCGCGCGATGAGATCGACGTACCGCTGGCGGACGCGCGACTCCTCGCTGAGGTCCTTGTGCAGCACCGGCAGCGGGCGCAGCGCCTTGGCCGCGATCTGCCACGAGTCGGCGAACACGCTGAGCTCGCCGCGGCGCGACGAGCCGATGCGGCCGTGCACGAACAGGTGGTCGCCCAGGTCGACGTCGGCCTTGAACGCCGTCAGCGACTCCTCGCCGACCTCCTTCTGGCTCAGCATCGCCTGGAGGCGGTGGCCGGCGCCGTCCTGCAGCGTGACGAAGCACAGCTTGCCGGTGTTGCGCAGGAACACCACGCGGCCGGCGACGCCCGCGACGTCCTCGGTCTCCTGGCCCGCCTCGAGGTGCCCGTACGTCTCGCGGACCTGCGCGATCGTGTGCGTCACCGGCACGGAGACCGGGTACGCCTCGCCCCCGGCGGCGATGATCCGCTCGCGCTTCTCGCGACGGACGCGCAGCTGCTCGGGCAGGTCGTCGACCACGGCGTCGGCCGCGTCGGGAGCGGGGGTGTTCTCGGCAGAGGTCACCAGCCGATCCTACCGGCGCCGGGCGGCCCCGACCGGGGTCCGGGGCGCCCGCCCGAGAGGTACGCGTCACCCTCTCGCCGGCCCGCCTTGCCGTCCCCCGGGGTGCCGGCACCGGCTCGTCAGCACCGGCTCCTCAGCACCGGCTTGTCAGCACCGGCTCGTCAGCACCGGCTGTCAGTACGGGCGCAGGCCATGGCGTGCGCCGGTACTGACAGCGCCCGGGGGGACGGGCGGGTCAGTCGTCGGCGGGCCGGTACGCGTCCAGGACGTCGAGCAGCCGCTGCGTCGCGGCGTCGTCGAGCCGGTGGCTCGCGACGGCGCGGCGGGCGGCGCCGCGGGCCAGCTGCGCGTACGACGCCGGCAGGTCGGTCGCGCCGGTGCGGGCGGCGAGGTCGCCGAGCGCCTCGAGGTGGGCGGCCACCGCCGCGGCGTCGCCGGCCGGCACCGCCCCGCCGAGCGCCGCCACCGCGCCCGGGCCGACGCCGTCCTCGCGCGTGTCCGCGGCGCGCGTCGCGCCGTCCACCGCCGCCGTCAGCAGCGGCCGCAGCAGCCGGCCGGGCCGCTCGACGCCGGCCGCCTCGAGCGCCTGCGCGGCCTGCGCCACCAGGACGACGAGGTGGTCGGCGCCGTGCGCGAGGGCCGCGTGGTAGAGCGGCCGGGCGGCCTCGTCGACGATCACGGGCTCCCCGCCGACCTCGACGACGAGCGCCTGCCCGATGGGCTGTACCGCCGCCGGGGCGGTGACGGCGAAGGTGGTGCCCTCGAGGCGCGAGAGGTCGAGCGAGGTGCCGGTGAACGTCATCGCCGGGTGGACCGCCAGCGGGATGGCGCCCGCCTGCCGCGCCGGCTCGAGCACGCCCGTGCCGTGGCGCCCGGAGGTGTGCACGACGAGCTGCCCGGTCTGCCACGCCCCCACGCCGGCGAGCCCGGCGACGAGGTCGGCCAGGGCGTCGTCGGGCACCGCGAGCAGCACGAGCTCCGAGCGCTCGACGACCTGCTCGACCGTGAGGTTGGGGACGCCGGGCAGCAGCGTGGCGATGCGCTCGCGCGAGGCCTCGCTGATGCCGCTGGCGCCGACGACGGCGTGGCCGGTGGCGCGCAGGGCGCTGCCGAGGACCGCGCCGACCCGCCCGGCGCCGACGACGCCGACGCCGAGGCGCCCGGGACGACGGTCGGTCATCCGCGCTCCTCCCCGCCGCCGGGCAGCCCGGGGGCGGACCCCGGCGCGGCGGCCTCGGCGGGCTCCCCGTCGGCACGGTTGGCCTCCGCCACCTGTGCGCGCTGCTCCATCCACCGCTCGGGGCCTGCCGTCGCGCGGGCGGTGCGGGCGCGGCGCGCCTGCTCCTCGAGCAGCCGTCCGGCGTCGCCGGCGTCGAGGTGCGCCACCGCGGGCGCCACGGGCCCCGCCGTCGAGTGGACGGTGAAGGTCGCGACGGCGAGCCGCCGCTGCCACGGCCCCTGCGCGACGGCCAGGGACTGGGTGCGCTCGTGCGGCACGAGCACCAGGCGGCGCACGACGCGCCCGCTGCGCAGGAGCAGCGCCCGGTCGGTGACGGCGAAGCCGTTGCGCCGCCAGGCGACCGGGTCGAGCCACCGCGAGCGGCGCGGCGCCACGGTGAACTGCCCGTGCGGGTCCGTGCCGGTCAGGCCCTCGTCGAGCAGCCGCAGGGGGTCCTCGGTGCCCAGGTCGGGCAGCACCAGCCACAGCGCGGTGAGCGCCTCCGCGCGCGGGCCCACGGGCAGCAGCACGTTCTGCGACTCGGTGTTCTCCCCCGTCGCGTACCCGGCCACGTTGACCTTGACGCGCCACCAGTCCGGGCCGCGCCACAGCGGCCCCTGGGTGAGCGACACCGCCTGCACGCGGCCGGGCGGGATGGTCTGGGCGCGGGTCTCCAGCAGGCCGTGCCGCAGCCGGATCCCGTCCGGGGACAGCGCGGCGCGGAAGCCGAACTCCCCGGCGAAGCGCTGGAAGAGGTAGCCCCCGCCACCGAGCACCGCCGGTGCCGCGGAGACGAGGATGCCGAAGTTCCGGGTCAGCGCGACGGCCACGACCACGCCGACCAGGCCGAGCGCGACGACCCACAGCGCGGGGGACCGCAGCAGCGAGTGCACGAGGCGGCCCGCGGGCACCTCGTAGACCTGCTCCTCGGGCGCCTCGTCGACCTCGTCGAGACCGCCGTCGGCCGGGCGGCCGGCCGACGCGCGGCCGGCCACGCCCGCGGCGGGGACGCCGTCGACCAGCGCGACTCCGTCCGCGGCGGGGACGCCGTCGACGGGTGCGGCAGCGCCGGTCGCCGGGCCGGCGTCGGGACGCACGGCGGCGGCGTCGGCCGCGGGCGCCGGGGTCCCGGTGCGGCGCGCCTTGACGCCGGCGGCACGGGCGAGCAGGTCGGCGCGCAGGCGGCGGGCGTCCTGCTCGCGCAGGAACCCGATCGCCACCCCGGAGCCGCTGCCGCCGGCCACCTCGAGCGTGAGCTCGGCGAGCCCGCCGAGGCGCGCCAGCAGCGGCTGGCGGATGTCGACGGCCTGGAGACGGTCGAGCCGCGCGTGCCGCTGCTGGCGGAACAGCACGCCCTTGCGCAGGTGGACGGCGTCGTCGTCGACGGCGTAGGCGGTCATGCGCCAGGCGAGGGCGGCGTAGCCGAACACCAGCGCCAGGAGCAGCACGACGGCGAGGGCGACCTTCCACCACAGGCCCGAGACCTGGGACACGGCCGCGGCGGCGCCGCCGACCGCTTCCAGCTGGTCGAGCGTCTGATGGCCGATGAACGCGATCGCCACCAGGATCACCGACCAGCCCCGCACGAACGGCGTGACCGGGTGCATGCGCTGCCAGGCGAGGTCGCCCGCGGGCGCGTCGGCGCCGGTCGCGCCGGTCGGCGGTGCGCCGTGGGGCGTCGGGTCGGCGGCGCTCACAGGCCGGCCAGCCTCGCCTCGCCGCGCGCGGAGAGCCGGTCGCGCAGCCGCTCCGCCTCCGCCGGGGGCAGGCCCGGGATGACGGCGTCCGTGGCCGCGGCGGCCGTGTGCAGCTGGACCTTGGCGATGCCCAGCCTGCGGTCCAGCGGGCCGGCCTCGACGTCCACGTACTGCATGCGCCCGTAGGGCACCACCACGAGCGAGCGGAACAGCACCCCCTTGCGCACCAGCAGGTCGTCGTCGCGCTCGGCGTACCCGAGGGCGCGCACCTGGCGCGGCACGACGACGGCCGTGGCGGCGAAGATCGCTGCCGGCACGCCGGCGAGGATCCACCACCAGGGGGAGAACACCAGCGCGAGCACCGCCCCCACGACGACCGGCACGACCACGGAGACCGCACCCGAGACGAGGCGGGCGGTCACGAGGCGCGGCGAGACGCTGCGGAAGTCGACGCCGACCGGCTCGAAGGGCGCTGCGGGGTCACCGGACGTGGGCTGCGGGGTGGCCATGGCGCCCATCCTCGCATCGACGCCGCCGGAGGTCAGCAGCCCGCGCCCGCGGGCGCCGGACCGGCCGCGACGTCCCGTCCGGGGCGTCTCAGTAGCTCATCGGCGCGGCGCCGTCCTCGCCCTGCTCGGCGTCCTCGTCGTCGGGCGGCGGCAGCTCGCAGAACTTCTCGACGACGAGCCCGACCGCCGACAGCACCACCGCGCACAGCGCCGCGACCGCGGCCGCGAGCACGCGGCCGCGCTGGGAGGCGATGTCGAGGTCGCCGAGCAGCCCCAGCACCGTGGCCAGGTACCGGCCGGCGAGGATCGCGCCGGTGAGGGCGCCGGCCTTGGCCAGCACGAACGTCCGGGCCGCACGGATCGGGTCGAGGTCGGGCCGGTCGCCCCGCTGGTAGGCGCGCACCGCCCAGCCCATCCAGAAGATCACCACGGCGAGCGCGAGGATCGCCACGTCCTCCACCCAGGCGACCGCGGGCAGGTGCACGCCCTGGGCGGCGAGCGCACGGCCCACCACCGCGCCCACGACGGCGATGCCGAGGACGACGGCGGCCAGGGTGCGGATCGACGTCCGGCGCATCAGCGGGCGACGTCCGGGTCGTTCGGTGTGCCGGTCCCGGCGGCCGGGAGGTCGGGTCGGTCAGCCCGGGGGGCGTGCTCGCCGCCCTCCTGCTCGGCCCCGAGGCCCTCCTCCGGCGCGTCCTCGTCGAGGCCGTGCGCCGGCTGGTCGGCGGCGGTCAGCACCGCCGTCCCGTCGCGCGGCGCCTCGTCGGGCGCGTGCACGGGCGCCCAGAGGGGCCGCTCGGTCGGCGCGGGCGCGGGCTCCTCGGGCAGCTCCCACGGGGCGGGAGACGCAGCCGGGGCCTCGACGACCGGCTCGACGACCGGCTCGACGTGCTCGTCGTCGCGGCCCACCGGCTCGACGAACGGCCGCGGCGCGACGATCCCCGACTCCTCCTCCACGAGCGGGCCGGCCGTCGTCGGCTGCACGCCGGTCGACGCCTCGGACGGCACGCCGGCGTCGAGCGGCTGCTCCGGTCGCGCGGTCTCGTCGGGATCCGCGGCGCCGTCACCGGCCGCCTCGAGCGCGTCCGGCTGCGGCGCCTGCGCCACCGAGGCCTCGTCGGACGGGGCGCCGACCGGCTGCTCGCCGAACGAGTCGCCCGTCGCCTCGAACGGGGCGTCGACCTGCTCCTCTCCGAACGGGGCGTCGAACGGCTCCTCGGCGACCGGCGCGGCGGGCAGCATGCCGCTGCGGGTGCTCGGCTCGGTGAGCCAGTCGAGCGCCATCCACCGGATGCCGGCGCGGTCCGGCGCCGTCTCCGCGAGGCGGGCCACGGGGCCGCCGCCGAGGCCGGGCAGGACGGCGTCGGGCTGGACCTCGGTCCACGGCACCAGGACGAACGCGCGCTCGTGCGCCCGCGGGTGCGGCACCTCGAGCTCGTCGTCCGCGGCCACGAGCGCGCCGTAGGCGACGACGTCGACGTCGAGCGTGCGCGGGCCCCAGCGCTCCTCGCGCACGCGGCCGTGAGCGTTCTCGACGGCCTGGCAGGCGCGCAGCAGCCCACGGGGCGAGAGCGTGGTGCGCGCCAGCACGACGGCGTTGAGGTAGTCCGGCTGCTCCGGGCCGCCGACGGCCGCGGTGCGGGCGAGCGGGGAGACGTCCGCGACCTCGAGCCCGGGCTGACGGTCGAGGTCCACGACGGCCTCGCGCAGCGTCGTCTGGGGGTCGTCGAGGTTGGCGCCGATCGCGAGCACCACGTCGACCGGCTCGGCCGGCTCGGCGTCCAGCCGCTCGGCGGCGGGCGACACGGCGGGCGACACGGCGGGCGACACGGCGGGCGACACGTCGACGGCCGGCGCCGCCGCCTCGAGCGGCTGGGCGGCCGGCTCGAAGGACGGCTCGGGCAGCGCCCCGGCGAAGGGCTCGGCGAGCGGCTCGGCGAGCGGCTCGACCGGGAACGCCGCGACCACAGGGGTGCGCACGCGGTCGCGGCGGATCGCCACGTCGACGTCCTCGAACGGCACGGCGATCGGCGCCTGCGGCTTGTGCACCCGCACGTCGACCGCGACGACCGCCGGACGCGCCAGCACGGCGGCCGCGATGCGCTCGGCGACGGTCTCCACGAGGTCGGCCGGGGACCCGGCGAGGACGGCGTGCACGTCCTCGGCGACGTCGGCGTAGCTCACGGTGGCACCGAGGTCGTCGCCGGCCGCGGCGGGCCGGGTGTCCAGGTGCAGCACGACGTCCGCGCGGAACTCCTGGCCCGCCTCGCGCTCGTGGGCGAAGACGCCGTGGTGGCCGGTGGCGGTGACGCCCGTGAGGCGCACCTGGTCGAGCGGCAGGCCGTCCGGGCCGGCCACGGGGGTCGCGAAGATCGTCATGGGCGGGACGCCTCCCCAGGGGTCGGTCGCTTCGCAGCGTCGGTCGTGTCGTGGATCGTGTCGTCGGTCGTGCCGGTGGTGTCGTCGGTCGCAGTCTCCGCCCTCGCCGCGTCCCACGCGGCCGCGACGCGCACGGCGTCCACGCTGGGACGCGCGGCGTGCACGCGCACGCCCCACGCGCCGGCCGCGGCGGACAGCGCCGAGATCGCGGCGGTGGCGTGGTCGCGCTCCAGCGGCGCCGCGGGCGCGCCGTCGGCACCGGCCAGCAGCCGCCCGAGGAACCGCTTGCGGCTGGCTCCCACCAGCACGGGGCGCCCGAGCGCGTGCAGCGCGTCCAGGTGCGCCAGCAGCGGCCAGTTGAGGTCGCCGGACTTGGCGAAGCCGAGGCCCGGGTCGAGGACCACCTGCTCGCGACGCACGCCGTCGGACTCGAGCGCCGCGAGCCGGGCGGCGAGCTCGTCGCGCACGTCGGCCACGACGTCGTCGTACACCTCGCGCGAGTCCATGACGTCGGCGTGGCCGCGCCAGTGCATGCAGACGTACGCCGCGCCGGTCTCGGCGACGACGCTGCCCATCTGCGGGTCCGCGAGACCGCCGGAGACGTCGTTGACGATCCGGGCGCCGGCGGCGACGGCGCGCTCGGCGACGGCCGCCCGCGTCGTGTCGACCGACACGACGGCGCCGTGCGCGGCGAGCCGCTCGATCACCGGCAGGACGCGCGCCAGCTCCTCGTCCTGCGGCACGCGCGCGGCACCGGGCCGCGTGGACTCGCCGCCGACGTCGAGGATGTCCGCGCCCTCGGCCAGCAGGTCGAGCCCGTGCCGGACCCCGGCGTCGGGCTCGAACCACTGCCCGCCGTCGGAGAACGAGTCGGGCGTGATGTTCACGACGCCCATGACGAGGCAGCGGCCGACCCCGGACAGCTCCGGCAGGCCGGCGACGGCGGCGTCGCGCGCGGCGGCGGGCGGGGCCACGGGCCTACTTCCCGAGGAGGCTCATCGCCTCGGCACGGGTGGCGGGGTTGCGCAGCTGCCCGCGCACGGCCGAGGTGACGGTGCGGGAGCCGGGCTTGCGCACGCCGCGCATCGACATGCACAGGTGCTCGCACTCGACGACCACGAGCACGCCCCGCGGCTCGAGGATGCGCACCATGGCGTCGGCGATCTGCGTCGTCAGGCGCTCCTGCACCTGCGGGCGGCGGGCGTAGACCTCGACCAGGCGGGCGATCTTCGACAGCCCGGTGATCCTGCCGTCCTCGTTCGGGATGTACCCCACGTGCGCGACGCCGTGGAACGGCACCAGGTGGTGCTCGCAGGTCGAGTACAGCTCGATGTCCCGGACGATCACCATCTCCTCGTGCCCGATGTCGAACACGGTGGTCAGGACGTCCTCGGGCTCCTGGCGCAGGCCCGCGAAGATCTCCCGGTAGGCGCGCGCCACCCGCGCCGGGGTGTCGCGCAGGCCCTCGCGCTCGGGGTCCTCCCCGACCGCGAGCAGCAGCTCGCGCACGGCGGCCTCGGCCCGGGCTGCGTCGTACGGCGGGATCTCCGCCGCCGGGCGGACGTTCGCGGAGACCACCGGCGACAGCGGCTCCCTGTCGTGGTCGGTGGCCGCGTGGTCGGTGGCCGCGTGCTCGGTGGCCGCGTGGTCGGTCACTCCTGGACCTCGCCGATCCGCTGCGGCGGCAGCTCGTCGTTGGCGGCCGCGGCCTCGTCCTGGGGCACCACGTGACCGTTGCCGTTGCCGTTGACCTCGGCGGCGGTCATCACCGGTCCGCGGGTGTGCACGGTGCGCTGCTCGCTGGAGAGCCACACGTCGCGGGCCGGGCGCTTCTCGACGGGCGCGAACACCTCGGCCAGCTCGGCCTGGTTGAGCGTCTCCTTCTCCATCAGGCGCAGCACCAGGTCGTCGAGCACGTCGCGGTACTGGGTCAGCACCTCCCACGCCTCGTCGTGCGCCGCCTCCACCAGCTTGCGCACCTCGTGGTCGACGGTGCCAGCGACGGCCTCGGAGTAGTCGCGCTGGTGGCCGTAGTCGCGGCCCAGGAACGGCTCGCCGCTGCCCGTGCCGAGCTTGATCGCGCCGACCTTCTCGCTCATGCCGTACTCGGTGACCATCTTGCGGGCGATGGAGGTCGCCTTCTCGATGTCGTTGCTGGCACCCGTGGTGGGGTCGTGGAACACGATCTCCTCGGCCACGCGCCCGCCCATCGCGTAGGCGAGCTGGTCGAGCAGCTCGTTGCGGGTGGTCGAGTACTTGTCCTCGGTGGGCATGACCATCGTGTAGCCCAGCGCCCGCCCGCGCGGCAGGATCGTCACCTTCGTGACCGGGTCGGTGTAGCGCATCGCCGCCGCCACCAGGGCGTGGCCGCCCTCGTGGTAGGCGGTGATCTTCTGCTCCTTGACGTTCATCACGCGGGTGCGCTTCTGCGGCCCGGCGACGACGCGGTCGATCGCCTCGTCCAGGGCGCGGTCGTCGATGAGCTGAGCGCCGCTGCGCGCGGTGAGCAGCGCGGCCTCGTTGAGCACGTTCGCCAGGTCCGCACCGGTGAACCCGGGCGTGCGGCGCGCGACGGCGGCCAGGTCGACCGTGGGCACCATCGGCTTGCCCTGGGCGTGCACCTTGAGGATCGACTCGCGGCCCTTGAGGTCGGGGGCCTCGACGGCCACCTGGCGGTCGAAGCGGCCGGGGCGCAGCAGGGCCGGATCGAGGATGTCGGGGCGGTTGGTCGCCGCGATGAGGATGACGTTCGTCTTGACGTCGAAGCCGTCCATCTCGACGAGCATCTGGTTCAGCGTCTGCTCGCGCTCGTCGTGCCCGCCGCCCATGCCGGCGCCGCGGTGACGGCCGACCGCGTCGATCTCGTCGACGAAGATGATGGCCGGCGCGTTCTGCTTGGCCTGGTCGAACAGGTCGCGCACGCGGGACGCGCCCACGCCGACGAACATCTCGACGAAGTCGGAGCCGGAGATCGAGTAGAACGGCACGCCGGCCTCGCCGGCGACGGCGCGCGCCAGCAGCGTCTTGCCGGTGCCGGGCGGGCCGTACAGCAGCACGCCCTTGGGGATCTTGGCGCCCACGGCCTGGAACTTCGCCGGCTCGGCGAGGAACTCCTTGATCTCGTAGAGCTCCTCGACCGCCTCGTCCACGCCCGCGACGTCGGCGAACGTCACCTGCGGCATGTCCTTGGAGATCAGCTTGGCGCGCGACTTGCCGAAGCCCATCACCCGGTTCCCGCCGCCCTGCATGCGGGACATGAGGAACCAGAAGACGAGGCCGATGATCAGGAACGGGATCAGCAGCGACATCAGCGAGCCCCAGAAGCTCGGCTGCGGCACCTCGGAGTCGAAGCCCTTCGGCGGGTCGGCGCGCGTGATGGCCTCGGCCACCACGTCGCCCTGGGGCTCCACGTAGTAGAACTCGACGTCGCGGCCGAAGTTCTGCTCGCTGTCACCGCTGCCGGTGACGAAGTCCTTGTTCAGCTGGAGCTCGACGCGCTGCTCGCCGTCGACGACGGTGGCGTGCTCGACCGTCCCGTCGCGCAGCAGCTCGAGCCCCTGGTACGTCTCGATCCGCGCCGTGCGGGGCGACATGAGCGCACCCCACGCGAGCGCGAGGATGAGCAGGCCCACCACGATCCAGACGATGGGGCCACTGAGGATCTTCTTGATGTTCATCGGCGACGGGGGCAGCTCCCCGCATCCCTTCGTTCGCGCAAAGACTGTGTCTCGAAACTACACGCTGTAACTGGACGAACGGTGAGTGTTCGCCCAGGGCGCGACCGCTGCCCCCTGCAGCGCCCGGATCAGCTGTAGACGTGCGGCGCGAGCGTCGCGACGAACGGCAGGTTGCGGTACTTCTCCGCGTAGTCCAGGCCGTAGCCGACCACGAACTCGTTGGGGATGTCGTAGCCGACGTAGCGGACGTCGACGTCGACCTTCGCGGCCTCGGGCTTGCGCAGCATCGCCGCGATCTCCACCGACGCCGGGCCGCGCGAGCGCAGGTTGGCCACCAGCCAGGACAGCGTCAGGCCGGAGTCGATGATGTCCTCGACGATCAGCACGTGGCGGCCGGTGAGGTCGGCGTCGAGGTCCTTGAGGATCCGCACCACGCCGGACGACTTGGTGCCCGAGCCGTAGCTCGACACGGCCATCCAGTCCATCTGCATCGGGTGGTGCAGGCGGCGGGCGAGGTCCGCCATCACCATGACGGCACCCTTGAGCACGCCGACGAGCAGCAGGTCCTTGCCCGCGTAGTCGGCGTCGATCTGGGCGGCCATCTCGTCGAGCTTGGTGCCGAGCTGCTCCTCGGTGAGCAGGATCTCGGCGATGTCGCCGGCGACGTCCGACTGGTCCACGGGTTCACTCCTCGGTGGTCGGGGCGGTGCTGGGCTGCGTGCTGGGGCGTGTGCTGGACAGGCTGCGGGGGTGCAGCCCGGCTGCGGCGCGGTGACCCGCGTCCCGGCTCTCGGCCTCGGGGCTCCGGGCGGGGCGCAGGAAAACTCTGCCACACGCCCGGCCCGCGGCCGCACCCGTGGGCAGGCCCGCCTCGCCCTGCCCGTGCCAGTCGACGACGAGCGCGTCGAGGGCGTCGACGTGGCGGGCGGTGAGGGCGCCGGTCGACCCGACGACGGCCGCAGCGGCGGCGCGCAGGGCCCGGCGGCGCAGGGCCGCGGGCGCGGCGGCGAGCACCCCGGCGTCGAGCACGAGCCCGCCCGGCCGGACGTCGCCCTCCCCCACCCCCTCCGGGTTGTCAGTACGAGCGCCGGCCATACCGTGCGCTCGTACTGACACGTCGGGCGCAGGGGCGCCGCCCAGCGAGCTGTCAGAACCACCGCCGGCCATACCGTGCGCTCGTTCTGACAGCTCGGGGGTGGTGGCCCGGGCCAGCAGGTCGGCGGCGAGGGCGTCGAGCGCGTCGGCGTCGTCGCGCAGCAGCGCGGCGGTGCGGGCCAGCGCCGGGGCGATCCCGGGCCCGAGCACCGCCTCGAGCACCGGCAGCGCCTCGTGCCGCACGCGCGAGCGCGCGGGCGCCGCGGCCGCGGCCCCGTCGGCGGCGGCCCCGGCCCCGTCGGCGGCGGCCCCGGCGGTCGCCGGCACGTTCGTCGGGTCGTGCCACGGCTCCAGGCCGAGCGCCGCGCACGCCGCCAGCGTCTGCGCGCGCCGGACGTCGAGCAGCGGTCGGCGGTAGACGCCCCGGCGGCGCGGCATGCCGGCCAGCGACCGTGCCCCGCTCCCCCGCGCCAGCCCGAGCAGCACGGACTCCGCCTGGTCGTCGAGGGTGTGGCCCAGGAGCACCGCCGCCGCCCCGCGCTCGGCCGCGACGGCGTCGAGCGCCGCGTACCGCGCCTCCCGCGCCCGCGCCTCCGGCCCGCCCGGGCCGCACGGCACCTCCACGCGCCGCACGACGACGGGATCCAGCCCGAGGGCGCGGCACTGCGCCGCGGCGCGCGCGGCGACGGCGTCGGACCCGGGCTGCAGCCCGTGGTCGACGACGACGGCGCCGGCCCGCACGCCGTGCGCGGGCGAGCGCACCGACCGCCCCGCCCGGGGCGCCTCGTGGGCGAGCGCTGCCGCGAGCGCCAGCGAGTCGGGCCCGCCCGAGCAGGCGACGAGCACGAGGTCCTCGGGCCCCAGGCCGGCGAGCTCGGCGCGGACGGCCGCGCGGACGGCGGCGAGCGCCCGGTCGACGCGCCCCACGGGGGTCAGCCGTGCACCCGGCGCACCCAGGCCGGGGCGTCGCCGATCTCGCGCGCCGACGGCAGGTTCTCAGGCGCGGCGAAGGCGGCGTTGAGGCCATCGCGGCCCACGATCCGCTCGGCGGCCCGGACGAAGCGCGCGCCGTCGCGGTACTGGGCGAGCTTGGCCTCCATGCCCAGCAGGCGGCGCAGGACGACGTCGAAGCCGGGCGAGCCCTCGCCGGCGCGGCGGCGGTCGAACCGGGCGCGGATGGTGCGCACCGTGCGCACGACGCGGGGTCCGACGGCGTCCATCATGACGTCGGCGTGCCCCTCCAGCAGGGCCATGACCGCCGTGATCTCGACGAGCTCGTCCTTCTGCGCGGGGGTCATGAGGTGGTCCAGCGGGGCGACGCCGTCGCCGCGCACCACGCCGGCGACGACGTCGTACGTGGCGCGCCCGGCCGCCGCGAGCTTGCGCCGCAGCGGGGACCGGGAGAACCCGATCGACGTGCGCGCCAGCTCCTCGAGCAGGGTGCCGACGCGGTCGCGCAGGTGGGCGGCGAGCCACGGCGCGGCCGCGAACTGCAGCGCGTGCGTCTGCTCGTGCAGGCACACCCACAGGCGGAAGTCCCCGGGGTGCACGTCCAGCGCCCGCTCCACCTGCAGCACGTTCGGCGCCACGAGCAGCAGGCGGCCCGGCCCGGCGGCGCCGGCGTCGGTCCCGAGCCCGGAGTAGGGGTCGAACTGGCCCAGCACGCGCGAGGACAGCATCGCGAGCAGCCCGCCGACCTCGGCGGCGCCGCCGAGCCGGGCGGCGTCGGACGTGGGCACGGACTCCTCGCCGAGCGTCGCCGCGACGGGCGCCGTCATGGCCTCCATGACCTGCGTGTTGGCGCGCGCCCAGCTGGCGCGGTCGACGACCGCCACGTCGCCGAGCAGCGGGGCGCCGTCGTCGGCACCGCCGACGACGTGACGCACGCCGCCGGCCGGCTCCAGGCGGGTGGTGCGCAGCACGTGCGGCACGGCCTGCGCGGCGGCGCGGCGCAGGCCCGCGACGAGCTCTTCGATCTGCTCGCGCGAGGCGCGCGGCCCGGGCGGGGCGACACGAGCGGCGATGCCGGCGGCAGCGGACCAGTCGACGACCGGCTCGGGCGTGGGGTTCACCCGTCCACCGTAGTCACGGGCCGCCGCGCACGACGAGCGTCGGGGTCACGCCTGCGCGAGCCGCCCCGCGAGGCCGTCGAAGATCTGGCGGGCCCCGTACGTGCCGCCGTCGGGGATCCGGTCGGCGAGGAAGGCGAACAGCAGCAGGCGGTCGTCGCTGGTGACGACGGTGCCGGCGAGCCCGACGGTGTTGGGCAGCGAGCCGGTCTTGGCGCGCACGAACCCGCGGCCGGGGTTGTCGCCGCCGTAGCGGCCCGAGAGCGTGCCGGACAGGCCCGCCACCGGCATGCCCACCGCGACGCCCCGCAGCTCGGGGTGGTCGGGGTCCACGGTCAGCCGCAGCAGCTCCACGAGCTGGCGCGCGGTCATCACCGAGCCGCGCCCGAGGCCGGAGCAGTCCACGAGCCGGGCGCCGTCGAGGTCCACCCCCAGGCCGGTGACCACGTCGGTCACCGCCTTCGTCGAGCCCTCGAGCGAGCCCGGCAGGCCGCGGTCGAGCGCGACGAGGCGCCCGAGCACCTCGGTGATGGTGTTGTCGGAGTGCTCGAGCGCGTACTCGACGACCTGGTCGAGCGGCGCCGACTCCACCTCGCCGAGCGTGCGCGCGCCCTGCGGCGCCGCGCCGCGCCGCACGTCGCCGGTCACCCGGACGCCGTGCTCGCCGAGCGCCCGGGCGAAGGCGGCCGCGGCGGCCATCGCGGGGTCCTTCTCGCGCGGGGCGTACTCCTCGTCCTCCAGCCGGGCGATGTCCACGGCCAGCGCGGCCACGGGCGCCACGTAGCCGTCGGTGACGTCCGACTGCGGGACGGTGGGCGCGATCGCCGCGCCGCTGAACAGGGCGTCGTCGAGGACGAGCCGCACCTCCGTGCGGCCCGAGAGCGTGACCTTCGCGGCCACCTGCGCGGCGAGGTCGTCCAGGCCCGCGCGGCCGTTGACGGCGTCGGGGTCGCCGGCGCCCGCCGCGAGCATCATGTCGCCGCCGCCCACGAGCACGATCGCGCCGTCGCCGCCGTCGACGACGGTGGTGGGCAGCGTGGCGTCCTTGCCCAGCGTGGTGATCGCGGCGACCGCGGTCACGAGCTTCTGCGTGGACGCCGGCACCAGCCCGGCGTCGGCGTTCGCGCCGCCCAGCGCGTCGCCGCTGAGCGCGTCGACGACGAGCAGGCCGGCCCGCTCGCCCAGCCTCTTGTCCCCTGCCACCTCGTCGACCAGCGCGCCGACGTCGTCGGTGGACGGCTCGGGCGCGTCGGTGGGCAGCGGGCCCAGCACCGCGGACGGCGAGGGGCCGGGCTGCGCGGCGGGGGCGGTGGGGAACGGCGCCGGCTGCGCCGGCGCGGGCGAGAGCGTGAGCGCGCCCGGCACGACGTCGTACGCGTCCGCGGCGAGGTACCCCCCGACGAGCACGACCACCGTCGTGACGGTGGCGCCGACCCGTGCCCGCCACCCCATGGTTCCTCCAGCCTGTCCGCCCGCCGACCGCGGGCTCCGGCCGCCCGCGCGCGTGACGTGGGCATCATGGCACGCCTTCCCGGCGGCCCGGGCACGCGCACGTGGCACACTTGTCCCCGCGTACCGATCGGCAGGAGGAAGTGTGGAGTTCGACGTCACGATCGAGATTCCGAAGGGCCAGCGCAACAAGTACGAGGTGGACCACGAGACCGGTCGCATCCGTCTTGACCGCATGCTCTTCACCTCGACGCGCTACCCGGACGACTACGGGTTCATCGAGGGCACGCTCGGCGAGGACGGCGACCCGCTGGACGCTCTCGTCCTGCTGGAGGAGCCGACCTTCCCGGGTTGCCTGATCCGGTGCCGGGCCCTGGGCATGTTCCGCATGCGCGACGAGGCCGGCGGCGACGACAAGGTGCTGTGCGTCCCCACGGGCGACCAGCGCGCGGCCTGGCGCCAGGACATCGACGACGTGTCGGACTTCCACCGCCTGGAGATCCAGCACTTCTTCGAGGTCTACAAGGACCTCGAGCCCGGCAAGTCCGTCGAGGGCGCCCACTGGGTGGGCCGCGCCGAGGCCGAGGCCGAGATCCAGCGCTCGTTCCAGCGCGCCAAGGACACCGGCTACAACACCCACTGACCTGCCCGCCGGCCCGGGTCCCAGGACCGGCCGGGCGCCAGGTCGGACGACGGCGGGGGCCCCCCCCCCCCCCCCGGGGGGGGGGGGGGGCCGGGGGTCGGGCGCGGGGCGCGGCGCCCCAGCCCCCCC
>NZ_WUWN01000007.1:131220-141862 GCF_009846865.1 Puerhibacterium puerhi
CCGGGGCCCCGCCCGGGCGGGGCGCCGGGTCGCCCGCCGGGGGCGCCGCCCCCCGCCCCGGGGGGCGGCGCCGCCGTCGTACTGTGGACGCATGCTCGCTGCCATCATCCACGGCCCTCGTGACGTGCGTGCCGAGGACCGCCCCGACCCCCGGATCCTCGCCCCCGGCGACGCCGTCGTGCGCGTCGTCGCCTCCTGCGTGTGCGGCTCCGACCTGTGGCCCTACCGGGGCGTCAACGAGACGCGCGAGCCGCGCCCCATCGGTCACGAGCTGGTGGGCGTGGTCGAGGAGCTCGGCGCCGACGTGACCTCCGCGCAGGTCGGCGACTTCGTCATCGTGCCGTTCTCGCTCAGCTGCGGCGATTGCCAGGCCTGCCGTGCCGGCTTCCCCTCGGCCTGCGACAAGGTCACCGGCTTCGGCTCCAAGGACCGCGACGGGCTGCCGGTCGACGGCGCCCAGGGCGAGCGCGTGCGCATCCCGCTGGCCCAGCACTCCCTGTTCCCCGTCGGCCGCACCGAGGCCGAGCTCGAGGCCGCCGGCCTGGTGCCGCACCTGCTCACGCTCGCCGACGTCATGTCGACCGGCTACCACGCCGCGGTCTCCGCCCACGTGGGCCCGGGCGACGTCGTCGCGGTGGTCGGTGACGGCGCGGTGGGGCTGTCGGCCGTCATCGCCGCCAAGAAGCTCGGCGCCGAGCGCATCGTCGCGATGAGCCGCCACGAGGACCGGGCGGCGCTCGCCCGCGAGCTCGGGGCCACCGACGTCGTCGCCGAGCGCGGCGAGGAGGCCACGGCCGCCGTGCGCGACCTGCTCGGCGGCGACCTGGCCGACGCCGCGCTGGAGTGCGTGGGCACCGCGCAGTCGATGGACCAGGCGTTCGGCGTGGTCCGCGGCGGCGGGCGGATCGGCTTCGTCGGCGTGCCGCACGGCCCGGCCCTCGACGTGAACCGCATGTTCCGCCGCAACATCTCGGTGGGCGGCGGCATGGCCTCGGCCCGGCGCTACATGGCCGAGCTGCTGCCGGACGTGCTGGACGGCACCATCACCCCGGGCCGCGTGTTCGACCTGGAGCTGCCGCTGGCGAAGGTCGCCGAGGCGTACGCCGCGATGGACGAGCGGCGGGCGACGAAGGTGCTGCTGCGGCCGTAGTGCCGCTGGCCCGTGTGCCGCAGGGGACGAGGAGCGCCTCGCTCAGTCGATCCGGACGCGCTCAGGGGCGCCCGGCGTAGGGCATCGTGTCGCCCCAGCGGATCGGCACCTCGCGCACGTTCACGCCCGGCCGCGGCGCCTCGATCATCTTCCCGTCGCCCGAGTAGATCGCCACGTGCCGGATCTGCGCCGGGTCGCCCGGTGAGTTCGAGTAGAAGATCAGGTCGCCCGGGCGCATCTGCCCGTAGGGCACCTTGCCGACGCTGAGGTACTGCTGGCGCGACGTGCGCGGCAGGCCCACGCCGGCGGCGCCCCAGGCGCGCGACGTCAGCCCCGAGCAGTCGAAGCCCGGGTAGCCATTGCCGCCCCACTGGTACGGCGCGCCGATCTGCGCCCGCGCCCACGCGACCGCCTGCTGCCCCTGGGCGGAGCTCCCGACGCCGACGCCGGAGGTCGGCGGGGGCGTGGGCTTCGGTGTCGGCTTCGGCGTCGGGGAGGGGGCCGGCGTCGGGGTCGGACGCGTCGTCGGCGCCGCCGTCGGCCGCGTCGTCGGCCGCGTCGTCGGCGTCGGCTGCGGCGTCGGCTGCGCGGACGGCGCCGAGGGGGTCGAGGGGCTGGGCGGAGCCGAGGGCGACGGTGGCGACGAGGGCCGCGACGGCGCGGGCGACGACGGGCTCGCCGCCGCAGCAGCCTCCTCGCGCTCGGCCTGGGCGTTCCGGTCCGCGGCGGCCTGCACCGCCGCGAGCCGCTCCTCCTGGCGCCGGCTCTCGAGCTCGACGGTCGTGTCGTTGAGCTCGGCCAGCCGCGCGACCAGCGCTGCACGCTCCGCGTCCGCGGCCGCCGTGCGCGCAGCGAGGTCGCCCGCCGCGCTCTCGGCGCTCGCCAGCGCAGCGTCGGCCCGCTGCTGCGCCTCCCGCAGCGCGTCGGCCGCGGCCTGCCACCGCGCCTCGGCGGCGCGGGCGCTCGCGCGGGCGTCGGCGTGCACGGCGAGCGACGCGGCGATCTTGCGGTCGACGGCCCGGCGGGCGGCGCCGTCGGCCACGACCTCCCGGACGTCCGCGGCCCCGGCGACGACGGCGAGCGGGCCGAAGGCGCCGTCCCCGCGCGCGGTGATCCGGTAGGCCTCGGCCAGGTGGGTGCGCGCCGACCGCTCCCCCGCGTCGGCGGCGTCAGCGGCGGCCTGCGCCTCCTCGGCGGCGGCGGTGGCCGCGCCGACGTCGGCCTGCGCGCCGGCGTAGTCCTCCGCGGCCGACTGCACCGCCGCCTCGGCCGTGGCCAGCTCGGCCTGGAGCGCGTCCAGCCGGGCCTCGGCCCCGGCGACGTCGAGCGCCGCGGCGTCGGCCGCCGCGCGAGCCGCCGCGACGTCGTCGTCCGGCGGGGCGGCGGAGGCGGTGGGGACGGCGACGCCGGAGGACACGAGCAGCAGCACCGCGAGGGCAGTCGTCGGGCGCCGCCACGCGGCGCGCGGGTGCGGCGTGCGGACCACGATGCTGCTCCTTCGTCGGGCGCCTGGCCGGCGTCAGCGGGCGCCGGGGCGCCCGGCGCGGGCCGTCGGCGCACGGCCCGCGGACCACTCTGGCCTGCGACCTGCGGCAATGCCAACCAGCGCGGAAAAATCACCCCGGCGCCCGGGACGCGCCGGGGTGTCGCGCGCGGCGCAGCACCCGCCGCGGGCACGACGAGCACCGCAGGGAACGCCGTACGCCGTCTCATATTTTGGTCCCGCATCGTGAGATGGCGGTTCCGCCGGGGTCTTGGCGCCGTTACTGTCCCTGCCATGACTCGTCGAATGTGTCGCTGACCGCAGCGCACGTTCGCCTGCCCGGAGCTCGCTCCGGCCCCGCGTGCGCAGACGCTCGCCGCGGATCACCTCCGACGTTGCAGGCCCCTCGAGGGGCGTCCGCGGCCCGCCAGCACCCCACCGCAGCCGAACCGGAGACCCCCATGAGCACGCAGCCCCACTGGTCGTTCGAGACCCGCCAGATCCACGCCGGCCAGGCGCCGGACCCCGCCACGGGCGCACGCGCCCTGCCGATCTTCCAGACCACGTCGTTCGTGTTCCCCTCGGCCGACGTCGCCGCCGACCGCTTCGCCCTGCAGGACCTCGGCCCGATCTACACGCGCATCGGCAACCCGACGCAGGAGGCCGTCGAGAACCGCATCGCGAACCTCGAGGGCGGCGTCGGCGCCCTGCTCGTCGCCTCCGGCCAGGCCGCCGAGTCGCTGGCGATCCTCAACATCGCCGAGGCGGGCGACCACGTCGTCGCCAGCCCCAGCCTCTACGGCGGCACCTACAACCTGCTGCACTACACGCTGCCCAAGCTCGGCGTGGAGACGACGTTCGTCACCGACCCGCACGACCCGCAGGCCTGGCGCGACGCCGTGCGGCCCAACACCAAGCTGTTCTTCGGCGAGACGGTGCCGAACCCGCTGGCCGACGTGCTCGACATCGAGACCGTCGCCGGCGTCGCGCACGAGGCCGGCGTGCCGCTGGTCGTGGACAACACCGTGCCCACGCCCTACCTGCTGCGCCCGCTGGAGTGGGGCGCCGACGTCGTCGTGCACTCCGCCACCAAGTACCTGGGCGGCCACGGCTCGGCGATCGGCGGCGTCATCGTCGACGGCGGCACGTTCGACTACGCCCTGCACGCCGACCGCTTCCCCAACTTCAACCAGCCCGACCCGAGCTACCACGGCCTGGTCTACGCCCGTGACCTCGGCGTCGGCTCGCCGCTGGGCGCGAACCTCGCGTTCATCCTCAAGGCGCGCGTGCAGCTGCTGCGCGACCTCGGCCCGGCGATCTCGCCGTTCAACGCGTTCCTGCTCGCCCAGGGCATCGAGACGCTGTCGCTGCGCATCGAGCGGCACGTGGCCAACGCCCAGAAGGTGGCCGAGTGGCTCGAGGCGCGCGACGACGTCCGGACCGTCCACTACGCCGGCCTGCCGTCGTCGCGGTGGCACGAGGCCGCGGCGAAGTACCTGCCCAAGGGCGCCGGCGCGGTGCTCGCGTTCGAGCTCGACGTCGACGACCCCGAGACGGCGCGCAAGGCGGGGCAGGCGTTCGTCTCGGCGCTGCAGCTGCACTCGAACGTCGCCAACATCGGTGACGTCCGGTCGCTGGTCATCCACCCTGCCTCCACCACGCACAGCCAGCTGACGCCGCAGGAGCAGGCGTTCTCCGGCGTCACGCCGGGCCTGGTGCGCCTCGCCGTGGGCCTGGAGCACGTCGACGACATCCTGGCCGACCTCGAGCTCGGCTTCACCGCAGCCAAGGGGCAGCTCGGGGCCAACGCGTGACGCGGACCACCCCGATCGTCGGCAGCGCCAACCGCCTCGTGGGGAGCACCCCGAGGTCGGTCGCCAGGCCCCCCGTCCCCGCGACGGGGGCCTGGCGCGACGGCGACCCCGCCGGCGAGCGCCGGTTCGCCGCCGTCGGCTCGTTCGAGCTCGAGGGCGGCGGGCTGCTGCCCGACGTCACCGTGGCGTACGAGACGTACGGCGAGCTCGACGCCGACGGGGCGAACGCCGTCCTGGTGCTGCACGCGCTGACCGGCGACTCGCACGTGGCCGGGCCCGCGGGGCCCGGCCACGCGTCGGCGGGCTGGTGGGAGGACATGGTCGGCCCGGGCCGGCCCATCGACACCGACCGCTGGTTCGTGGTGGTGCCCAACGTCCTCGGCGGGTGCCAGGGCACGACCGGCCCCGCCTCGGCAGCCCCCGACGGCCGGCCGTGGGGCGGCCGCTTCCCCCGTGTCACGACGCGCGACCAGGTGGCCGTGGAGGTCGAGCTGGCCCGCCAGCTCGGCGTGCGTTCCTGGGAGCTGGTGGTCGGCGCGTCGATGGGCGGCCTGCGCGCCCTGGAGTGGGCCCTGATGGGCCCCGAGGCCGGCATCGAGGTGCGCGGCCTGGCCGCGATCGCGACGACGGCGCAGACCAGCGCCGACCAGATCGCCTGGGCGCACCCGCAGCTCGCGGCCATCCGGCTCGACCCGCGCTGGAACGGCGGCGACTACTACGACGCCCCTGACGGCGAGGGCCCGCACGCCGGCCTCGGCGTCGCGCGGCAGATCGCGCACACCACCTACCGCTCGGCGCACGAGCTCGACGCCCGGTTCGGCCGCCTGCCGCAGGGCGGGGAGGACCCGCTGACGGACGGCCGCTACGCCGTGCAGTCCTACCTGGACCACCACGGGGACAAGCTGGCCCGCCGCTTCGACGCCAACTCCTACCTGGTGCTGACCGAGTCGATGCTCACGCACGACCTCGGGCGCGACCGCGGCGGGGTGGAGGCGGCGCTGTCCCAGGTCACGGCGCGCACGCTCGTGGTCGCCGTCGACTCCGACCGGCTGTTCCCGCCGGCGCAGTCGGCGCGCATCGCGGCGTGGGTGCCCGGCGCGGAGGGGCTGCGGATCATCACCTCCGACCACGGGCACGACGGCTTCCTCATCGAGTTCGACCAGCTCGGCCCGATCGTGCGGGAGTTCCTCGGGGCCACCGAGCGCGTCGCCTGAGCGCCCTGGCGCACCGGCTGAAAGCCGCCGGAGGGCCTTGCCGTGCTCCCGCACCTCGCCCCACCCTGGTGATGACCCCGTCACACCCGGGTGGGGCGGCGGCCACCACGACGCCGGGCGGCCAGCGCCCGGCCCGACGCGAGGACGCGAGGGATCCGCCATGGCCAAGCTCAACCCCTACGTCAGCTTCAAGGACACCGCCCGCGAGGCGCTGGAGTTCTGGCAGTCCGCCCTCGGCGGCGAGCTCAGCATCTCGGTCTTCTCGGACGTCCCCGAGGTCGCCGGCATGCTCCAGGACGAGGCCGAGAAGTCGCTCGTCATGCACGGCCAGCTCGACACCCCGAACGGGCTGACCCTCATGGCCGCCGACACCGGCTCGTCCATGCCGTACGAGGCCCCGACGTCGGGCGTCACCGTGGCCCTCACCGGCGGGCCGGAGGACCTCGACTACATCCGCGGCGCCTACGAGGCGCTGTCCGACGGCGCCAGCGACGTCATGCCGCTCGACCTCGCCCCGTGGGGCGACCACTACGGGCAGCTCACCGACCGGTACGGCATCACCTGGATGTTCGACGTCGGCCCGGAGTGACGCCTGCGGCGCCGCGTCGTCGAGGCACCGCGTCCCGGGTCACGCCGCCCGCAGCAGCGCCGCGCGGCGCGCCTCGACGTCGGCGGCGCGGTGCCGCAGCGCCTCCTCCCGCGCGGCGAGCCCCTGCTGGACGTGCCCGACGGCGGCGAGCGCGCGCTGCACCCGTCCGGCGGCGTCGGCGATGCGGTTCTTGACCGCCCAGTCCCCGAAGATGTTGTCCATCCAGTCGAAGATGCTGGTCAGGCCGTCGATGCCGATGCCCCCGACGCCCTGCTGCCCGAGGTCGCCCAGCTCGGTGGCGAGGCGCCGCAGGTCCAGGTCGGCGCGACGCATGAGCGCTGCCGCCTTGTCGAGCTTGTCGTGCTTGACCATGTCGGCCACCAACCCGCCGCCGAAGAACGTGTCGTAGGTGGCCCAGCCGTCGGCGCTGCGCAGGTACCCGGCGGCCTCGGTCAGGCTGCCCAGGGCCGTGCGGGCCGCGGCGGCGGCCTCGGCCACCTCCTGGCGCTCGGCCGCGACGGCCCCCGCCTCCCGCGCCAGCGCGTCCAGGTCGGCCGCGGCGGCCCCGCCGTGCGTGCGCACCCAGGCCTCCACGGCGTGCAGCGCCTGCGCCCGGCGCGCGCCGACGTCGCCGAGGGCCGCGAGCTCGGCGTCCACGGCGGCCAGCTCCCGCTCCGCGGCCGCCAGACGCGCCTCGACCACCCCGGCGGCGTACTGCGCCGCCTGCTGCTCGGCACGCTCGCGGTCGAGCCGCTCGGCCCGGTCGCCGCGCAGGCCCGCCCAGATCCGCGCCGGGCTGAGGTGCTCGAGGCGCTCGACGTCGGCAGTCTCGTCCGCGAGCCGCTCGCGGGCCTGGGCGAGCGCCTGGCGCTCGGCCTGCACGGCGCCGAGGGCGCGCTCGCGCCGGGCGGTGAGGCGGTCGTGCTCCGCGACGGCGCTCTCCGCGGCGTCGAGGAGGTGGCGGGGGTCGGGCTCCGGCGTCGTGGACATGCCGGGACCCTAGCGGGCCGCGGCCCGGCGCAGGGCGCGGGTGCGCGGGCCGGTGCGCGGGCCGGCCGGTGGACGGCTCGGTAGGGTCGCGGCATGCGTGCCGCCTACGCCGCCCGGTTCTCCCCCGACTCCCCGCTCGACGCCCTCGAGGTGGGCGAGCGCCCGGACCCGCCGGAGCGCGAGCACTGGACCACCGTCACCGTGCGCGCGGCCAGCCTCAACCACCACGACCTGTGGTCGCTGCGCGGGGTGGGGCTGCGCGCCGAGCAGCTGCCCATGGTGCTGGGCACCGACGCCGCCGGCGTCACGCCGGACGGCACCGAGGTGGTGGTGCACGGCGTGATCGGCGCGGACGGGCACGGCGTCGGGCCGCGGGAGCAGCGCTCCCTGCTGTCCGAGCGCTATCCCGGCACGCTGGCCGAGCGGGTCGCGGTGCCGACGGCGAACCTCGTGCCGAAGCCGGCCGAGCTCGGCTTCGCCGAGGCCGCGTGCCTGCCCACCGCCTGGCTGACCGCCTACCGGATGCTCTTCACCGTCGGCGGCCTGACGCCCGGCGACCGGGTGCTCGTCCAGGGCGCGGGCGGCGGCGTCGCCACCGCGGCGATCGTGCTCGGTGCGGCTGCGGGGCTCGAGGTCACCGCGACGTCGCGCTCCGCGGCGAAGCGCGAGCGCGCCCTGGCGCTCGGCGCGGCGCACGCCCTCGAGCCCGGCGAGCGCGTGCCGGCCCGGGTGGACGCGGTCGTGGAGTCGGTCGGCCGGGCGACGTGGGCGCACTCGGTGCGCTCCGTACGGCCCGGCGGCACGATCGTCGTGTGCGGCGCCACCTCCGGCGACGCCGCGCCCGCCGAGCTGAGCCGGATCTTCTTCCAGGAGATCGCGGTGCGCGGCGTCACGATGGGCACGCGCGAGGAGCTCGCGGCGCTGCTCAACTTCTGCGCCCGCACCGGGGTGCGGCCGGTGATCGACTCGCAGGTGTCGCTCGACGACGTCGGCACCGGGCTTGCGCGGATGGCCGCCGGCGAGCAGACGGGCAAGATCGTCGTCGTGCCCTGACGCCGTCGTGCCCTGACGCCGTCGTGGTCCGGCGGCGGCGTGCGACTTGTCGACGGCTGCGGCGACGACGGCGGCGGGTCAGGCGAAGCGGTCGCGGAACGCGTCAGCCAGCGTGGGCCCGGTCTCCCGGTGCAGGCGCCACACGACCCAGCCGTCGGCCGACTGGGAGCCGGACGCCGCGACGGCGGCGACGTCCGGGTGGCGGTAGCGGCCGCCGTCGGGCAGCTCGATGACGCCGTCCGGGCGCAGCACCGCCTCGAAGCGCTGGCGACGGCGCGGGCGCGACCACACCAGCGGCGTGTCGACGCCGATGCTGCTCGCCAGGGCGATGAGGTCGGGGTCGGTCTCCTCCGCCACGGGGACGGGCGGCGCCGTGGGCGGCGTGCTCCACGGCTCGCCGGTGCCCGGCGCGGCCGGGGTCGTGTCCCGGGCGGCGGCAGGTCCGGCAGGGGCGGACGACGCGGACGACGGTCGCGCGGCAGGGCCGTGCGGCGCCCGGGCCTGCGGGTTCTCGGCCTGCGGGTTCTCGGCCTGCTGCGTCTCGGCCTGCGGGTTCTCGGCCTGCGGGTTCTCCGTCGGCGCGGCCGCCGCGAAGCGGTCGGTGCGCGAGCGTCGGCGCAGCGGTACGCGCGGCACCCGCCCGGTGACGGTGGTCCGCATGCCCTCCGGCACCTCCCCGGTGACGGGGCGCGGCTCGGCGCGCGGCACGGCAGCCGGCGCCGGCGCGGGGGACGCGGGCGCAGGGAACCCGGGTGCCGCGGACCCAGGCGCCCGGGTCGGGAGGGGCGCGCTCGGCGTCGCGGCAGCATCGGCGGTTCGGGCAGTCGGCGCGGCGTCGGCGACCTCGGCAGTCGGCGCGGCGTCGGCAGCGTCGGCCGCTGCCTCGCGCGGCTCCGGGCCGCCCGGGACCGGCTCGGCGGTCTCCGCGCCGTCCGTGGCCGGCTCGGCGGTCTCCGCGCCGTCCGCCTCCGGCTCGGCCTGCGGTGCCTGCACCACGACCGGCAGGGCGGCCGTGAGCGGGCGGGTGCTCGGCGTCGCGACGATCTGGGGCGAGTCGGGAGCCGACGCCGGGTGGATGACCAGCGGCGAGACGTCGATGAAGCGGCGGCCGTCCGCACCGTGCAGCATGGCCATGCGCAGCACCTCGACGGGCATGGCGGGCTGGCGCAGGAAGTCGATCGCGTTGAGCACGTCCTGGCGTGCCTCCTGGCAGATCACGATGAGGCGCGCGCCACCGCGCGGCTGCGTCCGCGTCATGGGCACCGAGTCGTAGAACTCGGCGACGTCCCGCTGGAAGGCCTGCGCACCGCCGTGGTACCGCGCCGCGAGCTGGCCGCGCGTCATCCGGCCGGCGGCGCCGGCGTGGTCGAGGGCGCGCGCGAGGGCCGCCTCGTCCAGCTCCGCGACCAGCTCGACGACGACGGGCGCACCCGTCGCGTCGAGGGCGAGCAGGTGCGGCTCGTCAGGCCCGGCCCCGGGCGCCACGGGGAAGATCTGCTCGCCGAGCAGCCCGTCGATGTGCGACTCGACGACCCGGTGGGCGCCCGAACCGACGCCGGGGCGCGGCGTGCGCACCAGGTGCGGTCGTTCACCCTCGACCTCGAACAGCGGCACAGCCCCACCTCCCGTCGTGCCGGGCGCGGCCCGGACGGGACACGCGCGGCCATAGCCTACGCGCGCCGGATGACAGGCCCGCGACACGCCGGGACCGGGGTGAAAAGGCGGCGCGCCGGGAGCATCGCCGCTGCCAGGGCTGATGCCCCGGGCTGTCCGCGGCCGCCCCTCGCCCGGGGTGACGCCCGTCTCGGCGCGCTGTGAAGACTCCGGTCGGGCCTCGGGCAGGGACCGGACGGACGTCGGGCACGCCGGCCCGCGAGGGCGCCCGCGCCGCCACGATGGCACCGTGCCCCCACGCTCCGGCCCCGACGCACCGCGCCCGCCCGCCGCGGCGGGGCCGGCCTCGCCCCCGGCCGAGGGACGGCGTCCGCACGACCTGCTCGCCCTGGTGGAGCACGCGCTGTGGGTCGCTCCCGCCGCCTCCGGGGCGCTCGCGCTCGTCCTCGCGCTGGTGGCCGCGGTCGGCGACGGCGCCCTGGCCGACCCCGCCGCGACCCTCGGCGCGGCCGTGTGGCTGAGCCTGGTGTGGGTGCCGCCCTCGCTGGTGTGGGGCCCGGTGACCGCGCTCGCCGCGTGGCTGGCCACGGCGCCGCTCGCCGGGCGGCGGGTGCCGCCCGCGCTGGAGGCGCTGCTGGGCGCCGCGGCCGGCACGGCCGTCGCCGCCCTCGGCGTCCTCGTGCTCGACCTCGCGGCCGGTCCGCCGGCGTCCGCCGTCGCGGCGGCGGTGGGCGC
>NZ_WUWN01000070.1 GCF_009846865.1 Puerhibacterium puerhi
CGCGACCCGCACGCTCGGTCCGCGCCCGAGGGGGTCGGCGAGCGCGCCGCCCCCGGCCCCGGCCCCGGCCCCGGGCCCGGGCCCGGGCCGACGCGGGTACCCGAGCAGCGCTGCCCAGAACGCCGGCACGGCGTCGTCCGCGGGGGCGTCGACCGCGACCTCGACGGCCTGCGCGGCGGCCGGGTCCGCCGCGACGCCGAGCTCGCGCGCGGCGGCGGAGACCTCCCGCGCCAGGGCCAGGTCGCGGCGCGAGAGCCCGCCGACGTCGTGGGAGACGAGGCGGACGGTCACCGTGCCGTAGCGCAGGTCGACGTCGGGGTGGTGGTTCGCCGCGTCCGCCAGCTCGGCGACGCGCGCCACGAGCCGCGCCCCGACGTCGAACGCCCCGGTCCGGAAGACCGCGACGGCGGCGCCGGCCACGCAGCGCCAGTCCTCGGCGCCGTCGGCGCCCTCGAGGTCGCCGGGGCCGATGCGGTCCCTCACCGGAGCGCCCCGCTCACTGCAGCACCGCGCCGCGCGAGGCCGACTGCACGAGCTTGGTGTACTTCGCCAGCACGCCCCGGGTGTAGCCGTGCGGCAGCGGGGCCCAGCCCTCCCGGCGGGCGGCGAGCTCGGCGTCGTCCACCAGCAGGTCGAGGGTCTTGGCGCGCACGTCGAGGCGGATGCGGTCGCCGTCGCGCACGAGCGCCACCGGGCCGGCGTCGACCGCCTCCGGGGCGACGTGCCCCACGCACAGCCCAGTGGTGCCGCCGGAGAACCGCCCGTCGGTGACCAGCAGGACGTCCTTGCCGAGGCCCGCGCCCTTGATGGCGGCCGTGATCGCGAGCATCTCCCGCATGCCCGGGCCGCCCTTGGGCCCCTCGTAGCGGATCACCACCACGTCGCCGGGCACGATCGTGCCGTCCTCGAGCGCGTCCAGGGCGGCGCGCTCGCGCTCGAAGACGCGGGCGGTGCCCTCGAAGACGTCCTCGGCGAAGCCGGCGGACTTCACCACGGCGCCGTCCGGGGCGAGCGTGCCGCGCAGGATGGTGATGCCGCCGGTGGCGCCGATCGGGTCGTCGACCGCCCGCAGGATCTTGCCGTCCGGGTCGGGCGGGGCGATGTCGGCGAGGTTCTCGGCCACGGTGCGCCCGGTGACGGTCAGCGCGTCGCCGTGCAGCAGCCCGGCGTCGAGCAGCGCCTTCATCACCACCGGGACGCCGCCCACGCGGTCGACGTCGTTCATCACGTAGCGGCCGAACGGCTTGAGGTCGCCCAGGTGCGGCACCCGGTCGCCGATGCGGTCGAAGTCGTCGAGCGTGAGGTCCACCTCGGCCTCGTGCGCGATCGCCAGCAGGTGCAGCACCGCGTTGGTGGACCCGCCGAACGCCATGACCACGGCGATGGCGTTCTCGAACGCCTCGCGGGTGAGGATCTGCCGGGCGGTGATGCCCTGGCGCAGCAGGTTCACCACGGCCTCGCCGGAGCGGCGCGCCCAGGCGTCGCGGCGCCGGTCGGCCGACGGCGGGGAGGCGGAGCCGGGCAGGGACATGCCGAGCGCCTCGGCCGCCGACGCCATCGTGTTGGCGGTGTACATCCCGCCGCAGGCGCCCTCCCCCGGGCAGATCGCGCGCTCGATCCGCCCCAGGTCGTCCTCGCTCATCAGCCCCCGCGCGCAGGCGCCCACGGCCTCGAACGCGTCGATGATCGTGACCTGCTTCTCGGTGCCGTCCGACAGCCGCACCCAGCCCGGCATGATCGACCCGGCGTAGAGGAACACGCTGGCGAGGTCGAGGCGCGCGGCGGCCATGAGCATGCCCGGCAGGGACTTGTCGCACCCGGCCAGCAGCACGGAGGCGTCCAGCCGCTCGGCCTGCATCACGGTCTCCACCGAGTCGGCGATGACGTCGCGCGAGACCAGGGAGAAGTGCATCCCCTCGTGGCCCATGGAGATGCCGTCGGAGACGGAGATGGTGCCGAACTCCAGCGGGTACCCGCCGGCGGCGTGCACGCCGTCCTTGACCGCCTGGGCCAGCCGGTCCAGGGAGAGGTTGCACGGCGTGATCTCGTTCCACGAGCTCGCGACGCCGACCTGCGGCTTGGCGAAGTCCTCGTCGCCGAGGCCGACGGCGCGCAGCATGCCGCGGGCGGCGGTGGCCTCCAGGCCGTCGGTGACCTGGCGGGAGCGGGGCTTGATGTCCGGTGCGTCGCTCGTCACAGCCCGAGCGTAAGCCCGCGACGCCCCGCGGCGGCGGGTCACCGGCGGGTGATCGGGGACGACCGGCCGCGGGCGTGGCCCGCGGCCGGTCGTCGAGGGCGCTCAGCGGCGCGTGATGAGGCTGACGTCGCGCACCGCGCCGCGGTCGGCCGACGTCGCCATCGCGGCGTAGGCCTGCAGGGCCGGCGACACGTAGCGGTCGCGGTCGACCGGCTGCCACGGGTTCTCGCGCGCCTCCATCTTGGCGCGGCGCTCGGCGATCACCTCGTCGGGCACGTTGAGGCGGATGAGGCGGGTGTCGACGTCGATCTCGATCTCGTCGCCGTCCTCGACCAGGCCGATCAGGCCGCCCGCGGCGGCCTCCGGCGAGACGTGGCCCACCGAGATGCCGGACGAGCCGCCGGAGAACCGGCCGTCGGTGATCAGGGCGCAGACCTTGCCCAGGCCCCGGCCCTTGATGAAGGAGGTGGGGTACAGCATCTCCTGCATGCCCGGCCCGCCCGCGGGGCCCTCGTAGCGCACCACGACGACGTGGCCGGGCTGGACCTGCTTGGTGAGGATCTTCTCGACGGCCTCGTCCTGCGACTCGCAGACCAGGGCCTTGCCGACGAAGTGGAACACGTCTGGGTCGACGCCCGCCGTCTTGAAGACGGCGCCGTCCTCGGCGAGGTTGCCGCGCAGCACCGCCAGGCCGCCCTCGGCGGTGTAGGCGTGCTCGATGTCCCGGATGCAGCCCTCGGCCGCGTCGGTGTCGAGCGACTCCCAGCGGTTGGACGTGGAGAAGGCCTGCGTCGTGCGCACGCCACCGGGGGCGGCGTGGAACAGCTCGATCGCCCGGTCGGTGGCCTTGCCGCCGCGGACGTCCCAGTCGTCCAGCCACTCGCGCAGCGTCGGCGTGTGCACGCTGGTGACGTCGTGGTCGAGCAGGCCCGCGCGGTCCAGCTCGCCGAGCAGCGCGGGTATGCCGCCCGCCCGGTGCACGTCCTCCATGTGGAAGCGCGGGTGGTTCGGCGCGACCTTGGACAGGCAGGGCACGCGCCGGCTGATGTCCTCGATGTCGGCGAGCGTGAAGTCGACGCCGCCCTCCTGGGCCGCGGCGAGGATGTGCAGCACCGTGTTGGTCGACCCGCCCATGGCGACGTCCAGGGCCATGGCGTTGGAGAACGCGGCCTTGGTGGCGATGGCGCGCGGGGCGACGGAGTCGTCCTCGTCGTCGTAGTAGCGCTTGGCGAGCTCGACGATCGTGCGGCCGGCCTCGAGGAACAGCTCCCGGCGCGCCGTGTGCGTGGCCAGCGTCGAGCCGTTGCCCGGCAGCGAGAGACCGAGCGCCTCGGTGAGGCAGTTCATCGAGTTGGCGGTGAACATGCCGGAGCACGAGCCGCACGTGGGGCACGCGTTCTCCTCGACCTGCGCGAGCGCGGCGTCGGAGACGTTGTCGTCGGCCGAGTAGTTGATCGCGTTGATGAGGTTGAGGGGCGTGCGGGCGACGCCGTCGGCCACGACGGCCTTGCCGGCCTCCATCGGGCCGCCGGACACGAAGATCACCGGGATGTTCAGGCGCAGCGCCGCGTTGAGCATGCCGGGCGTGATCTTGTCGCAGTTGGAGATGCAGACCAGCGCGTCCGCGGTGTGCGCATTGACCATGTACTCCACCGAGTCCGCGATCAGGTCGCGGCTGGGCAGCGAGTAGAGCATGCCGCCGTGGCCCATCGCGATGCCGTCGTCGACGGCGATCGTGTTGAACTCCTTGGCCACTCCCCCGGCCTCGCGCACGGCGGAGGCGACGAGGTCGCCCATGTCCTTGAGGTGAACGTGCCCGGGTACGAACTGGGTGTAGGAGTTGGCGATCGCGATGATCGGCTTGCCGAAGTCCTCGGCGCCCATGCCGGTGGCGCGCCAGAGGGCGCGGGCGCCGGCCATGTTGCGGCCGTGGGTGGAGGTCCGAGAGCGCAGCGGGCGGCTCATGTGGCTCATCTCCTTCAGGTGGTGCGGCTCGGGTCACCCTACGACCGCGTCCGCCCAGCGAGCGCCGCATGTCCACGTGGTGGTCGCCGCGGGTGCGCACCGCGGCGGCGGTCAGTCGCCGGAGGTGTGCACGCCCTCCAGCGCGTCCGCGCTGCGCATCTTGCGCACGACCCACGGGCTGAGGGCGAGCAGCACCAGCGTGAACGCGAGGGCCACCACGCCGATGCCGCCGAAGTAGGCGGTCGGCTCGATGCCCTCGGTGGCCTGCACGAGCTGGGCCGTGATGGCCTGGCCCGCGGCCGGGGCGAGGAACCACAGCGCCATCGCCTGGCCGCGGAACGCCCGCGGCGCCAGGAGCGTCGTCGCCGCCAGGCCGACCGGCGACAGGCACAGCTCGCCGACCGTCTGGATGACGTAGACCAGGCCGAGCACCCAGGCCGGCGTGCGCTCACCCCCGGCCATGGCCGAGGCCGCGGCGAGGAAGAGGAACGACAGGGCCGCCAGGCCCAGGCCGATCGCGAACTTGTACGGCGTCGGCGGGCGGTCGTTCGTGCGGATCCACAGCCAGGCGAACACCGGCGCCAGGAGGATGATCCCGGCGGGGTTGACGGACTGGAAGAACTCCGGGCTGAGGCTCATCCCGAAGATGCTCAGCACCGTCTGGTCCCGGGCGTAGGTGGCCAGGGTCGTGGCCGCCTGCTCGAAGATCATGAAGAAGAGCATCGCCGCGACGAACAGCGGGATGTAGGCCAGCACGCGGCTGCGCTCGGGGTCGGTGACCTTCGGCGAGCGGTACATCGCCACGAAGTAGGCGATCGGCGCGAGGAACGCCAGGTAGCTCAGCGCGTCGATGACCGACGTCAGGCCGAACCCGCCGGAGACGAGGGCGGCGAGGAGGTACACCACCACGACGACGACCGCGACGGCGACCAGGAGCCGGACGACGGCCGGCCGCTCCTCCGGTCGGATCGGGTTGGGCACCATCTCGCCGGCGCCGGCCAGCAGGCGGCGCCCCATCACGTAGAACACCAGGGCGAACGCCATGCCGATCGCGGCCACGAGGAACCCGGCGTGGTAGCCGAACGCCTCGCGCACGATGCCCACGACGATCGGGCTGAAGAAGGACCCGAGGTTGATCCCCATGTAGAAGATCGAGAAGGCCGACTGCCGGCGCGGGTCCTCGCGCGTGTAGAGCTCGCCCACCATGGCCGACACGTTCGGCTTGAGGAAGCCGGTGCCGAGCGCGACGAGGATGATGCCCAGCCAGCTGAACCCCGCCGCGGGCAGCGACAGGCTCACGTGGCCGGCGGCGATGATGATGCCGCCCCACAGCACCGAGCGGCGCGCGCCGATGACGCGGTCGGCCATCCAGCCGCCGACCACCGACAGCAGGTAGACGCCCGTGCCGTAGATCGACACGACGGCGTTGCCGAGCGCCGTGTCGATGCCCAGACCGCCGTTGGCGATCGTGTCCGTCAGGTAGAAGACCAGGATGGCGCGCATCCCGTAGTAGCTGAAGCGCTCCCACAGCTCGGTGGTGAAGAGCGTCATCAGGCCGCGCGGGTGGCCGAAGAACCGCCGGTCCCCCGCCACCGCGGCGGCCGGGGACGACGTCCCGGGCGACTGCTGGTCCGAGTTGCTCATTGTTCGATGGTCGCACCTTGGGACCGTCGACGACGAAGTTGCCGAGGTGTGCTATGGGAGGCCCGGCTGTGACCAACGCCGCGGCCGTGCACCCCCCGTTCAGCCGCCGCGAACCTCGCGGGCGCTCACGCGGCGGCGAGCGACCGGAACTCGTCCTCGAGGATGCTCATCACGATGACGTCGGCCCAGCCGTCGCCGTCGGCGTGCGCCTCGCGCAGGCGGCCCTCCTCGCGGAAGCCCAGCGACGCGTACAGTGCCCGCGCCCGGGGGTTGATGCTCAGCACGTCCAGGCCGACGCGGTGCAGCCGCGGGCCGGCGTGCGCGGTGCCGTCCGCGTCGGTGGCGCCGTCGAACGCGAACCGCAGCACCTCGAGGATCGCCTCGCGCCCGTAGCCGCGGCCGCGGTAGTCGGGCAGCATCTGCAGGCGCAGGTTCGCCGAGCGCGCGTGCTCGTCGACCTCGTTCAGCACGATCTCGCCGATCAGCTCGTCGCTCACCGGCCGGCCGTCCCGGACGGCGCCGGGCGTGATCGCCCAGTCGTACCGGCCGGGGCGGTCGGCGACGGTGGCCGTCCACTCCTGGACCTCGGCGCGCGTGAAGGTCGCCGTGGTGCCCGTCAGGCGCACGCCCTCCGGGTCCTGGAGCGACTCCCACATCCGCTCCGCGTCGCGCGCGGCGAGCGGGCGCAGCCGCACCATCTCGCCGTGCAGCACGGGCCCGCGCGTCACGGGCGGCTTCCCGTGCGCGCGCGGGCCGCGGTCATCCCTGGATCCTCTCGAGCACCAGCTCGCGCACGCGCTTGGCGTCCGCCTGCCCCTTGGTGGCCTTCATGACGGCGCCGATGATCGCACCGACCGGGCCCAGGTTGCCGCCGCGCACCTTCTCGACGACGTCGGGCTGCGCGGCCAGCGCCTCGTCGACGGCGGCCAGCAGCGCGCCGTCGTCGGAGACGACCTCGAGCCCGCGCGCGACCACGACCTGCTCGGGGTCGCCCTCGCCGGCCAGGACGCCCTCGAGCACCTGGCGGGCCAGCTTGTCGTTGATCCGCCCGGCGTCGACCAGGGACTGCAGCTGGGCGATCTGCGCCGGGGTGATGGCGACCTCCTCGAGGGAGATCTCCGCCTGCTTGGCGTGCCGGGCCAGCTCGCCCATCCACCACTTGCGGGCCGCGGCCGGCGAGGCACCCGCCGCGACGGTCGCCTCGATGAGGTCCAGCGCACCGGCGTTGACCACGTCGCGCATCTCGGCGTCAGCGTAGCCCCACTCCCCCTGGAGGCGACGACGGCGCGCGGCCGGCAGCTCGGGCAGCGCGGCGCGGATCTCCTCCACCCACTCGCGGCTCGGGGCCACGGGCACCAGGTCGGGCTCCGGGAAGTACCGGTAGTCCTCGGCGTCGGACTTGACGCGGCCCGACGACGTCGAGCCGGTGTCCTCGTGGAAGTGGCGGGTCTCCTGGACCACCGCGGCGCCGGCGTCGAGCACGGCCGCCTGGCGGCTGATCTCGTAGCGCACCGCGCGCTCGACCGAGCGGAACGAGTTGACGTTCTTGGTCTCGGTGCGAGTGCCCAGCGGCGCGTCCGGCGACGGGCGCAGCGACACGTTGACGTCGGCGCGCACGTTGCCCCGCTCCATGCGGGCCTCGGAGACCTCCAGCGCGCGGAAGATGTCCCGCAGCGTCTGGACGTAGGCGCGCGCCACCTCGGGCGCACGCTCGCCGGCGCCCTCGATCGGCCGGGTCACGATCTCCACCAGCGGGATGCCGGCGCGGTTGTAGTCGACCAGCGAGTACTCGGCCCCGTGGATGCGGCCGGTGGCCCCGCCCACGTGGGTGTTCTTCCCGGCGTCCTCCTCCATGTGCGCGCGCTCGATCTCGACGCGGAACACGGTGCCGTCCTCGAGCTCGACGTCGACCCAGCCGTCGTGGGCGATGGGCTCGTCGTACTGGGACGTCTGGAAGTTCTTCGGCACGTCCGGGTAGAAGTAGTTCTTCCGGGCGAACCGGCACGTCTCGGCGATCTCGCAGTTCAGCGCCAGGCCGATGCGGATCGCGTACTCGACGGCCTTGCCGTTGACGACCGGCAGCGCACCGGGCAGGCCGAGCGAGACCGGCGTCGTCTGGGTGTTCGGGTCCGCGCCGAAGGACGCCTCGGCGCCGTCGAACATCTTGGTGCGCGTGCCGAGCTCGACGTGCACCTCGATGCCGAGCACCGGGTCGTAGCGGCGGACGGCGTCGGCGTAGTCGACGAGGTCCGCGGTGAGCGTCGTCATTCTCGTTCTCTCCTCGTTCCTCAGCCGAGCTCCGGGGCCTGGGCCAGCAGCGGCCCGCCCCACTGCTTCTCCAGGGCGGCCTCGAGGGCCGCGCCGACGCGGTACAGACGGTCGTCGGCCTTGGCGGGCGCCAGGATCTGGAAGCCGACGGGCAGCTTGTCGTCGGACAGCCCGTTGGGCACGGAGATGCCCGGCACGCCGGCGAGGTTGGCCGGGATGGTGGCGACGTCGTTGAGGTACATCGCCAGCGGGTCGTCGAGCTTCTCGCCGAACCGGAAGGCCGTGGTGGGCGCCGTCGGCGAGACCAGCACGTCGGCCTGCGCGAAGGACGCGGCGAAGTCACGCTGGATGAGCGTGCGGACCTTCTGCGCGCTGCCGTAGTAGGCGTCGTAGTAGCCGGCCGACAGGGCGTAGGTGCCCAGGATGATGCGGCGCTTGACCTCGTCGCCGAACCCCGCGCCGCGGGTGGCGGCCATGACGCGCTCGGCGGTGACCGGGCCCTCGGCGGGCTCGACGCGCAGGCCGAAGCGCATGCCGTCGAACTTGGCCAGGTTGCTCGAGGCCTCCGAGGGCATGATCAGGTAGTAGGCGGCCAGCGCGTACTCGAACGACGGGCAGGAGACCTCGACGATCTCCGCGCCCATGCCGCGCAGCAGCTCGAGCGACTCGTCGAACCGCGCCTGCACGCCGGGCTGGTAGCCCTCGCCGGTCAGCTCGCGCACGACGCCGACGCGCACGCCGGACAGGTCCTGACCGGCGCCCTGGCGGGCCGCCTCGACGAGGGCCGGCAGCGGCTCCGGGATCGACGTGGAGTCGTGCGGGTCGTGGCCGCCGATGACCTCGTGCAGCAGCGCCGCGTCGAGCACGGTGCGCGTCACGGGGCCGGCCTGGTCGAGCGAGGAGGCCATGGCGATGAGGCCGTAGCGGGAGACGCCGCCGTAGGTCGGCTTGACGCCGACGGTGCCGGTGACGGCGCCCGGCTGGCGGATCGACCCGCCCGTGTCGGTGCCGATGGCGAGCGGCGCCTCGAAGGCGGCCACCGCCGCGGCGGACCCGCCGCCGGACCCGCCGGGGATGCGGTCGAGGTCCCACGGGTTCTTGGTGTTGCCGAACGCCGAGTGCTCGGTCGAGGAGCCCATGGCGAACTCGTCCATGTTGGTCTTGCCCAGGATCGGCAGGCCCGCGGCGCGCAGGCGCTCGACGAGCGTCGCGTCGTACGGCGGGACCCAGCCCTCGAGGATCTTCGACCCGGCGGTGGTCGGCATGCCCTTGGTCACCACGACGTCCTTGACCGCGACCGGGACACCAGCGAGGGCGTGCAGCTGCTCCCCCGCGGCGCGGCGGGCGTCGACGTCGCGCGCCGTGGCGAGCGCGTCGTCCGCGCTCACGTGCAGGAAGGCGTGCACGTCGCCGTCGACGGCGGCGATGCGGTCCAGGTGGGCCTGGGTGGCCTCGACGCTCGAGACCTCGCCCGCGGCGAGGGCGTCGGCGAGCTCGGCAGCGGACAGCCGCGTCACGTCGGTCATCTCACTCCTCCCCGAGGATCTGCGGCACCAGGAACCGGCCGTCCTCCGACGCCGGCGCTCCGGCCATGACGTCGTCGACCGGCAGACCCGGCACCGGCACGTCCTCGCGGAACACGTTCGTCATCGGCAGCGGGTGGCTCGTCGCCGGCACGTCGGGCGTGGCGACCTCGCTCACGCGGGCGATCGCGTCGACGATGACGTCGAGCTCGCCGGCAAGCCGGTCGACCTCGTCAGGCCGCAGGTCGATGCGCGCCAGTGCGGCCACGCGCGCGACCTCGTCACGGGAGATGGTGGACATGGCCCCAAGTCTAGTGGCCCACGCACTCGGGCCCGACGGCCCAGGCCGTGAGGTCGCGCGCTTCTCGGGCGCCCGCGGGAGCCGGCCAGAAAGCGTGCGGATACGCCGAAGGCCCGCACCTGGGGTGCGGGCCTTCGGGTAATGGGTGTCCGGCGGCGTCCTACTCTCCCACCCCGTCTCCAGGGCAGTACCATCGGCGCTGAAGGGCTTTGCTTCCGGGTTCGGAATGGGACCGGGCGTTTCCCCTTCGCTATGACCGCCGTAACGCTG
>NZ_WUWN01000071.1 GCF_009846865.1 Puerhibacterium puerhi
GGCGTCCTCGGCGTTCTGCTGCGGGGCGTCGCCCGACGTCTCGGCACCGCCCTGCTCGCCGCCCTGCTCGCCGCGCTTGGTCGACGTGCGGGCCCGCTGCGTCGCCTTCTTCGCGGCCTCCGTGGCCTTGTCGACGGCGTCGTTGACGCGCTCGGAGACCTCGCCGCGCACCTCGGTGGCGCGCTCGGCGAGCTTCTCCCCCGCCTCGCGGCCGCGGGCCACGGCCGCGCCGGCCGCCTCGCCCACGGCCTCGGCGGCGTCGCCGGCCCGGTGCTTGGCCTCGCGGGCCACGCCGTCGTAGTCCGGCTTGCTGGTCTGCTCCCAGGGTTCGGCCCAGGGGTCGTTCTGCGGCTGCGCACGCTTCCAGAAGACGTAGCCGACGGCGGCGGCACCGGCCAGCAGGAGCCACACGACGCCGCGCTTGCGGCCGGAGCGCGCCTCCTTGGCGGCCTGCTTCGCCGCCTTCCGGGCGGCCTTCTTCGTGCCCTTCTCGGCGACCGCGGCGACCGTGCCCGCTGCCGCGGCACCCGTGCCGGCGGCCTTGGCGGCGGCCTCGTTGAACGCGGCGACGACGCGGGGCAGGTACTCGTCCACGAGCTTGTCGTGCGCCGTGTCGACGGCCTCGGTGGCCTTGACGTGCGCCGTGTCGACGAGGGGGCCGAGGCGCTCGTGCGCCGTGTCGAGCAGGGGGGCTGCCTTGCCCGCCGCCCGCTCGACGCGCGGCGCCGCCGCCTGGACGCCCTCCTGCCAGGCCTTCTCCGCGCGCGGCCGGAGCCACTCGAGGAAGTCCTGCACGTGCGGCTCGGCCCACTCGCGGGCCTGGCCGGCGGCGACCTTGGCCTGCCCGCTCAGCACGGCGGCCTCCTTGGCCGCCCGGGCGCTCGCCTCGGACAGTGCGGCCGCGAGCTGCGCGGCCTGTTCCTTGATCTTCTCGGAGTCGATCGGGGGCACCGTTTCAGCAACGCTCTTTCGCACCATGGGCCCATGCTGCCACCCGAGGCGACGGAGCGCGCGACGGCTCCCTGGGCGGCCCGCAGGCCAGGCGCCCGTGCGAGGATGGGCGCATGTTCGCAACCCTCCACACCACCCTCGGCGACATCCGCGTCGAGCTGCTGCCGAACCACGCGCCGAAGACGGTCCGGAACTTCGTCGGGCTGGCCACCGGCACCCAGACGTGGACCGACCCCACGACGGGTGAGGAGAAGACCGGCACGCCGCTGTACGACGGCGTCATCTTCCACCGCGTGATCGACAACTTCATGATCCAGGGCGGCGACCCGCTCGGCACCGGCACCGGCGGCCCGGGCTACATGTTCGACGACGAGATCCACCCGGAGCTGCACTTCTCCGAGCCGTACATCCTCGCGATGGCCAACGCCGGCAAGCGCCGCAACCCGGTGACCGGCGAGGTGTCCGGCACCAACGGGTCGCAGTTCTTCATCACGACGACGGCCACGCCGTGGCTCGACGGCAAGCACACGATCTTCGGCAAGGTCGCCGACGACGAGTCGCGCGCCGTCGTCGACGCGATCGGCACGACGAAGACCCGCCCGGGCGACCGTCCGGTCGAGGACATCGTCATCCGCAGCATCTCGATCGAGGACTGACCCCGCCGCGAGGCCCCGGGGCCGCCACCGGCGCACCGGGGCCTCCCACGGCGCGGGCCGGCCGCGGCCCCGGGGGGGGGCCCCGCGCCCGGCCCGCTCCCGACGCCGTCCTCGTCCCGCCGTCCCGCGGAGTTCCCCATGACCGAGCAGCCGCCGCCCCCACCGGCGCCGGGCGCCCCCGACGCCGCCGCGCCGCCGGTGTGCCCGCGCCACCCCGACCGCGTGTCCTACGTGCGCTGCCAGCGCTGCGGCCGGCCCGCCTGCCCCGAGTGCCAGCGCCCGGCGGCCGTCGGCGTGCAGTGCGTCGACTGCGTGCGCGAGGCGGCCCGCACCGCGCCGCGCACGACGACGGCGGTGGGCGGCCGCGTGCGGCGCGGCCGGCCCGTGGTGACCTGGACGCTCATCGGCATCTGCGTCGCGAGCTTCGTGCTGCAGCTCGCGACCCGCGGCGCGTGGACCGAGCAGTGGGCGTTCTCCGCGGCGATCGGCGCGGCGGAGCCGTGGCGGTTCCTCACGACGGCATTCCTGCACGCCACCAACGTCACCCACATCCTGTTCAACATGTGGGCCCTGTGGGTCACCGGTCAGTTCCTCGAGCCGGTGCTCGGGCGCGCGCGGTTCCTCGCGCTGTGCGCCTTGTCCGCGGTGGGCGGCTCGGTGGGCTACCTGCTGCTCGCCGGCACGCCCGCCGACGACGGGTGGTACCAGGGCGTCGTGGGTGCCTCGGGCATGGTCTTCGGCCTCTTCGGCGCGATGGTGCCCGTGCTGCGCCGCCTGGGCGCCGACGCCGCCCAGGCCGTCGGCCTCATCGCCGTGAACGCGGTGATCGGGTTCGTGCTGCCCGGCATCGCCTGGCAGGCCCACCTCGGCGGCCTCGTGGTCGGGCTGGTCCTCGGCTGGGGGTTCGCGCGGGCGCCGCGGGGACGGCAGCGCCTCGTCGGCTGGGTGCTGCCCCTGGGGATGGCCGTGCTGCTCGTCGCGCTGGCGGTGGGCAAGTACACGTCGACGGGCTGGCTGGCGGCGGTCGGGGGCTGACCGTCCCCGGCGCTCACAGGCGTGCCCACAGCCCGGGCGACACCCTTCTCCACAAGGTTATCCACAACGTTTCCCACAGGGTTGTCCACCGGTGTGAATGACACCGGTGGAATTCCCTCCACACCTGTGGACGGGGCTGTGGACAGCTGTGCCTCGGTCTGTGGACGCGTGGTCGGTCGGGTCCCGGCGGCGCTCGCCCGACCGTGCTCGCTCAGCAGTGCACGGAGCGGTAGCCCGTCGCGCCGCTCGGCACCACGTCACGGTCGCGGTAGAGCACGGAGACCCGGTCCCCGCGGGCCGCGCACGCCGCGGCGAACGTGGCGTCCGGGTCGGGGTTGTCCGGCGTGACGTCGTCGTACTCGATCTCGATCACCCGGTCGCCGTAGTCGGCCGTGTAGGCGTCGCACTCGGCGTAGACCTGGCACTCCTCGGCGACGACGAAGTCGAAGCCGACCTCCGTGGCGCCGCGGGCGGCCAGCTCGGGGGCGTTCTTCTGCGCGACGGCGAGGCCGCGGGCGTGCGCGCGGTCGACCAGCGTGCCGGCCACCGCGACGACGTCATCCTCCTCGAGCAGGTCCGGGAACCGGGCGGCGGTGTCGAGGTTGTCCAGCTCGACCGCCTCGTACCCCGCGTCGGCGCAGCCGTCGATCCACGCGCCGACCACCTCGGCGACGCCCGCACGCTGCTGCGCGGTGGACACGTCCAGCACGAGCTCGCCGGGCCAGTCCGGGTCCTCGACCGGCACGCCGTCGCGGCGCAGCAGCAGGTCGGGGTGCTCGCCCAGCCACAGGTCGGCCTGCTCGGGCTGCGTCTGGAAGGCGTTGACGTAGCAGATCGAGTAGACGCCGTCCGCGGGCGGCTCGCGGTGGTCCCGCTCGACGACCTCGACGCCGGGCGCGGGCGGGTAGGGCCCGCCGATCTGGTAGTCGAACCGCGCGCCGGCGGGCGGCGGCGCCCAGGCGGCCGCGGTCGAACCCGGCGTGGTGCTCGGCGTGGCGGTCGGTGCGGCGCTCGACGCCGCGGCCCCGCCGGCGTCGGCGCCCGGGCCGCGGTCCCCGCCGGCTGCGCCGCACGCCGCGAGGGCCAGGGCGGACGCGACGGTGACGATCGCGACGGGGACGATCGCGACGGGGACGACGAGGGCGGGGAGGCCGGCACCGGGGAGCGCGGCGGCGCGGCGTGGCCGGGCGGCCGGCCGCGCCGGGCGGCGGGTCACCGCCAGCGCGTGGTCAGGACGAAGCCGGCGATGATGAGGACGAAGCCGACCAGCAGGTTCCACGTGCCCAGCGGCGGGACGGGGAAGCCGCCCCCGACGCGGGCCGACGTCAGGTAGTAGACGACGATCCACACGAGGCCCAGGACCATGAGGCCGAGCATGACGGGCACGAGCCAGCGCGGGCTGCCCTCGGCCTGGCGGGCGGGCGTCGCGGACGCCTCCGGCGCGGGCGTGGGCACCTTCTTCTTGCGGGACTTCGACTCGGGCACGAGACGGCTCCTGACTGGCTGACCGGCTTGGCGTCGCGGGCTGCGGGCAGGCCGGGACGCGGACGACGTTTCGTCGACTAGCGTAGTGGGCGAGCACCGCGCTCCCGAGCACCGCGCTCCGTGCGACCGACCCCGGAGGTGACCATGGCGCGGCTGTCCCCGCGACCCGGACATCCGGCCGGCCGCTGGCGCCCGTACGTGGCCGTCGCCGGCGTCGCCGCGGCCGCCGGCCTCATGTTCTCGGCCAGCGCCCAGCTCGCGCGCGGCGACGAGGGACGCCACCCCGAGAACCTCGCCCAGCTCGTCGAGTCGGAGTCCGGCCGCGTCGAGCGGCTCGGCGCGCAGGTGGACGACCTGCAGGCCCAGATCGACGCGCTCGGGGCGGGCTCGTCGTCGGGCGTGGAGGCGGCGGACCCGGACCTCGCCCGGCGCGAGGCCGTGATGGCCGGCTCGACGCCCGTCACCGGGCCCGGGCTCACCGTCACCCTGGACGACGCGCCCGCCTCGAGCCAGTCCATCCCGGGCGTGCACGCCGACGACCTGGTGGTGCACCAGCAGGACCTCCAGCACGTCATCAACGCGCTGTGGGCGGGCGGCGCCGAGGCGATGACGCTGCAGGGCGAGCGGGTCACCTCCACCTCGGCGTTCCGCTGCTCCGGCAACATCCTGCTCCTGCACGGCAAGGTGTTCTCCCCGCCCTACGTCGTCCAGGCGGTCGGCGACCCGGACCGGCTGGAGGCGGCGCTCGCCGCGTCGCCGGGCGTGCAGACCTACCTGGACTACGTCGACTGGGTGGCTCTCGGGTGGGGCGAGAAGGCGTCGTCGCACCTCGAGCTGCCCGCCTACGCGGGCAGCACCGAGCTGCAGTACGCCAGGGTGCCCGAGGGCACCGACGTCTTCTCCTGAAGCGGACGGCTGGGCGGACGGCTGGGCGGACGGCTGGGCGGACGGCCCTGCGGGGCACCGGGCGGGGCGCGTTATCGTGGCCTCTCAGCCGCGCTCGACCGCGCGGCATCCGACCACCTGCACCGCCGAGGTGACCGCATGAGCACCGATCCCCAGACCCCCGAGAGCGCCGGCCCGCGCATCCTCGTCGTGGACAACTACGACTCGTTCGTCTGGACGATCGTCGGCTACCTCGACCAGCTCGGCGCCCGCACCGTCGTCGTCCGCAACGACGCGGTGCCGGAACCGGACGCCGACGGCGTGTTCGCCGACGCCGAGGGCCGGTTCGACGGCGTGCTCGTCTCCCCCGGGCCGGGCACACCCAAGGAGGCCGGCGCCTCCGAGGACGTCATCCGCGCCTGCGCCCGGTCGCGCACGCCGCTGCTCGGCGTCTGCCTGGGCCACCAGGCCCTCGCCGAGGTGTTCGGCGCCACGGTGGCGCACGCCCCCGAGCTCATGCACGGCAAGACGAGCCTGGTGGAGCACGAGGGCACGGGCGTCCTGGCCGGCCTGCCGACGCCCTTCACCGCCACGCGCTACCACTCGCTCGCCGTCGTGCCCGAGACGGTCCCCGCCGAGCTCGAGGTGACCGGCGCGACGGCGTCCGGGGTCGTCATGGGCGTGCAGCACCGGGAGCTGCCGCTGCACGGCGTGCAGTTCCACCCCGAGTCCGTGCTGACCGAGGGCGGCCACCGCATCCTCGCCAACTGGCTGGCGGTCTGCGGCGACGAGGGCGCGGTGGAGCGCTCCGCGGGCATGGCGCCGCTGGTGCACCACGCCGCCTGACGGCCAGGACCCGCGCCGCACCGACGTGGCCGACGGCCGCACGACGAAGGGGGCCTCCCGCACGGGAGGCCCCCTTCGTCGTGCGTGGCCAGGACGTGGCGCGCCGGCGCGGGCTCAGAAGTCGAAGATGCTGGCCTGGTCGTCGCCGGAGTCCTGGCCGTCGTCCGCGTTGCCGCCGCCGCCGTTGCCGTTGCCGTTCCCGTTGCCGCCGCCGTCACCGTTGCCGCTGGGCGTCGGCGAGGCGCTGCTCGGTCCGGTGGAGACGACGATCGTGACCTCGTGGCCTTCGTCGACCTCGGTGCCGGCGGGCGGGTCGGTCGAGATGACCGCCCCGGCGGGCACGGTGTCCGACGGCGCCGTCTCGATCCGGCGGTTGAGCGAGTAGGAGGCGAACTCCTCCTCGGTCTGGTCGTTCCACTGGCGGCCGACGATGTCCGGCACCGTCGTCTTCGCGACCTCGGGCTCCTTGGCGACGACGATCGCCACCTGGGTGCCCTGCTCGACGTTGCCCGGCGCGGGGTTCTGCTCGAGCACCGTGCCCGGGTCGACGTCGCCGCTCTCGCGCTCCGTCTCGCGCGAGCTCAGGCCGAGCTCGCCGAGCTTCGCCAGCGCGTCCTCGCGGCTCATGCCCGTGAGGTCGGGCAGCTCCACCGTGCCGTCGGAGAGGGTCACGTTCACCGTGGCGCCCTCCTTGACGGCCTGGTTGGCCCCCGGGTCGGTCTTGATCACGTGGTCCTTGGGCACGTCGACGCTCGGGGCGGTGCCGACCTCGCCCCACACGAGCCCGGCGCCCTCGATCTGGCTCCGCGCGTCGTCCTCGCTCAGCCCGGTGACGTCGGGCACGCCGATCGTCTCGGGGCCGCCCGAGAAGTAGACGTCGACAGTGGTGCCGAGCTCGGCCTCCTCGCCGGCGCCGGGGTCCTGGCGCGTCAGGGTGCCCTCGGGCTCCGACGAGTCCTGGTCGAGCAGCTGGCGGAACTCGAAGCCGGCGTCGTCGAGCGCCTGCTCGGCCTGCTGCTGGGTCATCCCCGACAGGTCGGGGACGGCGCCGGTCGTCGGCTCGTTCGCGCCGTCGTTGAGCGCCAGGGCGGTGACGATCGCGGCGACCGCGAGCACCGCCACGGTGATCAGGGTCCACAGCAGCGCGCGCTTGCGGCGGCGGTCCTTCCCGGACCCGGCGTCGGGCGTCGGGGTGGGCGTGCCGGTGGCCGGGGACGCGGGGGCGGGGCCCGTCGTGTCCCACGGGGTGCCGGCCACCTGCGTGGGCGCGGCGCCCGCCGGGCTCATCAGCTGCGTCGCGCCCTCGGTGCCGTAGCCCGGGGCGCCGTACGCCATCGTCGCGGCGGCGGCGCCGCCGGCGGCGGCCAGGCCCGCGGCCACCGCGGGCGCGGCGACGGCGCCCCCGTGCAGCGCGGCCTCGAGGTCGGCGCGGAAGTCCGCGGCCGTGCCGTAGCGCGAGTCGCGGTCCTTGGCCAGCGCCTTGAGCGTGATGCGGTCCAGCACCTCCGGCACGTCCGAGGCGATCTCGCTCGGGCGCTGCGGGGCCTGGCCCACGTGCTGGTACGCCACGGCCACCGGCGAGTCGCCGACGAACGGCGGCCGGCCGGTGAGCAGCTCGAACAGCAGGCAGCCGGTCGAGTACAGGTCGGAGCGGTAGTCGACCTGCTCGCCGCGGGCCTGCTCCGGGGACAGGTACTGCGCCGTGCCGATGACGGCGTGCGTCTGCGTCATCGTCGCTGCCGAGTCGGCGACCGCGCGGGCGATGCCGAAGTCCATCACCTTGACCGTGCCGGTCGGCGTGATCATCACGTTCGCGGGCTTGATGTCGCGGTGCACGATGCCGGCGTGGTGGGAGTACTCGAGGGCCGAGAGCACGCCCACGGTGATCTCGATGGCCTCCTCGATCGGCACCGCGGCGCCGTCGTGCAGGATGTCGCGGACGGTGTGGCCCTCCACGTACTCCATGACGATGAAGGGCACGTGGACCTGGTTGCCGAGGTCGTCGGTGTGGACGTCCTCGCCCGTGTCGTAGACGGCCACGATCGAGGGGTGGTTGAGCGCCGCCGCGGCCTGCGCCTCGCGGCGGAAGCGGGCGAGGAAGGACGGGTCGCGCGCCAGGTCGGAGCGCAGCACCTTGATGGCCACGGTGCGGCCCAGGCGTGCGTCCTTCCCGATGTGCACCTCGGCCATGCCGCCGCGGCCGATGAGCTCACCGACCTCGTACCGGCCGGCGAGTACCCGGGGAGTGTTGTCAGCCACTCAAACGTCCTTCGGAGTCGGGGTCGCGCGCCGGGCGCGCGACTCGTGAGAGTTCATCATCCCAAAGCCGGTGCGGTCCCAGGCCCGTGCGGCGGCCCGCGCCGCCAGGGGGCGGGCCGCGGCTGCCGCGGGCAGCGCCGGGACCGTGGCGAGGGGCCGGACCGTCGCCGTCGCCGGGCGGTCCGTCGTCGGGCGCACCGTCGTCGGGCACGTCGTGGTGGCGCGCTCCGGCGCGCCGGTACGGCGTCGTGCCGCGCGCGGGCGGGCGAGGAACGCCGCGGCGGGCAGCGCCGCGGCGGACGACCCGCCGCCGTCGTCGAGCAGGGCGCGCACGAGCGAGGCGATCAGCAGCACCGCGAGCAGCGCCACCAGCGCCACCAGCGGCCACGACAGGCGGCCGAGCGGGCCGATGCGCACCCCGGTGGTCGTCGAGGTGCGCCGGGGGGTGGCCGCCTCGCGGGCGCGGCGGCCGCGGTCGGGCAGCGGGACGGCGCGGGTCCCGGCGCGGGTCCCGGCGCGCTGGTCGGCGCGGGACCGCACCGCGGCCCGGGTCGAGGTGCGCCGGGGGGTGGCCGCCTCGCGGGCGCGGCGGCCGCGGTCGGGCAGCGGGACGGCGCGGGTCCCGGCGCGGGTCCCGGCGCGCTGGTCGGCGCGGGACCGCACCGCGGCCCGGGTCCGGTCGGCGCCGTCGGCGCCCGCGCTGCCTGCGGGACGCGACGCCGTGCTGCGGTGGTCGCCGCGCCGCTGGGGGGCGCGGGAGCCGTCCGAGCGCGCCGCCTCGGCCCGGGTGCGCGCGGAGCGCGCGGGCTCCGTGCGGGACCGGCTCGGGTCCGGCCGGTCCGCCCGGTGCGACGCCGGCGTCCGACGGGTGTCGGTGCCCTGCCCGTGCAGCGCCCGCCGCGGGGGGTAGGGGCGCTCCTCGGCCTCGCGCGGCAACCACGGCGGGGTCGCGGGCGCCGCGGTGGTGGCGCGGGCCTGGGCGTCGGGAGCGGCGGGCGAGCCCTCGGCGCCGGTGGCGCCACCGGACCCGGACGCGCCGGGGGCGGAGGAGCCGGGGCCGGCCGCCGCGGGACCCGCCGCGCCGCGCGTGCCGGCGACCGGCGTGGGCGGGCCGGAGTGCCGCGCGGCGTGCGCCCCGCGGCGCGGGCCCTGCGTGCTGGGCGCGCTCGGGGGCTCCTGCGCGCGCGGCGTCGCGCCC
>NZ_WUWN01000072.1 GCF_009846865.1 Puerhibacterium puerhi
CGCCTCGACCCGCACCTGCAGCCAGCGCTGGTAGTCCTCGACCGCCGGCTCGGGGTTGACCTGGTCCCACGACTCGGCCAGCGACGGGTCGTCGATCTGCAGCACCAGCCCGGCGTCCAGGATCGCGATGTACTCCTGGCGCAGCACGTCGGCCCAGGCGTACAGGAACTCCTCCTCGCCGGCGTAGTACCGGTTGGAGATGCGCGCGGCCGAGCCGGGCGACAGCGCCGCGACGAACCCCTCCGCGGCGCCGGTCTCGCGCACCGCCCGGGTGAGGTTGTCGACGTCGGCCGCGACGTCGTCCTGGCCGGTGTAGGTCAGCGGGCCGGTCGCGGTGGGGAACGCCGGCGGCGGCAGGTCCGGGTCGGCCAGGTGGATGCCCGAGCGCGGGTCGCCGTAGGCCGCGGCGAATGCCGCGAAGTCGCGCCGGTCCAGGAAGCTGGTCAGCTCCACGGCCCCGGGCCGCGACCGCCTGGGGGTGGTGAAGTCCGGGTCGTCGACCAGCTCCAGGCCGCCGGTGCGGTCGAAGGAGTAGGTCCACCAGGCGCCGTAGTCGACCGACTGGGTGCTGGCGTGGCCGTACTCGCCGTCGTTGACCACGTCGATCCCGGCGGTCACCTGGCGGCGCACCACGTCCGCGACGGCGTCGCCCAGCGCCTTGTGGTGCTGCTCGGGGGCCAGGTCGCCCGCGGCGCGGGCGGCGTTGGCCGCCAGCAGCTCGGGGCTGCGGGGCAGGGAGCCCACGTGCGTCGTGAGGATGCGGTCGGTGCTGCGCAGCATGACGGGTCCTTTCCATCGGTCCTGGCGGTAGCACCGAGGGTGGCCGCGCGGGGCGGCCCACCGGGTTGCTGCGGCGTCGTCGAGCCAGGTCTCTCGGCCGCTCTGGATGGTGGTCGGCCCTATCAGACCACGTCGCAGCGCCCGCCGGGGCGATCCGCGGCGGTGTGACGCGCCTCCGTCTCAGCCGGTGGGCTCAGTCGGTGAGCTCGCGCACCACCGCGTCGGCCAGCAGCCGGCCCCGCAGCGTCAGCAGCGCCCGGCCCTTGACCGCGGCGACGCCGTCGAGCAGCCCGCGGGCCACCAGGCCCGCGACCGCCCGCCGCCCGGCGTCGGACAGCACGCGCAGGTCCAGGCCCTCGCGCAGCCGGACACCGAGCAGCACCCGCTCGAGCGCCGCCTCGGCGGGCGTGAGCAGCTCGCGCCCGGCCCCGGGCGAGCCGCCGGCCTCGAGCATCGCGGCGTAGCGCCGCGGGTGCTTGACGTTCCACCACCGCACGCCCGCCCCGGCGGCGTCGCCCGCGGTGCCGGCGGTGCCGGCCGCGACGTAGGAGTGCGCACCGGGGCCGATCCCCCACCAGTCGTCGCCGCGCCAGTAGGCGAGGTTGTGGCGGCAGGCGCGGCCGGCGCCGCGCGCCCAGTTGCTCACCTCGTACCACTCGAACCCGGCGGCGGCGAGCAGCTCGTCGGCCAGCTCGTACTTGGCGGCCTGGTCGTCCTCGTCCGGCAGGGTCACCGCGCCGCGGCGCACCTGCGCCGCCATCTTCGTGCCCGGCTCCACGACCAGCGCGTACGCCGAGACGTGGTCGACGCCGGTGGCCAGCACCGCCTCGAGGGACGCGCGCCAGTCCTCGAGCGACTCCCCCGGGGTGCCGTAGATGAGGTCCAGGGACACCTCGAGGCCGGCGTCGCGGGCCCAGCGCACGACGTCGGGGATGCGCCGCGGGTCGTGCGTGCGCTCGAGGGTGGCCAGCACGTGCGGCACCGCCGACTGCATGCCGAACGACACGCGGGTGAACCCGCCGTCGGCCAGCTCCTGCAGGGACGCGGGGGTCACGGAGTCGGGGTTGGCCTCGGTGGTCACCTCGGCGCCGTCGGCCAGCCCCCACGCGTCGCGCACGCCGGCCAGGACCCGCACCAGGTCGGCCGCCGGCAGCGAGGTGGGCGTGCCGCCGCCGAAGAACACGGTGCTGACCGGGCGGGGCGTCACCGCGGCGTCGGCGAGCACCTTGCGGGCCAGCTCGACCTCGCGCAGCGCCGTCGTCGCGTACGCGACCTGGGAGGCACCGCCGCCGAGCTCGGAGGCGGTGTAGGTGTTGAAGTCGCAGTAGCCGCACCGGACCGTGCAGAACGGCACGTGCACGTAGACGCCGAACGCCCCGGTGCGCGGGGCGTCCGGGGCGTCCGCCGTCCAGGCCGGCAGGGCGCCGTCGGCCGGGACGGGGACGCCGTCGGGCAGGGCAGGCACTACTTCTTCTTGTCCTTGGCGTCCTTGGCGGAGTCGCTGGAGAGGGCAGCGATGAAGGCGTCCTTCGGGACCTCGACGGACCCGATGTTCTTCATGCGCTTCTTGCCCTCCTTCTGCTTCTCCAGCAGCTTGCGCTTGCGGCTGATGTCACCGCCGTAGCACTTGGCGAGCACGTCCTTGCGCATCGCGCGCACCGTCTCGCGGGCGATCACCCGGGCGCCCACGGCGGCCTGGATCGGCACCTCGAACTGATGGCGCGGGATGAGCTCCTTGAGCCGGGCGGTCATCGCCACGCCGTACTCGTACGCCTTGTCCTTGTGCACGATCGCGCTGAACGCGTCGACCTTCTCGCCCTGCAGCAGGATGTCGACCTTGACCAGGTCGGCGACCTGGTCGCCGCCCTCCTGGTAGTCGAGCGACGCGTAGCCGCGCGTGCGCGACTTGAGCTGGTCGAAGAAGTCGAACACGATCTCCGCCAGGGGCAGCGTGTAGCGCAGCTCCACGCGGTCCTCGGACAGGTAGTCCATGCCCTGCATGGCGCCGCGCCGCTCCGTGCACAGGCCCATCACGGTGCCGACGAACTCGCTCGGCGTGAGGATCGTGGCCTTGACGACCGGCTCGCGCACCTCGCGGATCTTGCCCGCGGGGAACTCCGACGGGTTGGTGACGCGCACGGGGGTGCGGTCCTCCAGCTCCACGTCGTAGATGACGTTCGGCGCGGTGGAGATCAGGTCGAGGTCGAACTCGCGCTCGAGGCGCTCGCGCACGATCTCCAGGTGCAGCAGGCCGAGGAAGCCCACGCGGAAGCCGAAGCCGAGCGCCACCGACGTCTCCGGCTCGTAGTTGAGCGCGGCGTCGTTGAGCTTGAGCTTGTCCAGGGCGTCGCGCAGCACCGGGTAGTCCGAGCCGTCCACCGGGTACAGGCCCGAGAAGACCATCGGCATGGGGTCCTTGTAGCCCCCGAGCGCCTCGGTGGCGGGCTTGCCCGCGTTGGTGACCGTGTCGCCCACCTTGGACTGGCGCACGTCCTTCACGCCGGTGATCAGGTAGCCGACCTCGCCGACGCCCAGCCCCTTGGTCGGGTTCGGCTCCGGGGAGATGACGCCGATCTCCAGCAGCTCGTGCTGCGCCCGGGTCGACATCATGACGATGCGCTCGCGCGGGCTGAGGTTGCCGTCGATGACGCGCACGTACGTCACGACGCCGCGGTAGATGTCGTAGACCGAGTCGAAGATCATGGCGCGGGCCGCGGCGTCCGGGTCGCCCACGGGAGCCGGCACGTCCCGCACGATGCGGTCGAGCAGCGCCTCGACGCCCTCGCCCGTCTTGCCCGAGACGCGCAGCACGTCGGCCGGGTCGCCGCCGACGAGGTTCGCGAGCTCCTCGGCGTACTTCTCCGGCTGCGCCGCCGGCAGGTCGATCTTGTTCAGCACCGGGATGATCTCGAGGTCGTTCTCCATCGCCAGGTACAGGTTGGCGAGGGTCTGGGCCTCGATGCCCTGGGCGGCGTCGACGAGCAGCACGGCGCCCTCGCACGCGGCCAGCGACCGGGAGACCTCGTAGGTGAAGTCGACGTGGCCGGGCGTGTCGATCATGTTCAGCGCGTACGCGGTGTCGTCCACCTGCCACGGCATGCGCACGGCCTGCGACTTGATCGTGATGCCGCGCTCGCGCTCGATGTCCATGCGGTCGAGGTACTGCGCGCGCATGGCGCGCGCCTCGACCACGCCGGTGAGCTGCAGCATCCGGTCGGCGAGGGTCGACTTGCCGTGGTCGATGTGCGCGATGATGCAGAAGTTGCGGATGAGCTCGGGCGCGGTGGCGTTCGGCTCGATGCTCGCGCTCAGCGCGGGTCCGGGGATGGGCAACGCGATCTGGCTCCGTCTCGTCTGGCGGGGGGCGCCCGGCGCCGTGGGCCGGGCCGGGGTCGGCGCGGCCCCGCGAGCGGCGGGCCCGGCCATTGTCCCACGCGTGCACCGGCATCCGCGTGCACCGAGCCTGCTGCGAGGTCCCGGCTGCGAGGTCCCGGCTGCGAGGTCCCGGCGGCCGTGCCTACGGTCGGACGACCCCAGCACGGAAGGAGCACACCGATGGCACACCTGACCGGCAAGCGCGTCCTGGCGATCGTCACGAACTACGGCGTGGAGCAAGACGAGCTGGTCGTCCCCGTGGAGCGGCTGCGTGAGCAGGGCGCGGAGGTGACCGTGGCGGCCGCCGAGCCCGGCGAGGTCCAGACGCTCACCGGCGACAAGAACCCGGGCCGCGTGGTCACCGCGGACACCACCCTGGACGCCGCGGACTCCGACGGCTTCGACCTGCTGCTCGTGCCCGGCGGCACCATCAACGCCGACACGCTGCGCCTGCAGCGCCCCGCCGTCGACCTGGTCCGGTCCTTCGCCGCCTCCGGGCGTCCCATCGCGGCCATCTGCCACGGCCCGTGGGCGCTCGTGGAGGCCGACGTCGTGCGCGGCGCGACGCTCACCTCGTACTGGTCGCTGGCCACCGACGTGCGCAACGCCGGCGGGGAGTGGGTGGACAAGTCGGTCGTCCGCGACAACGGCGCGGGCTACCTGCTGGTCACCTCCCGGACGCCGGACGACCTGGACGACTTCGTCGGCGAGATCGGGACGGTGCTCGAGGCCCAGGCCACGGAGTGACGGCACCCGGCGGCGCGTCCCGGGCCGGGACGCGCCGCCGCGGGTCGCCGTGTCACCGCCGCCCCGGGCGCGAGGCGCGCTAGCGTCCGCGCGTGGGCACCGACCGGCTCGACCAGCTCGACCTCCTGGCCACGTTCCAGGCCGCGTTCGCCGACGCGGTGGACCGCGCCCGCCCGGGCGCGCCCGTCCCCGGGATCGGCGAGTGGCGGGTGCGCGAGCTCGTCGCCCACCTGGCCGGCGTCCACCACTGGGCGGCGGGCATGGCGACCGGCGACCCCGCTCGCCCGGACCACCTCCCGGTCGGCGACGGCCGGCTCGGCGCGCACTACCGGGCCCACGCGGCCGCGCTGCACGCGACGCTCGCCGGCCTCGCCCCGGGCGCGCCCTGCCCCACGCTGACCGGGCCTGGGACGGCGTCGTTCTGGCGCCGCCGCCAGGTGCACGAGACGCTGGTGCACCTGCACGACCTCCACGCCGCCCTGGCCGGGGCGCGCACCCCCGGCGTGCTCGACGGGGTCGTCCCGGCGGGGCCGGCGGTGTGGGCCGACGGCGTGGACGAGGTCGTGACGATGTTCGAGCCCCGGCAGGTGCGCCTCGGCCGGGCCGCCCCGCTCCCCCGCACCGTGGCCCTGCACGCCACCGACGCCGGCGAGCGGTGGGTGCTCGGGGCGCACGAGGACGGGCGCGACCGCACCGAGCGGCCGGCCGCCACCCTCGCCGCGCCCGCCCGTGACCTGGCGCTCGTCCTGTGGCGCCGCCTCCCGCTCGACACCGTCGACGCAACCGTGACCGGCGATCCCGTCGCCGTCGCGGACGCCCTGGCCCGCCCCGTGACGCCGTGACGGCTCCCCGGGCGTAGCCTGGCGGCCGTGGCGAGGCGATGGACCGATCTGCTGTGGGGCGTGGCGCGCGCGGTGCTGCGGGCCTCCTCGACGACCTCGCGCCCGTCCGGCACGGCCGCCCGCCCCCGCGGCGGCGCGGCGACGCGCCCGGCGCCGGCACGCCGGTCCGGCCCGCGCCCCGTCCCGGCCCCCGCGGCGCCGGCCCCCGGCGCCACCGGCTACCCGGGCGACTTCACCGGCCGGTTCACCCCGACGTACGCGCCGCACAACGACGCCCGGCCGGACCCCGGCGAGGTGGTGTGGACCTGGGTCCCCTACGAGGAGGACCACACGCAGGGCAAGGACCGGCCCGTGCTGCTGGTCGGCCGGGACGGGCCGTGGCTGCTGGCCCTGCAGCTGACCAGCAAGGACCACGACGGCGACGCCGAGCAGGAGGCCCGCGACGGCCGGCAGTGGATGGACGTCGGCACCGGGGCGTGGGACCGGCAGCGCCGCCCCAGCGAGGTGCGGCTGAACCGGGTGATCCGCGTGGCCCCGGACGCCGTGCGCCGGGAGGGCGCGATGCTCGACGAGGCGCTGTTCCGGCAGGTCGTGGCAGCCGTGCCGCAGGCGCGCTGAGCCGCCTCCCGAGCCGCCTCCCAAGCCGCCTCCCAAGCCGCCTCCCAAGCCGCCTCCCTAGCCACCGCCGGCGCCGGCACTGCCGGGTTCCCGGCGCGCGCCGACGTTTGCTATCGTTGGTGGTTGCGTGTCCGCCCAGGTCGGCGGGCACAGTCGCAGTTCCTCTCCACGGGTTCCCCACCCCAGTCCCGGAGCTGTGACCGCCCTCTACGACCTATCCGCTCGCCGGCAGGCGAACACACCAGGAAGTCCACCAGTGGCAAACATCAAGTCCCAGATCAAGCGCATCAAGACGAACGAGAAGGCTCGTCTGCGCAACAAGTCCGTCAAGTCGGAGCTGAAGACGCACATCCGTCGCGTCCGCGAGGCCGTCGCCGCCGGCGACAAGGACGCCGCGCAGGCCGCGCTGACGACCGCCTCGAAGAAGCTCGACAAGGCTGTCTCGAAGGGCGTCATCCACGCGAACCAGGCCGCGAACCGCAAGTCGGCCATCGCGAAGGCTGTCAACTCCCTCTGAGCCGCCGCACGGCACAGAGACGTCGGGGGCGCCGCTCCCGCGGGAGCGGCGCCCTTCGTCGTCCCCGGCGCCTCCGTCTCGGCCTGCCGACCGGCCCGGGGCGCGGGTCAGCGGCGCCGGGCCCGGGCGATCGTCAGCACCGCCCGCTCGACCGCGAACACGGGGTCGCGCCCGGCGCCCTTGACGTCGGCGTCGGCCTGCGCGACGGCGGTGATGGCGGCGGCGAGCCCCTCGGGGGTCCAGCGCTGCAGGTCGCGCTGCGCGTTGCGGACCTGCCAGTCCTGCAGCCCGAGCTCGCGCGCCGTGACGCCGCCGCCGCGGATCGCGGCCACCTTGGCCAGCGTGCGCAGGCGCATGGCGAGCGCGGCCACGAGCGGTACCGGGTCCGCCCCGGTCGCCAGCGCGTGGCGCAGCAGCGCGACGGCGGTGCCGGCGTCGCCCGCGACCGCCGCGTCGGCCACCTTGAACCCGGTGGCCTCCACCCGGCCGCCGTAGTAGCGGTCGACCAGCGGCGCCGTGATGATGCCCGTGGTGTCGGAGACGAGCTGGGCGACGGCCGCGGCGAGCTCGCGCAGGTCGGCACCCAGCGCGTCGACGAGCGCCCGGACGGCCTCGGGCTCGGCGCGGCGCCTGGCGGCGCGCAGCTCGCGCACGACGAAGTCCGCCTTCTCCGCGTCCCGGGCGATCGGGTCGCACTGCAGCACGGGGGCGCCCGACCCGACGACCGTGTCGAGCATCTTCTTGCCACGCTGCCCGCTGGCGTGCACCACCACGACCGTGGTCTCCGGGTCGGGCGCGCCGACGTAGTCGAGCAGGTCGGCGTACAGCTCGTCGGTGCCCGCCTCGGCGCCGGCGACCACGACGAGCTTCGCCTCCCCGAACAGCGACGGGCTCGCGGCGACCTGCAGCATGCCGGCCCCGTACGTGGCGCCCTCGAGCTCGACCTTCTCGGTCTCGGGGTCACGCTCCCGCGCGAGGCGCAGCACGCCCTCGACCGCCCGCTCGCGCAGCAGGTCCTCCGGTCCGCGCACCAGGACGACGGGGGCGAGCGCGGGCTCGTCCCAGGAGCGGACGTTGCCGGCGGGCGCCTTGCGGGCGCCGCCGGAGCGGCGGCCGGTGGTGGGGGCTGCGGGAGGCACGCGCCCACTCTGCCACGTGCCGCCCACGCCCCTGCGCGCCGGGTCACCGGCACGCCAGCGCGAGCCCGCCGGAGCGCTGCACCAGGACGGCGGTGCCGCAGCGGTCGGTGCGCACCACCGCCGCACCGAGACCCTCGAAGAGCGTCAGCGCCCGGTCGGTCGGGTGCCCGTAGGTGTTGTCGACGCCGGAGCTGACGAGCGCCACGCGCGGGCTCAGCAGCGCGGCCAGGGCGTCGGACTGCGACGCCGAGCCGTGGTGCGCCACCTTGACGACGTCGACGCCGTCGAGCACGCCGGGCGGCCCCGACCGCTCGACCCGCGCGCGCAGCGCCTCCTGCCCCGCCTCCTCGAGGTCGCCGAGCGTCACGACGTCCGTGGTCCCGCCGGGCCCGACGACGCGCAGCGCCACGGCGAGGCTCGCGTCGTTGGCCCCGTCGCCCTCCTCGCCGCCACCACCGGGGCGGGCGCCCCCGTCGCCCGCACCCCCCGGCCCGGCCGCCTCGGGCCGGGGCCCGAGGGCGGCGCTGCCGGCACCGAGCACCTGCCACTCGACCCGGCGGTCGGAGCCGGTGACGCCGGCGGTGCCGGACTCCCCCGCGGCCGGCACCCGGGCCGCCACCCGAGCACCCTGCAGCGCCTGGAGCGTGCGGCGGGCCTGTCCCGCCGGTTCGGCGGCCGGGGACACCAGCGCGCCGGTCACCTCACGCCCGTGCAGCACGGCGGGCAGCCCGCCGACGTGGTCGGCGTGGAAGTGGCTGAGCACGAGCAGGTCCACCCGGTCGACGCCGAGCGCGTCGAGGCACCGCCCGGCGGCGGAGCCGTCCGGGCCGACGTCGACGACCACGGCCGAGCGCGGGCCGCTGCGCGCGACCAGCGCGTCGCCCTGGCCGACGTCGCACGCCGCGAGGCTCCAGTCGCCGGGCACGCCGCCCGACGCGACCGTCCGCACGGCAGCGGTCGTCACCCCCGACACGACGAGCAGGACGACGACGAGCGCTCCCGCCGCAGCCGCCCGCTCGCGCCGCGTCGCCAGGCCCGCGCGGCGGCGCGCCGCCGCGGCCCGCGACCACGCCG
>NZ_WUWN01000073.1 GCF_009846865.1 Puerhibacterium puerhi
CGTGACTCCCGGCAGCAGCGGGCGCTCGCCGGCCACGGCGTCGTCGTCCACCGCGACCCCGTCGGCGGTGAGCGGGGCGTGGCGCAGCTCGGGCCGGCGCAGCAGCTCGGCGAGCTCGGCGCGGACCTCCCCGAGGCGCGCGCCCGCGGGCAGCAGCACGTCCTCGCCGGGGTGCACGGTCACGCGCACCCCGGCCGCGGCGTCGGGCAGTGGGGTCACGGCCACCAGCGTGGCCCAGGCGTCGCGCCGGGCGCCCGGGCCTGTGGACGGCGCCGGGCGCGGACTGCCGGGGCGCACGGCCAGCGCCCGGCCCCGGCACGACGACGGCGCCCCGCGAGCCGGGCTCGCGGGGCGCCGTCGGGGCGCGGGGCAGGCGTCACTCGGCGGCGAGCGCCTCCACCGGGGAGGTCCGCACCGCGGACCGGCCGGGCAGCACCGACGCCAGCAGCCCGGCGACCAGCGCCACCACGGCGACCAGCGCGACGTCCCGCCACGGCACGCTCAGCGTCACGTCGCCCATGATGCCGAGCGCGGCCAGGGACCCGGCCCAGCCGTAGACGAGGCCGAGCACGATGCCGAGCACCGCCCCGACGCCGGCGATGAGCATGCCCTCGATCGCGAGCATCCAGCGCAGCTGGCCGGTGGTGACGCCGATGGCGCGCATCGTGGCCGACTCGCGCCGGCGCTCGATGACCGACAGCGACAGCGTGTTCGCCACGCCGATCAGGGCGATGACGACGGCGACGGCCAGGAGACCGAGCACGATGCCGAGCGCGGTGTCGACCACGTCCTCGAAGCTGGCCCGCTCGACGGCGGCGCCGCTGACGGAGGCGAGCTCGCCGGTGTCCGCGACCGTGTCCTGGACGTGCCCCACCCCGGCGCGCGCGTCGGCCCCGGGGTCCAGGGCGAGCCACATGGCCTCGGTGGTCGGCCGGGTCACCAGCGCGCGCAGGTCGGCGGGCAGGACGAGCACCTCGCCGATGCCCGTGTCGCTGGTCGCCAGGTCGAACGTCACCGTGCCCGCGTCGCCGGTGAGGGTGAGCCGGTCGCCGTCGCGCAGGCCCCAGGCGTCGGCCACCTCGGTGGGCACGACGGCGGTGCCGGGCGCGAGCGCCTCCACGGGCTCGTCCAGCCGCAGCGCCGCCAGGGCGGCGTCGCGGTCGACGCCCTGCACGGTCACGACGGTCTCCTCCTCGGACGACGTGCCGTCGCCGAGGGTGGCGACGCCCGACTGGAGCAGCGCGACCGCCGCGACCTCGTCGACCGCCTCGACGGCGTCGATCACCGTCTGCGGCAGCACGGTCGCGCCGCTGTCGTCGGTCTGCGCGCCCTGGACTGCCACGTCCACGGGGAACTGCCCGTCGAGCGCCGCGGTGAGGCTGGTGCGGGCGCTCGCGGCGCCGGTGGACATCATCGCCACGAGGGTGACGCCGATGAGCAGCGCCGTGCTGGTCGAGGCGGTGCGGCGCGGGTTGCGCAGCGTGTTCGCCGCCGCCAGCCGCGCCGTCGGGCCGCTGCTGCCCACCAGGCGCCCGGCCAGGCCGGTGACCTTGGGCAGCCAGAACACCGCGGACACCGCGACGCCGACGAACGACGTCGCGCCGCCGAGGATGCCCAGGGCCAGGCCGAGGGACGGCTCGCGGGCCACCGTGCCGAGCGCGGCGCCGCCGGCCAGCAGCGCGAAGCCGATCACCGTGGCGAGCACGGACAGCACCAGGCGCACGCGCCCGGCGCCCTTCTCGGCCGTCGGCGCGTCCAGCGGGCGCAGCGCCGCCAGCGGCGCGACGCGGGTGGCCACGCGGGCCGGCACGAGCGCCGCGGCGACGGTCACCAGCGTGCCGACGACGATCGGCACGGCCACGACCTGCCACGTCACGGTGATGGTCGCCGGCAGGGACGCCGCGACCGGGCCGGTGCGGGCCACCCACAGCGCGAGCTGGCCGAGGCTGGCGCCCACCAGGACGCCGAGCACGGAGGTGACGACGCCGAGGATGGCGGCCTCGAGCAGCACGCCGGCGCCGACCTGCCGCTTCGACGCGCCCACGGCGCGCAGCAGGGCGAGGGTGCGGGCCCGCTGGGCGACCAGCACCTGGAAGGTGTTGGTGATGACCAGGCCGGCCACCAGCAGCGCGATGGACGCGAACGTCAGCACGAAGATGAGGAACATGAGGTTCTCGCCGCCGGTGAGCTCGGCCGCGGCGGCCTCGGCGTGCTCGTCCGGGGTCACGACGTCGAACGCGGAGCCGAGCGTCGTGGCGAGGTGCGCGCGCACCGCCTCGAGGTCGGCGCCGTCGGCGAGCAGCAGGCTCGCCTCCGGGTAGGTGACCTCGCCGCCCGCGGCGTCGGCCCCCCACTGGTCGAACGTGTCCTGGGTGACCACGGCCGCGCCGCCGGACATGCCGTAGGCGTTCTTCGGGTCGGCGACCAGGCCGCTGATCGTCATCGGGTCGACGACCTGCTCGAGCTCGCCGGTCTCGGGGTCGCCGGGCACGTCGCGCACGACGTCGACCGTGGCGCCCACGCCGAGGCCGAGCCGCTCGGCGACGTCCGGCGGCACCGCGATCTCGTCGGCCGCGGACGGGGCGGCGCCGTCGGTCAGCTCCAGCGGCATCAGGCGCGGGTCGTCGGGCTGCGGGATGACGCCCTGGTAGATGGTGCGGTTGCCGTGCGTGAGGCCCTGGTACGCCAGCGACTGCGGGGCTGCCGAAACGACGCCGGACGTCGTGGCGACCGACTCGAGCTGGGCGGGGGAGAGCTCGGCGCCCTCGGCGGACTCGACCACGAGGTCGGCCGCCGCGTACCGCGCGGCGATGGAGTCGTAGGTGGAGCGGGTGATGAGGTTGCCCGCCAGCAGGGTGGCGGCGACGAACGCCGTGCCGATGACGATGGCGATGCCGGCGGCGGCGAGCCGCCCGACGCTGCGGCGCATCTGCGCCAGGGTGATGCGGATCATCGGGCGCCCGCCTCCGGGCCGCCCGCGGCGGCGTCGGGCACCGGCGACTCGAGCGAGCGCAGGGCGTCGAGGCCCGCGAGCACGGCCTCGGGGGTGGGGTCGGTGATCTCGCCGGCGATCCGGCCGTCGGCCAGCAGCACCACGCGGTCGGCGTAGGCCGCGGCCGCCGGGTCGTGGGTGACCATGATGATCGTGCGGCCCAGCTCGCGGACGCTGCGGCGCAGGAAGCTGAGCACCTCCGCGCCGGATCGGGAGTCGAGGTTGCCCGTCGGCTCGTCGGCGAACACCACCTCGGGCTTGGCGATGAGCGCGCGGGCGATGGCCACGCGCTGCTGCTGGCCGCCGGACATCTCGCTGGGGCGGTGGCCCAGGCGCTGCTCGATGCCGAGCGTGCGCACCAGGGTGGTGAACCACTCGCGGTCCACGGTGCCGCCGGCCAGCTCGACCGGCAGGGTGATGTTCTGCTCGGCGGTGAACATCGGCAGCAGGTTGAACTGCTGGAAGACGAAGCCCACGCGGTCGCGGCGCAGCAGCGTCAGCTCCTTGTCGCCCAGCCGGGTGATCTCCGTGGCGCCGATGAACGCCTGCCCGCTGGTCGCGGAGTCGAGGCCGGCCAGCAGGTGCATGAGCGTCGACTTGCCGGAGCCGGACGGGCCCATGATCGCCGTGAACCGCCCGGCGGCGAAGTCGACGTCGACGGCGTCGAGGGCGCGGACGCTCGAGGCGCCCTTGCCGTAGGTCTTGGCGAGGCCGCGCGCCCGCACCGCCGCGCCGGGGGCGCTGCGGTGGGAGGTCGCGTCGGCGACGGGGACGAACGTGGTGCTGTCCACGGGTGCTCCGGTTCTGTCGCTGGGTCGAGGTGAGCCGACGAGGGTCGTCTCAGTTCGACCACGACGCTACGGAGCCGCAGGTCAGGCGTCGTCAGGCCGGGGGCTGGTCCTGCCCGGCCCCCGTGTCATCCCCTGGTCGTACACGGGGTCGTCCGACGGTCGCCCGGGTGCGCCGTGGGCACCCGGGCGCCGGCGGCAGCGGCTGCGCGTCAGGAGCCGCCCCAGGGCGACCCGCCGGCCCACGCGTGGTACCGGGTGATCTCCATCCACGCCGAGACGCGCGGGTCGGTGCGGTTCCCGTACTGCTGGCCGGTGTAGTGCGTCGCCAGCCGGTCGATGTCCGCCAGCCCCTCGTCGTCGACGATCTCGGTGACGCGCCCGCGCAGGGAGACGTGCCGGTACCACTCCTCGCCGTCGAGCACGGTGAGCGAGACGCGCGGGTCGGCGCGCAGGTGCTCCAGGCGCGCGCGGCCGGCGTCGAGGTTGAGCAGAACGCGCCCGGCGTCCCACAGGTACCAGGTGGCGACCGTGACGGGCGCGCCGCCGGGGGAGACGGTGCCCATCACGGCGGGGTTGGGGCGGCGCAGGATCTCGACGAGCTCGTCGGGCAGGGGCGGTCGGGGCACGGGTCCTCCTCGGTCGGGGCCGGCCGACGCGGCCGGCGTCGTCGCCAGGGTAGGCCGGGGCTCAGGACGCGGGGTTCAGGACGCGGGGCTCAGGACCCGGGGCGGACCAGGCCCGTCTCGTAGGCCACGACCACCGCCTGGACGCGGTCGCGCGCGCCCAGCTTGGCGAGGATGCGCCCCACGTGCGTCTTGACCGTCGCCTCGGCGACGAACAGGTCGCCGGCGATCTCCGTGTTCGACCGGCCGCGCGCCATGAGCACCAGCACCTCGCGCTCGCGGTCGGTGAGCTGGGCGAGGGCCTCGTGCTCGGCGGGGGCCGACGACGCCGGCAGGGCGGTGACCAGGTGCTCCAGCAGGCGGCGGGTGGACGACGGGGCGATGACCGCGTCGCCGCGGTGCACCGTGCGGATGGCGGTGAGCATCTCCTCCGGCGGGGCGTCCTTGAGCAGGAACCCCGACGCGCCGGCGCGGATGGCCTCGAGCACGTACTCGTCGAGGTCGAAGGTGGTCAGCACGATGACGCGCGGCCCGCCGTCGCCCGCAGGGGCGCCGGAGCCGTCGCCGTCCGCCCCCGTGAGGCGCGCGGTGGCCGACAGCCCGTCGAGGTTCGGCATGCGCACGTCCATGAGGACGACGTCGACCGGCGTCTGCCCCAGCACGCGCAGGGCCTGCAGGCCGTCGGACGCCTCGGCGACCACGGTGAGGTCCGGCTGGGAGTCGATGACCATCCGGAAGCCCGCGCGCACGAGCTGCTGGTCGTCGACGAGGGCCACCCGGACGGGTCCGTCGGTCGTCTGGTCGGTCACTGCGTGGTCTCCTCGGGGGCGGTGGCGGGGGCGGCGCCGGGAACGGGGGCGCCGGCGGCGGCCGTGCCCGCGGGCAGCGGCATGGCGAACCGTACGCGCCAGCCGCCGCCCGGGCGGGGACCCGCGGTCACCGTGCCGCCGAAGAGCGCGGCGCGCTCGCGCATGCCGAGCAGGCCGAACCCTGGCCCGCCGGGGCCCATCGCGCCGGCGTCGCCGTCCGCCTCGGCGGCGGCCGACGCGCCGCGCCCGTCGTCGGAGACCGCCAGCTCCACCGCGCGCTCCGTCCACTGCAGCGCCACCGTGACGGTGGGGGACGGCCCGGCGTGCTTGCGCACGTTCGACAGCGCCTCCTGGCAGATGCGGTGCAGCGTGAGGCCGGCGCCGGGCGGCAGGCGGCGCGGGGTGCCGACCCGCACCAGCGACACCTGCATGCCGCTGTCGCGCGCCTGGGCGACCAGGGAGTCGAGGTCGGCGTCGTCGGGCTGCGGGGACAGCGGGACCGCGGCGCCCGGCGCCGCCCCGTCGCCCGCGGGCACGCCGCCGGGCAGCGGGGCGCGCGGCGCCGCGTCGGCGTCGTCCGAGCGCAGCACCCCCAGCAGGCGGCGCATGTCCGCCAGCGCCGCGCGCCCGGTCTCCGAGACGACGCCGAGGGCGCGCGCGGCGGCCTCGGGGCTGGTCGCGGCGGCGTACCGGCCGCCGTCGGCCTGGGCGATGATCACGGTCAGCGAGTGGGCGACGATGTCGTGCATCTCGCGGGCGATGCGCGCCCGCTCGGCGGAGGTCGCGATGCGGGCCTGCTGGTCGCGCTCGATCTCCAGCCGGCGCGCGCGGTCGCGCAGCGCCTCGACGGTCTCGCGCCGGGCGCGGCGCATGAGCGCGAAGGCCCAGACCGCGACGGCGCTGACCGCGCCCATGATGCCGAACGCGGCGGCCCCGGACAGGTCGCCGGCGACGACGTAGAAGAACGCCGTGAGGATGCCCGCGCCGAGCATCGCGGTGGTGATCGCGGCGCGGTGCGCCCAGACGGGGCCGCGCACGGTCACGGCGTAGAGCACGATCAGGATCGCGAAGTCCGCGGGCATGACGAAGGGGATGCCGGCGACGACGTGCCCGAGGGCCGCCGCGGCCACGACCGCGGTGGCCGGCACGGGGCGCACGTACCGCCACGCCAGCGGCGCCCACAGCGCGGCGGCCCACAGCGCCGCGCCCCACGTGCCGCCGCCGTACGGCGTGCCGCTGGACGCGTAGGCGGCGCTGCCGACCACCACCCACGGGGCGGTGAGCGCCACGACGACCACGTCGACGGCGAAGCGGTGCCGCTCCGTCCACGCGGTCCACCGCTCGTACCAGCCCATGGCGGCAAGGCTAGGGGTCGTCGCCCCGGGCGTGCGTCCACCCCGGGGCGGACCGGCCCGGGCGCGCCGTCCGCCCGCCGGTGGACACGCCGCGGTCGGCCCTGGCAGACGGGTAGTTGCGGCTACCATGGCGGAATGACCCACGTGCTTCTAGCCGAGGACGACCCGGCGATTGCCGAGCCGTTGGCCCGGGCGCTCACGCGTGAGGGTTACGACGTCGTCGTGCAAGGGACTGGTCAAGGCGCGATCGAGAACGCGGCCACCGCCGACATCGTCGTCCTCGACCTCGGCCTCCCGGACATGGACGGCCTCGACGTGGCGCGCGAGCTGCGGGGCAGCGGCCTGACCGTCCCGATCCTGGTGCTCACCGCCCGTGCCGACGAGGTCGACCTCGTCGTGGGCCTCGACGCCGGCGCCGACGACTACGTCACCAAGCCGTTCCGGCTCGCCGAGCTCCTCGCCCGCGTCCGGGCGCTGCTGCGCCGCACGCACGGGGAGTCGGTCGAGGAGGAGGAGCTGCGCGCCCAGGACGTGCGCGTCGACGTCGCCGCGCACCGCGCCTTCCAGGGCGACCGCGAGCTGCACCTGACCACCAAGGAGTTCGACCTGCTCAAGGTGCTGGTCGCCAACGCCGGGTCGGTCGTGGTGCGTGACACCCTCATGCGCGACGTGTGGGGCTCCGACCCCGTCGGCTCGACCAAGACGCTGGACATGCACGTGTCCTGGCTGCGCCGCAAGCTCGGCGACGACGCGAACGCGCCGCGCTACGTCTCCACCGTGCGGGGTCTCGGCTTCCGGTTCGAGCTCGGCGCGGCCTGACCGGTGCGCCGCCGCGTCCTGCTGGCGACGATCTCGGCGGTCGCCGTCGCGGTCGTCCTGCTCGGCGTCCCGCTCGGGCTCACCGGCGCCCGGCTGGTGCTCGACAACGAGCAGCAGCGCATCTCCGACCGGCTCGAGACCCTCGCCCGCAGCGTCGAGTCCGCCCAGGAGCGCGACGACGTCGTCTCCGACAGCGTGCTGACCCGCGGCGCGGACGGCCGCACGGGCGACGTCCCGGCGCACGTGGTCGTCCAGCTGCCCGACGGCACGCAGCTCGAGGGGGGCACGCCCGTGGAGGGCCCGGCCGTCGAGGTCGCCCGGTCCACCGAGCTGCGGGCCAGCGTCGTCATGACCGTCTCGGCCTGGCCGGTGTGGCTCAAGGCCGCCCAGATCGTGCTGCTCACCGTGGCGGCCGGCATCGTCGCCATCGCCGCGGGCGTCGCGATGGCCGTCTGGCAGGCGAACCGGCTCTCGGCGCCGCTGGTCTACCTCGCCGCGTCCGCGGAGCAGCTCGGCTCGGGCCAGGTGCGCCCCCGCCTCGACCCCTCGGGCGTCGAGGAGATCGACCTGGTGGCCGCCGAGCTCGCCCGCACCGCCGACCGTATGGCCGGCCGGCTGGCCGCCGAGCGGCAGTTCGCGGCGGACGCCTCGCACCAGCTGCGCACCCCGCTGACGGCGCTGACGATGCGCCTGGAGGAGATCCAGGCCGCCTCGAAGGACCCGGACGTCCAGGAGGAGGCGCGCATCTCGCTGGAGCAGGTGGAGCGGCTCGTCACCGTGGTCGACGACCTGCTGGCCGCCTCCCGCAGGTCGCAGGGCGGCACCACCGAGGCGGTGCGGCTGCTCGACGTCATGCACCAGCAGGCGGAGGAGTGGGGTCCGGTCTTCGAGCGCGCGGGCCGCGAGCTCGTCGTCGACGTCTCGCCGGACCACCGCGTGCTGGCCACCCCCGGCGCGCTCGCGCAGGTGATCGCCACCCTGCTGGAGAACTCGCTCAAGCACGGCGACGGCCGCACCACGGTCCGCTCCCGGCCGTCGGGCACCACCGGCGCGGTGGCGGTCGAGGTGTCCGACGCCGGCCCGGGCGTGCCGGACGACATCGCGCCGCGCATCTTCGAGCGCGGCATGACCTCCGGGGCGGGCACCGGCCTGGGCCTCGCGCTCGCCCGCGACCTCGTGGCGGCCGACGGCGGCCGGCTCGAGCTGGCGCAGCGGCGCCCGCCGGTGTTCGCGCTGTTCCTGCAGGGCGTGCCGCGCACGCTCGACCCCGGCGTGGTGCTGCCCCCGGGCACGACGATCAGCGCGCACGGGCGGCGCCCGCGCCGCCGCAAGCAGGCCTGAGGGCCGCCGCGGCACCCGCCCGCTGAGCGCGGGCGGGCGCCGCGCACCCGCACAGCCGGCCCCCGGGTCGCCGGTTAGGCTGACCGCATGACCAGCGGGGCGCAGACGCCGTCGAGCGCGGTGGCTGCGGCCCCC
>NZ_WUWN01000074.1 GCF_009846865.1 Puerhibacterium puerhi
CCGCGGGCCCCGGCCGTGCCCCGCCGCCGGCCCCACGGTCCGGTCCGGGGGCACCCGCGCGGGCGCCCTCCGCGCGGGAGGCGCCGCCGGCCCGCGCCGCGCCGGGGCTCATCCGACGAAGAGGCAGAAGGGGTGGCCCGCCGGGTCGGCGAGCACCCGCAGCGGTTCCTGGGGGTCGTCCGACCGGTCGCGCAGCAGGCGCGCCCCGAGGCTCAGGGCGCGCTCGGTCTGCGCGTCCAGCGCCGCGACGTCGGCCACCGTGCAGTCGAGGTGCAGCTGCTGCGGCACCTCGCCGTCGGGCCAGGTGGGCGCCGCGAGCCGCTCGACCTGCTGGAACGCGAGCTGCACCGCGCCGGGGTTGCGCAGCACGAGCCAGTCGGCGTCGTCGGGCGCGCCGTCGGCGGGCGGCTCGTCGCCGGCGCGGTAGGACAGCCCGAACAGCCGCCGGTAGAACTCCGCGAGCCCGCGGGCGTCGGTGGTGTCGAGCACCACCTGCCGGATGGTGGGGACGCTCGCGGGGACGCTGTCAGCCACGTGACCTCCTGTGTCGTCGGCGGTGGCGGCGCGCCGGCGGGCGCCGCCGGTGCCGCCTCGCCCACCGTAGCGCCGGGGCCCGCGCCGCGCGGGGGAGAATGGAGCGGTGCAGTGCCACCACTACGACGCCGGTCGGTGCCGCTCGTGCACCCTCCTCGAGGTGGCCCACCCCGCGCAGGTCGCGGACAAGGAGCGGCACGTGCGGTCGTTGCTCGACCCGGTGCTCGGCGCGGCGTCCGGGACGGACGCCGTCGCGTGGCTGCCGCCGGTGGTCGGCGCGGAGGCGGGGTTCCGCAACAAGGCCAAGATGGTGGTGACCGGGACGGTCGAGGCGCCGGTGCTGGGCATCGTCGACGCGCGGACGCCGCTGGGCGCGCCCGTGCGGGGCGTCGACCTCACCGACTGCCCGCTGTACCCCGCGCCGCTGCAGGCCGCGTTCGGGCCGCTGGCCGAGCTCGTGACCCGGGCCCGGATCCAGCCGTACGACCTCACGCCGACGCGCGGCCGGGTCACCCCCAAGGACGCCGCCCGGCGCGGCGAGCTCAAGCACGTGCTGGTGACCCTGTCCCCCGACGGCGAGCTCATGGTGCGGCTCGTGCTGCGCTCCCAGGAGCCCGTGGCGCGCATCCGCAAGCACCTGCCATGGCTGCGGACGGCGCTGCCGGGGCTCGCGGTGCTCAGCGTCAACGTGCAGCCGGAGCACAAGGCGGTGCTCGAGGGCGAGACGGAGATCGTGCTCACCGAGCGGCAGACGCTGCCCATGCGCCTGGACGGCGTGACGCTGCACCTGCGGCCGCAGTCGTTCTTCCAGACCAACACCGAGGTCGCCGCCGCGCTGTACCGCCAGGCGCGGGAGTGGGTCGACGAGGTGGCGCCGGCCTCGCTGTGGGACCTGTACTGCGGCGTCGGGGGGTTCGCGCTGCACTGCGCGGCGCCGGGGCGCGCGGTCACCGGCATCGAGATCTCGGCGGAGGCCATCGCGTCGGCGGTCACCACGCGCGACGAGCTCGCCGCCGCCTCGCCCGAGGGAGCTGCGGCGATGGCGGGCGTGCGGTTCGCCGCGGGCGACGCGACGGCGTTCGCCCTCGCCGGGGTGTCGCCGGCGGAGCCCGGGTCGGTGCCCGAGATGGTCATCGTGAACCCGCCGCGGCGCGGTATCGGGCCCGAGCTCGCGCGCTGGCTCGAGGCCTCCGGCGTCCGCCACGTCCTCTACTCGAGCTGCAACGCCGTCACGCTGGCGCAGGACCTGGCCGAGATGCCGTCGCTGCGCCCGGTGCGGGCGCGGCTGCTCGACATGTTCCCGCAGACGCGGCACTACGAGGTGCTGACGCTGCTCGAGCGCGCCTGACGACGGCGCTCCTCCCGGGCTCTCGCGGGCTCGGTGAGGTGGTTGGTGCCGGACGACGCTGGCCTGCACCTCGCGAAGTGTCGCCGTGCCCGCGCGCGTTCGCACGCCGAACGCTGCTCCGGGCAACCCGGGACGGTCAAAAGTCGCTTCGCAACGCTCTGACGTGCGAGCACGCACGACTGGTGCGATTGTCAAGGCCGTCGCCGACACGGGCGGCACGGAAGGAGGAACTCACCGTGACAATCATCGGATGGATCATCCTGGGCCTGCTCGCCGGTGCTATCGCCAAGGCCATCCTGCCGGGCAAGCAGGCCGGTGGCTGGATCGCCACCCTGATCATCGGTGTCGTGGGGGCGCTGCTGGGTGGCTGGCTCGGGTCGCTGCTGTTCGACGCCCCGCTGGAGGACTTCTTCTCGATCCAGACCTGGATCCTCGCGATCGTCGGGTCGATCATCGTGCTCCTCATCTGGGGCGCGATCACCAACCGACGTCGCGCCTGACGCCCGCGCCGCACTCCGCGGACGCTCGAAGGAGGCCGCTCCCCTCGGGGAGCGGCCTCCTTCGCGTCCAGGGACCGCGCAGGACGACCCGCACGCCACGACCCGCGGACGACGACCCGCGGACGACGACCCGCAGACGACGACGCCCCGGCGCGGTGCGCCGGGGCGTCGGTGCTCTCGGAGCCGGCGGCCGGGTCAGCAGCCGCCGACGGCCGGGTCAGCGGCCGAAGGTGTCGCGAGCAGCGTCCTTGACCTTCTCGCCGGCCTGCTTGGCGTTCGCGCCGCCCTGCTCGGCCTTGCCCTCGGCCTTCATCGAGTCGTCGTCACGGGCGTCGCCGATCGCCTCCTTGGCCTTGCCCTTGAGCTCGTCGGCCTTGTTCTGGATCTTGTCGTCGAGACCCATCACTCACTCCTTCGAAGACGTTCGTCGAACGGTCGGTCCGGCCCGACGGCGGTGCGCCGTCGGCCCGCGACGGGCGCCGTCGCCGACGTCCCGTCACCTGCTACGGCATCACGGTTCGGGGCAGTTCGCACGATGGCCCGGGGCGACGGGCCGCCGCCTCGACCGGATCAGCGCGTCAGCCGCGCAGCCACGTCACCCACCGCCACCCACCGCCGTCGACGGCTAGGGAAGTGGGACGTAACCCGCAGAGTTTCGTCCCACTTCCCTAGCCGTCGGCGGCACCAGCGGACCGGGCCGCCGACACCGCACACCGGGCGGCACCGACGCACCGGGCGGCACCGACGCACCGGGTAGCGGGAGCGCGCGCACCCGCGGCCGCCGGGCACGCCCGGTGTGACGCGCGCCATATGCGATGCGTGGACCGCCCGGAATAGACGGCCGCCTCCCCGGCTTGAGACCGGATGTAAGACGACCGGTCACATTCCGTGATCGGCCCGCCACCTCAAGCAAGGGGAACCGTCATGGCACGCATCGCGGTCGGCACCGAGAACAGCACGAGCATCGAGCTGCACTACGAGGACAAGGGCTCGGGCCAGCCCGTCGTCCTGATCCACGGGTTCCCGCTCGACGGCAACTCCTGGGAGGGCCAGGTCCCGGAGCTCCTCGACGCGGGCTACCGCGTCATCACGTACGACCGGCGCGGGTTCGGCCAGTCGAGCCAGCCCTCGACCGGCTACGACTACGACACCTTCGCGGCCGACCTGAACGTCCTGATGGAGACCCTCGACCTGCGCGACGCGATCCTGGTCGGGTTCTCGATGGGCACCGGCGAGGTGGCCCGCTACCTCGCCCGCTACGGCTCCGACCGCGTGGCGAAGGTCGCGTTCCTCGCCAGCCTCGAGCCGTACCTGGCCATCACCGATGACAACCCGGACGGCGCCGGCCCGATGTCGTTCTTCGAGGACATCGCCGCCACCGTGAAGAAGGACCGGTACGCCTACTTCACGAGCTTCTACCAGGACTTCTTCAACCTCGACGAGAACCTGGGCACCCGGATCAGCGAGGAGGCCGTGCGCAACGCGTGGAACATCGCGGCCGGCTCGGGCCCCATCGCCTCGGCCGCCGCGCCGCTGACCTGGCCCACGGACTTCCGCGCCGACATCGAGAAGGTCGACGTGCCGGCCCTGATCCTGCACGGCACCGCCGACCGCATCCTGCCGATCGACGCCACCGGCCGCCGGTTCACCAAGGCGCTGCCGGACGCCGAGTACGTCGAGATCGAGGGCGCGCCGCACGGCCTGCTCACCACGCACACCGCCGAGGTCAACGAGGCCCTGCTGAAGTTCCTCGGCAACGCCTGACCTGCCGGACGACGTGCCAGGATCGACCTGGCCCCACCGACCCGGGCCCTCCGGGGAGCCGCACGGCTCCCCGGAGGGCCCGGGCGCAGGAGCAGCGCACGTCCAGCCCCACCCCCGGCCCGCCACGGGCCAGCCGTCCCTCCAGGAGCACCCCATGCCCAGGCCCAGCCTCCGCGAGGCGATCGTCGAGTCCGCCACCACGCAGTTCCACCTGCACGGGTACAACGGCACCGGCGTCGCCGCGATCACCAGCGCGGCCGGGGCGCCGAAGGGCTCGTTCTACAACCACTTCGCGAGCAAGGAGCAGCTCGCGCTCGAGGTGGTCGACCGGTTCGCCGACGGCATGGGCCTCGAGATGCTCTCCGACACCGCCGTGCCGCCGCTGGAGCGCATCCGCGGGCACTTCGCGTCCCTCGCCGGGGCGCTCGAGGTGCACGCCTTCCGCCGCGGCTGCCTGCTCGGCAACCTCGCGGTGGAGACCGCCGTCGACGGCCCCGAGGTGGCCGCCCGGGTCACCGCGTTCTTCGACCGGTGGTCCGTGGCGCTCGCCGCCGCGATCCGCGAGGCGCAGGCGGACGGGAGCGTGCCGGCGCACGTGGACGCCGACGTCGTCGCCGACGAGCTGATCGACCTCTACGAGGGCCGCACGATGCGGGCCCGCACCACCGCCGGCCCGGCCGGCATGCAGCACCTGCTCGACCACGCGCTGCCGCGCCTGCTCGAGCTGCCGCGCGCCTGACGACGACGGCGGTCGCCCGCCGTCGTCGCCCGCCGCGTCGTCGGCGTCAGGCGCGCGCCCGCGGGTCGCTGAGGTACCCGGTGCGGCGCAGCACCCGCTCGGCGGGGATCGTCAGCAGCGGCGGCACGCTGCACGCCAGCGCCACGAGCGCGCGCAGCCACCCCCAGCGCAGACGCGCCGCGGCCACCAGCGTCACGACGACGTAGAGCACGAACGCCGCGCCGTGCAGCCGGCCGAACAGCCACACGCCGGCCTCGGTGGTCTCCGTGACGTACTTGAGGAACATCCCCACGAGCAGGCCGGCCCACGTGAACGCCTCGACGAGGGCGACGACGGCGAACAGCCGCCCGAGCGGCGTCATCGGCCGACCGGCCGGGCCGGCGGCGGCCCCACCGGCCCCGGAGGCTCCGGCGGTGTCGGTGGTGTCGGGGACGGGGGTCGGGGCGGTCATGCTCGGGCCTCTCGGTCGGCGGCGTCGACGGTCGCGGGGTCGCGGGAGTCGGCCAGGGCGGCGGGGGCGCGGGGGTCGGCCAGGGCGGCGGACCCGCCCGCGTCGCCGTCCGCCGCGGCGTCGACGAGCGCCACGGCGCGCACGCGCCGGTCCTCGACGCGCGTGACGCGCAGCTCGCGGCCGTCGTCGAGCGCGACGACGTCGCCGGGCTCGGCGAGCCGGCCGAGGCGCGTGATGAGGTAGCCGGCCACCGTCTCGTACGGCCCGTCCTCGAGCTCGACGCCGGTGGCGTGGGCGAACTCCTCGATGGTCAGCCCGGCGTCGTAGGTGCCGTCGGCGTGCGTGGGCACGCGCGGGTCGTACTCGTCGCGGATGTCGCCGACGAGCTCCTCGACCAGGTCCTCCAGCGTGACGATGCCGTCGGTGCCGCCGTACTCGTCGACCACCAGGGCCATGTGCGTGCCGCTGCGGCGCATCGCCGACATCGTCGGCAGCAGGCGGTTGGTGGTGGGCAGCTCCAGCAGCGGACGGGCGACGTCGAGCAGCGTGGTCGGGGCGCCGTCGGCGCCGTCCCGCCCGCCCCGGCCGCCGGCACGGCGCGGCGGCGCGAACAGGTCGCGCACGTGCACGAACCCGAGCACGTCGTCGAAGTCCGCCCCGGTCACGGGGTAGCGCGAGTACGGCAGGTCGCGGCTGCGCTCGGCGGCCTCCGCGAGCGTCAGGGAGGCCTCGAGGAACACCACCTCGCCGCGCGGGCGCATCACCTCCCCGAGGGTGCGGTCCGAGGCGGCGAAGACGCCGTCGAGGATCTCGCGCTCGTCGTCGTCCAGGCCCTGGTGCGCCTGGACGATGCCGCGCAGCTCCTCCTCGCTCATCTCCTCGCTGCGGGCGCTCGGGTCGCCGCCGAGCAGGCGCACGACGGCGTCGGTGGAGCGCGACAGCAGCCACACCACCGGCCGCATGATCGCGGCGAAGCGGTCCAGCGGCGGGCCGACAACGAGGGCGACCTGCGCCGCCCGCTGCAGCGCGATGCGCTTGGGCACCAGCTCGCCGAGCACCAGCGACAGGTACGCGATCACGAGGGTGAGCACCACGAGCGACAGCGTCGAGGCCAGCCCGGCGGGCAGGCCGATCCCCTCGAGCAGCGGCGCGAAGTCGGGGGCCAGCGTCGAGGCGCCGTAGGCGGCCGAGAAGAAGCCGGCCACGGTGACGCCGATCTGCACGGCGGCGAGGAAGCGGTTGGGGTCGCGGGCGACGGAGGCCACGCGGCGGCCGCGGCCGCCACGCTTGTCCAGCTCGGCGATCTGACCCTCGCGCAGCGACACGAGGGCGAGCTCGGTGCCGGCGAACACGCCGCCCACCAGCACGAACACGAGGACGAGGGCGGCGTTGCGCCAGGTCTCAGCGTCCACGTCGCGCCACCCCCTCGCGCGCGTCCGGACAGGTCGCGGGGGTGCCGGCGCGGACGCCGGTACTGCTGCTGGGGTCCATGGTCCTTCCGTGGGGTCGCGGCGCCGGCACGGTGCCGGCGGGGCTCGGGCACGCGAGGGTGCCGTCGCGAGGGTCAACGCAGCGGGGCCCCGGATCAGTTCCGGCCGGGCCGACGCCGGTTCGCCTGGGGTGCCCTCCGCCGGGGCGGCGCGCGCGGGCCCGACCGCTCAGGCCGGCACCGGCCGCCCGGTCTCCATCTGCACGACGACGTCCTCCACGTGCGCACGGAACCGCGGGCACGTGGCGATGTCGTGCGAGCGGCACCGCAGCGCGTGCAGCGTCATCTCCCGCGAGCGCTGCATCTCGGCCATCCGCCGCTCGAGCTCGGCCACGTGCGCCTCGAGGATCTCGTGCCGGTTGCGGGCCTCGCCGTCGAGCATGACCCTGATCTGCTCCAGGCTCATCCCGGCGTCCTTGCTGCGGACGACGACGGCGACGCGCACGACGTCGTCGCGTCCGTAGCGGCGACGCCCGGAGGGGTCGCGGGCGGGGCGCAGCAGGCCCTCGTCCTCCCAGTAGCGCAGCACGTGCGCCCCGAGGCCGAAGCGCTCGGCCACCTCGCCCACCGACCAGGTCCGTTCCCCCGTTGACTTCATGTCGACATGAAGTCACAGACTCGCCAGCAGGCGCAAGACACCGCCGCGCGCCGCCCGGCGCACCGAACCCGAGGAGGACCCGTGAGCACCCACCCCACCGCCCCCACCAGCACCGACCGGCCCGACGACCGGTCCGACGACCGGTCCGGGGCGGACGTCCCGCCCGACGCCCCGCTCGACGCCGTGATCGTCGGCGGCGGCCCCGCCGGCCTGCAGGCGGCCCTCACGCTCGGCCGCATGCACCGGTCCGTGCTGCTGCTGGACTCCGGCAGCTACCGCAACGACTGGGCCGAGCACATGCACAACGTCGTCACGCACGACGGCACGCCGCCCGCGGAGTTCCGGGCAGCGGCGCGCAAGGACCTCGCCGCCTACGACACCGTCGAGGTGCGCGACGCGGCGGTGGCCACGATCGCCCGCGCCGGCGCGCAGCACGACGGGGACGGCGCCGGGGCGGACGACGGGGACCGCTTCCGGGTGGACCTCGAGGACGGCACCGCGGTGACTGCCCGCGCCGTGCTGCTGGCGACCGGCCTGCGCGACACCCTGCCGGACGTGCCGGGCCTCGAGGAGCTGTTCGGCACCGTGGCGGCCCACTGCCCGTACTGCCACGGGCACGAGTTCTCCGGCACGCCCGTGGCGGTGCTCGGCAGCGGCCCGCACGTGGCGAAGGTCGCGTTCCTGGTCGAGCGGATCGCGTCGCGGGTCGTGGTGCTGGCCGACGGCGAGGAGCTGGACGCCGGCGTGCGGCGCGTGCTCGACCACGCGGGCGTCGCGGTGCGGCCGGAGCCCGTGACCGGCGTGCGGCGCGAGGGCGACGGCGCCCGGGTGACGTTCGCGTCCGGGCCCGACGAGCTGGTCGGCGGGCTGTTCGTGGCGCCGACGACGGCGCAGGCGGCGCCGTTCGCCGAGCAGCTCGGGCTGACGACGCTGCCCTCCGGCTGCGTGGAGGTCGACCCGTTCGGCCGCACCAGCGAGGCCGGCGTCTTTGCGGCGGGCGACATGGCGCACACCGCGGCGCTGCCCATGCCGCAGGCAGCGGTGCTCGCGGCCGCCGCTGCCGGGCTCACCGCCGCCACCGGCGTCGACGCCCACCTGCTGGCGGAGGACCACCACCTGCCCGTCTGAGCCGGGCGGCGGGCTAGGGACCCAGCCCCGCGCGGGCGCCGGCGCGGGAAGCGGTCGGCGCGGACGGCCGGCGCGGACGGCCGGCGCGGACGGCCGGCGCGGACGGCC
>NZ_WUWN01000075.1 GCF_009846865.1 Puerhibacterium puerhi
CATTCCGAACCCGGAAGCAAAGCCCTTCAGCGCCGATGGTACTGCCCTGGAGACGGGGTGGGAGAGTAGGACGCCGCCGGACACCCATTACCCGAAGGCCCGCACCCCAGGTGCGGGCCTTCGGCGTTTCCGCACACCCTCAGACCGGCCCCAGCGCGCCCGAGAAGCGCGACCCGTACCACCGCAGGTGCGGGTCTTGTCGTCTCTCCAGGTCCCCCGGCGTACGTGGCGCCCCTGGGCCGAGCCGCCGTCGAGGTGCGAGCGGGGATCCCTCCCCGGACGGTGGTGTGACACCGGGGTCGAGAAGGGCGCCTCGCGCTGACCACGCGCACTCCACCGAGGGGACGTTGCTTCATGTTCTTCCACCGTCAAGAGCTGCAGTTCAAGTCCAAGCCCGACAAGCCGGACGCTGTCTTCGCCCGGAAGCTGCAGGAGGTCCTGGGCGGCCAGTACGGCGAGATCACGGTGGCGATGCAGTACGGGTTCCAGTCGTGGAACGCCCACATCCCCGGGAAGTACCGGGACCTGCTCTACGGCATCGGTGCCGAGGAGATGGGGCACGTCGAGATGCTCGCGACGATGATCGCCCAGCTCCTCGAGGACGCTCCCGTCGGCGCCGTGGAGGGCGCGGTGCAGGACGACCCGTCGGTCGCGGCGGTCGTCGGTGGCATGGACGTCCAGCACGCGATCGTGGCCGGCGCCGGCGCGCGCCCGGTGGACTCCAACGGCAACCCGTGGACGGCCGGCTACGTGACGGCGAGCGGCAACATGCTGGCGGACTTCACCGCCAACGCCAACGCCGAGATGCAGGGCCGCCTCCAGGTGGCGCGGCTCTACCACATGACCGACGACAAGGGGGTCAAGGACCTGCTGTCCTTCCTCCTCGCCCGCGACACGATGCACCAGAACCAGTGGATCGCCGCGGCGAACGAGCTGCGGCAGGAGGGCCTCGAGGAGATCCCCGTGCCCAGCACGTTCCCGCAGTCCAAGGAGGTCCGTGAGGTCTCCTACCAGTACATCAACTTCTCCGACGGTGCCCACGCCAGCGAGGGCAGCTGGGCCAGCGGCCCCACGCCGGACGGCAAGGGGCAGTTCGAGTACGTCGCCGAGCCGCCGCGCGGCGTCGAGATGCCGCCGCCGACCCGCCCGGACCCCCGCATGCACGGGACCACCGACAAGCCCAACGTGATGGAGAAGGCCACCGGCGTCGTCAAGGACGCCCTGCACAAGGAGTGAGCGCCATGTCTGCTTCCTACGCAGCCGACCGCGCACCCGCGGCGCGGGCGCACCGCGGCATCCACCAGTGGCTCGCCCTGATCATCGGCATCGTCTACCTGCTCGTGGGGATCGCCGGCTTCGCCGTCACGGGCTTCGACGGGTGGACCGTGCACGACCACTCCCAGACGCTGCTCGGGTTCGCGATCAACCCGCTGCACAACGTGGTCCACATCGTCATCGGCCTGCTGGGCCTGCTGCTGTGGAACACCTGGGGCGGCGCCCGCACCTTCGGGTGGATCCTCTTCATCGGGTACGGCGCGGCGTTCGTGTACGGCCTCGTCGTCGCGAACAACGCCGACCTCAACATCCTGAACATCAACGGCGCCGACAACGGTCTGCACCTCGTCAGCGCGATCGCGGGCCTCGCCATCGCCCTGTGGCCGGGCCGCCGCACGCGGTCCGACGACGCGTCCGGCAGCGTGCCGGGCACGCCGGCCCGCTGACCACCGCTTCCGGCCGCCCGTCGCCGACCCCGGCGGCGGGCGGCCGGTCGCTCACGCTGCCCGGACCCGGCCCCGCGCCCGCGACCGCGCCCCCGACCGCGACCCTGCCCCGATCCCGACGACGACCCCGAAGCGAGAGGAACGCATGAGCGCGACACCCGTCGACCTGTCCGCCCGCGAGACACTGGACGTGCTGCGCCACGTGCTGGCGCCGATGGTCGCCGAGGGTGCGATCGTCCGTCGTCCCCGCGCCACGGCGTGGGCGGAGCGGCGGCAGGTCGACCGGCAGGCGGCCCGGGTGCTCGACGGGCTGCGCGACCGCTACGACGGCGCCCCCCTGTCCGTGAGGCTGGGGCCCCGCCGGGTCGTGCTGGTCACGACGCCGCAGGACGTCGCGCGGATCCTCGACGGCTCGCCCGAGCCGTTCACGCCGGCGACGCGCGAGAAGGCCGCCGCGCTGCGCCAGTTCCAGCCCGAGGGAGTGCTGATCTCCTCGGCCTCGGCGCGCCGGGTGCGCCGTCCCCTCAACGAGCGCGCGCTGGCGGCGGGGCAGCGGACGCACCCCGACGCCGAGCAGATCGTCGCCCAGGTCGCCCGCACCGCTGACGAGATCGCCGCGGCCGTCGAGGCGACCGGGGAGCTCGACGCCGCGACCTTCACCCGGGCCTGGTGGCGCCTGGTGCGGACGGTGACGCTCGGCGAGCAGGCTCGCGAGGACCACGAGCTCACCGACCGGCTCACCGCCCTGCGCCGCGCCGCCAACTGGGCCTACCTGCAGCCGGTGCGCCGCCGGCTGCGCGCGACGTTCCGCGAGCAGGTCGCCGCGCGCGTGGCCGAGGCCGAACCCGGCACGCTGGCCGCCGCGGCGCGTGCCGCGAGCGAGGAGATCGCCCGGGGCGGCGACGGCACCGGGCACAGCTACGACCCCGCGGACCAGGTGCCCCACTGGCTGTTCGCGTTCGACGCCGCCGGCATGGCCACGCTGCGCGCGCTCGCCGTCGTCGCCGCCCGTCCCGCCGTGCGGGACCGGGTGGTGACCGAGCTCGCCGCCGCCGACCCCGTCGTCGACGACGCCGGCCCGGCCGCGCCCGTGCTGCCGTACGCGCGGGCGTGCGTGCTCGAGAGCCTGCGGCTGTGGCCGACGACGCTGGTGATCCTGCGTGACGCGACCGAGCCCACCGTCTGGGGCGGGCGCACCCTGCCCGCCGGCACGGGCTTCGCCGTCGTCAGCGGGTACGTGCACCGCGACGCGGGGCGCATCGACTTCGCCGACGCCTTCACCCCGGAGGCCTGGCTGGACGGGCGCGCCGACGCCGACCGGGCGCTCGTGCCCTTCAGCGCGGGCCCGGCCGAGTGCGCCGGCCGCGACGTCGTGCTGTTCACCACCAGCCACCTGCTCGCCCGCCTCGCAGGCCTGGACCTCGCCGTCGACCGGGGCGAGCACCTGGAGCGCGACCCGCTGCCCCGCACCGTCGACCACCTGCAGCTGCACTTCCGGCAGCGCGAGCGAGTGGCGCCGGTCGGCGGCAGCGTGAGCAGGTAGCAGCCGAGGACCACGGGAGGAGTGGGATGAACCAGTCGTCCGAGACCAGGACCACCACGGACCACGACGAGATCCGCCGCTGGGTCGAGGAGCACGACGGCCGCCCGGTCACCGTCCGCGGGACGGAGGGGTCCGGCGAGGGCGCCGGGGTGCTGCGCATCGACTTCCCCGGGGGCGCGAGCAGCGGCGGCGAGGGCGACCGCCTCGACCCCGTGGAGTGGGACGAGTGGTTCGCCAAGTTCGACGACGCGGGGCTCGCCTTCCTGTACCAGGAGCGCCGCGCGGACGGCGGTGACAGCACCTTCTTCAAGCTGGTGTCCCGGTGAGGGCCGTCGTCACCGGTGGCGCCGGGTTCCTCGGCAGCCACGTGTGCGAGCGGCTGCTCGACGACGGGCACGAGGTCGTCGCCGTCGACAGCATGATCTCCGGCACCCCCGCCAACGTCGCCCACCTGCGCACGCGTCCCGGGTTCCGGCTCGTGCGGCACGACGTCGCCCGGGGCCTCGGCGCGGCCGAGGACGGCCCCGTGGACCTGGGCGCCGTCGACCTCGGGAGCGTCGACCTGGTGCTGCACATGGCCTGCCCGGCGTCGCCGGTGGACTACGCCGCGCACCCGCTGGAGACCCTCGACGTCGCCTCGCGCGGCACGCGGGCGGCGCTGGAGCTGGCCGCGCGCTCCGGCGCCCGCTTCGTCACCACCTCGACCTCCGAGGTGTACGGCGACCCCCTGGTGCACCCGCAGCGCGAGGAGTACTGGGGCAACGTCAACCCCATCGGCCCGCGGTCGGTGTACGACGAGGGCAAGCGGTTCGCCGAGGCCCTCACGATGGCCTACCGCCGCTCGCTCGACGTCGACGCCGGCATCGTGCGGATCTTCAACACCTACGGTCCGCGGATGCGCGGGCACGACGGGCGCGTGGTGCCCACGTTCGTGCGGCAGGCGCTCGCCGGCGAGCCGCTGACCGTCTGCGGCGACGGCTCGCAGACCCGCTCGCTGTGCTTCGTCGACGACCTCGTCGAGGGGCTGCTCCGGTTCGCCGGGACGCACGAGGCCGGGCCGGTCAACCTCGGCAACCCGCACGAGCTGACGGTGCTGCAGATCGCCGAGGACGTCATCGCGGCCACGGGCAGCTCGTCGCGCATCGAGCACGTCGACCTGCCCACCGACGACCCCAAGGTGCGCTGCCCCGACATCACCCGGGCGCGCGAGCTGCTCGGCTGGGAGCCGAAGGTCGCGTGGGAGACGGGCCTGGAGCGCACCGTGGCCTGGTTCCGGGAGCTGGGCGTCGCGGCGGCGTGACGCCGCCCGACGCAGGCTCGGCGTGACGGCGGGCGGGCCGGCTCGGGAAGCCGGCCCGCCCGCCGTCCGTCGGGTCGGGGTGCGGTCAGGGGACGGCGGCCGGCGCCGCGAGGTGCCGCGCGAGCAGCGGTGCCGCGGCGTCGAGCACCTCGTCCACGGTGACAGCCGCCAGGGCCGGGTCGAGCTCGTCGGCGTGCGGGTCGCCGGGCGAGCCGGGGTCGCCGTGCCACAGCACGGTGTGCCGCTCCAGGTCGACGCACGGGCCCCAGGTCGCCGGCGGCGTGGGCCCGAAGAGGGTGACCGACGGCGTCCCGAGCGCCGTGGCCAGGTGCGCCACGCCGGTGTCCCCCGACAGCAGCAGGCGCGCGCCCCCGACGACGTCGGCCAGCGCGGGCAGGTCGAGCCGCCCGGAGGTGTCGGTGAGCCGGTGGGTGCCGTGGCGCTCGGCCGCGGCGCGGACCCGGGCGCACAGGTCGCGCTCGGCCTCGCCGCCGGTGAGCACCACCTCGACGCCGGCCGCCGAGAGCGTCGCGGCGACCCGGCCCCAGCGCTCCGCCGGCCAGCGCCGCGAGCCGGAGGCGGCGCCCGGGTGGACGACGACGTGCGCGCCGCGGCCGCCGGGCGGGTCGAGCGGGCCCAGCCGCAGGTCCTCGGGGCCGCAGTCCCCGCCGGCCGACCGCACCAGCCGGCACCAGCGGAGCACCTCGTGCTCGCCCGGGTCCCAGGCGGGCCCGTCGTGGCCGGCGTCGGCGCACCCGAAGGCGACGAGCCGCCCCGGGCCGGTGGCCTGCAGCAGGCGGTGGCTCTGCGGCCCGGAACCGTGCAGGTTCACCGCGACCTCGGGGCCGGCGTCCGGGTCCCACGCGAGCGGCTCGAGGAGGCCCTGGGCGGGCAGCACGTCGTCGACCAGGCCGTACGAGCCGAGCCAGCGGCCCAGACCAGCCGGGGCGGCGAGCACGACCCGCCGCCCCGGCCACGCCCGGCGGACCCCGCGCAGCGCGGCGACGCCCGTCAGGGCGTCGCCGAGGCCGATCGCCCGCAGCACCAGCACGGTGCCGGGCGCGCCCGCCCCCGTCGCGGGCGGGCCGCCGGACGCGGGGGCGCCGATCACGGCCAGGAGGCCTCGCCCGAGGCCATCACGAGCATCTCGCGGATCTCGCTGCCCACCGGCTGGGTGAGCGCGGTGATCACGGCGCCCGCGGTGGCCGCCGGGTCGTTGAGGTCGGCGTCGGGCCCGGGCTTGTACTGCTCGGTGCGGCCGTCGAAGAACGCGGTGCGCATGCCGCCGGGGATGAGGCAGGTGACGCCCACGCGGCCGGCGTACTCGGCGGCCAGCGCCTGGCTGAACCCGTGCACGCCCCACTTGGACGCGCAGTACGCGGTCGCGTCGCCCGCTCCCCGCAGCGCGAGGGTCGAGGCGACGGTGACCACGGTGCCGCGGGACCTCTCGAGGTGCGGCAGCGCCGCCCGGACCACCGCGACCGTGCCGAACAGGTTGACCCGCAGCACGCGCTCCCACGTCTCGGGGCTGATCTCCAGCAGCGGGCCGCACGCGTCGGTGCCGGCGGCGGTGACGACGGCGTCGGGCGGCCCGACCTGCGCCACGAGGTCCTCGACGGCCGCCGCGGCCGCGGCGCTGTCGGACAGGTCGACCTCCACGTGCGCGACGTCGGCCTTGGGCGGCGTGAGGTCCAGGACGGCGGGGGTGCCGCCGGCGGCGGTGACCGCCTCGACGAGCGCGGCGCCGAGGCCGCTGGCGCCGCCGGTGATGAAGACGGTGCCGACCTTCCGCGGCGTGAGCGTCGCCTGGCCGGTGCCGGGCTCCTGCGTGGGAGCAGACGTCATGGTGGGGTTCCTCTCTCCAGGGGGTGGGGTCGTCAGGAGGCGCCGAGCGGCACCGAGCCGTCGGTGCGGGCGCGCTCGAGGATGGCGGTCGTGGACAGGCCGTCGAGGTACGGCAGCACGACGGTGCGGCCACCGTGCCGGGCGACGACGTCGGCCTCGGGCAGCTGGTCGACCGTGTAGTCGCCGCCCTTGACCCACACGTCCGGGCGCAGGGCCTCGAGCGCCGCGCGGGGGTCGTCCTCGTCGACGACCACCGCCGCGTCGACGCAGTCGAGCGCCTCGAGCACGCGCACGCGGTCGGCGGCGGTGACCACCGGCCGGCCGGCGCCCTTGAGGCGGCGCACGGAGGCGTCGGAGTTGACCAGCACCACGAGCCGGTCGCCCAGCGCGCGGGCCGCCTCCAGGGTGGCGATGTGCCCGGCGTGCAGCAGGTCGAAGCAGCCGCCCGTGGCCACGAGCGTGCCGGCCGGCCGCAGCCGGGCGCCGAGCCGCTCGAGCTCCGCGGGCGCCGCGGCGCCGCCGGCCGGCGTGCCGGCCCG
>NZ_WUWN01000076.1 GCF_009846865.1 Puerhibacterium puerhi
GGCCGGCGGCGCGGCGCCCGGGCCGGCGGCGCAGCGTGGCCACCGCGACGCCGGCCAGCGCGAGGACGCCGCCGGCGAGCGCCGCCGCGGGCGGCACCTCGTCGAGCAGCAGCCACGACATCAGCACCACGAGCGGCGGCACCGCGTACGTCGTCGCGGCCGTGCGCCCCGCGCTCGAGCGGGCCAGCGCGTAGCCCCACGTGCTGAACGCGATCGCCGTGGGGAACACGCCGAGGTAGACGACCGCGCCCACCGACGACGCCGGGGCCGCGGCGGCCTCGCGCACGAGCGCGGGCAGGAACGGCAGGCAGGCGACGGTGCCCGCGAGGCACCCGAGCCAGGTCATCGTGAGGGCGTCGACGCGCGGCAGCAGGTGCTTCTGCAGCACGGCGGAGCCCGCGTAGACGAACGCCGCCAGGAGCCCCAGGACCACCCCGAGGGCGTCGAACCGGCCGTCGGACGTCGCCACGCCGATCAGCGCGACGCCGGCGAACGCCACCACGACCCCCGCCATGAGGCGGCGCGGGAACCCCTCGCCGAGCAGCAGCCCCGCCAGGACGGCGACGAGCATCGGGGCGATGTTGACCAGCAGCGCGGCGGTCCCGGCGTCGAGGTGCTGCTCGGCAGCGTTGAGGGCCAGGTTGTACGCGCCGAACCAGGCCACCCCCCACACCGCCACCAGGGCGAGCGTGCGGCCGCGCGGCAGCCGGGCCGGGCGGCGGCCGCGGCGCACCAGCGCCAGCATGACGGTCAGCGCGAGGGTGCCGACGGCGATCCGTCCGAGCGTCAGCCCGCCGGGCGAGAAGTCGTGCGCGGCGGCCCGGATGCCGACGAACGCCGACGCCCACAGCACGACGGTCACGCCCAGCGCCGCCCACGTGAGCCAGCCGCGGCCGTCCGTCGTCGCGGGCCCGGCGCCGGTCGGGGCCGCGGGGGCCGGGTCGGGGCGCATGGTCGTCATGGGCCGATCGTCTCGCGGTGCGACCGTGAAGCACCAGTCCATATCTCTACCGCTCGATTCAGTCTCGCTGTACGGTCGAGGCATGCTCGACGTCCACCGTCTGCGCATCTTCCGCTCCGTCGTCGCCAGCGGGTCCGTCGCCGCCGCTGCCGCGACCCTCGGCTACACGCCGTCGGCCGTGAGCCAGCACGTCGCCGCCCTCCAGCGCGAGACCGGCCTGGTCCTGCTCGAGCGCGCGGGCCGCGGCGTGCGGCCCACCGCGGCCGGCCGCGCCGTCGCCGCCGAGGCCGACGGCGTGCTCGCGCGCCTCGGCGAGGCGGAGTCGGTCGTCGCCGACCTGCGCGCCGGGCGCACCGGCACGCTGTCGATCGCCTACTTCGCCTCGGTCGGGGCGGCGTGGCTGCCGGAGGTGGTGCGCCGGCTGACCGCGCGGCTGCCGGGCGTGCGCCTCGACCTCGAGCTGCGCGAGGACGTCGCCGACGACCCGGACGCGCGCCCGGACCTGCAGGTCCTCGTGGCGCAGCCCGACTTCGCCCCGGGGGCGGGGTTCCGGTCGCGCCACCTGCTCGACGACCCCTACGTCGCCGTGCTGCCCGCCGCGCACCCGCTGGCCGGGCGCGCGGAGGTGGGGCTGGTCGAGCTCGTCGGCGAGCGCTGGGTGGACAACGACTTCGCCCGCGGGTGGTGCCGCCGCAACCTCGTCGAGGCGTGCACGGCCGCGGGCTTCAGCCCTCCGTTCCACGTGGAGGCGCACGACTACCCGACGGCGATCGCGTTCGTGCGCGCCGGCATCGGCATCACCGTGCTGCCCGCGCTCGGCGCCGTGCACCTGCCGCCGGGCGCCGTCGCGGTGCCGGTGGTGCGGCCCACCCCGGTGCGCTCGATCCACGCGGTCGTGCGCGAGGCGGTGGCGGGCACGCCCGCCGCGCGCACGGCGCTGGAGGCGCTCGAGGCCGTCGTGGCCGGAGAGGTCACTGCCGAGCCCGCCGCGTAGGCTGGCCCGGGCCCGGAAGCCGCCCCGCCGGCACCCGGCGCCGTCCTGAGACCGCCCCTGAGATGAGGTACCGCTCGTGACCACGCTCCCCACCGCCTCCGGCAGCTTCGGCGACAAGCCGGCCATCACGTTCCCCGAGGGCGGCGCCCCGTCCGGCCTGCAGGTGCAGGTGCTCGAGGAGGGCACCGGCCCGGTCGTCGAGGCCGGGCGCACGATCGTCGTCAACTACCTCGGTCAGACCTGGGGCGGTCACGTCTTCGACAACTCCTACGACCGCGGCGCGCCGATCGACTTCCCGATCGGCGTCGGCGCCGTCATCGGCGGCTGGGACAAGGGCCTGGTCGGCAAGAACGTCGGCTCGCGCGTGCTGCTGTCGATCCCGCCGGAGCACGGCTACGGCATGCGTGGCGTGCCGCAGGCCGGCATCGGCGGCGGCGACACCCTCGTCTTCGTGGTGGACGTCGTCGGCGTGCGCTGACCCGTCCCCACCGCGACGGCGCCCGCCGGACCCCGTGGTCCGGCGGGCGCCGTCGTCCGTGCGTGGGATGGGCGGCCGTCGTCCGCGTGCGGTGGCGCGCTAGGCCATCTGCTCGATCTGGATCAGGTTGCCGCAGGTGTCGTCGAACACGGCGGTGATCGCCGGGCCCATCGGCGTGGGCGGCTGCGTGAACTTCACGCCCAGGGCCGTCAGCCGCTCGTGCTCGGCCGCCACGTCCGCGACGGCGAACGAGGTGAACGGGATGCCGTCGGCCACCAGCGCGTCCTTGAACGGCCGCACCGCCGGGTGGGAGTCCGGCTCGAGCACGAGCTGCACGCCGTCGGGGTCCTCGGGCGAGACCACGGTGATCCAGGCGTCCTCGCCGACCGGGACGTCGTGCTTCGGCAGGAAGCCGAGCACGTCGGTGTAGAACGCGAGGGCCTTGCGCTGGTCGTCGACCATGATGCTGCTCAGGTGGATCCTCATGACTCGTCCTCCGGGTGGGGTGTGCGGGTGGCGGGGGTGCGGGTGTCGGGTGTGCGGGTGCGGGGCGCGTCGGGCTGCGGGGCGGCGCCTGTGCCGGGCACCGGCCAGCGCCGCGCGATCCGCGCGAGCGGGCGGGTGTCGACGTCGTGCAGCCTGTAGCGGCCCTGCCGGCGGGAGCGCACCAGCCCGGCGCGCTCCAGCACGTCGAGGTGCTGGGAGACGGCCTGGCGCGAGGAGGCCAGGCCGCGGTTGGTGGTCAGGCGGGCGCAGAGCTCGAACAGCGTCTGGCCGTCGCGCGCGACGAGCTCGTCGAGGATCGCCCGCCGGGTCCCGTCGGCGAGGGCCTTGAACAGGGGGTCGTCCTCGTCCGCCATGCCGGCGACATTAGGCAAGCGCGCACTTGCCTGTCAAGGGTGACGTGCCCGCCCCCGCGACGTGTCAGTACGAGCGCACGCCATGGCCTGCGCCCGTACTGACACGTCGCGGGAGCGGGGGAGCCGGGGGCGCGGAGGCGAGGCGAGGGGAGGCGAGGCCAGGTGAGGCGAGGGGGCGCCGGGCGGGCGGGTCAGCCGCGGACGCTGCGGGTGACCGTGAACCGCGGGTCCTGCGCCACGTGCTCGGTCGGCCCGACGGCGCGGGTCAGCGCCGTGCGGTAGCGCAGCGGGGTGTTGAACACCGTCCACAGCTCCCCGCCGGGCCGCAGCACGCGCCCGGCGGTGGCGAACATGCGGTGCGCGGCGTCGGTGCGCACCGACGTGCGGTCGTGGAACGGCGGGTTGAGCACCACCAGGTCGGCGCTCGCGTCCGGCAGCCCGGCGCCGGCGTCGTCGCGCACGACGGCGACGCGGTCCGCGACGCCGTTGGCCTGCGCCGTCGCGCGGGCGGAGGCGACAGCGGCCGCCGAGCGGTCGGTGGCGACCACGCGGGCCGCCGGCGTGCGCAGGGCCAGCACGGCGGCGAGCAGCCCGGTGCCGCAGCCCAGGTCGACGGCGTCGGCCACGTCGGTGCGCCACCGGGGCGCCGTCGTGAGCAGGAACCGCGTGCCGCGGTCGAGGGCCGCGCCGGCGAACGTGCCGCCGTGGGCGGCGACCGCGACGCGCTGCGCCCCGGCGGCCGACCGCAGCTCGGGGTCGGTCAGCGTGGCGATGACCGGGAACGCCGACGGCGCGTCGCGCCGCTCGGGCCGCACCCCGGAGGCCACGAGCACGCGCGACTTCTGCCGCGCGAGGGTCGCGCGCACCTGTCGCAGCTCCGCGGCGAGCACGTCGTTCATGGCGCGGGTCATGTGCTTGACGCGGCCGCCGGCGAGCAGCACCACGTCGTCGGCCGCGGCGCGGGCCACGTGCTCGGCCACCTCCTGGAGCTCGCCCAGCGACGGCGGCAGCTGCAGCAGCACCACGCGGGCGCCGCGCAGGAGGTCCGGACCCAGCGCGGCGTGCACGGCGACGCGCCCCGCGTCGCCGGTGCGGGCGAGGTGGTGGCGCACCGCGGCCTCGGCGGTGACGGCGTCGGTGTGCACGCGCACGTCCGGGGCGCCCAGCGCGAGGGCGCCCAGCGTCAGCGCGCCGAACCGGTCGCCGAGCACGACGACGTCGCCCGGCCGGGCCGCGGCGAGCAGCGGGCGCGCCTCGTCGAGCAGCAGCCGGTCGGTGGCGTCGACGGCGACGGGCCCGTCGGCGCGCGACCCGTCCTCGGGCCACGGGGTCAGGCCGGCGAGCGCCGTAGCCAGCCGCGCGGCGGCATCGCCGTCGGCCGCGGCGCCCGTCGTGGCGCCCTCGGTCGACGTGCCGTCGGCGGTGCCGTCGGCGGTGCCGCCGCCGGCCCGGTCCTCGCCCGTCGTGCCGCGCACGTCAGTCGCGCTTCGCGGGCTTCCGGGCGGCCTTGTCGCGCTCGGCCGCGGTGCGCGCGGCGAGCCGCTCCTCCTCCTCGCGCACCTTGGCGGCGACCTCGCGCTCGTGCTCGAGCCAGGCGGGCGGGTCGGCGCGCAGCTCGTCGATCTGCTCGGTGGTCAGCGGCTCGGTGATGCCGCCGCGGGCGAGCCCCGCGATCGAGATGCCGAGGCGCCCGGCGACGACCGGACGCGGGTGCGGGCCGTTGCGGCGCAGCTCGGTGAGCCACTCCGGCGGGTTCTTCTCCAGCTCCTCCAGCTCGGCGCGCGTCACGCCCTTCTCCTGGAACTCCGGGGGAGTGGCGGGCAGGTAGACGCCCAGCCGCTTGGCGGCGTTGGACGGCTTGAGGACCTGCTGCGAGAAGGGGATGGCCATGTCTCCAAGGGTACGGGGCCGCGGCGGGCCGACCGCCCCGTAGCCTGGGCGCGTGACCTTCCGCCTCGCGTACGTGCCGGGCGCCACGCCGGGCAAGTGGGCCCGCACGTGGCGCGAGCGCCTGCCCGACGAGCCCCTCGAGCTCGTCCAGGTGCCCGCCGCCGACGCCGCGGGCGCCCTCCTCGACGGCCGCGCCGACGCCGCGATCGCCCGCCTGCCCGTGGACAGGACGGTGCTCAGCGCGATCGCGCTGTACGAGGAGCTGCCCGTCGTCGTGGTCTCCCGCGACCACCTGCTCGCCGCCACGACCGAGGACGAGACCGTCGCGCCGGCGGACCTCGCCGACGACGTGCTGTGGCTCCCGGCCGACGACGTGCTGTACGCCGGTGACGCGGCGCCGGCCGCGCCCGGGCGAGCCCCGGTGGCCTACGGCCCCGACGGCGAGCCGGACCCGGACGCCGAGCCGCAGCTGCCGGCGACGGCCGAGGAGGCGATCGCGTGGGTCGCCGCGGGCGCGGGCGTCACGGTCGTGCCCATGTCCCTGGCGCGCCTGCACCACCGCAAGGACGTGACCTACCGCGTCCTCGAGGGCGGCCCGGCGGCGCCCGTGGGGCTCGTGTGGGTCGCCGACCGCACCACCGACCTGGTCGAGGAGATGGTCGGCATCGTGCGCGGCCGCACGGCCAACAGCTCGCGCGGCCGCGGCCGGCGGCACGACGACGACGCCGCGCCGAGGGCGGCGCAGAAGGGCTCGGGAGGCGGTGCGGGGGGCGGCGCGGCGGGCGGCGCCGCCGGGCGCACCGGCGCCCAGGGGCCGCG
>NZ_WUWN01000077.1 GCF_009846865.1 Puerhibacterium puerhi
CGAGCGCGCCGCCGCGGACGAGGCCCGAGCCGCCGCGGCCGGCCTCGCCCGCCCCGCCGCCGCGAGCGCCCCGACGGGGCGCCGCGGGCGCCGACCGACCACCCGGTGGTGGGTCCTCGCGCTGCGGCCGCGCCGACGCGCCGCGTGACGCTGCCGGTCGTCTCGCGCCCGGCCCCCGGCTGGCACGATGACGGCATGCAGGAGGCAGCGACCACCCGGGCACCGCTGGTCGGGCGAGCAGAGGAGCTCGCGCGGCTGCGCGCGTCCCTGGACGCGGCGCGCGCCGGGACGGGATCGGCGGTCGTCGTCGCCGGCGAGGCCGGGATCGGCAAGACCCGGCTGGTCGACGAGCTGGTCGCCGGCCTGAGGGCCGACGAGCTCGTCCTGCGGGGCCAGTGCACCGACTCGGGCTCGGGGCCCGTGCCGTTCGCGGCGCTGGCCGGGCTGCTGCACGACGCCGTCGAGACGCTCGGCCCGCGGGCGGTGCTCGACGCCGCCGGGCCGGCCGCCGACGCGCTCGGTGCCGTGGCGCCCGGGCTCGTGGAGGTGCGCCCCGGCGTCGACGCCGGGCGCGCCCCGGAGGCGCTCGTCGACCTCCTCGTCGCCCTCGCGGCGCGGCGCCCCGTCGTCGTCGTGCTCGAGGACCTGCACTGGTCCGACGACGCGACCCGTACCGTCCTGGCCCGGCTGGCCCGGGTGGCGGCACGGGCCGCCCTCCTGGTCGTCGCGACCTACCGCAGCGAGGACGCCGACCGGCGCCACCCGGTGCGTGCCCTGCTGGCGGAGCTGACCCGCTCGCGCGCGCTGACCCAGCTCGACGTCCCCCGGCTCGGCGCCGACCAGGTCGTGGAGCTCGCCCGCGCGCTGGCCGGGCCCGGCGCGCCGCTCGACGAGCTGGTCGAGCGCAGCGAGGGGGTCCCCTTCTACGTCGAGGAGCTGGCGGGCGCGGCGGGCACCGCGGTGCCCGAGTCGCTGCGCGACCTGCTGCTGCTGCGCTACCTGCGGCTCGGTGACGACGCCCGGGCCTTCTGCCGCGCCGTCGCCGCGGCGGGCCAGCGCGCCCCGTACGACCTGCTGGCGGCGGCGCTGGGCGAGGACGCGCTCACCGCCGCCGAGGAGGCGGCCCGCGCGGCGGTCGACGCGGGCGTCCTGCGGGCCGACGCCGACGGCTACCGGTTCCGCCACGCCCTCATGCAGGAGGCCGTGGCCGGCGAGCTGCTGCCGGGCGAGCGCCGCCGCCTGCACACCGCGTACGCCCGGGCGCTCGAGGCACGGCCGGCGACGCTGGCGCGGCTCGCGGAGATCGCCGACCACTGGTGGGGCGCACGCGTCCTCGACCGCGCCCTCGCGGCGGCGGTCGCCGGGCACGCCGCGGCCGAGGCCGACGCGGCGACGCAGTCCGCGCTGACGCTGGGCGAGCGCGCCCTGGAGCTGTGGGACCTCGTGCCCGACGCCGAGGCCGTGGCCGGCATCCCGCACCACGAGCTCCTGCGGCGCCTCGCCGACACGCTGCACGCCTCCACCCACCTGCACCGCGCGCTCGCTGTGGCCCGCGAGGCGCTCGCCGAGTGGCCGGCCGGCGACCGGTCGGGCCGCGCCCGGGTGCTGGCGGCGGTCAGCTACTACACGGGACGCACCGGCGACGACCACGGGCGGGTGCTGCTCGAGGAGGCGCTGCAGCTGGTCCCGGACGACGACCCGGCGGCGCGCGCCGAGCTGCTGCTGGTCAAGGCGCGCGCCGCGATGCTGGCCGGCCGGCACGCGGAGACCGAGGAGGCCGCGTCCGCCGGGCTCGCGGCGGCCCGCGCGGCCGGCGACGCCGCGACCGCGTCGGTGCTGGTGAACGTGCGCGCCATGAGCCGGATCAACCGCGGCGACCTCGGCGCCACCGCCGACCTCGAGGAGGCGCGCCGCCTCGCGGGCGACGACTGGTTCGCCGTCAGCCGGTACTACACGAACGCCTCGGACGCGTACGTCAAGCTCGGCGACGCGACGCGGGCGCTGGAGCTCGCGTCGCAGGGGGCGGAGCTCGCCCTGCGCCAGGGCGCGGGCTGGGGCATCCGGGCGATGCTGGAGGGCAACGCCGCCGAGGCCCTCCTGGCCCTCGGCCGGTGGGACGAGGCGGACGCCTGGTACGAGCGGTCCGTGCCGCTCGTCTCGCCCAGCACGTTCGCCGTCTACCTGCACGAGCGGTGGACCTGGCTGACGCTCTGGCGCGGCCGCGTGGCCGAGGCCCAGGCCATGGCCCGGGCGCGCCAGGGCCTGTGGCTCCAGCACGCCCGCAACGAGATGCAGATCCGTTCGCGGGTCAGCGGCACGCTCGCCGAGCTGGCTCTCGAGCGCGACGACGTCGACGCCGCCCTGGCTGCCGTGGCGCCGGCAGCCGGCGGTGCCCTCGGCGGCCACTACCGCCTGCCGGTGCTCGGGGTGGCGGGCCGCGCCGTCGCCCGCGCCCGCGCCGCCGGCCGGGAGGTGGACGACGAACCGTTCCGGCGCGCGCTGGCCGACTGCGCCGGCTGGCCGACGTCCGGCGTGTGGTCGGCCCTCTTCGCCGCCGAGCTCGGCGAGGGGCCGTGGTCGGCGGTCGCCGAGGCCGACGGCCCGGCGCACCTGCGCCCGTACGCGCTGCTGCGGCAGGGCGAGGCGCTGCTCGCGGCCGGGGACCGGCCGGCGGCGCGCGAGCAGCTCGCCGCGGCCACGGCGACCGCCACCGCGATCGGCTGCGGCCTCGTCGTCGCCCGCGCGCGGGCGGCAGGCGCCGGGCTCGCCACGCCCGAGCGTCGCGACGGCGGCGGCGAGCCCGGCCGCCTCACGGACCGCGAGCGTCAGGTGCTGGACCTGGTCGCCGAGGGGCTCACGAACGGCCAGATCGCCGACCGGCTGTTCATCAGCCGCAAGACCGCGTCCGTGCACGTGTCGGCGATCCTGCGCAAGCTCGGCGTCACCAGCCGCACCGAGGCGGCGGTCCGGGCGCGCTCCGGGGCGCTGCCGGGCTGAGCGGGTCCCGAGCGCCCCGCGCGTGTCACGGGGCGACGGCGCGCGGCGCCGCCCTAGGCTCGCCGTCGTGCACGACCGCTACGGCTCCGACGTCCTCGCCTCCTCCGACGCCCCCGGCCGGGTGAACGCCGTCCAGCACCACCGCGCCCGGCCCACCTCGCGGCCGCAGGCCGCCGAGCCGGGGCTCGTGGTCGAGGAGGTGCTGACCGGCTGGGTCGGCGCCGTCGTGCGGGTCGAGAAGTCCGGCGGCGTGCACCTGGTGGTGCTCGAGGACCGCGCCGGGCGCACGCGGTCGTTCCCCCTGGGCCCGGGGTTCTGGGTCGACGGCGCACCCGTGGTGCTGACGCCGCCGGTGACCTCGCGCGCCCCCGTCGCGCCGGGCCGCACGGCGTCGGGCTCGGTGGCCGTGCACGGCCAGCGGGCCCGGGTGGCCCGCGGCTCGCGGATCTGGGTGGAGGGCAAGCACGACGCCGAGCTCGTCGAGAAGGTCTGGGGCGACGACCTGCGGGTCGAGGGCGTCGTCGTGGAGATGCTCGACGGCGTCGACAACCTGGCCGAGGCGCTCGCCGAGTTCGGCCCGACGCGCGAGCGCCGGGTCGGCGTCCTCGTCGACCACCTCGTCCCGGGGTCCAAGGAGCAGCGGCTCGCGGACGCGGCGCTGCGCACCGTGCCCGCCGGCACCGTCCTGGTGCTCGGGCACCCGTACGTCGACGTGTGGCAGGCGGTGAAGGCCGAGCGCCTCGGGCTGCAGCGCTGGCCGGTCGTCGAGCGGGGCACGGAGTGGAAGCGCGGGATCCTGCGGGAGCTCGGCTGGCCGGCCGACGCGCAGGCGGACGTGGCGCGCGCGTGGCAGCGCATCCTGCGCAGCGTGCGCGACTACCGCGACCTCGACCCGGCCCTCCTCGGGCGGGTCGAGGAGCTCATCGACTTCGTGACCGCCTGAGGGGCCTCGCCGTCGCGCGGCGGCTCACACGGCGACCCTGCGCTGCGTGAGGCGGGTGTGCACGTACGCGCCGAGCAGCACGGCGACCGGGACGGCCACGAGCAGCCCGACGCCGAGCAGCAGCGCCCCGACGACGATGGTCACGACGCCGAGCAGCGCGGCGAGCAGCGTGACCCCGACGTTGCCGGACACCTGCTGCATGCTCGAGCGGATCGCCGCGATCGCGTCGGCCCCCTGGTCGACCACGAAGTAGACCGCGTAGAACAGCAGGTAGCCGGCGGCCAGCACGAGGATCCAGCCGAGGAGCGGGATCAGCCCGAGCACGAGGTCGATCAGCCCCAGCAGGATGGACAGCAGCACGACGTTCCCCGCGTTGCGCAGCCGGAAGAAGTCGCCGAGGCGCACCTGCCCCTGGCGGGCGGCGACCACCGCGCCCTGGACGAGGAACGCGTACAGGACGAACGCGACGATCTGCCCGAGCGCGGACAGCAGCAGGTCGCCGAACGTCATCGCGGCGGCGGCCGCCGTCCGCAGCTCCTCCGGGTCGGCCCCGGACACCGCGGAGAAGGTGTCGCGGACCTGGGCGCTGGTGAGGGCCTGGACGGCGGCCGCCACGACGCCGACGATCAGCGTCGCGAGGATCCACCAGCCCGCGCTGCGGCCGAAGGTCGACCAGGACCACGAGTAGCCCGTGCCGGCCGAGACCGGTCCGGCGTTGAAGCGGTCGCCGTAGCCCCCGTAGCCGCCGTAGCCCGCCGCGGGCGGGACGGGCGACGCGGGCGGCATGCCGGGCTGCCCGTACGGGGGCTGGCCCGTGCCCGGGGGCCCGTACCCCGGCGCCTGGCCCGGTCCGGGGGCGCCGAAGCCGGGCGGCGGCTGCCCGGGCCGCGGCGGCTCGGGCTGGGACGGGTCGTGCGGCGGCACGCCGCCGGTGTTCTCGCTCATGGTGATCCCCACGTGGTTGCGACGGTGCAAACCCCCCGCGTGCCACTCTTCCGCGCTGCGGGGGCGCGGACAAGGCGGCGCTCGGATCCCCCGCTGGACGGCGGCCCCGACGTAGGTTGGGCGTACGGGCGGGGTCCGAGCCGCGGCCCGCTCCACCGGACGATCCTGGGAGGCATCGTGTCCGAGCCCACCGACCGCCCCGTGCCGCCGGAGGGTCCCGAGCCGTCGCAGCCGGGGCCCGGGGCGCCGCAGCAGCCGTACGGGACCCCCTACGGTCAGCAGCCCCCCGCCGGGGCTCCCTACGGTCAGCAGCCTCCGTACGGCGCGCCGCCCGGCCAGCCCTACGCCGGCTACGGCCCGCAGCCGATGACGCAGGGCGACGAGCGGACGTGGGCGATCCTGGCCCACCTCGGCGGCGTCTTCCTGTCGTTCCTGGTGCCGCTGGTGATCTGGCTCGTGTTCCGCGACCGCAGCCGGTTCGTGGACCAGCACGGCAAGGAGGCGGTGAACTTCCAGATCACGCTGGCGATCGGCTACCTCGTCAGCATCCCGCTCATGGCCGTGCTCATCGGGTTCGTCACGTTCTTCGGCGTGTGGGTCTGCTCGATCGTCTTCTCGATCATCGCCGCCGTGGCCGCCTCGCGGTACGAGCCGTACCGCTACCCGGTGAACGTCCGCGTCATCCGCTGAGCGCCGCGCTCAGCCCCACAGGCGGCGCGAGGCGATCTGGGCGCCGCGGGCGAGGGTCTCGAGCTTGGCCCAGGCGATCTGGGGGTGGACGCGCCCGCCCAGGCCGCAGTCGGTGGAGGCGATCACGTTCTCGCGGCCGACCAGGCGGGCGAACCGCTCGATGCGGTCGGCCACCAGCTCGGGGTGCTCCACGACGTTGGTCGCGTGGGAGACCACGCCGGGCAGGATGACCTTGCCCTCGGGCAGGGTGCGCTCGGCCCACACGCGCCACTCGTGCTCGTGGCGCACGTTGG
>NZ_WUWN01000078.1 GCF_009846865.1 Puerhibacterium puerhi
CGCGGGCCCGGTCGTGCCGACTGTCGTGGTCGGGGCCGCCACCCGGCAGGTCTCGCCCGGGGCGGACGGCGCGTACCTGCGGTCCGTGCCGCTCGCCGAGCTCGAGCCGGTCGTCGACGCCGCGCGCGCCGCCGGCCAGCAGGTGCTGCTCGAGGTCGAGGGCGGCAGCGCACGCCTGGACGACCAGGTGCGGGACCTCGAGCCGCTGCTGCGCCGCGGCGGCGTCGGCGTCGTGCTGCACCCCGAGCAGCGGCGCTCCGGCGCGGGACTGGATCGCGGCGGCAGCGTGCCGGTCGCCGAGCTGCAGGCCGCCGTGGACTACCTTGCGAGCGTGGTGACCGACGACGCTCTGCCTCAGACCCTGCTCGTGGTGCACGACCTCGACGACGCCGTCGTGGACGCGGGCGCCCTGGACGCCCGGCCGCAGGTGGCCGTGCTCGACGCGGACGCGCTGGAGGTGGCGTCGTGACGGCCCCCGGTGTGCTTCCCCTGGTGCCGTGGCCGACGGCGGTGGAGCGCCGCGACGCGCCGCCGCTGGCGGTCGCGGCGGTGCGCGTCACCGGCGACGACGTGCCGGCGGCGCTGGTGGCCGAGCTGCTCGAGCCGGTGGGCGTGACGGTGCTGGCCGCGACCGGCGCCGGCGCGGACGCCGTCACCCTCGACCTGCGCCTCGACCCCGCGGCGGGCCCGGCGGGTGCCGACAGCCCCGAGCGGTACACCCTCGCCGTCGGGCCGGAGCGGGTCGAGGCCCGCGCCGCGGAGCCGGTCGGCCTGCTGCACGCGGTGCGCACGCTGCGCCAGCTCGTCACCCGGCCGGCGCTCGACGCCGGCACCGCCGCGGTGACCGGCGCGGCGCCCACCGTGCCCGCCGTCGTCGTCCACGACGCGCCGCGGTACGCCTGGCGCGGCCTGTCCTTCGACGTCGTGCGGCACTGGTTCGGCCCGGCCGACGTGCGCGCGGTGGTCGACCTCGCCGGGGCGTACAAGCTGCGCGTGCTGCACCTGCACCTCACCGACGACCAGGGCTGGCGCATCGAGATCCCGTCCCGCCCGGCGCTGACCGAGCGCTCGGGCGGCACGCAGGTGGGCGGCGCCGTGCCCGCGGGGCAGCGCGGCTACCTCACCGTCGAGGAGTACCGCGACCTGCAGGCGTACGCCGCCGCGCGGCACGTGACGATCGTGCCGGAGGTGGACCTGCCCGGGCACACCAACGCCGCCACCCACGCCTACGGCGAGCTCACACCGGACGGCGCCCCGACCGACGCCTACGGCGGCACCGAGGTCGGCTTCTCCCGGCTGTGGGCCGACGTGCCCGCCACCGAGCCGTTCCTGCGCGACGTGCTCGGCGACCTGGCCCGCATGACCGACGGGCCGTGGCTGCACGTCGGCGGCGACGAGGCGCCCAAGGTCGAGCCCGCGGAGTACGCGGCGATCATGGAGCTGGCCCAGCGCATCGTGCGCGAGCACGGCAAGACCCCGGTGGCCTGGCAGGAGGCCGCGCGCGCCGCCGTCGAGCCCGGCACCGTGCTGCAGTTCTGGGACCCGCACGTCGACGACGCCGCGGCCGCGGTGTTCGCGCGCGCGGCCGAGGCCGGCGCCCGGTTCGTCGCCTCGCCCGGCTCGCGCGCCTACCTGGACATGAAGTACGCGCCCGGCCACCCGCTCGGCCTGGAGTGGGCGGGCCACGTCGAGGTGCGCGACGCCTACGACTGGGACCCCGCCACCGCGGTGCCCGGCGTCCCCGCGGACGCCGTCGTGGGCGTCGCCGGCGCGGTGTGGACGGAGACGCTCACCACGCGCGACGAGCTGTTCTCGATGCTGCTGCCGCGCCTGCCCGCGCTGGCCGAGGCGGGCTGGAGCGCTGCCGAGGCGCGGGACTGGGAGGCGTTCGCGGCGCGGCTGGCCGGCCAGGCCCCCGTGTGGCGGGCGCTCGGGTGGGCGTTCCACCCGTCGCCGCAGGTCCCCTGGTGACGCGGCCTCCGGCCGCGCGCCACGGCGTGCGGCCGGGGACCGGTCAGACCCAGGACCGCAGCCGGACGACCTCGCGCCAGTAGTCGTAGGGCACCTGCAGCCCCGTCCACAGCGGGTAGAAGATCGCCGAGACCACGCAGATCGCCGTCACGACGCCGACGATCGCGCCGACCACCGCGGCGCGCCCGCGCGGGCGCCGCTCGGTCTCCTCCAGCGCCACCACGCCCACGTAGACCAGCGTGAGGATCACCCACGGCGTGAACGCGATCGTGTAGAAGGTGAAGACGGTGCGGCCCAGGTACTGGAACCACGGCAGCCACCCGGCGATCGTGCCGGACAGCACCGCCAGGGCCCGCCAGTCGCGCCGCGTGATGCCGAGGTAGGCCACGACGACGATCGCCAGCGCGGCCAGCCACCACAGCAGGGGGTTGCCCAGCGAGGTGATCGCCTGCACGCAGTCGCCCGCCGCGGTGGCGGGGCACGTGCCCTCGCCGGGCGCGTGCTTCTCCCAGAAGAACGACGTGGGCCGCCACTGGATGATCCAGCCGAACGGGTTGGCCGCGTACGCGTGCTCGGAGTCCAGCGTGGTGTGGAACTTCCACATCTCGACGTGGTAGTGCACGAACGAGCTCAGGGCGTCGGGCAGCCACGTCACGCCCTGTCCGGGGTTGTCCGCCGCCCACTGCCGGAAGTACGCGCCCGGGGTGGCGAACCACGACCACCAGCTCGCGACGTAGACGACGAGGGCGGTGGGGACCATCTGCACGAACGCCGGGACGCCGTCGGCCAGCAGCCCGTCCTCCCACCAGCGGCCCACGCCGGCCGCGCGCCGCGCCGCGAGGTCCCACGCCACGGTGAGCAGGCCGAACGCGGCCAGGAAGTAGACGCCCGACCACTTGGTGCCGCAGGCCAGGCCGAGCGCGACGCCCGCCGCGAGCCGCCACCAGCGCAAGCCCAGGCGCGGGCCGTACCGGCCCACCGACCCGCCGGCGTCGACGATCGCCCCGACCCGTTCCGCCAGCCGGCGGCGGGCCCAGTCGCGGTCGAGCAGCAGGCAGCCGAACGCCACCAGCACGAACAGCATGAGGAACTGGTCGAGCAGCGCGGTGCGCGAGTGCACGATCGCCTCGCCGTCCACCGCCATGAGCAGGCCCGCCACCAGGCCCATCGCCGTCGACGCGAACAGGCGCCGGGCGATGCGCGTCACCAGCAGCACGGCCAGGACGCCGGCGACGCAGCTCGCCAGCCGCCAGGCGGCCGAGCTGGTGGCCCCGCCGCCGAGGTCCATGCCCAGCGCGATGAGCCACTTGCCCACCTGCGGGTGCACCACGTAGGCCGCGCGGTCCAGGTACGAGGTGACGTCGCCGGCCACGAAGGCCGGGTCCGGGTCGTCCGGCCACTGCGCCTCGAACCCCAGGCGCCCGAGCGTCCAGGCGTCCTTGACGTAGTAGGTCTCGTCGAACACCAGGGCGTGCGGCCGGCCGAGGTCCCACGCCCGCAGCACGGCGGCGAGCAGCGTGACCGCCAGGGCCCCCGCCCAGCCCCACCGGCGGTCGTGCAGCGTGGCGCCCAGCGCCAGACGGCGGCGGCCCAGCAGCACGCGCAGCAGGCGGTCGCGCGTCGGCGGCTCGTCGGCGGCGGTCGGCGTGGTGGCAAGGGCGCCGCGCGCCAGGTCCTCGCCCGCGGGCCGGGGGACGTCGGTCACCGGCACATCGTAGGCGTGCGACCCTGGGAGCCATGACCTCCCCGCAGCCCGGAACGGCGACGTCCGGCGTGCCCGAGGCCGGATCGCTCGTCCTGGCCGCCACCCCCATCGGCAACGCGGAGGACGCCTCGCCGCGCCTGCGCCGCCTGCTGGCGCAGGCCGACGTCGTCGCCGCCGAGGACACCCGCCGCCTGCACGCCCTCGCCGAGCGGATCGGCGTCGCCGTCGGCGGCCGCGTCGTGTCGTACTACGAGCACAACGAGACCGCGCGCGCCGACGAGCTGCTCGACGTCGTCGACGGCGGCGGCACCGTCGTCGTGGTCACCGACGCCGGCATGCCGTCGGTCTCCGACCCCGGCTACCGCGTCGTGGCCCGGGCCGTCGAGCGGGGCCTGCGCGTCACCGCCGCGCCCGGCCCGTCCGCCGTCCTGACCGCGCTGGCGCTCAGCGGCCTGCCGACCGACCGGTTCACCTTCGAGGGGTTCGTGCCCCGCAAGCCGGGGGAGCGGTCCCGGGCCCTGTCGGCGCTCGCCGCCGAGCCGCGCACGATGGTGTTCTTCGAGGCGCCGCACCGCATCGCGGCGACGGTCGAGGCCATGGCCGGCGCGTTCGGTGCCGAGCGGCCGGCCGCCGTCGCGCGCGAGCTGACCAAGACCTACGAGGAGGTGCTGCGCGGCCCGCTCGGCGAGCTCGCCGCGACGGTGGCGGCGCGCTCCGCCGACGGCGAGGGGCTGCGCGGGGAGATCTGCGTCGTCGTCGGCGGGGCGCCGGCCGTCCGAGCGGCGAGCCTCGAGGAGCTCGTCGGGGAGGTGCTCGACCGCGTCGCGGCGGGCGAGCGCCTCAAGGACGTGGCCGGCGACGTCGCCGCGACCGCGGGCGTCTCGCGCCGCGACCTCTACAACGCGGCCCTCGCCGCGAGATAGAGACCTCCCCGCGCGAGATAGAGAGCTCCCCGCGCGAGATAGAGACCCCTTCGCCGAGATGGTCGGCCGCGACGCCGATGTCGTCGCGACCGCGTCCCCGGTCGCGCGGAGAGCTCTCTATCTCGCGCGGGGGAGTTCTCTATCTCGGCGGGGGAGCTCTCTATCTCGCGGGTGGTCAGGCGGCGGTGCTCGGGAGCAGCTCGACGCCCGCCGCGGCGAGCTCGCGCCGCGCCGCCTCGCCCTGCTCCGGCGAGACGGGGATCGTCAGGTCCGTCAGCACCCGGGCGCCGAACCCCGCCTTCACGGCGTCGAGCGCCGTGTGCTTGACGCAGTGCGACTCCACCAGCCCGACGACGTCCACCACCTCGACGTCCGCGTCGCGCAGGATCTGCTCGAGCGTGCGGCCGGAGTACTCCACGCCGTCGAACCCGGAGTACCCGGGGTCGAACTGGCCCTTCTTCACCTGCGCGTCGAGCTCCAGGCCGGCCAGCGCGGGGTGCAGCTCGGCGTTCGCCGTGCCGGCGACGCCGTGCGGCGGCCACGAGTCGACGAAGTCCGGGTTCTGCGAGAAGTGCTCGCCCGGGTCGACGTGCCAGTCCTGCGTGGTCACGACGACGGCGTACCGGCCGCGGTGGTCGCGCGCGTAGGCCGCGACGTCCTCGGCCACCCGGTTGCCGCCCTCGACGGCGAGCTCGCCCCCCTCGCAGAAGGTGGGCTGGACGTCGACGACGAGGAGCGCGCGCGTGGTCATGCGCCCACTCTGCCACCGGTCGGGGCGCGCGGGGGTCAGTGCACGGGCGGCGGCGGGATCTCCGGCGGCACGGGCGGGGTCGCCTCGGCCTCGGACGGTGCCGCGGCGGGCACGTCGTCGCCGGTCCGGTCGCCGGCCGGCCCGGCCGGGCTGCCGTCCGGGGCGAGCGGCTCGCCGGCCTCGCCCTGTCGGACGTCGCCGTCGGGCGCCCCGTCGCCGCGACCGCCGACCTGGTGCAGCCCGAGCGCCACCGCCGCGACGACAGCTCCCAGCACCGTCCTGACCATCTCGCCGTCCCCTCGGGCGCCGGCGCGCCCCTCGGCCCCGAGTCTGGTGCGGGCGCCGGGCCGTCGCACGGCGGCGCCGGCGCGCCGCCGGCCCCGAGGCGTCACCATGGACCCGTGGACGCACGACGACGGCGCGGCGCGACGACGCGGGGCCAGGGCGGCGCGGTGCGGCCCGCGCCGCGGCGCAGGGCGGC
>NZ_WUWN01000079.1 GCF_009846865.1 Puerhibacterium puerhi
GCGGCCCCCGCGCCGACGCCCGCCGCCCGCGCCGCGGGCAAGGAGCGGCGCGGCGGCGGGCCCGCCCGCCTCGTGGTGGTCGCCGGCCCGCTCGCCGGCACGTCGCTGCCGCTGACCGGCTCCTCGATCCTCATCGGGCGCTCGCCCGGCTCCACGCTGGTGCTCGACGACGACTACGCGTCGTCCCGGCACGCCCGGATCTTCCCGCAGGGCGACCAGTGGTACGTGGAGGACCTCGGCTCGACCAACGGCACGTTCATCGGCGACGACCAGGTCACCGCCGCCGTGCCGCTGCCCGTCGGCGTGGGCGTGCAGATCGGTCGGTCCGTCGTCGAGCTGCAGGGATGACCGCGTCGTGACCGTCTCGCTGCGCTACGCCGCCCGCTCCGACGTCGGGCTCGTGCGCTCCAACAACCAGGACTCGGCCTACGCCGGCCCGAACCTCCTGGTGGTCGCCGACGGCATGGGCGGGCACGCGGGCGGCGACATCGCCTCGCGCATCTGCATCGCCGCCCTCGAGCCGCTCGACACGCCCGACCACGGCCCGGACGCCGCGCTGGAGGACCTCGAGGCCGCCGTCGAGCAGGCCCGCCTGGGCCTGGTGCGCGCGTCGGCGGCCGAGCCCGACCTCGCCGGCATGGGCACCACCGTCACGGCCCTGCTGCGCACCGGCAGCACGCTGGTCATGGCGCACATGGGCGACTCGCGCGCCTACCTGCTGCGCGACGGCGTGCTCACCCAGGTGACCGTGGACCACACGTTCGTCCAGCACCTGGTCGACACCGGCCGCATCTCGCCGGACGAGGCCGAGCACCACCCGCAGCGCAACGTCGTCATGCGCGTGCTCAGCGATTTCGACCTCGACCTGTCGCCCGACATGTCGGTGCGCGAGGCCCGGCCCGGCGACCGCTGGATGCTGTGCTCCGACGGCCTGTCGGGGTTCGTGCCCGCCGAGGTGCTCACCGAGGTCCTCGCCGAGACGCCCGACCCCGACGAGGCGGCCGACGTCCTGCTCGTCGCCGCCATGCGCGCCGGCAGCACCGACAACATCACCGTGGTGGTGGCCGACGTCGTCGAGGACGACGAGGACGCCGACGACGACGCGGGGCACGCGGTCGACGGGCGCGACGCCGTGCAGGTGGTGGGCGCGGCCGCGGCGGTCGGCCCGCTGCCGGGCTTCGACGAGCCGTCGAACGGCGGGCCGGACGGCGACCACGCCGACGACGGGCGGGACCCGGACGACGACCCGGACGGCGACGCGCGCCCCGCGGCCCGCGAGGCGGACGACAGCGACGACGACGACGGCCGTGGCTCCGGCCGCGCCGCCCGCGGCGGCCACGACGGCGAGGAGGAGGACGACGACGCGGACGACGACGCGCGCCCGGCGCCGCGCCGCCACCCGGTGATCGCCACCGTCGTCGCGCTGCTCGTGCTCGCCGCGCTCGGCCTGGGCGGCTACGCCGCGTACGGCTGGACGCAGAACCAGTACTACGTGGGCGTCGAGGACGGCCAGGTGGCCGTGTTCCGCGGGGTGCCGGCGACCGCCGGGCCCCTGACGCTCTCGCGTGCCGTCGAGCTGACGGGCACGCGCGTCGCCGACCTGCCCGACTACTGGGCCGACCGCCTCGACGGCACCATCACCGCCTCCTCGCTGACCGACGCCCGTGCCCGGGCCGAGCGGCTCATCGAGCAGGCGGTGCCCACCCCGACGCCGTCCGCCTCGCCCTCGCCCTCGCCGTCGCTGTCCGCGACGCCGTCGCCGTCCGCCAGCCCCTCGGCCGAGGGGGCCGCTCGATGAGCGCCGCCACCGCCGCCCCCGCCACCACGGCGACCACCACGCCGCGCCGCCCGGCACGCCTGGCGGAGCTGCTGCTGCTCGTGCTCGCGCTGGCCGCCGGCGTGGGCGCGTTCGGGCTCGTGGGCGTCAACATGGAGGAGCACCTGCCGGACGGCTTCTGGCTGGAGTCCGCGGGCCTGGCCCTCATCGCGATCGTCGCCCACGTCGTGGTGCGGATCCGCGCACCCTGGGCCGACCAGGTCGTCCTGCCGTCGGTCGTGCTGCTCAACGGCCTGGGCCTGGCGATGATCCTGCGGCTGCAGGAGGCCGGCGCCCAGGGCGCCAACGCCACCCGCAACATGCAGTGGTCGGTGCTGGGCGTGGTGCTCGCCTGCCTGGTGGTGTGGTTCCTGCGCGACCACCGCTGGCTGCGCCGGTACACGTACACGGCGATGATCGTGGGCCTCGTGCTCGTGGTCCTGCCGCTGGTGCCGGGCCTGGGCCGCACCATCAACGGCGCGAAGATCTGGATCGGCGTCGGCCCGCTGTCCCTGCAGCCGGCGGAGTTCGCCAAGATCGCGTTCGCCGTGTTCTTCGCCGGCTACCTGGTGAGCAACCGGGACACCCTCGCGCTGGCCGGGCCCAGGGTGCTCGGCCTGCAGCTGCCGCGGCTGCGCGACCTCGGCCCGATCCTCATCGTGTGGGCCGCCTCGCTCGCCGTGCTGGTCCTCGAGCGCGACCTCGGCACGTCGCTGCTGTTCTTCGGCCTGTTCGTGGCGATGCTCTACCTGGCGACCGAGCGGATCAGCTGGGTGGTCATCGGCCTCGTCCTCTTCGGCGCCGGCGCCGCGGTGGCGGGCACGGTGTTCCCGCACGTGCAGCACCGCATGGAGGTGTGGCTGCACCCGTTCGAGGGCGACCTGTACAACGCCACGGGCGGCTCCTACCAGGTCGTCCAGGGCCTCTTCGGCCTCGCGAACGGCGGCCTCTTCGGCACCGGGTGGGGCGAGGGCTACCCCCAGCGCGTGCCGTACTCGTTCTCGGACTTCATCTACTCCTCGCTCGGCGAGGAGCTCGGCCTCACCGGCCTGCTGGCGATCCTGCTGGTGTTCCTCGTGGTCGTCGAGCGCGGCCTGCGCACCGCGCTGGGCGTGCGCGACGGGTTCGGCAAGCTGCTCGCGGGCGGCCTGGCGTTCTCGCTGGCGCTGCAGCTCTTCGTCGTCGTCGGCGGCATCACGCGGATCATCCCGCTGACCGGCCTCACGGTGCCGTTCATGGCGCAGGGCGGCTCGTCGCTGCTGGCCAACTGGATCGTGGTGGGCCTGCTGCTGAAGATCTCCGACGACGCCCGGCGGCCGTCGCCGCTGCCGCTGCGCGGCGAGGTGGGCCCCGGCGGCGTCCTCGAGGCGGCCGGGGCCGACGGCAGCGCGCACGACGGCGCGCTGGGCGGCGCGGGGCAGCACGACGGCGCCCTGCCCGACGTGCCCACGGGCGCCCACCCCGTGACGACCCCGACCGAGACGGTCGGCAGACCGGCGGTGCCGCGCACACCGCTCCCGCGACGCACGCCGTCGCGTCCCGACCCCGAGGCAGGACAGCCATGAACACGACACTGAGGCGACTGGCCGGCGTCGTCGTGGTGATGTTCCTCGCGCTCATGGTCTCGACGACGTGGGTGCAGTACGGGCAGGCCGACTCGCTCAACAACGACAACCGCAACGTCCGCAAGATCTACCGCGACTACGGCAACGCGCGCGGCCCGATCGTCGTCGGCGAGCAGTCGGTGGCGGCCTCGCAGGCGGTGGACGACCCGTTCGGCTTCCAGCGCGTGTACGCCGACGGCGACGCCGCCGCGGCGCAGATGTACGCGCCCGTGACCGGCTTCTACTCGCTCGTCAACGGCACGTCCGGCATCGAGGGCGCGGAGAACTCGTTCCTCAACGGCCAGGCGGACGCCCTGTGGGTGGACCGCCTGAAGAACCTCTTGACCGGCGAGAAGACCAAGGGCTCCTCGGTCGAGCTGACGATCGACCCGGCCGCCCAGGAGGCGGCCTGGGAAGCGCTCGGCGACCAGCGCGGCGCCGTCGTGGCGATCGAGCCGTCCACGGGGCGCATCCTCGCCATGGTCTCCAAGCCGTCGTACGACCCCAACGCCCTGGCGGTGCACTCCACGGCGGACGCCGGCCAGGCCTACGAGGACCTGCTCAACGCCGACGGCGACCCGCTGATCAACCGGGCGATCCGCGCCGCCTACCCGCCGGGGTCGACGTTCAAGCTGATCGACGCCGCCGCGGCGCTCGAGTCGGGCGACTACCAGCCCGACACGCAGATCCCGGCGCCGCACCGGTACACGCTGCCGGGCACCAGCACGCAGCTGCGCAACTTCGGCGACGAGGTGTGCTCGTCCACCGACGAGATGTCGCTCGCCGACGCCCTGCGGATCTCCTGCAACACGGCGTTCGCGCAGCTCGGCGTGTCCCTGGGCGCCGACGCGCTCGACGAGCAGGCGAAGAAGTTCGGCTTCGGGCAGGAGCTCGAGGTGCCGATGCGCACGGACGCGAGCCGCTTCCCGAAGGACGAGGCCTCGAGCGACGACCGGCTGGCGCTGGCGTCGATCGGCCAGGGCAGCGTCACCGAGACGCCGCTGCAGGTCGCGATGATCTCCGCGGCGATCGCGAACGACGGCGAGCTCATGCAGCCGTACCTCGTGGACACGGTCCGCGACCCGGAGCTCGAGGTCGTCAGGCAGACGTCGCCGCACAAGCTCGACGACGCGGTGTCGAGCTCGACGGCGGACGCCCTCACGCAGATGATGCTCGGCGTCGTGAACGACGGCTCCGGCACGTCGGCCCAGATCCCCGGCGTGCAGGTGGCCGGCAAGACGGGCACGGCGCAGACGACGTCCGAGGCGGACCCGCACGCGTGGTTCACCGGGTTCGCCCCGGCCGACGACCCGCAGGTCGCCGTCGCGGTCATCGTCGAGCACGGGGGCTCCGCCGGCAGCGAGGCCACCGGCGGTCGCGTCGCGGCGCCGATCGCCAAGGCGGTCATGCAGGCGGTGCTGGACCGATGAGACCTGTGGAGGGGCTCGCCCTCGGCGACCGGTACCGGCTCACCCGACGCATCGCCGTCGGCGGCATGGGCGAGGTGTGGGTCGCCGACGACACGTTCCTGGGCCGCGAGGTGGCCGTCAAGGTGCTGCGCGAGGAGTACACGGGCCAGGAGGACTTCCTGGCGCGCCTGCGCACCGAGGCGCGCAACAGCGCGGCGCTGTCGCACCCGAACATCGCGCAGATGTACGACTACGGCGAGCAGGCGGGCACCGGGTACCTCGTGATGGAGCTCGTGGTGGGCGAGCCGCTCGCGGACCTGCTCGAGCGCGAGCCGGTGCTGCCGCCCAAGCGGCTGCTGCCGATCCTGGCGGCGACCGCGCGCGGCCTGCACGCGGCGCACGAGGCCCACGTCGTCCACCGCGACGTGAAGCCCGGCAACATCCTGCTCGAGCACCCCACGCGCGCCTCCGGCGGCCGCACCACCGTGAAGATCACCGACTTCGGCGTCTCGCTGGCCGCCAACCAGGCGCCGATGACGGCCGCGGGGATGGTCATGGGCACCGCCCAGTACCTCTCGCCCGAGCAGGCGGTGGGCCAGCCGGCCACGCCGCTGTCCGACGTCTACGCGCTCGGCGTGGTCGCCTACGAGGCGACGGCCGGCAAGCGACCGTTCACTGGCTCGACGCCGGTGGACATCGCCGTCGCGCACGTCAACAACCCGGTGCCGCCGCTGCCCTCGACGGTCCACCCGGGCCTGTCCGGCCTCATCATGCGGATGCTGGAGAAGGACCCGGCGCTGCGCCCGGTGTCCGCCGGCGCGCTGGCCGACGAGCTCGACGCGCTCGCCCGCGACATCGCCGCCGACCCGCTCGGGGCGCGCTCGCGCACGGCCCGGCGCCTGCAGGGCTCGGGCGCGACGCCGCGCGCGCAGGAGCCCCCGAGCGCGCCCAGCACGCAGGGCCCGCGCCGCGGGGCGCACGCCGCGCGGCACTCCGGC
>NZ_WUWN01000008.1 GCF_009846865.1 Puerhibacterium puerhi
CGGCGGACGGAGCGGCGGCGACCGGCTCGCCGAGGCCACCGGGCGCGACGCGGCGCCGCCCGGCGAGCCCGCCGACGCGCGCGAGCAGCGTCGTGAGGCGCACGTCCGGGCGCCCCAGGCGCCCGGCGAGCGCCGCCACCCGGGCCGCGGAGCCGCGCACGTCGTCTCGCTCCCGGCTCAGCTCTCGGCCCAGATCCCGGCCCAGATCCCGGCTCAGTGGATGCGGTCGAGCACCACGGACCGCGGCCGGACCGCGCTGCCGACCGGGGCGACCCGCCACGCGCCGTCGAGCGCCTGGCGCGCCCGGGCGAACCGCTCCGGCGTGTCGGTGTGCAGCGTCATCAGCGGCTGGCCCGCGGTGACGACGTCGCCCGGCTTGGCGTGCAGCTCCACGCCCGCGGCGGCCTGCACCGGGTCGTCCCGGCGGGCGCGCCCGGCGCCGAGGCGCCACGCGGCCACGCCGACGGCGTACGCGTCCAGCGCCGTCAGCACCCCGTCCTGGCCCGCGACGACCTGCTCGGTCTCCCGTGCGGTGGGCAGCGTCGCGTCCGGGTCGCCGCCCTGGGCGGCGATCATCCGGCGCCACACGTCCATCGCGCGGCCGTCGCCGAGCGCGGCGCGCACCTCGTCGGCCGGCTGGGGCCGCCCGGCAGCGGCGAGCATCTCGACCGCCAGGGCGACGGTGAGGTCGACGACGTCGGCGGGGCCGCCCCCGGCGAGCACCTCGACCGCCTCGCGCACCTCGAGCGCGTTGCCCGCGGTGAGCCCGAGCGGGGTGGTCATGTCGGTCAGCAGCGCCACGGTGCGCACGCCGGCGTCGCTGCCGAGGTCGACCATCGTGCGGGCCAGCTCCTTGGCGTCGGCGAGGTCCTTCATGAAGGCGCCGGAGCCCACCTTGACGTCGAGCACCAGGGCACCGGTGCCCTCGGCGATCTTCTTGCTCATGATCGAGCTGGCGATCAGCGGGATCGACTCGACGGTCCCGGTGACGTCGCGCAGCGCGTAGAGCTTCTTGTCCGCCGGCGCGAGGCCGGGGCCGGCCGCGCACACCACGGCACCGACCTCGTCGAGCTGGCGCAGCACCTCGTCGTTGCTGAGCGCGGCACGCCAGCCGGGGATCGACTCGAGCTTGTCGAGCGTGCCGCCCGTGTGGCCGAGCCCGCGGCCGGACAGCTGCGGCACCGCGACGTCGAACACCGCGACGAGCGGCGCGAGCATCAGCGTGATCTTGTCGCCCACGCCGCCGGTCGAGTGCTTGTCGGCGGTCGGCCGGCGCAGGGACGAGTAGTCCATCCGCTCGCCCGACGCCAGCATCGCGCGCGTCCAGCGCACCACCTCGCCGCGGCTCATGCCGTTGAGGTAGATCGCCATCGCGAGGGCGGCCATCTGCTCCTCGGCGACGACGCCGCGCGTGTAGGCGTCGATCACCCAGTCGATCTGGGCGCTCGACAGGTGCTGCCGGTCGCGCTTGGTGCGGATGACGTCGACGGCGTCGAAGAGCTCGGTGGGGACCGGCCGGATGCCGACGAAGCGCCCGGTGCTCGAAGGGCTGCTCACGGGTTCTCCTCCTGCGTGTGCTGGACGACCTCGAGGTCCTCGGCGTCGAACGCCTGCGGCAGCACCTCGGTCATGGGGACGATGCCACGCGGGGTGTCCACGAGCAGGTCGGCGCCGCCGTGCTCCCACAGCAGCTGCCGGCAGCGCCCGCACGGCATGACGGTGCGCCCGTCGCCGCCGACGCACGCGAAGGCGACCAGGCGACCGCCGCCGCCCGCGACGAGGTCGGACACGAGGCCGCACTCGGCGCACAGGGTCACGCCGTAGCCGGCGTTCTCGACGTTGCAGCCGCGCACGACACGCCCGTCGTCGACGAGGGCCGCGGCGCCCACCGGGTAGTGCGAGTACGGCACGTACGCCCGCGCCTGGATCTCGCGGGCGCTCGTGCGCAGCGCCGCCCAGTCGACGCCCGCCGCACCGCCCGGCGCGGCCTGGCCGCCCGCCGGCGCACCGGTCGGGGTGGTCTCGGTCGTCACCGTCACTCCTTCACGTACGGCTCGCCGGAGGCCGCGGGCGCCCGCGACTTCCCGACCAGCCCCGCCACGGCGAAGATCGTCACCAGGTACGGCAGCATCAGCATGAACTGGCTGGGCACGGGGGCGCCCACCACGTTGAGGATGTTCTGCAGGTTGGAGGCGAAGCCGAACAGCAGGCCGGCGAGCGCGGCGCGCACCGGGTCCCACTTGCCGAAGATGACCGCGGCCAGCGCGATGAAGCCGGCGCCCGCCGTCATCTCCTTGCCGAACTGGCCGATCGACACCACGGTGTAGAACGCGCCGCCGATGCCCGCCACGCCGCCGGCGATGATCAGCGCGCGGTACCGCGTCGCCTCGACCTTGATGCCCACGGTGTCGGCGGCCTTGGGGTGCTCGCCGACGGAGCGCAGGCGCAGGCCCCAGCGCGTGCGGGACAGGCCGTACCAGACGGCGAACGTCGCCACGACCATGAGGTAGACGACGACCGTCTGGTTGAACAGGGCCTGGCCGATGATCGGGATGCGCTCCAGCAGCGGGATGCCGATGCGCTCGAAGCGCGGGGTGTTGTTCAGGGTCTCGGCGTTCGGCACCAGCAGCTGCGAGTACAGGAAGCTGGTCAGGCCGATGACCAGGACGTTGAGCACGACGCCGACGATCACCTGGTTGACCCGGTACGTGATCGCGAAGACGCCGAGCACGAGGGACACGAGGATGCCCGCGACGACGGCGGCCAGCAGGCCCGCCCAGGGGCTGCCGGTGATCGAGCCGACCAGCGCCGACGTGAAGGCGCCGGCGAGCAGCTGGCCCTCGATCGCGATGTTGACCACGCCGGCGCGCTCGCCGATCACGCCGCCCAGGGCGCCGTACACGATCGGGATCGACAGGGCGATGGCGCCGGAGATGAGGCCGACGACGGACAGGTCGCGCGGGCTGCCCGCGGCGGCCCAGGCGAGGAACGCCACGAGCCCGAGGACCGCGAACAGCGCGGCGGCCCAGCCGGGCACCCTGCGCTTGCCGCGGGCCCGCAGGAAGGCGAACGCCGTCAGCAGCGCCATGAGCGCGACGCACACCCAGGCGGTCGCCATGGCCGGGACCACGACGACCGGGATCTGGAAGAAGTCCGCGCCCGAGGACAGCGCGAACCGCGCGTCGCCGGCGTGCGGCTGCGCGAGCAGCAGCACCGCCAGCAGCACGGACACGACCGCGAGGATCGTGGGCGTCTTGTACGACGTCGTCGCGACGGTGCGCGGCTGGACCGGCGCGTCGGGCGCCGGCCGGACGTCGGTGGTCACGGCGGTCATGCGGAGACCTTCTTCCTCGCACCCGGCTGCGGGAGCCGGAAGATCGCGCGCACGAGCGGCGGCGCGGCGATGAACAGCACGATGAGCGACTGGACGACCAGGACGATCTCGATCGGGATGCCCTCGCCGGCCTGCATGGCCGAGCCGCCCGCCTTGAACGCGCCGAACAGCAGGCCGGCCCACAGCACGCCCACGGGCGACGAGCCGCCGAGCAGCGCGACGGTGATGGCGTCGAAGCCGATGCCCGCGTCGATGTCGCTCGAGAAGCCGGTGGTCACCGACCCGAGCACCTGCGTGGCGCCCGCCAGGCCGATGAGGGCGCCGGACAGGAGCATGGCCGTGACGGTGGCGCGGGGCACGTCGATGCCGGCCACGCGCGCGGCGCGCGGGTTCTCCCCGACCGTCCGCAGCGCGAAGCCCGTGCTCGAGCGGTTCAGCAGCCACCAGGAGCCCAGCACGGCCAGCAGCGCGAGCAGGAAGCCCAGGTGGAGGTTGTACGACCCGCCGAGCAGGCGCGGCAGGATCGCCGTCTCGAGCATCGGCGGCGTCTTCGGGTTGGCCGACCCCGGCGCCTGCAGCAGGCCGGGCGTGGCGAGCAGGTAGGACAGCAGGTACAGCGCCACGTAGTTGAGCATGATCGTGACGATCACGACGTGCGCGCCGGTGCGGGCGTTGAGGACGCCGGCGATGCCGGCCCAGATCGCGCCGGCGGCGAGGCCGGCGACGAGGGCCAGCGGCAGGTGCAGCCACAGCGGCAGCCCGCTGACGCCGAAGCCGACCCAGCCGGCGGCCGCGGCGGACATCAGCATCTGGCCCTGGCCGCCGATGTTGAACAGGCCGGAGCGGAACGCGACGGCGACGCCGAGGCCGGCGGCGATCAGCGGCGTGGCGTAGTTGAGCGTCTCCGTCAGCGGGCGGATCCCGCGGGCGAAGCCGTCGGCGCGGAAGTTGTAGACGGCGCCCTGGAACAGCGCCGAGTACGCGCCGCCGATGGCCTGGCCGAGCGCGGCGAACGTGTCGCCGGGCCGGGCGAAGAAGTAGGAGCTCGCCTCCTGCACGCCCTCGTCGGTGAAGGCGATCATGATCGAGCCGACGAGCACCGCGAGCACCACGGCGCCGACGGCGACGGCCGGACGGCCGGCGAAGATCTCCCGGGCCGCCTCGCGCCAGCGGTCGTCCCCGGCCGGCGCGGGCGCGAGAGCCTCCGGCTGCTGGCGCGCGAGCTCCTGCTGGAGCTCCTCGGTCAGGCCCGGGTCGGCCCCGGGCGCGGTGTGCCCGAGGGCGTCCGTCAGCGACTCCGGCTCGTGTCGCGAGCCCGCGTCGCGCCGCTCGGCGGACCCCGGGGTCGGGGTGCTGCTCATGCCGCGTCTCCTTCGGTGTTCTCCGGCGCGATGCCGGCCATCATGAGGCCGAGCACGTCGCGGGGCGTCGTGCTGGGCACGATGCCGACGACGCGGCCGCGGTACATGACCATGATCCGGTCGGCGAGGGCCACGGCCTCGTCCAGCTCGGTCGAGACGACCACGACCGGCACGCCGGCGTCGCGCGTCTCCACCACGCGCTTGTGGATGAACTCGATCGAGCCGACGTCCACGCCGCGGGTCGGCTGCGCGGCGACGAACAGCCGCAGCTCGCGGGACAGCTCGCGCGCCAGCACGACCTTCTGCTGGTTGCCGCCGGACAGGCGGCCGACCTTCGTGTCGATCCCCTGGGTGCGCACGTCGAACTCCGCGACCTTCTCCCGCGCGAACGCGTCGCGCGTGGCGAGCTGCAGCGAGCCGCCGCGCACGAACGGCGCGCCGTCGGCGCGGTCGAGCATGAGGTTCTCGGCGATGGTGAACTCGCCGACCAGGCCGTCGGTGTTGCGGTCCTCGGGCACGAACCCGACGCCGGCGTCGAGCACCTGGCGCACCGAGCGGCCGACGAGCTCGCGACCGTCGAGACGGATCGAGCCCGTGACGTTCTCCTGCAGGCCGACGAGCGCCTCGGTGAGCTCGGTCTGCCCGTTGCCCTGCACGCCGGCGACGACGAGCACCTCGCCGCCGCGGACGGTGAAGCTGACGTCGTCGACGAGCACCTGCCCGTCGGGGCCGGTGACCTGCAGGTGCTCGACCTCCAGGGCGTTGTCGCGCAGCACGGGCTCGTCCTTGGCGACCGTCAGCTCCACGGCGCGGCCCACCATCAGGGAGGCGAGCTCGGTGTCCGAGGCCGCCGGCGAGGCCTCGCCGACCACCTTGCCGTGCCGGATGACGGTGATGCGGTCGGCGACCTCGCGCACCTCGCGCAGCTTGTGGGTGATGAAGACGATGGCGGCGCCCTCGTCCCGCAGCTGGCGCATGATCGCCATGAGCTCGTCGGTCTCCTGCGGGGTGAGCACCGCCGTCGGCTCGTCGAACACCAGGACGTCGGCGTCGCGGGCGAGCGCCTTGATGATCTCCACGCGCTGCTGCACGCCCACGGGCAGGTCCTCGACGACGGCGTCGGGGTCCACGTGGAAGCCGAAGCGGGCGGAGATCTCGCGCACCTGGGTGCGGGCCGCCTCCAGGTCCAGCCGGCCGCCGCTGCGGGTGTGCTCGTGGCCGAGCATGACGTTCTCCGCCACGGTGAACACCGGGACGAGCATGAAGTGCTGGTGCACCATGCCGATGCCGGCCGCCATGGCGTCGCCGGGGCCGGTGAACCGCTGCACGGCGCCGTCCAGCAGGATCTCGCCCTCGTCGGCGGTGTACAGGCCGTACAGGACGTTCATCAGCGTGGACTTGCCGGCGCCGTTCTCGCCGAGCAGGCAGTGGATCTCTCCGGGCTCGACGACCAGGTCGATGTGGTCGTTGGCCACGAGGGCTCCGAAGCGCTTGGTGATGCCCTTCAGCTCGAGCCTCATGCGGTTCTCCCGATGCGGTGGGTGTGTCGTGGTGGTGCGCCGCACGCGAACGGTCCCGGGCGGCGTGGGCCGCCCGGGACCATTCATGCACGGCTGGGGTCAGCGTGCCCGCCCGGTCACTGGGCGAGGTACGACGTGACCTCCAGCTCGCCGGAGACGATCTGCTGCTTGAGCGCGTCGACCTCCTCCATGAGGGCCGGGTCGACCTTGTCCTCGAAGTTGTGCAGCGGGGCGATGTCCACGCCGCCGTTCTCGAGCGTGCCGACGTAGGTCTCGGCCGAGAACTCGCCCTTGCCGGACGCCGTCACGGCCTCCTCGGTCGAGACGTCCATGCGCTTCTCGATCGAGGTGAGCACGTAGTCCTGGGTCGAGGGGTCGGACTCGTAGAAGTCCGCGTCCACGCCGACGAGCGCGACGTCGCGGCCGGAGTCCTGGATCGCCGCGATCGCGGACTGGTAGACCGGGCCGCCGACCGGGAGGATCACGTCGACGCCCTGGTCGATGATGTTGCGCGCCGTCGTCTTGGCCGTCTCGTTGGCCTCGAAGCCGCCGGTGAACGAGCCCTTGTCGCCGCCCTCGTAGCCGATGACCTGGACGTCGGTGCCCTTGGTCTGGTTGTAGTAGTCGACGCCCTGCTTGAAGCCGTCCATGAAGATGGTCACGGTCGGGAAGGGCTGACCGCCGAAGGTGCCGACCTTGGCCGACTTGTCGGCCGAGTAGCCGGCGGCGAGGTAGCCCGCGAGGAACGCGGCCTGCGAGGTGTCGTACAGCAGCGGCTTGATGTTCTCGGCGTCGGTCTTGCCGTCCATGTCGGCGTCGGCCGCGTCGTCGATGATGACGTAGTGCACGTCGGGGTTGGCCTTGGCCGACTCGACGGTGGTCGCCGACAGGGCGAAGCCCACGGTGACGATGGTGTTGCAGCCCTGGTCGACGAGCGACTGGACGTTGCCCTTGTAGTCGCTCTCCGACTGCGACTCGACCTGCTTGAAGTCGGTGCCCAGACCCTCGGCCGCGGCCTGCAGGCCCTCGTAGGAGAGCTGGTTGAAGCTCTTGTCGTCGAAGCCGCCGGCGTCCGAGACGATGCAGGGCAGGAAGTCCGACTCGGCGGCACCGCCGGTCGCCTCGCTGCCGCTGTCCTCCGGCGCCTGACCGCACGCCGCGAGGGCGAGCGCCGCCACGCCGGCGAGCGCGGCGAACCGCGTAGTCCTCTTCACTGTTGCTCCTGTCGAAGAAAGGGAACGGGCCCGGCCGCAGCGGCCACGCCACCATCAACGCCGGAGCCTAGTCACCGGCGCGTCACCGCAGTGTTTCCGGGACGTCACGCGAGCGCTTCGTTACCTCATCGCAACGCCGTCTCAGAGAGCCGTCTCGTCATCCGGGAGCGGCTCGCCGTCAGCGGCCTCGGCGGGCCGCTCGGCGCTCAGCGCGAGCGTGGCGAGCAGCCGCACGCCGACGCCGATGGCCCGCTCGTCGACCACGAGGTCGCCCTGGTGCAGGTCGTACCGGCGGGCACCGGGCGTCGCGGTGCCCAGCCGGGCCATCGCCCCGGGCAGCTTGGTGAGGTACCAGGCGAAGTCCTCCCCGCCCAGCGACTGCTCGGTGAGCACCACGCCCTGCGGGCCGAGCACCGCGCGCGCCGCCAGCTCGAGCTCGGCGTTGACGAGCTCGTCGTTGTCGACCGGCGGCACGCCGCGGGTGTGGTGCAGGGTCACGTCCACCTCGTACGGGGCCACGACCTGCTCGACGGCGTCGTTGAGCACCTGGCCGGCCTTCTCCCACGCGCGCACGTCCAGGCAGCGCAGGGTGCCCGTGACGGTGCCGCTGGCCGGGATCGCGTTGTGCACGTTGCCGGCGTGCACCGAGCCCCAGGTGAGGTTCACGCCGGAGCGCGGGTCGAGCCGGCGGCCCAGCACGCCGGGCACCTGGGTGATGACCTGACCGAGCGCGTAGACCACGTCGCCGGTCAGGTGCGGGCGAGAGGTGTGCCCGCCGCCGGAGGAGACGGTCACGGAGATGGCGTCCGACGCCGAGGTGATCGGCCCGATGCGGGTGCCGATCTGACCGACGTCGAGCTTGGGCTCGCAGTGCAGCGCCACGGCCCGGTCGAGACCGTCGAGCACGCCCTGGGCCAGCACGTCGTGCGCCCCGCCGGGCATGACCTCCTCGGCGGGCTGGAAGATCAGCCGCACGCCGCTGGCCAGCAGGCCCTGGGCGTCGAGCGCCGCGAGCACGAGGCCCGCGCCGAGCACCACGGTGGTGTGCACGTCGTGCCCGCAGGCGTGGGCGACCCCGGGCACCGTGGACTCCCAGGGGCAGCCGCAGCGGTCCTGCACGGGCAGCGCGTCGAGGTCGGCCCGCAGCCCGAGCCGGCCCGCGGGGCCGTCGGGCCCGATGTCGCACACGAGGCCGGTGCCCTCGAGCGGCCGCGGGTCGAGGCCCGCCGCGCGCAGGCGCTCGAGCACCTTCTGGGTGGTGCGCACCTCCGCGCGGGCGACCTCCGGGTGCGCGTGCAGGTCGCGGCGGAACGCGACGAGCTCCTCGCGCAGCCCGGCCGTCAGCGTGCGGACGAGCCCCGCGGCCTGGGCCGCGTCGAATCCTGCGGGCGCACTCACAGCAGCTCCTCGTAGCCGTTCTCCCGGACCGCGTCGACCACGGCCTTCACCTGCTGGGCCCGGGCACGGGTGGTCACGAGCAGCGCGTCGGCGGTGTCCACGACGACGAGGTCGTCCACCCCCAGGAGCGTGATCGTGCGCCCCGAGCCGGGCACCACGACGTTCCCGCCCGTCTCGATGCGCAGCACGTCGGCCGCGGCGCCGAGCACCTTGTCGCCGGACTCGCCGACGCTCGGCAGCAGCGCGGCGAGCGAGTTGAAGTCGCCGACGTCGTCCCAGCCGAAGGTGCCGGGCACGACCGCCACGCCGCCGGTCGCGGCGACCGGCTCGGCGACCGCGTGGTCGATGGCGATCTTCTCCAGGCCGGGCCAGACCCGCGCGAGCACCGCCGCGCGGTCGGGGGTGTCCCAGGCCGCGGCGATCTCGCGCAGGCCGGCGTGCAGGGCCGGCCGCAGCTCGGCGAGGTGCCCGAGCAGCACGGAGGTCCGGGCCACGAAGATGCCGGCGTTCCACCGGTACTCGCCCGAGGCGAGGTACTCCCGGGCCGTGGCCGCGTCCGGCTTCTCCGTGAAGCCCTCGGCGTGCAGCGCCGTCGGCGCCCCGCCCAGCCCGAGGGGCGCGCCGCTGCGCACGTACCCGAACGCGACGGACGGCCGCGACGCCGCGATGCCGATGGTCACCACGTAGCCGGCGCGCGCCGCCACGACGGCCTCGCGCACGGCCTGGGCGAAGGCGGCCTGCCCGGAGACCACCTGGTCGGCGGCGAAGGAGCCCACCACGACGTCGCCGTGCCGCTGCTCGAGGACGGCGGCGGCCAGGCCGATCGCGGCCATGGAGTCGCGCGGCGACGGCTCCGCCAGCACGGCGTCGTCACCCAGCCCCGGCAGCTGCGCCCGGGCGGCCTCGACGTGCCGCTCCCCCGTCACGAGCACGACGCCGTCGGGACCGGCGAGCGGCTCGAGGCGGTCGACGGTCGCCTGCAGCAGGGTGCGGCCGGTGGCCGTGAGGTCGTGCAGGAACTTCGGTGCGCCGGCCCGCGACAGCGGCCACAGGCGCGTGCCGGCCCCGCCGGCCGGGACGATCGCGTAGAAGCCGTCGACCGGGCCTGCCGCGGGGACGGGGGCGCGACCGGGGGCGCGATCGGGGGCAGGGTCGGGCAGGCTCATGCAGGCAGGATAGGCACGCCGGCCGGCACCGGGCGGCGGAGCCGCCCAGCGGACGCCCAGGCGGCGGCCACCGCGCCGGGAGGTGACGCGTCCCGCGGCGGCGACAGCAAACCCTGTGGGATGGGTCACAAACCCCGCGAACAGCCAGGATGTGGCCGCACGAGGGGCCGCTCGTCGCGACCCGATGTCATTACAGTGGCCCGAGACGGTCAGCGCGTGACGTCGCCGCAGACGCTCGTCCGCCGCTGCCGCCGAGACGACGACCAGCCCGGCGAACCGGCCGGAACTCAGCCACTGGAGGCTCCCACCGTGCCTGACGCACCTGGCGGCACGCTCTACCGCGGCCGCGAAGGCATGTGGTCGTGGGTCGCGCACCGCGTGACCGGCGTCCTGATCTTCTTCTTCCTGCTCGTGCACGTCCTCGACACGGCACTGGTGCGGGTGGACCCCGAGGCCTACAACGCCGTCATCGGCGCCTACAAGACGCCGATCATGGGCCTGGGCGAGGCCGGCCTCGTCGCGGCGATCGTCTTCCACGCGTTCAACGGCATCCGCATCGTGCTGGTCGACTACTGGGCCAAGGGCCCGCGGTACCAGCGGGTCATGCTCTACGTGGTGCTCGGCCTCTTCGTCGTCACGATGGCCGGCTTCCTGCCCCGTCACCTCATCAACGTCTTCGGAGGTGGGCACTGATGACCGCTCCCGTCGTCGAGACGCCCCGCAGCCCCTACGCCCGCCGCCGGACCACGCGCGGCAACTTCGAGCTGTACAGCTGGGTCTTCATGCGCGCCTCGGGCGTCCTGCTCGTCGTCCTGATCTTCGGCCACCTGTTCGTCAACCTCATGGTCGGCGAGGGCGTCCACGCCATCGACTTCGCGTTCGTCGGCGGCAAGTGGTCCAACCCGCTGTGGCAGGTGTGGGACCTGCTGATGCTCTGGCTCGCGATGTTCCACGGCACCAACGGCGTGCGCACCGTCATCAACGACTACGCGTCGAAGGACAAGACTCGCGGAATCCTCAAGACCCTCCTGTACCTGGCGTTCACCGTCACGGTCCTGCTCGGCACGCTGGTGATCTTCACCTTCGACCCGTGCCCCGCGAACTCGCCCGCCGAACTCCTGCCGTCGATCTGCTCCTGAAGCAAGGACTGAGCCCCACCATGCAGACTCACCAGTACGACGTCGTCATCGTCGGCGCGGGCGGCGCGGGCATGCGCGCGGCCCTCGAGGCATCCAAGGACGCCCGCACCGCCGTCATCTCCAAGCTCTACCCCACCCGCTCCCACACCGGCGCCGCCCAGGGCGGCATGTGCGCCGCCCTCGCGAACGTCGAGGAGGACAACTGGGAGTGGCACACGTTCGACACCATCAAGGGCGGCGACTACCTCGTCGACCAGGACGCCGCGGAGATCATGGCCAAGGAGGCCATCGACGCGGTGCTCGACCTCGAGCGCATGGGCCTGCCGTTCAACCGCACGCCCGAGGGCAAGATCGACCAGCGCCGGTTCGGCGGCCACACCCGCAACCACGGCGAGGCCGCGGTGCGCCGCGCCTGCTACGCCGCTGACCGCACCGGTCACATGATCCTGCAGACGCTCTACCAGAACTGCGTCAAGCAGGACGTCGAGTTCTTCAACGAGTTCTACGTCCTGGACCTGCTGACCGACCACGACCTCACCACCGAGGTGCTGAGCGACGAGGACGAGGTCAACGCGACCGGCGTCGTCGCCTACGACCTCGCCACCGGCGAGATCCACGTCTTCCAGGCCAAGGCGATCGTGTTCGCCACCGGCGGCGCCGGCAAGATCTTCAAGACGACGTCGAACGCCCACACGCTCACGGGCGACGGCATGGCGCTGGCCTACCGCCGCGGCCTGCCGCTGGAGGACATGGAGTTCTTCCAGTTCCACCCGACGGGCCTGGCCGGCCTGGGCATCCTGCTGTCGGAGGCCGCGCGCGGCGAGGGCGGCATCCTGCGCAACAGCGAGGGCGAGCGCTTCATGGAGCGCTACGCCCCCACCATCAAGGACCTGGCCCCGCGCGACATCGTCGCCCGGTCCATGGCCAACGAGGTGCGCGAGGGCCGCGGCGCCGGGCCGAACAAGGACTACGTGCTGCTCGACCTGACGCACCTGGAGCCGGCGCACATCGACGCCAAGCTCCCGGACATCACCGAGTTCGCGCGCACCTACCTCGGCGTCGAGCCGTACACCGAGCCCGTGCCCGTCTACCCGACCGCGCACTACGCGATGGGCGGCGTGCCGACCAACGTCGAGGGCCAGGTGCTGCGCGACAGCCACAACGTCGTCAAGGGCCTGTACGCCGCCGGCGAGGTGGCGTGCGTGTCGGTGCACGGCTCGAACCGCCTGGGCACCAACTCGCTGCTCGACATCAACGTGTTCGGCAAGCGCGCCGGCCGGGCCGCCGCCGCGTACGCCAGGACGGCGCGGTACCTCCCGCTGCCCGAGAAGCCGGCCGAGCGCGTCGAGGCGCAGCTCGAGGAGATGCGCGAGCGTCCCGACGGCGAGCGCGTGGCCGACGTGCGCCGCGCGCTGCAGGAGACCATGGACGCCAACGCCCAGGTCTTCCGCACCGGCGAGTCGCTGACCCAGGCGCTGGCGGACATCCGCGGCCTGCAGAAGCGGTACGCCAACGTCTCGGTCCAGGACAAGGGCCGGCTGTTCAACACCGACCTGCTCGAGGCCATCGAGCTCGGGTTCCTCCTCGACATCGCCGAGGTCACGGTGCTGGCGGCGCTCAACCGCAAGGAGTCGCGCGGCGGCCACTACCGCGAGGACTTCCCGCAGCGCGACGACGCCAACTACATGCTGCACACCATGGCGTACCGCCGTCCGACGTCGGCCTCCGACGTCGCCGACGGTCACGTCGAGGGCTTCTTCGACCACGTCGAGGAGTTCGGCGACTACAAGGTCGTCCTGGGCTCCAAGCCCGTCGTCCAGACCCGGTACGAGCCGATGGAGCGGAAGTACTGATGACTGCTGTTCTCGACACCCCCGCCCAGGACACGACGCCCGCCGAGGTCGCCACGTTCCAGGTGACGCTGAAGGTCCGCCGGTACAACCCGGAGTCGGAGCACGGCGACGCCGCGTACTGGGACACGTTCACGGTCGAGGCCCACGCCACCGACCGCGTCCTGGACGCGCTGCACAAGATCAAGTGGGAGCACGACGGCTCGCTGACGTTCCGCCGCTCGTGCGCCCACGGCGTGTGCGGCTCGGACGCCATGCGCATCAACGGCCGCAACCGCCTGGCCTGCAAGACGCTGCTCAAGGACGTCAACCCGGACAAGCCGATCACCGTCGAGCCCATCAAGGGCCTGCCCGTGGTCAAGGACCTCGTGGTCGACATGGAGCCGTTCTTCGCCTCCTACCGCGAGATCATGCCGTTCCTCATCACGTCCGGGAACGAGCCGAGCCGCGAGCGGATCCAGTCCCCCGAGGACCGCGCCCGCTTCGACGACACCACCAAGTGCATCCTGTGCGCCGCGTGCACGTCGTCCTGCCCGGTGTTCTGGACCGACGGCCAGTACTTCGGCCCGGCCGCCATCGTCAACGCGCACCGCTTCATCTTCGACAGCCGTGACGAGGGCGCCGCGCAGCGCCTGGAGATCCTCAACGACAAGGAGGGCGTGTGGCGCTGCCGCACGACCTTCAACTGCACCGAGGCCTGCCCGCGCGGCATCCAGGTCACCAAGGCGATCCAGGAGGTCAAGCGGGCGATGATCACCCGCGCCTTCTGAGTCTCTCGCCGACGGCGGGCTTCCGACGGCGGCTTCCGGCGGGGCCGAGGCCTGGTCCGCAGCAGCGTTCACGCGCCCCAGGAGGCGCTCCACTTCGGGACGGCTGCTGCTGCGGATCGGGCCTCGGCCCCGCCTTTCGTGTGTCCGCCCGCGTCCTGCTCTCCGCGCGCGCCCAGGACGCCGTCAGCGCAGCAGGGCGCGGCGGTAGCCGCGCACCACCGGGCTCCAGGGCAGCCCGCTGCCCTGGCCCTGGCGCACCAGGCGGTCCACCTCCGCGGCGTGGCGGCGCGCCGCGAGCTCCAGCTCCGCGCGGTGGAGCTCGTCCACCCGCGGCGGGTCGTGCATCCACGCGCACACGAGCAGCAGCACCCGCGCGACGAAGTTGACCAGCACGAGGATCGTCACCAGGGTGGCGAACGAGGTCAGCAGCGGGTTGCGGTTGGCGGAGCCCACGACCACGCTCGCGCCCAGCCAGCGCAGCACGCCCGCCACGACCCCGGCCGCGAGGCAGCCGAGCACGAGGTCGCGCCGCCGAGCCGGCCGCACTCCCCCGACGACGACCACGACCCCGGCGACGATCAGCGCGTCCACCACGACGCCGACGACCGCGCCGCCGACGGCGATCGCGAGCCCCACCAGGACGCTGCCGCCCAGCACGTCCCGCACGAAGGCGCCGACCACGCGCGAGACCACCGACGCCGCCGCCGAGAGCACGATCCCCGCGCCCAGCACGAAGAACCCCGCGAGCTGCCACAGCCGCGCCAGCACCGCGTTGTCGTCGGTGGACGGCACGCCGAACATCGCGCGCACGGAGGCGCGCAGGGCGCCCATGACACCCGTGCCGGAGACGAGGAGCACGACGACCGAGACCACGCTCGGCACGGTGAGGGCGGTCGGGAGCACGAGCTCTTCGGGGCTCAGCACGTCGCGCTGCTCGTCGTACCCCACGAGGTTGGGGATCCACACGTCCAGCTGGGCGAGCACGGCGTCGCGCAGGTCGCCGCGCACGCCGAGCACGGAGCTGAAGATCGTCCAGCCGATCGTCAGCAGCGCGAACAGGGAGAACAGCGCGCTGTAGGCGATACCTCCGCTGAGCTGCCCGCCGCGGCGCGCGCCGTACCAGGCGACGGCGCGGCCGGGCCGTGTGTCCTGCCAGCGCTCGAGCAGCGCCTCGACCCGGGTCCGTGTCCGGGCGAAGGCCGAGGGCCGCCGCGGCGCGGCGCTGCCGCTCGACGTCGTCACGCGGTCGAGGCTAGGAAACCGGCGGCGTCCCCGCAGGTCGAGCGGCAGGTCGAGCCGCGGTCAGCCGCGCAGCGCAAACTCGCGCTGCTTGCGCCAGACGCCGTCGTCGCCGTGCTCGTACTGCCACAGCGCGGTGACGTCGAAGGCTGCCTCGAAGCCGGCCAGCTGGGCGAAGGCGCGGTCGAGCTCGGCGTCGGGCACCTCGTGCGCCACAGTGACGTGCGGGTGGTAGTTGAACCGCAGCTCCTGCGCCAGCACGCCGGAGCGCGCGGCCTGCTCCAGCTGCTCGCACTCGGCGATGCCCTGGACCACCGCGATGAACACCACGGGCGAGATGGGCCGGAAGGTGCCCGTGCCGCGCAGGTGCACGCGGAACGGCGGGATGTCCCCGGTCACCTTGTCGAGGTGCTCCCACACCGCCGGCAGCACCGCCTGGTCGACGACCGTGGGCCCGACGACGGTGATGTGCGGCGGGATGAGCCCGGCCTGGGGGTCGCCGAAGTCCCGGCGCGCGCCCTGCAGCTCGGCGCGCCACGGGTCCGGGACGTCGATCGAGATGCCGATGCGGGCCTGCGCCGGCCCGCGCTCGGGGAGGTTCACCGCGCGCCTCGCGGCAGCAGCCCGAACCGGTCGTACATCCGGTCGAGCACCGGCCGGGCCAGCGCCTGCGCCCGCTGCGCGCCGTCGGCCAGGATCTTGTCGAGCTGCGCCGGGTCGGACAGGTAGGTGTTCGCGCGCTCCTGGAACGGCACCAGGAACTCCACGACGGCGTCGGCCAGGTCCTTCTTGAGGTAGCCGTAGCCGCGGCCGTCGTACTCCGCGGCGATCGCGTCGACCTCACGCCCGGTGACGGCGGAGAAGATCGTGAGCAGGTTCGAGATGCCGGGCTTGGCCGCGGGGTCGAACCGCACGCCGTACGTCTCGTCGGCGTCAGTCACCGCGGACTTGATGGCCTTGGCCGCCTTCTTCGGGTCCTCGAGCAGCCAGACGACCCCCTTGCCGCCGTTGTTGGACTTGCTCATCTTCGCCGTCGGCTCGGAGAGGTCCTGGATCTTCGCGGTCGCCTTGACGATGTAGGCGTCCGGCACGACGGCGGTGCCCGCGCCGAAGCGCCCGTTGAGGCGCTCGGCCAGGTCGCGCGTGAGCTCGAGGTGCTGGCGCTGGTCCTCGCCCACGGGCACGAGCGTGGAGTCGTACAGCAGGATGTCCGCGGCCATGAGCACCGGGTAGGTGAAGAGCCCGACCGTGGTGCCCTCGGTGCCCTGCTTGGCCGACTTGTCCTTGAACTGGGTCATCCGGCTGGCCTCGCCGAACCCGGTCTGGCAGCTCAGCAGCCACGACAGCTCGGTGTGCTCCGGGACGTGCGACTGCACGAACAGGATCGACCGCTCGGGGTCGACGCCGCCCGCCAGGTACTGGGCAGCGGTGCGCCGGGTGCGCTCGCGCAGCGCGGCCGGCTCCGGGTTCACCGTCAGGGCGTGCAGGTCGACCACGCAGTACAGCGCGTCGTTGTCCTCCTGCAGCGCCACCCACTGCGTCAGGGCCCCCAGGTAGTTCCCCAGGTGCAGCGAGTCGCTGGTGGGCTGCATGCCGGACAGGATGCGGGGGCGGCGGGACGGGGTGGCGCCGGGCACGGCGGTGGCCCCGGTGGCTGCGGGCTGGGACATGTCACTCATTCTGGCAGGTTCCTCCCGGCCGTCCGAACCGGGAGCGCCGGACGGCGCCGGCGCGGCGTCCGGGGACGCCCGCGGCGCCGTGCCCGCGCGTCGCGTCGCCGCGGGCGTGTCGCGTCAGGTCGCCTCGTCGTCGTACGGCGCGGGCCCCGCGGCCGCGGCGCCCGACGCCGCACCGGCCCCGGTCGTCGCGGCGGCGCCCGTGCGAGCGCCCGTGGCACGGGTGGCGGCGCGCTGCCCCGGGCCGGGCAGGATGGGCCCGTCCTCGAGGAGGGCCTCGCGCACGATCCGGCGCGGGTCGTACTGGCGCGGGTCGAGCTTGGACCAGTCGACGTCGTCGAACTCGGGGCCGAGCTCGTCGCTCACGCGCGTGCGGGCGTCCTGGACGAACGCCTTGCCGCGCCGCACGAGGCGCGCGAGCTGCGCCGCGTACTGCGGCAGCCGCTCCGGGCCGATGAGCACCACCGCGAGCACGATGATGATCAGCAGCTCGCCGCCGTTGATGTCGAACACGTCCGTCAGCCTAGCCCTCCCGGATGCCCGGGTCGTCGCCGGGGTGCGACCGCCAGGTGTCCTGCCGGTGGCCGCCGGGTGACGCCGCCGCTCCGGCGCCCGGAGGGCGCGCACGCCCAGGCCGCGGACGGACCAGCACGGCTACCGGCTGGTCGCCTCGGAGAGCACGACGCGCACGTCGCGCTCCTGGTCGCCGGAGCGCACCCGCAGCGTCACGGCGTCGCCGGGCGCCTTGGCGCGGATGGCCACGATCAGCTCGTCGCTGCGGGAGACGGGCCTGCCGTCGATGGACAGGATCACGTCGCCGGGCCGCAAGCCCGCGGTGTCGGCCGGGCCGTCCGGCGTCACCGGCGCGGCCCCGTTCTGCGCCTCGGTGGCCACCTGCACGCCCTCGCCCTCGTACGCCCCGTCGAGCAGGACGCCGATCACCGGGTAGGTGGCCCGGCCGGTCGCGATGAGCTGCTCGGCGGTGTGCCGCGCCTGGTTGGCTGGGATGGCGAAGCCGAGGCCGATGCTCCCCGTGGCCTGCATCGCTCCCGGCGGCTGGGCGATGGCCGAGTTGATGCCGACCACGCGGCCGGCGGTGTCGACCAGCGGCCCGCCCGAGTTGCCCGGGTTGATGGCGGCGTCGGTCTGGATCGCGTCGATGAACGCCGCCTGGGCGGCGTCACCGGCCTGGACGGGCCGGTGCAGGGCGCTGACGATGCCCGTGGTGACCGTGGCGTCGAGCCCCAGCGGGGAGCCGACGGCGAGGACGGCGTCGCCGACCGCGACGTCGTCGGAGTCGCCGAGCGGCAGCGGCGTCAGACCGGACTCGTCCACCCGCAGCACGGCGAGGTCGTAGTCGGTGGTCGCGCCGACCACCTGCGCCGCCGCCTCGTGCCCGTCCGCGAAGGTGACGGTCACGGGGGCGCCGTCCCCGGCACCGGCCACGACGTGGTTGTTGGTGAGCAGGTAGCCGTCGGCCCGCAGCACGAAGCCCGAGCCGGTCGCGACGCCGTCCGCGCCGCGCGCCTCGATCGAGACGACGCTCGGCAGGACCGTGGCCGCCAGGTCCGCGACCGACCCGGCCGGCCGCGACGCCGCCTGCCCGGTGCTCCCGGCGGGCGTCGGCAGGGTGGCGTCGGCGGTGCGGCCGCCGTCGAGGGCGTCGGAGAGCCGGTCACCGGCGAAGCCCCCGACGAGGCCGACGACGAGGGCGAGCGCAGTGATCCCGACGACCGCGCGCCCCCGGCGGGCCTGCCGCGGGCGGTCGTGCGCCGGAGCCGTGTCGCCGGGGCCGTCGTCGCGGGCGGCCGCCGCGCCGGTGGCCGGCGCGGTGTCGGTGCCCGGGTCCGAGTCGGCGCCCGGGGCCGTGGCGGTGCTCGGATCCGTGTCGGCGCCCTCCGTGCCGTCGGCACGGGCGGCGCCGGCGTCGCCGGGGTCCCGGGGATCGCTGGCGTCGCGGGGGCCGCCGTCCAGCGCGTCGGCGTCGGTCGGCAGGGGCGACCAGGAGGCCCCGGACGCCCCGGGCTGCGCGGGCGGTCCGCTCGCGGCTGCGGGCGGGGGCGGCACCGGGCGCCGGGCGGGCTCCGGAGGGGCGAAGAGGCCGTCGGCCCGCTCGTCGTCGGTCATCGCTGCGGCAACGCTCCCGTCACGGTGGACCACCCACGGGCGACGCGGGCCAGGACGCCGGCATCGTAGCCGTCCGCCGGGAACGCGGACACGACCTGGTCCATGACGTCCTCGGGCACGTCCGCGGCGACGTCGACGACGACGTCGTCGGCCTGCCACGCCACGTGCCAGGGCTCCGTGGACAGCACGACGACCTCCCGCCCACCGAGGCTTCGGCGCTCGCCGGCGCTCGCGTCCAGGCGGCCCACCTGCTCGCGCACGACCACCTGGCCCACGCTGCCGGTCAGGTCGAGCTCGACCACCTCGGCCTGCGCCCCGACCAGCCGCAGCGCGCTCACGTCGAGCCCCTCCGGCAGACGGTCCGGACGCACCCAGCCCTTGTCCCCCATCCAGGCCAGCGCGGCGCTGTCGCGCGAGTCGGCGGCGGCGTAGGTCGCCGCGGGCGCGACGGTGCTCAGGACGTCCTGCCCGGCCGCGGTCTCGTCCGGCTCGGCCCGCGCCAGCAGCGTGAGCACCTGCTCGGGCGAGGGGTCCGGCGCGACGACCGGGACGTCGCCGACGGCGAACAGGGCCGCCGCCGCCACGCCGGCGCCGCCCACGCCCAGCGCGGCGAGCCGCCGCACGCGCCGGCGGCGGGCCGCGGCGAGCAGGTCGTTCGTCAGCGGCGCCGTCCACGGCGCCGGCTCCCACGGGCCGGGCTGCGGGCGCTCGCGCAGCGGGTCGCCGTCGCTGGACGGCACCGTGGCCGACAGCGCGAGCAGGCGTGCGGCCAGGTCCGGCGCGACGGGGACGTCGGCAGCCGCCGCGAGGGCGCGCCGCGCCTCGCGCGCCGCCTCGAGCTCGGCGGCGCACCGGCGGCACAGGGCCACGTGCGCGAGGGCGCGCTCCGTCTGGTCGGGCGGCAGCTGTCCGTCGGCGAGGGCGCTGACCCAGGACCCGAGGTGCCCGTTCACCGCGCCACCCCCGCGGGTCGCGCGCTCACGCCTCCACCCGCCGGTGCTCGAGCTCCTTGCGGAGCTGGGCGCGGGCGCGGTGGATCCGCGAGCGCACGGTGCCCAGCTTGATGCCGAGCGTCACCGCGATCTCCTCGTAGCTGAGCCCCTCGATGTCGCACAGCACGACGGCGGCGCGGTACTCGGGGCGCAGCGCGTCGAGCGCCCGCTGCACGTCGTGGTCGAGGTTGGCGTGCTCGTACCCGCGCTCGGGGCGGCCGAGCTCCGCGTCGTCCGCCACCCGGGCCGCGTCGTCGCCCATCGACTCCATGCGCACGCGCTTGCCGCGGCGCACCGAGTCGAGGAAGAGGTTCGTGGTGATGCGGTGCAGCCAGCCCTCGAACGTGCCGGGCGTGTAGCCGGACAGCGAGCGGAACACGCGCAGGAACGTCTCCTGCACGAGGTCCTCGGCGTCGTGCCGGTTGCCCGTGAGGCGGTACGCGAGGCGGTAGACGCGCGCCGAGTGCTCGCGGACGATCTGGTCCCAGGTGGGCGGCGTCCAGGGTTCCGCCGCGGCGGCGCCGCCCGCGGGCTCGACGGATCCGCCGGGTGCGCCCGCGCGCCCGTCGCCGTCGTGGGCGCCGGGGTCCGTGAACCCGACGGGAGCGACGCGAGTGACCTGATCCACCGTGCTCATCAGGGTCCATCGTGCCACGGGGCGCTAGCATCGCAGCGGGTCGGCGCGGTGCCGGCCCCGGGTCGGCCCGAGGCCGACGCCAACCCTTCACCAACCGTCCCCGACCGGGGGACGTGCACGCCCCTCCGGAGGTCGCCATCAGCCCCGACGCCGACTCGAGCCTCGCCCGCGCGCGGACCGCGGGCTGGGCCTACGCCGAGGGCTTCGTGCCCGAGGACGAGGTGCTGCTGCGGGCGCGCGAGCGCGCCGCCGAGCTGGGCTGCCACGCCGTGCTCCCGGGCGCCGGCGCGCTGCTGCGCGTGCTGGCCGCCTCCCTGGCCGCCCGCGCGGTGGTCGAGGTCGGCACCGGCACGGGCGTCGCCGCCCTGTGGCTGCTGCGCGGCATGCCGGCCGACGGGGTGCTCACCACGATCGACGCCGAGCAGGAGCACCTGCGCGCGGCGAAGCGGGCGTTCGCCGAGGAGGGCCTGGCGCCGTCGCGCACGCGCGCCATCCCCGGCCGACCGCAGGACGTGCTGCCGCGGCTCACGGACCGCGCCTACGACATGGTGCTCGTCGGCGCCGACCCGCACGCCTACCCGGACTACGTCACCGAGGCGCTGCGCCTGCTGCGCCCCGGCGGCGTGCTCGCCGTCGACGGCGCCCTGCACGGCGGCCGCGTGGCCGACCCGGCGCGCCGGGACGAGGTGACCACGCTGGTGCGCGAGCTCGGCCGGTCCCTGCGCGCGGACGACCGCGTGGTGCCCGCGCTGGTGCCGGCGGGCGACGGCCTGCTGCTCGGCGTCCGCCGCTGAGCCGCGGCCACCCCGCGCGCTCCCCCCGCCCGCGCACCACGCCTGCGAGGAAGGCCCCGGACAGACGACGAGCGGGGGACAGGCGATCCTGTCCCCCGCTCGGGCTCGTGCGTGGCGTGTCAGGCGACGACGGCCTGGAGCGCCTCGCCGAGCTCGCTCGCCTCGGTGGCGTTGAGCTCCACGACCAGACGGCCACCGCCCTCCAGCGGGACCCGCATGACGATACCGCGCCCCTCCTTGGTGACCTCCAGCGGCCCGTCACCCGTCCGCGGCTTCATCGCAGCCATCTGTGGCACTCCATTCCGTTGTCCGGTCTCGTCGGCCAGTCCCCCGACCGCGCGCCCCGCCGATGCTGGTCCTGCAGCGCTGTTCCCTGCAGCGCGCGCACCGGGACGCACAGGCCATTCTAGTTCACACCACCCCTACGTCCGGAAGTCGAGACGTGCGCGGTGCGTGCGCGAGACGGTGCGACGACCGGCCAGGTGGGGCGCGCGGGGCTAGGCGAGGCCCCGCAGGGCGGCCCGCGGCGGCGCCTCGTCGCGCACCGCGGCGACCATGTCGAGCACGCGCCGGGTGGCGCGCACGTCGTGCGCGCGGAAGACCCGCGCCCCCAGCCAGGTTGCGAGCGCCGTGGCGGCGAGCGTGCCCTCGAGCCGCTCGGCGGGAGGCAGCCCGAGCGTCTCGCCCACGAAGTCCTTGCGGCTGAGCGCCATGAGCAGCGGGTGGCCGAGGCCGGCGAGCTCCTGGGTGCGCCGCAGCAGGTGCAGCGAGTGCCAGGTGTTCTTGCCGAAGTCGTGCGTGGGGTCGACCAGCACGCTGGCCGGCGGCACGCCGCAGGCGACCGCGCGCGCCGCGGCGCGCCGCAGCGTCGCGACGGCGTCGTCGAGCACGCCGTCGCGCGGGTCCCGCGCGGTGTCCGCCCCGGCGGCGGGGTACTCCACGCGGTACGGGTCCGTGCGCGGCGCGGCGCCGCCGGTGTGGGAGCAGACGACGCCGACGCCCGCGGCCCCGGCGACCTCGACCAGGCGGGGGTCGTGGCCCGCCCACGTGTCGTTGATCAGGTCGGCGCCCGCGGCGATCGCCTCGCGCGCGACGCCGGCACGCCACGTGTCGACCGACAACACCAGGTCCGGCAGCGCCTCGCGCATGCGCGCGACGAACGGGACCACCCGGCGGATCTCCTCCGCCTCGTCGACCTCCGGCCCGACGCCGGCGCGCACGCCGCCGACGTCGAGGATCTCGGCGCCCTCCTCCCAGGCACGGTGTGCTGCCTCCAGCGCCGCCGCGTCGTCGGCCAGCCGGGCCGGGGCGTAGAACGAGTCGGTGGTGCGGTTGACGATCGCCATGACGACGGCGCGCACGGAGCCGTCCGCGCCGCGCCCCAGCTCCCGGCCGCGCAGGACGAGCGGGGCGCCCGCGGCGGGGACCCCCGGGGCCACGGCCGCGGGCGCGTCGGCGGCGGTCACGGCTCGGACGGGGCCGCCGCGGCGGCCTGCGCCCGCTCGAGCTCCTCGGTGGCCTCCTGCTCCTCGGCCAGCAGGGCGGCGTTGCGCTCGTGCACGTAGGCCACGGCCTCTGCAGGGTCGTCGGTGAGGTGCAGCAGGTCGGGGTCCGCCTCGCTGACCATGCCGCGGTCCACGACCGTCGAGCGGATCCAGTCCAGGAGGCCGCCCCAGTAGTCGCGCCCGACGAGGGCGAGCGGGAAGCCGGTGACCTTGTGCGTCTGCACCAGGGTGAGCGCCTCGAACAGCTCGTCGAACGTGCCGAAGCCGCCGGGCATGACCACGAAGCCCTGCGCGTACTTGACGAACATCGTCTTGCGGGCGAAGAAGTACCGGAAGTTGATGCCGAGGTTGACGTACTCGTTCATGCCCTGCTCGAACGGCAGCTCGATGCCCAGGCCGACGGACAGCCCGCCGGCCTCCACCGCGCCGCGGTTGGCCGCCTCCATGATCCCCGGCCCGCCGCCCGTGATCACCGCGTAGCCAGCCTCGGCCAGGAGCCGCCCGACCTTCACCGCGCGGGCGTAGTCGTCGTGGTCGCGCGGGGTGCGGGCCGAGCCGAACACCGAGACCGCGGGGCCGACCTCGGCGAGGGCCCCGAAGCCCTCGACGAACTCGGACTGGATGCGCATGACCCGCCAGGGGTCGGTGTGCACCCAGTCGGCGCCCTCGGAGCGGGTCAGCAGCCGCTGGTCGGTGGTCTGCTGGGGGATCTGGCGGCCGCGCAGCAGCACCGGCCCCTTGCGGTAGCCGGCGCCCCGCTGGGCCACGCCCTCGTCGCTGGAGTTGCTCATGCGCCGAGCCTAGGGCCCGTCGGTTCAGGCCGCCGGGCCGGCGAGCGGGCCGAGGAGCCACGCGCGCAGCGCGTCGCGGCACAGCGCGAGCTGTCCCACGGGCACGCGCTCGTCGTCCTTGTGCGCCAGCAGGGGGTCGCCGGGCCCGAAGTTCACCGCCGGGATGCCCAGCTCGGCGAACCGCGCCACGTCGGTCCAGCCGTACTTGGGCTTCGGCTCCCCGCCGGTGACGGCGAGCACGGCCTCGGCGAACTCGCGGGCGAGCGGGTCGTCCAGGCCGGGGCGGGCGCCGCCGGCGGCGTCGGTGATCTCGACGGCGAACCCCTCGAGCACCTCGCGCACGTGCGCCTCGGCCTGCGCCACCGACCGCGACGGGGCGAACCGGTAGTTGACCGTCACGGTGCAGCGGTCGGGGATGACGTTGGCGGCCACCCCGCCCTCGACGAGCACGGCGTTGAGGCTCTCGCGGTAGACCAGCCCGTCGACCTCGACCTCGCGCGGGGTGTAGTCGGCGAGCCGCTGCAGCACGGGCGCGGCCGCGTGGATCGCGTTGACGCCCGTCCAGGCGCGCGCCGAGTGCGCCGCGACGCCGCGCGTGGTCACGCGGGCGCGCAGCGTCCCGTTGCAGCCGCCCTCGATCCCCGCCGCGGACGGCTCGCCGAGGATGGCGAAGTCGCCGCGCAGGAGCTCGGGCGCGTTGCGGGCGAGGCGGCCCAGGCCGTTGCGCTCGGCCTCCACCTCCTCGTGGTCGTAGAAGACCCAGGTCAGGTCGCTCGCCGGCTCGCGCCCGGGCGCCCCGAGCTCGACGGCGAGCGCCAGCATGACCGCGACGCCGCCCTTCATGTCCACCGTGCCGCGGCCCCACAGCTCGGCCTCCGGCCCCGCGCCGACCAGGCGCGTGGGCAGGTTCGGCGGGTCGGCGAGCGGCACGGTGTCGATGTGGCCGGCGAGCACCACGCGCCGCCCGCGGCCGAGGTCGGTGCGCGCGACGACGCAGTCGCCGTCGCGGTGGACGGCCAGGTGCGGCTGCGCCCGCAGCACTGCCTCGATCGCGTCCGCCAGCGCGGTCTCGCCGCCGCTGACGGACTCGACGTCGCACAGCGCCGCGAGCAGCCCGACCAGGTCCGACGCCGGGTCGGACGCCAGGGCGAGCAGGCCGCCGACGGCGTCGGGCCCGCCGGCGCCGCCCGGGACGGGGCCGGGCGCGGGAACAGGGGCGGGGGCGGGCGTGGACGTCACGCTCCCGACCCTATCCGCCGTCGATAGGCTGGTCCGCATGAGCGACACCCGCACCGCCTGGGGCTTCGGCCTGGCCACCGTGACCGACGACGGCACCACCCTCGACACGTGGTACCCGGCGCCCGCCCTCGGCGAGCCGGGCGACGACGCGCAGGCGCCCGCGGAGCTCGCGGCGCTGGCCGGCCGCGACGCCGTGCGGGACGTGGACGTGCGCCTGGTGCGCACCGTCGTGGACCTCGACGCCGCGCCGGCCGACGCCGCGGACGCCTACCTGCGGCTGCACCTGCTCTCCCACCGCCTGGTGGCGCCCAACACCGTCAACCTCGAGGGCATCTTCGGCGTGCTGGCCAACGTGGTGTGGACCGACCACGGCCCGTGCGCCGTCGAGGGCTTCGAGGCCACGCGCCTGCGGCTGCGCGCCGCCATGGGCCGTCCGGTCACCGTCTACGGCGTGGACAAGTTCCCGCGGATGGTCGACTACGTGCTGCCCGCCGGCGTCCGTGTCGCCGACGCCGACCGCGTGCGCCTGGGCGCCCACCTCGCGCCGGGCACCACCGTGATGCACGAGGGCTTCGTCAACTACAACGCCGGCACCCTGGGCGCCTCGATGGTCGAGGGCCGCATCTCGCAGGGCGTGGTGGTGGGCGACGGCTCCGACGTCGGCGGCGGCGCCTCGATCATGGGCACGCTCTCGGGCGGCGGCACCGTGATCGTCTCGATCGGCCGCCGGTCCCTGCTGGGCGCCAACTCGGGCCTCGGCATCCCGCTGGGCGACGACTGCGTCGTCGAGGCGGGCCTGTACCTCACCGCCGGCACCAAGGTGACCGTGCTCGGCTCGGCGACCGACGGCGGCGCCCCGCAGGTGGTCAAGGCCCGCGAGCTCGCCGGCCGCGACGGGCTGCTGTTCCGCCGCAACTCCACGACCGGCGCGGTCGAGGTGCTCTCGCGCACCGGCGTCGGCGTGGAGCTCAACGCCGCCCTGCACGCCCACTGAGCCCCGCAGCACCGAGCCCCGAGCACCGAGCACGACCGAGGACGCGGTGACCCACCCCCTGCCCGCCCGGACGCCGGCCCGCACGGCGTCGGCGCGCACCGCTGCGCGGCGCCGCCGGCGCCGGCGGCGGCGGGTCGTGGGCGCGGTGGTGGTCGTCGCGGCCCTCGGCGCCGTGGGCACCGGGGTGTGGGTGACGGTGCAGCGGCTCGACCTGCAGCCGGCGGCGGAGCGCTGCACCGCGGTGCTGGACGGCACGGAGTGGTACCTCTCCCCCGCCCAGGCGGACAACGCCGCCCTCGTGGCCGGGACCGCCGTGCGCCGCGGCCTGCCCGCCCGGGCGGCGACCATCGGGCTGGCCACGGCCCTGCAGGAGTCGAAGCTCATCAACGTCGCCTACGGCGACCGGGACTCCCTCGGGCTGTTCCAGCAGCGCCCGTCGCAGGGCTGGGGCACCGCCGAGCAGGTGCAGGACCCGGTGCACGCCACGGGCGCGTTCTACGACGCCCTGGTCCGGGTGCCGGGCTACGCGGACCTGCCGGTCACCGAGGCCGCCCAGGCGGTGCAGCGCTCGGGGTTCCCCGACGCGTACGCCCAGCACGAGGCGCGCTCGCGCGCCTGGGCCAGCGCCCTGGCCGGGTACTCCCCCGCCGCGCTGTCGTGCGAGCTGGGCCCGGTCGACGCCGAGCGCTCTCCGGGTGCCGTGGCCGAGGCCTTCGCCGCCCGGCTCGAGCGGGACCTGGGGCTGACCGGGGACGCCGTGACGCTCGACGCCGCGGGGTCGACCGCCGTCGTGCGCGCCGACGCGCTGCCCGGCGGCGACCCGGCACGCGCGGCCTGGGCCGTCGCCCAGTGGGCGGTCGCGACGGCGGCGGTCACCGACGCCGTGGAGGTGCGGGTGGGCGACCAGATGTGGACGCGGCGCTCGGGGATCGACGCCGGCCGCGGCGACGGCGCGGCCTGGCGCCCGGTCGACCGGCCCGAGCTCGAGACCGGCGTCGTCGAGGTGGACCTGCACGCCGCGGGCTGACCCCGCACGCCGCGGCCCCGGACGCCGCGGCCCCGGACGCGACAAGGCCCCCGGACGCGGCACGGCCCGGCCCCCTGCGCGGGGACCGGGCCGTGCGGCACGGTGGCGTCTCGGCGCGCTCAGCGCTCCGCGACGGGCACGTACGGGCGCTCGGTGGCGCCGGTGTAGATCTGCCGCGGGCGGCCGATCTTCGTCTTCGGGTCCTTCATCATCTCGCGCCACTGGGCGATCCAGCCGGGCATGCGGCCGAGCGCGAACAGCGGCGTGAACATGCTGGGCGAGAAGCCGATCGCCTTGTAGATCAGGCCCGTGTAGAAGTCGACGTTCGGGTAGAGCTTGCGCTCGACGAAGTAGTCGTCGTTGAGCGCGATGTCCTCGAGCCCGCGGGCGATGTCGAGCAGCTCGTCCTTGGCGCCGAGCTCCTCGAGCACGGCGTCGGCGTGCTTCTTCACGATCGCGGCGCGCGGGTCGTAGGACTTGTACACCCGGTGGCCGAAGCCCATGAGGCGGACGCCGTCCTCCTTGTTCTTGACCTTCTTCATGAAGGTCTCGACGGAGTCGCCGCCGGAGCGGATGCGCTCGAGCATGACCAGCACGGCCTCGTTGGCGCCGCCGTGCGACGGGCCGGACAGGGCGTTGACGCCCGCCGAGACCGACGCGTACAGGTTGGCGTTCGACGAGCCGACGATGCGCACCGTCGAGGTCGAGCAGTTCTGCTCGTGGTCGGCGTGCAGGATCAGCAGCTTGTCCATCGCCGCGGACACCACGGGGTTCGGCTCCCACTGCTCGTAGGGGCGCGAGAAGGACATCCGCAGGAAGTCCTCGACGTAGCCGCGCGAGTAGTCGGGGTACAGCAGCGGCTCGTCGTGCTGCGCGCGGTGCACGTAGGAGGTGATGGTGCGGACCTTGGCGAGCAGCAGCACCGTCGCGAGGTCGACGGCGTCGTCGTCGTGCGGGTCCAGCGACTCGGGGTAGAACGACGCGAGCGCGTTGATCGCCGAGGCCATGATCGACATCGGGTGGCCGCCGCGCGGGAACGCCGAGAGGAACGCCCGGAACTGCTCGGGCACGAGCGTGTGGCGGTTGACGCGGTCCGTGAAGGCCTCGAGGGCGGCGGCGTCCGGCAGCTGGCCGTAGATGAGCAGGTAGGCGACCTCCAGGAAGGTCGACTGCTCGGCCAGCTGGTCGATCGGGTAGCCGCGGTAGCGCAGGATCCCGTTGTCGCCGTCGATGTAGGTGATGGACGACTCGCAGGCCGCCGTGTTCATGAAGCCCGGGTCGTAGGTGACGAGCCCGGTCTCCTTGAGCAGGGACGACACGACGATCCCGTCGTTCCCCTCGGTCGCCTCCACGACGGGCAGCGACCGCGCGGCACCGTCGACGGTGAGCTCGACCTGCGTGTCCGGGGACTGGGAAGTGGTCGTCATGGTGTCCTTCCTGGCGGGCGACGGGTCCGGGTCTGCGCGACCCGTCGCTCTGGTCGTGGCGCACGCCGGTGGCTGCGTGCTCGGCCTCGGTGCCGTGGTTGCTCGGCCTCGGGCGCCGTGGGCGTCCGTCGGGCTGGTGCGCCAGGGCAGCGTCGGCCTGAGGCGAACCTACCCCCGCGGAGCCTCATCATTCCAATCCGGGTTGCACACCGGACGCTCACATCGTCCCGCCGCGACCGCGGCGACGGCAAGTGCGGGGAACACCTCCGCCAAGCGTGCACCACGGCACGGTCAGCGGCACGTCAGCGGCGGCCGGCGCCGGCGCGCGCCGGCGGTCAGGCGTCGCGGAGCCGGCGGGCCGCCTCGGCGATCGCGTCGTCGGACGCCGTCAGCGCGACCCGCACGTGCCGGGCCCCGGCGTCGCCGTAGAACTCCCCCGGTCCGGCGAGGATGCCCAGGCGCGCCAGGCGCGCGACGAGCTCGCGGGACGTCGGGGCGTCCGCGGGATCTGCGGGGCGCGCCCACAGGTACAGGCCCGCCTCCGAGTGGTCGACCGCCCAGCCGGCCGCCTCGAGCGCCGCGAGCAGCGTGGCGCGCCGGCGCCCGTAGACCGCCCGCTGGGCCTCGACGTGCGCGTCGTCGTCCAGGGCGGCGCGCATGGCCTCCTGCACCGGCCGCGGCACGATCATGCCCAGGTGCTTGCGCGTCGCCAGCAGGTCGGCGACGAGCGCCGGGTCCCCGGCCACGAACGCGGCGCGGTAGCCGGCGAGGTTCGACTGCTTGGACAGCGAGTAGGCCACGAGGAGGCCCGTGTGCGAGCCGCCGGTGACTGCCGGGTCCAGCAGGCTCGGCACGCGCGGGGCGCCGTCGGGTCCGACCCACCGCTCTCCCCACGGCAGCTGGGCGTAGCACTCGTCGGAGACGACGACGGCGCCGGTCGCGCGCGCCGCCTCGACCACCCGGCGCAGCCGCGCGGTGTCGAGGACCTCTCCGGTCGGGTTGGACGGCGAGTTGACCCACACCAGGCGCACGTCGCCGCGCCCGGCCCAGTCCTCGACATCGTCGGTGGCCAGCGCCGTCGCGCCGGCGAGGCGGGCCCCGACGGCGTAGGTCGGGTAGGCGACCGCGGGGTGCACGACGACGTCGCCGGGGCCCAGGCGCAGCAGCGACGGCAGCAGGCCCACGAGCTCCTTGGAGCCGACCGTGGGCAGCACGCCCGCCGGGTCGAGGTCGGGCACGCCGCGGCGCCGGGCGAACCAGGCCGCCACCGACTCGCGCAGCGCCGCCGTGCCGTAGGTGGCCGGGTAGGCGTGCGCGTCGGACGCGGCCGCGAGGGCCGCGCGCACGACGTCGGGCGTGGGGTCGACGGGCGTGCCGATCGACAGGTCCACCAGGCCGCCGGGGTGGCTGCGCGCGGTGGCGGTGACGTCGGCGAGGGTGTCCCAGGGGTACGGCAGGTCGCGGAGGTCGGCGAGTCCCATGGACGGCGGCTCAGGCCTGCTGCGGCAGGGCCTCGACCACCGGGTGGTCCTTGTCGATCTCGCCCATCTTGGCGGCGCCGCCCGGGGAACCGAGGTCGTCGAAGAACTCGACGTTCGCGGTGTAGAAGTCCTTCCACTGCTCCGGGACGTCGTCCTCGTAGTAGATGGCCTCCACGGGGCACACCGGCTCGCAGGCGCCGCAGTCGACGCACTCGTCCGGGTGGATGTACAGGGAGCGCTTGCCCTCGTAGATGCAGTCGACCGGACACTCCTCGATGCACGCCTTGTCCTTGACGTCGACGCAGGGCTGGGCGATCACGTAGGTCACGAGGAGAACCTTCCAGTTCACGGTGCTGCACCCGCACGCCGCGTGCGGCGTCCGGCTGCGTGAGGCGGCAGGGTCTTGCTGTCCAGAACTCTAGTATCGCCCCGGGCCCGGTGGTGTCCGGGCCGACCCGGCCACGCCCCCGAAGGAGCCCGCTGTGAGCGACGACACTGCCCCGTGGCGCCGGCTCGAGCCCGGCGAGCGCGTCGTCGTGCGGCGGCGGCTCGACCCGGCCGAGGCCGCCGCGGCGCGCGCCGCCGGCCGCGGCGCGGTGTGGACCGACGTCATCGGCGTCGTGCTGGCGGTGGACGACGCCGGGCTGCGGCTGCGCACCGACGCCGCGTCGGCGCGCGCGAGCCACGAGGTGCGGGTGCCCGGCTCCGCGGTCGAGGCGGTGCGACGGGTCCCGCCGCGCCCGCCGCGGCGCGCCCCGCGCTCCGGGTCCTGAGGCGGCCCGGGCCCTGAGCTGCTCCGGGCCCTCAGGCGGCCCGGGACCGCTCCGCCGGCGGCGGCTCAGCCGAGGTGCACGCCGTCGGCGTCCACGCGCGTGACCACCGCGCCGGCGGCGCACCGCTCGAGCACCGCGACCGGCCAGTCGCCCGCGAGCGGCACCACGGTCCCGGCCGGCCGCCCGGCGGCGCCCGCGCCGGCACGGCGCGGGACCCACCGCGTGCGGACCTCGTCGGCCTCGTGGAAGAACCCGGTCAGGGAGGCGTTCGTCTCGAGGGCGGCGACGACCGCCTCGAGGTCGCGCACGGCCTTGCGCAGCGCCGGCGCCACCCACGCGGCGTTCTCGGTCACCATCGCCTCCGTGCGGACCGGGTCCGTGAAGGCCACCCGGGTGCCGTCGCGGAAGCTGCCGGCGGCGAGGCCGAGGGCGACGTCGCGCACCGGCGCACCGGCGACCGCGTTGAGCAGCTGCGTCGCGAGCACGTGCGGCACGTGGCTGATCAGCGCCGTCGCCTCGTCGTGCAGCTCGTCGGTCAGCACCGCCGCCGTGCCGCGCAGCGGGCCGGTGACCAGCCGCAGCACCGCGGCCAGGCGGCCGGGATCCGTCCCCGGGGCCTCGACGGTGACCGCCCACGGCGCCCCGTCCAGCAGGTCCGCGCTCGACGCGCCGAACCCGCTGTGCTCGGTGCCCGCCATCGGGTGCGCCCCGACGTACCGCTCCCCCAGCCCGGCGGCGGCGACGGCCTGGCGCACCGGGCCCTTGACGCTCCCGACGTCGGTCACCGTCGCGCCGGACGGCGCGGCGGCCGCCACCTCCGCCGCCACCGCGCCCATGACCCGCAGCGGCACGGCCAGCACCACGACGTCTGCCTCCGCCACCGCGCCCGCGACGTCGTCGGCCACCCGCAGCCCGGCGGCCGCGGCCGCGGCCCGGGTGGCGCGATCGGCGTCGTAGCCGACGACGTCGGCGGCGCGCGCGTGCAGCAGCCGCGCGAGCGACCCGCCGACGAGGCCGAGGCCGAGCACCGCCACGCGGCCGGCCGGCACCTCCGCCCCGGCCGGGACGCCCGGCGTCACCACAGCAGCCCCGCGGCGCGCACGGTCTCGGCGTCGGACGCGCTGACGCTGCCCGCGGGCACGTGGTCGGGCAGCACGCCGTCCAGGCCGCCCTCGCCGGGCTGGGCCGGGTAGGCGCCGAGCGTCTTGAGCGAGTCGCCCGCCGCGAGCAGGTCCGCCAGGAGGCCGCGGGCCTCGGGCGCCCACGGCGCGGCGTCGAACGTCACCACGAACACGTACTGCTGCGCCCGCGCCTTGAGCGGCCGGCTGATGAGGCTCGACATGTTCACGCCCCGGGCGCCGAAGGCGGTCGTCACGCGCGCGAGCACGCCCGGGCCGGTGACGACCGGCGTGATCGCCAGCATCGTGCGCCAGTCCCCGCCCCCGCGCTCGAAGCGCGCCTCGGCGCGCCGGGCCAGGACGAGGAACCGCGTGCGCGCCCCGGGCACGTCCTCGACGGCGGTGGCGAGCGTCTCGAGGCCGTACAGGCGGCCGCACAGGCGCGGCCCGAACGCGACCTGGTGCGGCCCGGCGTCGCGGCACGCGGCGGCGTTCGACGGCGCCGGGACCGGCCGCAGCCCGCGGTCGGCCACGAAGCGCGTCACCTGCGCCAGCCCGTGCGGATGGGCGGTGGCCTCGGTGAGCTCGCCGTGGCCCGGCCGCACGAACGCGTCGAACGACACCCCGAGCACCACCTCGTCGACGGCGACCACGTCGGGGCTGCCCACCAGGGCGTCGAGGGACGGGACCACGTAGCCCTCGACGGAGCTCTCGATCGCGACGACACCGCGGTCCACCTCGCCGGACGCCACGGCGTCGTGCACCTGGCCCACCGACTCGCGCGGGACGACGGCGTCGGGCCCGTACCCGGCGCGCTCGGCCCACTCGAGGGCGGCCTGGTGGGTGAACGTGCCCTCCGGGCCGAGGTAGGCCACCGACGCCGTCATGCGCCTGCCCAGCGCGGCGACAGCACCTGCGGTCCCGGCACGAGGTCCTCGCCGGGCAGCACCGCCAGGGTGCGGTGGGCGATCCCGCGCTCGTCGAGGTCGGCCACGAGCGCGTCCAGCACCGCGACGCGCGGGCAGGAGAACGACGTGAAGAACACGTGCGGCCCGAGGCTCGAGGGGTGCGAGCGCAGGTGCTGCAGGTCGATGCCCGCGTCGGCGATCACGGTGAGCGTGGGCTGCAGGGAGCCGCGGTGGTCGTCGTAGGGACCGAACGCGAGCCACACCTGCGCCGGGGACTCGAACCGCGGCCACTGCGCGCGCGACTCCAGCAGCCCGTACCAGACCGGCGGCCGCGCGGCGAGGTGCTCGGAGCCCGCCAGCTCCACCAGCCCGGCCGGCACCCGGTCGCGCTCGAGCACGAGCGAGCCGGTCGCCCCGGCGAGGGCGACGCGCTCCTCGACGGGGGTACGCGTCGGCACCAGCTGCGGGCTGACGCCGAGCGTGCGCAGGACGTCGCGGCAGTCGCGCAGGCCCGGCTCGTCGATGACGACGGGGCCCCCGGTGGCGTCCGGCCGGCCCACCCAGACCCACTGCGCCGGCACGGGGACGGCGGCGGTGAGGATGAGCGACGGGTCGCCGGCGAGCAGCGCCTCCTCCAGCCGCGTGGCCGGCTGCTCGGGGTGGCCCAGGTGCACGACGGCGGCGAGGTCGGCGATGCTCGCGACGGTGGCCAGCGTGTCGGCGGCGGTACCCAGGTCGAGCAGCTCGACGTCGTCGTCGGCGGGGCGTCCCGCGGCGCCCGCCACCCCGGACCAGCCGCCGAGCCGCGCCGCGAGCGCGGCGTGGGCCGGCGACTCGTTCTCCGTGCGTCCGAGCATCAGCCGTCCCCCCCGGCCTCGCAGACGATGCCGTTGTCCGGCTTGTACGTCCAGCCGAACGACTCGTCCTTGACCTTCTGCCCGTCCCGGAACACCTGGCGGTAGTTCGTGATGCGGAACCCGTCGTTGCCCTTGGGGTAGTTCTCGCACTGCGGGCCGCTCTTGGTCACCACGGTGGCGGGCACGACGCTCGTCTTGTCGCTCGACCAGGTCTTGACCTCGTCGTAGTACTTGGTGCTCCAGATGCGCACGTGCAGCTTGCCGCCGCCCACCCAGGCCTGCATGACGGCGCCGTACGGGGTGTCGTTCTTGAACTGCATGTCGATGGAGCCGACGTAGATCGTGGCCTCGCGCCCCGCCGGGTAGCGGGAGAACCAGTAGGAGTGGGGACGGTGCGTGACGTCCTCGAACCCGGCGAAGAAGCCGGCGTTGTAGGTGGTGGTGGCCATCTGGGACAGGCCGCCGCCCACCGCGTCGGTGTGAACGCCGTTGCTGACCACGCCCGCGGAGTAGTACCCGTTGGACGCGTCGATCGGCGAGAGCGTGTCCACCAGCGAGAACGTCTCGCCCGGCTTGATCAGCGTGCCCGTGACGAGCTGGGCGCCGCGCTCGAGGTTCTTGGTGCGGATCGGCTCGGACGTCAGCGGCGTGGAGAACTCGCTGACCACCTCCGTGACCCCGAGCTTCTCGAGCGCCTCGGCGGTGTTCTCCGGGTCCTGCTGCACGAGCTCGACGGTGGCCTCCCGGTCGTCACCGAGCGCCGCGTCCTGCACGGCCTTCGCGACGGCCTCGGGGTCGAGCGTCGTGCCCGGCTCGCCGCCCACCACCGTCGGGCGGCCGCCGACGAACTCGAAGTGGGCCTCCTCCGGCGCCGTGAGCAGGTCATCCGTCTGGTCGACGATCGCGTCGACGAGCGCCTCGCCGTCGGTCGTCGGCGCGAGCGCCCCGTCGACGGGCTGGAACGACGTCGCGCCCGCGAGCGCGGCCGGCGCCAGCTCCGCCTCCTGGTCGCCCACGTGCACGACGACGGGCGCCGACACCACCGTGCGCGCCTGGGCGAGGGCGGCGTCGGTCTCCTCCTGCGTGATCTCCGGGGCGATCGCCTCCGTCGGCAGCTCGAACGGGTCGTCCTGGACGAGCCAGTCGTCGGCGAGCAGGTCGGCCGCCTCGTCGGTGCGCAGCGCGGCGCCGTCGGCGGCGTCCGTGGCCACGGCCTTGCCGTCGGCGAACCCGACGGTGCCGTCCACCGGCTCCGTCCGCAGCGCGTCGGCCACCCGCGCCACGGCGGCGTCGAGCTTGGCGTCGTCGACGTCCACGACCGGGTCGGCCTGCTCGGACCCGGTGAGGTGCGCCCACAGCCGCATCGGGTCCAGCGAGAACCCGGTCAGGGAGTCGACGGTGGCGGCGGCGTCGAACGACAGCCCCGCGTCGGCCGGGTCGAGCGTCGTCGAGGCGTCGGCGGCGGTGAGCTCGATCGGCTCGGCCGCGCGCGGCCCGAGCTCCTCGGCGAGCCGGTCCTTCGCCTCCGGGGCCGACAGGCCGCCGACGTCGACCCCCGCCACCTGGGTGTCGCGGGGCACCCGGTCGGAGTACAGCCACTGCGCCCCGGCGTAGGCGCCGGCGAGCACGACGAGCACGACGGCGGTCCACAGCAGCGCCCGGGGCGCGCGGCTCGGCTGGCCGTCGCCGGCGAGGCCCTCCAGCGGGCTGCCGGGGTCCTGCGGCGGCTGTGACGGCGTCGCGCCGGGGGCCGGGTGGGCGTCGCCGGGAGCGGCGTCGCCGGCGGGGCCCTGCGCACCGGCGAGGTCCTGCGCACCGGCGGGTCCCGCGGCGGGCGTGCCGCCGTCCTCCGGCACCGCGCCCGGCGCGGGCTCGCCGTCGTGCGGCAGGTCCGCGGACCCGGCCGCGGCCTCGTCCGTGGCGCCGTCCGTGGCGCCGTCCGTGGCGCCGTCCGTGGCGCCGCCCTGCGGCGGCGCGGCCACGGTGCCCAGCACCGAGGTGCGCTGCACCGGCGGGGTCTGGGCCGACAGCGCGTCGGCCTCGGCCGGCGCGGGCACCATGCCGACGACAACGGGCAGCGCCTGGGTCGGGGCGGCGTTCACCGCGGACCGCGGGGTCGACCGGGGGACCTCCGGGCGCTCGTACGCCTTGACCGGCGGCACGTAGGGCGCCTCGTCGTCCACGCCCTGCCCGCCCTGGTCCGCGTCCGCGGGCACGGCGGCGGCCGGCCCCTCGGCGTCGGGAGAGGTCGGGCCTGACGCGTTCTCGCGCTCGGTCGGTTTGCCCATGAACTGGCTCCGTGGTGCTGCAGGTGACACCGCAGGCGACCTGCGGTTTCGGTCCGGGCGCCGGCAGGCCGCACGGCCCACCACGCCCAGCGGGAATCCTACGCGGGCACCTCGCGGACCAGCGGCGGGGCCCGCCGAGGCCCCGTGGAGGTTCGGCGGAGGTCCGCCGCGTGCCGCGGCGTCCGGCCGGCGCGGCGGGTATCAGCGGCGGGACTCGGCGGGGCTCAGCGGCGGGCGGCGAACCAGCGGCGCGGCAGGAAGGCCGCGACGCCCCACACCACGAGACCGCCGTAGGTCCACACGAGCCCGGGCACGGTGGCGGGCACGAGCACGTCGCCCCCGGGGCCCTGGACGGACAGCGCCTGGACGGCGACGAGCCAGCCGACCGCGCCCGCCAGCAGGGTGCCGTAGCCGGCCCAGGCGCGGGTCAGGACCGCCGTCGACGCCGTGAGCGCCAGCGCCAGCACCAGGCCGGCGGGCAGGCCCAGCCACGTCGTCAGGTGGGTGACGGTGCCGAGGGCGCCCAGCACGGCGCCCAGGACGACCGCCAGCAGGGTGCGCACGAGGACGCCGAGCAGGTCGCCCGCGGTGCGCGGACCCCGGGAGCCCGGTGCTGGTTCGTCGTGCCGGGTGCCCGGGTGCTGCTCGCCGCTCATCGCGCCGAGCCTACCGACCCGGCCACCACCGGACGGCCGGGAGCAGCGCCGACGGCGTAGGTCTCGCGGGCGGGCAGCGGGGCCAGCACGCCGTTGGACAGGGCGTACCAGCCCAGCACGCCGGCCGCGCCGAGCGCCTCCGACGGCGGCGCCGCCTGGGCGTGCTGCACCTGGGTGGCGTGCGCCCGCAGCGCGCCCAGCACGCGGTCGAGCACCGGGGCGACGTCGACGGCGACGACGTCGCCGAGCGACGCGGCGGGCCGTGCCACCGGCGGGAGCTGCTCGTCGGGGTCGGCGAAGGTCAGGCCGGCGCGAGCAGCCAGCGCCCGCGCGGCGCCGTCGGCGGCCAGGGTGCGCCGGGCGGCGCGCACGTCGACGTCCGCGGCCACCGCCTGCCACAGCGCGGGGGCCCACGGCTCCCCGGGCAGCGGGCGCCCGCCGGGTGCCGCGGCGGGGTCGGCGGCGAGCTCGAGCGCGCGCACGGTGACCTCGTGCGCGCGGACGTGGTCCGGGTGGCCGTAGCCGCCGCCGGGCTCGTACGTGGCGACGACGGCGGGCCGCCGCGCGCGCACGACGACGGCGAGGCGGGCCGCGGCGTCGTCGAGCGGCACGCGGGCGAAGCCGGAGGTCGCCGCGGGGTCGGGCCCCGCGATCCCTGGCGCCACCCACGCCATGCCGGAGTCCTCGAAGCGCGCCGGCCCCGCGCCGGCGACGGGGACCTGGTCGAGGAACACGTGCCCCACCGCCGCGACGTCCCCGCCCCCGAGGGCCCTCAGCGCGGCCGCCAGCTCGGTCTCCCGGTGCGCGGCGAGCCCCGGCCCGTCGCCCTCCAGGTGGCCCAGGCCCTCCGACGTCGTGCCCGGCAGCGCGATCACCTCGCCGCGCTCGCCGCGTGTGCAGGTCACCACCGTGACCGGCAGGCCCGCCGCCGCCCACGTCGCGAGCAGAGCGCCGGTCGTCAGCGTCTCGTCGTCGGGGTGGGCGTGCACCGCCAGCAGCCCGCCGGCGGGCCGGACCACGCGCCCGGAGACGCCGAGACCCGGATCCCCGGGCGTATCGGCGTGCGGATACGCCCGAGGATCCGGGTCTCGGCGGTCGGTCACGGGTACGTCAGCCCCGGCGGGCGCGCGCGGCGGCGCGGGCGCGCTCGGAGGCGTCGAGCACCACCTTGCGGATGCGCACGAACTCCGGCGTCACCTCGACGCACTCGTCCTCCTGCGCGAACTCGAGCGACTCCTCGAGCGTGAGCTTGCGCGGCGGGACGAGGTTCTCGAACGTGTCGGCCGTCGAGGACCGCATGTTCGTGAGCTTCTTCTCCTTGGTGATGTTGACGTCCATGTCCTCGTTGCGGGAGTTCTCGCCCACGATCATGCCCTCGTAGACCTCCTGGGTGGGGTCGACGAAGAACGAGCCGCGCTCCTGCAGGTTGATCATGGCGTACGGCGTCACCACGCCGGCGCGGTCGGCGACCAGCGAGCCGGTGTTCCGGGACTCGATGGGGCCGTGCCACGGCTCGTAGCCCTCGGAGATCGACGACGCGATGCCGGTGCCGCGCGTCTCCGTGAGGAACCGGGTGCGGAAGCCGATCAGGCCGCGCGCCGGCACCATGAACTCCATTCGCACCCAGCCGGTGCCGTGGTTGCTCATGGTCTCCATGCGGCCCTTGCGCTGGGCCAGCAGCTGCGTCACCGCGCCGAGGTACTCCTCCGGCACGTCGATGGTCATGCGCTCCATGGGCTCCATGACCTTGCCGTCGACCGTCTTGGTGACGACCTGCGGCTTGCCGACGGTGAGCTCGAAGCCCTCGCGGCGCATCTGCTCGACGAGGATGGCCAGGGCGAGCTCGCCGCGGCCCTGGACCTCCCACGCGTCCGGGCGCTCGGTGGGCAGCACCTTGAGCGACACGTTGCCGATGAGCTCGGCGTCGAGGCGGTCCTTGACCTGGCGGGCGGTGACCTTGTGCCCCTTGCCGCCCTTGCCGGCCAGCGGCGAGGTGTTGATGCCGATGGTCATCGAGATGGCCGGGTCGTCGACCGTGATGAGCGGCAGCGGGCGCGGGTCGTTCACGTCGGTGAGCGTCTCGCCGATCATGATGTCGGCGATGCCGGCGACGGCGACGATGTCGCCCGGGCCGGCGGACTCGGCCGGCACGCGGTCGAGCGCCTTGGTCTCGAGCAGCTCGGTGATCTTCACCGTCGCCAGCGTGCCGTCGTGGCGCGCCCAGGCGACCTGCTGGCCCTTGGTCAGGGTGCCGTTGAAGATGCGCAGCAGCGCGAGGCGGCCGAGGAACGGCGAGGCGTCCAGGTTCGTCACGTGCGCCTGCAGCGGCATCTGCGGGTCGTAGGTCGGCGCCGGGATCTTCTCGAGGATCGTCGCGAACAGCGGCTCGAGGTTGTCGTTGTCCGGCAGGCCGCCGTCCGCGGGCTGGTTGACCGAGGCGGCGCCCACCTTGGCGGCGGCGTACACGACCGGCACGTCCAGGATGGCGTCGAGGTCGAGGTCCGGCACCTCGTCGGCCAGGTCGGAGGCCAGGCCGAGCAGCAGGTCGGTGGTCTCGCCGACGACCTCGGTGATCCGCGAGTCGGGGCGGTCGACCTTGTTGACGACGACGATGACGGGCAGCTTGGCGGCCAGCGCCTTGCGCAGCACGAAGCGCGTCTGCGGCAGCGGGCCCTCCGAGGCGTCCACGAGCAGCACCACGCCGTCGACCATCGACAGGCCGCGCTCGACCTCGCCGCCGAAGTCGGCGTGGCCCGGGGTGTCGATGACGTTGATGGTGATGCCGTCGGGCTCGCCGTGCTCCGCCGCCGACGGGCCGGTGTACCGGACCGCGGTGTTCTTGGCGAGGATCGTGATGCCCTTCTCGCGCTCGAGGTCGCCGGAGTCCATGACCCGGTCCTCGACGTGCTGGTGGGCGCCGAAGGCGCCGGCCTGCTTGAGCATGGCGTCGACGAGCGTCGTCTTGCCGTGGTCGACGTGCGCCACGATCGCCACGTTGCGCAGGTCGGAACGGACGGCGCGGGCCGTGGCGGTGGCGTCGGTGGACACGGTCATGGAGGGACTTCTCGATTCGAGTCGAAGGGCGGGGAGCCGTCGCGAGCGGTGCCGAGCGGGTCGGGTCGCGTCGTCGCAGCCCTCCCATCCTACCGGGTCCGCGCGAGCGGGCCCGCGGGCGGGGACGACGACGGCGGCCGCTCCCCGCGCGGGGAGCGGCCGCCGTCGTGGCCTGCGGCACCTCGGCCGGACGTCAGACCGCCGGCGGCACCAGCCCCAGGTCGAGGTCGCGACCGGGGATGGCGGCGAGCAGGTCCTGGGTGTACTGCTCCTTGGGGTGCTCGAACACCTCGTCGGTCGAGGCGTGCTCGACGACCCGCCCGTCCTGCATCACGACGACGGTGTCGGCGATCTGCCGCACCACCGCCAGGTCGTGGGTGATGAACAGGTACGACAGGCCGAGGTCGCGCTGCAGGTCGCCGAGCAGCTCGAGGATCTGCGCCTGCACCAGCACGTCGAGCGCGGAGACGGCCTCGTCGAGCACGATCAGCTCCGGCTTGAGCGCCAGGGCCCGGGCGATGGCGATGCGCTGGCGCTGGCCGCCGGAGAGCTCGTTCGGATACCGGCGCATCGCCGACTCCGGCAGCGCGACCATGTCGAGCAGCTCGCGCACCCGCGCCTCGCGCTCCTTGGCGGAGCCCACCTTGTGCAGTCGCAGCGGCTCCTCGATCGACCGGAAGATCGACATCATCGGGTCCAGCGAGCCGTACGGGTTCTGGAACACCGGCTGCACCCGGCGCCGGAAGGCGAACTGTTCCTTCGCCGACAGCCGCGCCACGTCGACCCCGTCGAACTCCACCGATCCGGACGTGGGCTCGAGCAGCCCGAGAACCATGTTGGCGGCGGTGGACTTTCCGGAGCCCGACTCCCCCACGAGCGCCAGCGTGCGGCCGCGCCCGAGCGTGAAGCTCACGTCGTCGACGGCCTTGAAGTCGGTCGAGGCCCCGGGCCGCGACCCGCGGATCTTGAAGATTTTCGTCAGGTTCTTCGCGACCACGACGGCGTCCTCGCTGCGCACCTTCTCGACGTCGGCGTCGGCGTGCTGCGCCAGCAGCTCCACCGACTCGACGCCGGCCTCGCGCGCCTCCTCGATGCGCCGCGCGCTGAGCGAAGGAGCCGAGGCGACCAGCCGCTGCGTGTAGGGGTGCTGAGGAGAGGTGAGGATCTGCCGCGCGGGCCCGGACTCCACGACCCGGCCCTTGAACATCACGACGAGGTGCTCGGCGCGCTCGGCGGCCAGGCCCAGGTCGTGCGTGATGAACAGGACGGCTGTGCCCAGCTCGGAGGTCAGCGTCTCGAGGTGGTCGAGGATCTGCCGCTGCACGGTCACGTCCAGGGCGGAGGTCGGCTCGTCCGCGATGAGCAGCTTCGGCCTGGCGGCCAGGCCGATCGCGATGAGCGAGCGCTGGCGCATGCCACCGGAGAACTCGTGCGGGTACTGCCGCGCGCGCCGCTCGGTGTCCTTGAGCCCGGCCTCGGCGAGCAGCCCGGCAACGCGCTCGCGGCGCTCCGCCTTGGTGCCCTGGAACCCGTTGGCCTTGAGAGCCTCCTCCACCTGCGTGCCGATGCGCCACACCGGGTTGAGGTTGGACATCGGGTCCTGCGGCACCAGGCCGATCTCCCGGCCGCGCAGGTCCTCCATCGTCTTACGGCCGACGCCGACGAGCTCACGCCCGTCGAACATGATCGAGCCGCCGGTGACCTTGCCGGTGCCCGGCAGCAGGTCGATGATCGCGTGCGCGGTGGTCGACTTGCCCGAACCCGATTCGCCGACGATCGCGACAGACTGCCCCGGGTAGACGGTGAGGTTGGCGCCGCGCACGGCCTTCACCTCGCCGGCGCCCGTGCTGAACGCGACCTCGAGGTCGCGGATCTCGAGCAGCGGCTGGTCGGTGGCGCGGGGGGCCGCGCCCTGTGTCTCCGGCTCCTGGCCGGTGAGGGGGATCTGCGTCGTCATCGCTTGCGAGCCTTCGGGTCGAGGGCGTCGCGCACCACGTCGCCCATCATGATGAAGCCGAGCACCGTCAGCGCCAGGCCGCCGGCCGGGTAGAACAGGATCTCCGGCGCGACGCGGATCGAGTTCTGCGCCTTCGAGATGTCACCGCCCCAGGACACGATGCTGGGCGGCAGGCCGATGCCGAGATAGCTCAACGTCGCCTCGGCGACGATGAACGTGCCCAGGGCCACCGTCGCGTAGACGATGATCGGCGCCGTCGAGTTCGGCAGCACGTGCCGCAGCAGGATGCCGACCCGTCCCATGCCCAGCGAGCGAGCGGCGGTGACGAACTCGTTGTTCTTCACCGACATGACGGTGCCGCGCGTGATGCGGGCGATCTGCGGCCAGCCGAAGAGGGAGAGCACGAGGGCCACGGTGAAGCTGGTGCGCGTGCTCATCAGCGACATGATGACGATGGCCGCCAGCACCAGCGGCACGGCGAAGAAGATGTCGGTCAGCCGGGACAGCAGCGTGTCGAACCAGCCGCCGAAGTAGCCAGCGATGGCGCCGACGATCGTGCCGATCACGACGACCATGGCCGTCGCCAGGACGCCGACCACGACCGAGGCGCGGGCGCCGTAGACCGTCCGCGAGTAGATGTCGCAGCCCTGGAAGTCGAAGCCGAACGGATGACCTGCGGCGGGACCGCTCAGCGACTGCGACAGGTCGCAGGCACGGGGGCCGATCGAGGTGAACAGGCCAGGTGCGACGGCCACGACCACCACGAGGGCGATGACCGCGCCGGCGACCCAGAACAGCACGTTACCGCGCATGTGCGCCCACGCGTCGCCCCACAGGCTCTTCGGGGCCTGCGTGGTGCTGACTGCGTCGACGGCGCCGAGGCCGCCCTCGTCCACGGGAGCGACGAAATGCTCCTGGCCGCGGCGAGGCTGGTCTCGCCGGGCTCCGGTGACGTCGATGTTTTCAGGCATAACGGATCCTTGGGTCGAGCGCGGCGTAGAGCAGGTCCACGAGCAGGTTCGCGAGGATGTAGACGATCACGAGCACGGTGGTCAAGGAGACGACAGTGACGTTCTCGCCGCGGGTGATGGCCTGGTAGAGCGTTCCGCCCACGCCGTTGATGTTGAAGATGCCCTCCGTCACGATGGCGCCCGCCATCAGACCGCCGAGGTCGCCGCCGAGGAAGGTGACCACCGGGATCAGCGAGTTGCGAAGCACGTGCCGGCCCGTGACGCGGCTGCGCGTCAGGCCCCGGGCCCGAGCGGTGCGCACGTAATCGGCAGAGAGGTTCTCGGCGACCGAGGTACGGGTCAGTCGCAGCACGTACGCGAAAGAGGCTGCGGCCAGCACGATGGCCGGCAGGAGCAACGACTCGAAGTTGGGGTCTCTGCCGACGGTGACCGGGAACAGGCCAGCCTTGACACCGAGCAGGAACTGCAGGACGAAGCCGATGACGAACGTCGGCACCGCGATGACCAGGAGGCTGATGACGAGCACGCTCCCGTCGAAGATACCGCCCTTGCGCAGTCCGGCCACCAGGCCGAGCCCGATGCCGAAGACGGCCTCGATGATCAGCGCCATCACCGCGAGTTGGATCGTCACCGGGAACGCGCCGGCGATGACGTCGACGATCTCGCGCCCACGGAAGTCCACGCCGAAGTCCAGCGTGAAGACGCCCTTGAGGAACAGCAGGTACTGCACGAGGAACGGCTTGTCGAGGTTGTACCGCTCGCGGATCTGCTCCTGGACCGCTTCTGGCAGGCCTCGTTCACCACCCAGCGCGGCGACGGGGTCTCCGGGCCGCAGGAAGACCAGGGCGTAGAGCAGCAGCGTCGCCCCGAGGAACACAGGGATCACCTGTAGGAGCCTGCGTCCGATGTACCAGCGCATGCGTCGTCTTCTTCCTTCGTCACACGAGCCTCTCGGCCCGCGCGTCTTCTATGGTCCGCACAGCCAGGGGCGGGGTGCGCCTGCGACGCACCCCGCCCCCGCCGTCCGGCGGTCTCACAACCGCCGCGTGCTCACCGGTGAGCGACCGTCACTCGGACTTCGTGACCTCGTAGAGGATCGGGTCGGAGTCCCACCCGAACTCGACGTTGCCGACCGTCTCCGCGTAACCGGCGGTCGCGTTGTTGTACCACAGCGGGATACCCGGCAGGTCCTCGAACAGGATCTGCTGCGCCTCCTTGTAGAGGGCCGTCGCCTCGTCCGGCGTCGCCGCCTGGCCGGCCTCCTTGAGCTTCTCGTCGAACGCAGGGTTCGAGTACTGGGCATCGTTCGAGCCGGCGCCCGTGCCGTAGACCGGGCCGAGGAAGTTGCTCATCGAGGGCCAGTCGGCCTGCCAGCCACCGCGGAAGATGCCCGGGACGCTGGCGTCGTCACGCGCGTTCAGGAACTCGTCGAACGTCGGGTACGGGTAGAACTCGCAGCCGATGTCGAGCGCGTTGCGCACCTGGTTGCAGACTGCGTCCACCCAGGTCTGGTGGTCGGAGTCCGCGTTCGAGGCGATCTCGAGCGTGTAGTCGGCGCCGAGCGGGTCCATGGCCTCGGCCTCGTCCCAGAGGCGCTTGGCCTCCTCGGCGTCGAACTGCAGCACCTCGGCGCCCGGGATGTCGTCCGAGTAGCCGTCGATCACCGGCGAGGTGAAGTCCGTGGCCGGGGTGCGGGTACCACCGAAGACCGTCTCGGTGACCTGCTCACGGTCGATCGCCTGCGAGATGGCCTGACGGCGCAGCTTGCCGGCCTCGCCCTGGAACTCCTCGCGCCACTCGGGCACCTGCACGACCTGCACCACGGCGGCAGGCTGGTTGATGGCCCGATCACCGAGGTCGTCCTCGAACGTCGCGAAGGCCGACGAAGGCACGTTCGTGATGATGTCGAGGTTGTCGGACAGCAGGTCGTTGTAGGCCGTGTTCTCGTCGGTGTAGATGACGATGTCGATGCCGCCGTTCTTCGGCGTGCGCGGGCCCTTGTAGTCCGGGTTCGGGCGCAGCGAGATGACGTTCTCGTGCTCCCAGCTGTCCACGACGTACGGGCCGTTGCCGACAGGCGCGTCGGAGTAGATGTCGGGGTTCTCGAAGAACACGTCCGGCATCGGCATGAACGCGGAGTAGCCCAGCCACAGCTGGAAGTCAGCCGAGGGCGCGATCAGCTCGACCGTGAACGTGTGCTCGTCGACGGCCTCGACGGCGATCTCCGAGTCCTCCGTGTCGGACCAGCCGGCGAAGTCGTGGAAGAAGTACTGCTGGTTCTGGCCGTTGCTCAGCAGAGCGGTGTACTTCCACGCCTTGACGTAGCTCTCGGCCGTGACCGGCGTGCCGTCCGAGAAGGTCCACCCGTCCTGGATCGTGATGGTCCAGTGCTGGTTGTCCTCGGACTCGATGGACTCGGCCATCTCATTGTGGCTCGCGCCCTCGCTGTCGTAGTACACGAGACCCGAGAAGATGTTCTTGACCGCGAGCCCGCCGCCGACCTCGTTGGTCATGCCCGGGGTGAGCGGATTCTGGGGCTCGGTGCCGTTCACGCTGACGATGCCGGTGGTGGCCTCACCCGCGGCATCGCTCGGCTCGTCGTTCGAGCCGCTGGAGCCGCCCGAGCAGGCCGTGAGCGCGAGCGCACCGGCGACGATGAACGTCGTCACGCCGGCGTAACGCCTGATCTTCATGTGTGTCCTCCGAAAGGGGGCAGCGGCCACTCGGCCGCCGACGTCCGGGCGTCCCGCACCGCGGACGGTACGAGCACGCTCTTGGTCCGCCATGCGGACGGCCCGAGCGTATGCCCAGCACGTGGACGAGTGTCCGGTTCGTGCCGATTTCCGCAGGGACCGTTATCGATCCGGTATGCGGAAGTAACAAGGGCTTCACGGCGCCGCACAGCGCCGCAAGGCCAGGATCGTAGTCGTCGCGGCCAGGATCGCTAAATGCCCCGGTCAGTGACTCGCCCGCCGCCCTGCCCGTCCAGGGGCCCCCCATGGCGGTCTCGCGCCGGTCGCCCAGCGCCGAGAGGGGCGGCGGGAGCACGCCCCGCCGCCCCTCCTCGCGGTGCTGCGTCGAACGCTCGCGCGTCAGGCCTTCGCCTCGACGCCGTCGACGCCTCCGCTCGTGCCGTTGCGGCTCTCGCCGTCGGGCTGCCCGCCGCCTGCGCCATCCGGGGCCTCGCCGTCCGACCCGTCGCCGGGCACCCCCGGCACCGTCGGCTCCGGCTCGGGCGCGGGCACCGTGCGCAGCTCGAACGGCTCGCCGTCGTGCCGGTCGACGGCGCTCGCGACGCTCTCGACCAGCACCTGGCGCGCGAGCTGGCCCTGGATGACCAGCGGGTCGCGCGACAGGTCCCGCCACAGGGCCACGCACAGCGCGAGCATCACCACGACGAACGGCAGCGCCGAGACGATCGTGATGTTCTTCAGCCCGTTGAGCGCCTCCGCCGGGTCGTCGCCGCCGGCCAGCAGCATGACTGCCGCGACCGCGCCGGTGGCCACGCCCCAGAAGACGACGGACTTCTTCGACGGGTCCGCGGCGCCGTGCTCCGACAGGCCACCCATGACGATCGAGGCGGAGTCGGCCCCCGTGACGAAGAAGATCGCCACGAGCAGCACCGCCAGCACCATGAGCACGACGGTGACCCAGCCCGGCACCGGCATGGCGCCCAGCGTGGTGAACAGGATGGTGTCGAAGTTGATGTCCGGCACGCCGTCGACCACCTGGGCCAGCGCCTGCGTCCGCTCCTGGATGCCGATCGCGCCACCGCCGAAGATGGCGAACCAGATCGTCGAGACGATGGACGGCACCAGCAGCACGCCGGTCACGAACTGACGGATGGTGCGCCCGCGGGAGATGCGCGCGATGAACAGGCCCACGAAGGGCGTCCACGAGATCCACCAGGCCCAGTAGAAGATCGTCCAGCTGGACATCCACGCGGCGAGGGACTCGTCGCCCGCGGCAGCGGTGCGCGAGGCCATCTGCGGCAGGTCGCCGATGAACGCCCCGATGGCGTCGGGCAGGACGTTGAGGATGAACAGCGTCGGGCCGCCGATGAACACGATGACGGCGAGCAGCACCGCCAGCACCATGTTGATGTTGGACAGCCACTGGATGCCGCGCTCGATGCCGGACACGGCCGAGGCGACGAACATCGCCGTGAGCACGGCGATGATGACGACCAGCACCGACGTGCCGACCTGAGCCATCACGCCGGTCTCCTGGAGGCCGCCGCCGATCTGGAGCGCGCCGAGGCCGAGCGAGCACGCGGAGCCGAACAGCGTCGCGAGGATCGCCAGGATGTTGATGACGCGCCCGCCCCAGCCGTTGACGGCGCGCTCGCCGAACAGCGACGTGAACATCGAGGAGAACAGCTGCGTGCGGCCCAGCCGGTACGTGCCGTAGGCCATGCCGAGCCCGACGATCGCGTACATCGCCCAGGGGTAGAGCGTCCAGTGGAACAGCGTCGTACCCATGGCCGTGGCGATCGCCTCGGGCGTCTGGCCGTCGACGGTCCCCGGCGGGGGCGACATGTAGAAGTACAGCGGCTCGCCCACGCCGTAGAAGATCAGGCCGATGCCCATGCCGGTCGCGAACATCATCGCGATCCACGACGACGTGCGGAACTGCGGCGACTCGTCGTCCTTCCCGAGCGGGATGCGGCCGAAGCGGCTGGCCGCGACCACGATCACGAAGATCGTGAACACGGTGGCCGCGATGACGAACAGCCAGCCGAAGTTGGTGATCGTGCCGTTGAGGGCCGACGTCGCGACGGCGCCCAGGCCGTCGGGGCTCACGAAGCCCCACACGACGAAGGCCACGGCGGCCACGGCGGCCACACCGAAGACGATCCAGTCGGTGCCCTGCGAGCGCGGGGTCCGCGGCCTGCGGGCAGTCGACTTCTTGAATCTCTCGATGAGCGTCCTGGTTGTCTCCGGAGTACTCATAATCTCGGCGGCCACATGGTGGTTCCCTGGCGCGCGGCCGCCTGCTGCTCCCTTTCCGTGAATATCGCGTGAACTGCCAGCCGCGAAATCTATCACGAGGTAAAGATTCGCGGCGGATTGTGGCAAGCAACGCACTGCATCGCGGATGGAGCGCGCGCCTCGCGTCGGCTCGGAAGCGCGCTGCGGCACCTGGGCGGCAGCGCCCCACCACCGTGCCACGGGTCGGGCTCACCCGCGCCCGGAAGGCCCCGCGCCGCCGCACCCCCGCGGCGTCGTCGGCTCGCGGCTCGCCCCGTCGCCGCCCTACCGTCGGCTTCATGGGCGAGACACCGACCGCGCCGGCCGGGGCCGTGGTGCTCGGCCTGCCCTTCGAGGGTCGCTGGCTGGTGCAGAACAGCCCGGCCCGCCGGGTGCCGAGCCACGGGACCGACCTCATGGGCGTGCGCTACGCGATCGACTTCGTCGGCGTCGACGACCGGCACGGTACGGCGCCGGTCCACGACTGGCGCACGGCGCTCGTCACCGAGCCGCCCGAGCGGTTCGTCGCGTTCGGACGGCCCGTGCTGGCACCGGTCGGCGGCGTGGTCGTGCGTGTGCACGACGGTGAGCCGGACCACGAGGCGCGTCGCTCCCCGCTCGCCCTCGTGCCCTACGCGCTGACCCAGGGGGCGCGGCTACGCCGTGGGCCCGCGGGGCTCGCGGGCAACTTCGTCACCGTCGTCGCCGACGGCGCCTACGTCACGCTCGCCCACCTGCAGCGCGGCTCGCTGCAGGTCGGGGTCGGCGACACCGTCGTCGCGGGGCAGGCGCTCGGCCGGTGCGGCAACTCCGGCAACTCCACCCAGCCGCACGTGCACGTACAGGTCAACGACGGCGTCGAGGTCGCCGCCGCGCGGGCGCTGCCGCTGGCGTTCCGCGGGTACGTCGAGTGGCGGCGAGGCCGCGCCGCGCCGGCACCGGGTCGGCGTGCCCGGGGAAGGCGCCGTCGTCGAGCCGCTGCCGCGCCGGCCGTGACGGCGTCCTGCCGGCCGGACGGTCTCGGGCGCGACGAGCCCGGGCGCCCTCCACCGGCGCCGCGACGGCGCTGCCGTCACGAGCCCGGCTTCCGCAGCGAGTGCAGGAAGGCGACGTCTGCACGGGTACCCAGCCACGTCACGACGAGGACCAGGGCGGTCGCGCCGAGGACGGGCAGCGCGGCCCGACGCACGGGTCGCACCGCCCCGAGCACGCCGAGCGTCAGGACGACGGCCGTCCCGATCAGCAGGATCCGGTCAGCCGTCGCGATCGCGTGCCGCGTCGTCAGCCCGCGCCCCGCCTCGAGGGCGGACACCGCTCGCAGGGCCCACCACCCCCGGTCCACCGCCAGGAGGCCCGCGCACAGCAACGCCGTCAGCGGAGCCGGCCAGCGGCGTGGCCGCCGGTGCCGGCGGCTCCACCGGTCGTACTCCCCGAGGCGGTCCACGTCCGGACCGTAGCGCGGCACCGCGGTCCGCGACGACCGCGACGACCGCGACGACCGCGGTGCGAGCGACGGAAGGCGGTGCGCCCACCCCCGTCGGTGCCGGCGTCGTCGGCCGCTCTCGGTCGTGCACCCGGCGACGGTGCTGCGCGTCCCCGAGCGCCCGAGATCAGTCCTCGTCGTCGCCGCAGTGCTCGTCGTGGAGCTGGTGCAGCTCGAGGAAGGCCGCGCGGGACTGGTCGGGCAGCCTGCCCTCGGACAGCGGCCGGGCCGCGGAACGCCAGACCAGGTCGTGCACGCGGTGCTCGAGCGAGCGGGAGACCTCCACCAGGGCGCGAGCCATGGCCGCGGCGTCCTCGTCGACCTCGCGCACGGTGCGCGCGACGCGGTTGAGCGCCTGCTCGGCCGCCTTGCGCTGCTCGGGGTTGACGACCTTGCGCCGCCCGAGGACCGTCACGCCGGAGATCAGGAGGAAGGCGACGGGGATCGCGGGCGAGACGGCGATCCACACGCTCAGGCCGAGGTTCCCACCGAGCGCGCGGCTCAGGAAGTACGCACCGACGCACCCGAGGGCGACCCAGGCGACCCAGGTCCGACCCACGAACGCCACCCAGCGCGGCTCGGCGGCGCGTGCGCGGCGCGCCCGGACGATCGCGGCGTCGGCGTCGCGCAGAGCGGCAGCCTCCTCCGCACCGGTCAGGCCGGGCTTCGTCACCAGCGTCGCCCGGCTGAGCACGCCGGTGCTGAGCCACGCGACCTGCGTCGTCACGTCTCCCCCTTCGACGTCGATGCTTGGCGGACGCGACGGCAGCCCGCGCGGCGCCGCGTCCGCGACCGGCTCAGACGTTGAAGCGGAACTCCACGACGTCGCCGTCCTGCATGACGTAGTCCTTGCCCTCGACGCGGGCCTTGCCGGCCGCGCGGGCGGCGGCGACGGAGCCCGCCTCGACGAGGTCCTCGAACGAGATCACCTCGGCCTTGATGAAGCCGCGCTCGAAGTCGGTGTGGATGACGCCGGCGGCCTGCGGGGCCGTCCAGCCCTTGCGGATCGTCCAGGCGCGCGACTCCTTCGGGCCCGCGGTGAGGAACGTCTGCAGGCCGAGGGTGTCGAACCCGACGTGGGCGAGCTGGTCGAGCCCGGACTCCTCCTGGCCGGTGGACTCGAGCATCTCCCGGGCCTCCTCCGGCTCGAGCTCGACCAGCTCGGCCTCGAACTTGGCGTCCAGGAAGATCGCCTGGGCGGGCGCCACGAGCTCGCGCAGGGCGGCCTGGCGCTCGGCGTCCGCCAGCCCGGCGTCGTCGGTGTTGAACACGTAAATGAACGGCTTCGCCGTCATCAGCTGCAGCGACGCGATGTCGGCGAGGTCCAGGCCCTCGGCCGCGGCGCCCTGGAACAGGGTGGTGCCCGCCTCCAGGATGCGCTGCGCGGTGCGCGCCGCCTCGAGGAACGCGGCGTCGCCCTTCTTGATCTTGACCTCCTTCTCGAGGCGCGGCAGCGCCTTCTCGAGGGTCTGGAGGTCGGCGAGGATCAGCTCGGTCGAGATCGTCTCGATGTCCCCCGGGGCGTCCACCGAGCCCTCGACGCGGACGACGTCGGGGTCGTCGAAGACGCGGGTCACCTGGCAGATCGCGTCGGCCTCGCGGATGTTCGCGAGGAACTTGTTGCCCAGCCCCTCGCCCTCGCTGGCACCCTTGACGATGCCCGCGATGTCGACGAAGGAGACGGTCGCCGGCAGCGTCCGCTCGCTGTCGAAGAGCTCCGCGAGCCTCTCCAGCCGCGGGTCCGGCAGCGGCACCACCCCCACGTTGGGCTCGATGGTGGCGAACGGATAGTTCGCCGCGAGCACCTGGTTGCGGGTCAGGGCGTTGAAGAGCGTGGACTTGCCGACGTTGGGCAGGCCGACGATGCCGATGGTGAGAGCCACGTCGGGACAGTCTACGGGGCGGGTCGGGCGGCGTCAGGCGGACGTCCGCGGCCGTCAGGCGTAGGACAGCACGCGCTGCAGCAGCTCGGGGGCCCGCTGGTCGTAGCGGCGGGCACCCCAGCGCACGCCGAGCACGAGCACGAGCACCCCCAGGCCGGGGCCGACGACCAGCGTCACCCAGCCCAGCAGCGGGCTCGGCAGCAGGATCGCGACCAGGGCCAGGGCGAGCGTCGGCAGCGCCAGGACGAACGTGGCCAGGCCGGCGACGCCCTGCGCGACCATCGTTGCGCCGATGGCGCCCTGAGGCTGCTTGAACGGGCTCTCCCCCGGCTTGGGCACCGGGTAGAGCCAGTGGGCCGACACGGCGCTCGACACCCCCGTCGACAGGACGAGCGTGCCGAGGCTGAGCCCCAGCAGCGCCGGCAGGTCGGACCACCGCCCCGTCAGCCCCGCCGACAGCACCGCGAAGAGCGCCACCAGCGGCGTGCCCGCCACGAGCACGGGCAGCGCGCGACCCCAGCGGTCGGTGCGCCCGGTCGTCCCGGTGGCCACGTGCAGCGCGAAGGCGGTGTGGTCGTAGGCGATGTCGTTGGAGATGGTGAAGCCGAGCACCCAGGCGGTGACGGGCGCCAGCACCAGCATCACGTTCATGCCGGGGCCGCCGCCCGAGCCCTGGCCGGCGAAGGCCAGGACCACCGGGAGCAGCGGGATGATCGCGATCGAGGCGGAGTAGCGCGGGTCGCGCAGCCAGTACGTCATGGCGCGCGCGGCCACGGCCCCGGTCGGGGTGGCCGGGAAGCGGTCGAACCACCCCAGGCCCTTGCCGCGGGCGCCCTTCGAGCCGCCCTCGGCCGGGGTCTCCAGCGTCCGGGCCAGCGCGCGGTCCCACACCCACCACGCCAGCACGAGGGTGGCCAGGAGCACGACGAGGCGGCCGGCGGCGACGCCCCAGCTGTCGTCCGCCACCGCGGCGGGCACGCCCCACGGCGCGCCCAGCGGCGTCCATCCGACGACGTCGGCCAGGTCGGCGAGCAGCCGCCGGACGGCGCCGGCGTCCGTGGCGCCCTCGCCGAGGCGGCGGCTGAACCACCCGATCGCGGGACCGGCGAGCATGATGGGCACGAACGCCACGATAGTCAGCACCTCGCGCGAGCGGCGCGACTCCAGCAGCGGCGCGAGGACCGTGGTCAGCGCGCGCGAGCCGATGACGCACAGCGCCAGCGCACCGACGGCGCCGACGAGCGCGGCGACCACGGCCGCCGGCGAGCGCCACCAGGCGAGCGTCACGCCGAGCACGGCGAGCGCCGTGGCGATGCCGGGCACGGAGACGACGCCGCCTGCGGCCAGGCCGGCGAGCAGGCGCCGGCGCGGGATCGGGTACGTGACGAACCGGTGCGGGTCGAGGGTCGCGTCCACGCCGTAGGCGAAGACGGGGATCACCAGCCAGCCCAGGACGAGCACCGCGCCCCCGAGGACGAGGACGGGCCCCGCCGTCCCCGGGTCGGTGGTGCCGAGCGCCACGGCGCCCACCACGAGCAGGGCGACGACCGACAGCGCGTACAGCGAGCCGAGCACGACGCCGACCGTCTGCCAGACGCTGCGGCGGTACCCGTTGAGCAGGAGGGTCAGCTTGAGGCGGACGAGCTGCGCAACCACGCCAGGCCCTCCCCCTCCTTGCGGCCGCCGACGAGCTCGACGAACCGGTCCTCCAGCGTCTGCCCGCCGCGGACCTCGTCGACAGTGCCGGACGCCAGCACGTGCCCGCCGGCGATGACGGCCACGTGCGAGCACATCCGCTGGACGAGGTCCATGACGTGGCTGGAGACCACGACCGTGCCGCCGTCGGCGACGTAGGCGTGCAGGATGTCGCGGATGTTGGCGGCGCTGACCGGGTCCACGGCCTCGAACGGCTCGTCGAGCACCAGCACGCGCGGGGCGTGGATGAGCGCCGCGGCGAGGGCCACCTTCTTGGTCATGCCCGCGGAGTAGTCGACGACGAACGTGTCGCGGTCGCCGACGAGGTCCATGGCGCGCAGCAGGTCCTCGGTGCGCTCGGCCACGGTGGCGCGGTCCATCCCGCGCAGGAGGCCGGCGTAGGTGATGAGCTGGGCGCCCGTGAGGCGGTCGAAGAGGCGCACGCCGTCGGGCAGCACGCCGAGCCGGGCCTTGGCCGCGACGGTGTCCGCCCACATGTCCGTCCCCAGCACGGTCGCGACGCCGAAGTCCGGGCGCAGCAGGCCGGTGGCCATGGACAGGGTGGTCGTCTTGCCGGCGCCGTTGGGCCCGACGAGCCCGTAGAAGGAGCCCGCGGGCACGTCGAGGTCGACGCCGGCGACTGCGATCTTCTGGCCGAACCGCTTCCACAGGCCGCGCAGCGAGAGGGCAGCCGCGGGGTCCGGCGGCGTCGCGGGCCGCTGCGGGGCCTGGTGCTGCAGGGCCGGGTGCTGGTCGGCCGGCCGCGGGTGGGCCGGCGGCTGGGGCTGCGGCACCGGCCGTGGTCCGGGCGGCGGGGTGGGGGCGGTCAGGGTGATCACCTTCTCGTCGTAGGGCCGCTGCGACCCTATCGGCGCACGTCGACGCCCCGGAAGGGGCGCGCCGGGTGGCGCGGGGACGCCCCGCCGGTGCGGGCGAGGCGGACCGGGCCGGCGGCACCCGTTTCGGCGCTGTCGGTGGGCCGTGCCACCCTGACCGCATGACGACGACGACCGTGATCCTCCTGGTGGTCGCCCTCGCGGTGGGCGTCCTGGTCGGCTGGCTCGTGGCCGCCAACCGTGCCTCCGCGGCGCGCCGCTCGGCCGACATCGAGCTGGCGCGCGGGCACGCCGACGTGGAGGCCGCGCGCCGCGAGGTCGCGAACGTGCGCGAGCAGCTCGACCTGGCGCGCGACGACGCCCAGCGCCGCCTCGCCGAGGCGCAGGCCCAGGCGGAGCGCCGGGTCGCCGAGGTGCGCGAGGAGGCCGAGCGCCAGGTGCGCGAGGCGAAGGAGGACGCCGAGGCCACGGCGCGGCGGTTCAAGGCCGTGGCGGGCGACGTGCTGCAGGCCAGCCAGCAGCAGTTCCTCGAGCTGGCCGACCAGCGGCTGCGGGCCAGCACCGTCAAGAACGAGGAGGTGCTGGCCCAGCGCGAGCAGGCCTTCCGTGCGCTGGTGGACCCGCTGAGCAAGGCCGTGGAGAAGGTGCGCGCCGAGGTGGCGGAGGCCGAGAAGGCCCGGGTCGAGGGGCAGTCGACGCTCGGCGAGCACCTGCGTCAGCTGGCGACCGCCAACGAACAGCTGCGCACCGGCACGAGCGAGCTGGTCACCGCGCTGCGCTCCTCGCAGACCCGCGGCGCCTGGGGCGAGCTGCAGCTGCGGCGGGTGGTCGAGGCGGCGGGCATGCTGCACCGCGTCGACTTCACCGAGCAGGCGCAGGTGTCCACCGAGGACGGCCTGCTCCGCCCGGACATGGTGGTGCACCTGGCCGGCGGCAAGCACGTGGTGGTCGACGCCAAGGTGGCGTTCCTCGGCTACCTGGAGGCGCAGCAGACGGGCGACGCGGACTACCGCGAGCAGCGCCTGGACGCGCACGTGCGGCACATGAAGAAGCACGTGGACGACCTGGCGGGCAAGAAGTACTGGGACCAGTTCTCCCCCGCGCCGGAGTTCGTGGTGATGTTCGTGCCGGCCGAGGCGTTCCTGTCGGCCGCCGTGGAGCGCGAGCCCGACCTGCTCGAGTACGCCGTGAGCAAGAACGTCATCGTGGCCACGCCGATGACGATGGTCGCGCTGCTGCGCACGGTCGCCTACGCCTGGCGGCAGGAGGCCCTGGCCGAGAACGCCCAGAAGGTGCTCACCGTCGGCAAGGAGCTCTACTCGCGCCTGGTGACCATGACCGGCCACATCACCAAGACCGGCCGGGCCCTGGAGACGGCGACCAAGAGCTACAACTCGATGATCGGCTCGCTCGAGCGCAACGTGCTCACCTCGGCCCGCCGGATGGTCGAGCTCGACGTGGTCGACGAGAAGGACCTCATCGAGGAGGCCCGCGGGATCGAGGAGGTGCCCCGGCCCATCACCAAGCCGGAGCTGCTGGCCGCCGAGGAGGAGCGGGTCGTGGCGATCGACACCGTGTCCGTGAGCGAGCGGCGGGTCACCGTCGCCGGCGGCGCGGGCGACGACCTCGAGGCGCTGGCCGCGGCGGACCAGCGCGCGCTCGAGAGCGCACAGGGCGAGCGCCAGGACGACGCGGCCGCCGGCTGAGCCGCCTGGTCTGGCGGCCGCGCGCCCGCCCGGCGGCGCACCCGCGAGACACCGGAAGGCCCGGCCCTCAGGCAGAGGGGGCCGGGCCTTCTGGTGTCGCGACGTGCTGCGCCTGCGATGCCGGGCGCGGCGCGCGAGTCGCGCGGCTCGCGAGGTCGGCAGTCTGCGAGACCAGCAGCTGGTCAGGTCAGGAGTCTGCGAGACCGGCAGCTGGTGAGGTCGGCAGTTCGTCGTGGGGGGGGCCCCGCCGGGGGGCGCCCGCCCCGCGGGGGGGCGCCCCCACCGCCCGTGAGGTCGGCACCTCGGGGTGCCGACCTCACGACGAGGTGCCGACCTCACGGCCGGTCGGAGAGGCCCGGGCCTCAGACCGGGGTGACCGGCAGCGAGGTGCGCTGCTCGCGGCGGGGCCGCTTGTCGTCCTGGCCGGCGGCCTTGAGGCCCGCGCGCAGCTCGCGAGGCAGGGAGAACATGAGGTCCTCCGTCGCGGTGCGCACCTCCTCGACGTCGCCGAACCCGCGCTCGGCGAGGTGCCGCACGACGTCCTGGACGAGGATCTCCGGCACCGAGGCACCCGAGGTGACGCCCACCGTGGCGGCACCGTCGAGCCACTCCTCACGGATCTCCGCGGCGCGGTCGACGCGGTAGGCGGTCCGGGCGCCGGACTGCAGGGCGACCTCGACCAGGCGCACCGAGTTCGACGAGTTCGCCGAGCCGACGACGATGACGACGTCGCACTCGGGCGCGAGCTTCTTGACGGCGACCTGACGGTTCTGGGTCGCGTAGCAGATGTCGTCGCTCGGCGGGTCCTGCAGCGACGGGAACCTGTCGCGCAGCCGGCGGACCGTCTCCATCGTCTCGTCGACGGACAGGGTGGTCTGCGAGATCCACACGACCTTCGCCGGGTCGCGGACCACGACCTGGTCGACCTCCTCCGGGGAGTTGACCACCTGCACGTGCTCGGGCGCCTCGCCCGCCGTGCCCTCGACCTCCTCGTGGCCGGTGTGGCCGATCAGCAGGATGTCGTAGTCGTCCTTGGCGAACCGCACGGCCTCCTTGTGCACCTTGGTCACCAGGGGGCAGGTGGCGTCGATCGTGGCCAGGCTGCGCGCCGCCGCGGCCTCGCGGACCGCGGGCGAGACGCCGTGGGCGGAGAACACCAGGCGGGCGCCCTCGGGTACCTCGTCGGTGTCGTTGACGAAGATCGCGCCCCGCTCGCGCAGGGTCTCCACGACGTGCTTGTTGTGCACGATCTCCTTGCGCACGTAGACGGGTGCGCCGTAGGTCTCGAGAGCCTTCTCGACGGCGACGACCGCACGGTCCACGCCGGCGCAGTAGCCGCGCGGGGCGGCGAGCAGCACCCGCTTGGTGCGGGTCGGCGTTCCGGTCGCGGTGGCGGTGCTCGTGGCTGTCACCCGGCCAGTCTAGGTGGGCAGGTGTGAACGCCTCGTGTGGGCGGGGTGCGGCATGCTGGGGCGCGTGACCGACGAGCCCGCCGAGAGCGCTCCCGCGCCCCAGCCGCTGCCGGAGAAGGCGGCCGACACCACCGCCCAGCGACCATGGCCGGTGCGGCTGCTGGCGGACAAGATCCGCTGGTACGTCGACCGGATGTCGCCCGTGTGGGTCGAGGGGCAGATCGTCGAGCACACCTTCCGCCCGACCTCGGGTATGCAGTTCCTCACCCTGCGTGACACCGACGCCGAGGCGTCCCTGCCGGTGCACATGCTCACCCGCGTGATGCACGGCCTGGACAAGAAGCCCGAGAAGGGCGACCAGGTCGTGGTGCACGCCAAGCCGGAGTTCTGGGTCAAGACCGGTCGGCTGTCGCTGCGTGCGGCAGACGTGCAGATGGTGGGCATCGGCGAGCTGCTGGCGCGCATCGAGCAGCTCAAGCGCGTGCTCGCCGCCGAGGGCCTGTTCGACGCCGAGCGCAAGCGCCCGCTGCCGTTCCTGCCGCGCGTGGTCGGCCTGGTGTGCGGGCGGGAGTCGAAGGCCGAGCACGACGTGGTGGTCAACGCCCGCGCCCGCTGGCCGCAGGTGCGCTTCGAGATCCGCGAGGTGGCCGTGCAGGGGGTCAACGCGGTGCGCGAGGTCGGCGCCGCGATCGCCGAGCTGGACGCCCTGCCGGAGGTCGAGGTGATCGTCGTCGCGCGCGGCGGCGGCGCGGTCGAGGACCTGCTGCCGTTCAGCAACGAGGCGCTCGTGCGGGCCGCCGCGGCCGCCCGCACGCCGCTGGTGTCGGCGATCGGGCACGAGACCGACACCCCGCTGCTCGACCTCGTCGCCGACTACCGCGCCTCGACGCCCACCGACGCCGCCAAGCGCGTCGTGCCCGACGTCGCCGAGGAGCGGCTGCGTCTCGAGCGGGCACGGCGCGCCATGCGCGCGGCCGTGACCGCGCTGGTGGACCGCGAGCAGCACGGGCTCGACGGCGTCCGCTCCCGCCCGGTGCTCGCCCGGCCGCAGTCGATGGTCGAGGCCCGTGAGCGCGACGTCGAGCAGGCGCTGCGCCACTCGCGCCACCTGCTGGACGCCCTGCTGCTGCGCGCCTCCGGCGAGGTCGGGCGGCTGGAGGCCCAGGTGCGGGCTCTGTCCCCCGCCTCCACCCTGGAGCGCGGCTACGCCGTCGTGCAGCGGCCGGACGGGCACGTGGTGCGCGAGCCGGCCGACGCCCCGGCCGGCAGCGACGTGCGGCTGCGGCTGGCGCGCGGCGAGGTGGGGGCGACGATCACCCCGGAGCCGGTCGCCTCGCAGGCCACCCCGGCGGCCGGGGCCGCCTGAGGCGCGCCGGGACCGGCTCAGCGCGCCCGCTCGACCCGGCGCTCGTCCCAGACCGGCTCGGCCGTCTCGCGCACCACCCCGTCGGAGCCGAACACGAGGAACCGGTCGAACCCGCGCGCGAACCAGCGGTCGTGGGTGACCGCCAGGACGGTGCCCTCGAACGCCTCGAGGCCCTCCTGCAGCGCCTCGGCGGACTCCAGGTCGAGGTTGTCGGTGGGCTCGTCCAGCAGCAGCGCGGTGCAGCCGCTCAGCTCCAGCTGCAGGATCTGGAACCGTGCCTGCTGGCCGCCGGAGAGCCTGTCGAACGGCCGCTCGGCCGCCGCGGTCAGCTCGTAGCGGCGCAGGGCGGCCATCGCCGCGCCCAGCTGCAGCGCGTGGTCGGCCCACAGGATGTCGACGAGCGTGCGCCCCACCAGCTCGGGGTGCGCGTGCGTCTGCGCGAAGTGCCCCGGCACCACGCGGGCGCCGAGCTTCCAGGAGCCGGTGTGGGCGACGTCGTCGCCCGCGAGCAGGCGCAGGAAGTGCGACTTGCCGGAGCCGTTCGAGCCGAGCACCGCGACCCGCTCGCCGTAGAACACCTCCAGCTCGAAGGGCTTCATCAGCCCGGTGAGCTCCAGCGCCTCGCAGGTGACCGCGCGCAGCCCGGTCCGCCCGCCGCGCAGGCGCATGGTGATGTCCTGCTCGCGCGGCGGCTCCGGCGGCGGCCCCGCCTCCTCGAACTTCGCCAGCCGCGTCCGGGCGGCGGAGTAGCGCGACGCCATCGCGGGGCTGTTGGCGGCGGCCTGCCGCAGGTCCAGGACGAGCTTCTTGAGCTGGGCGTGCTTCTCGTCCCAGCGGCGACGCAGCTCCTCGAACCGCGCGAAGCGCTCGCGCCGGGCCTCGTGGAAGGTGGCGAAGCTGCCGCCGTGCACCCACGCGTCCGCGCCCGAGGGGCCGGGCTCGAGCGCCACGACCCGGTCGGCGGCGCGGGCGAGGAGCTCGCGGTCGTGGCTGACGAACAGCACCGTCTTGCGCGTGGCGCGCAGCTGCTCCTCGAGCCAGCGCTTGCCCGGCACGTCGAGGTAGTTGTCCGGCTCGTCGAGCAGGAGCACCTCGTCGGTGCCGCGCAGCAGCGCCTCGAGCACGAGCCGCTTCTGCTCACCGCCGGACAGGGTGCGCACCTGCCGGTGCTGCGCCCGGTCGTACGGGATCCCGAGCGCGGCCATGGTGCACTCGTCCCACAGCGTCTCGGCCTCGTAGCCGCGCACGTCGGCCCAGTCGGCGAGCGCCTGGGCGTAGGCCATCTGGGCCGCCTCGTCGTCGACCTCCATGACGGCCAGCTCGGCGGCGTCGACGGCGCGGGCGGCGTCGCGCAGCTGGGGCGGCGCGACGGCGACGAGCAGGTCGCGCACCGTGGACTCGTCGCGCACGGACCCCACGAACTGCGGCATGACGCCGAGCCCGCCGGTGACGACGACGGAGCCGGCGTCGGGCGCCAGCTCGCCCGTGACCAGGCGCAGCAGCGTCGTCTTGCCCGCGCCGTTGGGCCCGACCAGTGCGGTGGCGCTGCCCTCGGGGACCCGGAAGGAGACGTCGTCGAGGAGCGTGCGGCCGTCCGGCAGCACGTACTCGACGTGCGCCACCTCCAGGTGTCCCATGCCGCGCATCGTCCCGGGCGGCGACTGCGGCGGGCAAGCGGATTACGGCGGCCGCCGCCCGCCGGCGGGGCAGGGACGGCCCGGGCCGGGGCGTGGACGCGACCGGTGGATGTCGGCCGGGTGCGGTTGACTGTGTCCCGTGACCGACCCCACCGACCTCAGCACCCTCCCGGACCCCTCCACCCTCGGCTACGAGCAGGCGCGCGACGAGCTGGTGCGCGTCGTGCAGCGCCTCGAGGCCGGCGGGGAGCCGCTCGAGGTCTCGCTCGCGCTGTGGGAGCGCGGCGAGGCGCTGGCGGCCCGCTGCCAGGAGTGGCTCGACGGCGCACGGGAGCGGCTCGCGGCGGCGCAGGCCGGCGACGGCGGCCCGGGCGCCACGCGGGTCGTGGTCGAGGAGGTCGAGCAGACCACCGTCGTCGTCGAGGAGGAGCAGTGAGCACGACCGACACCACCACCCCCGCCGCCCCCGCGCGTCCCACGCCTGCCGAGGCGTGGGCCGCGCTGCGCGCGGGCAACGACCGGTTCGTGCGCGACGAGCCGGCCCACCCGTCGCAGGGCGCCGACCGGCGCCGCGAGCTGAGCGCCGCGCAGCACCCGCACACAGTGATCTTCGGCTGCTCCGACTCCCGCGTCGCCGCCGAGATCATCTTCGACCAGGGCCTCGGGGACGTGTTCGTGGTGCGGACCGCCGGGCACGTGGTCGACACCACCGTGCTGGGGTCCATCGAGTACGGCACCGAGGTCCTCGGCGCCCCCCTGGTCGTCGTGCTCGGCCACGACTCGTGCGGCGCGGTCGCGGCCACCGCGCACACCCTGGCCACAGGCGAGCAGCCGCCGGGGTTCGTGCGCGCCGTCGTCGACCGGGTGATGCCCTCGGTCGCGGCCATCACCGCCCGGGCCGACGCGGGCGCCCGCGAGGCGCTGTTCGACCCCGCCACGCTGCGCACCGAGCACGTGCGCCACACCGTGGCGATGCTGCGCGGATACTCCGCGGCGCTGGACCAGGCCGTGACCGAAGGTCGCGTGGCGATCGTCGGCGTCGAGTACGACCTCGCCGAGGGCAGCGCTCGCCTGGTGGAGGTCGCGGGCGACGTCGGCGAGGCGGTTCCCGCCGCCTCCTGAGCGCAGCCGCCACCCCGCACGCCCCCGGGCGCCGACACCGAGTACCGCATCGAGCACGACACGATGGGCGAGGTCCGCGTCCCGGCCCAGGCCCTGTACCGGGCGCAGACGCAGCGGGCCGTGGAGAACTTCCCGATCTCCGGCACGCCGCTCGAGCGGGGCCACATCGAGGCGCTCGCCCGCATCAAGAAGGCCGCCGCCCGGGCCAACGCCGAGCTGGGCGTGCTGGACCAGGCCGTCGCGGACGCCATCGTCGCCGCCGCCGACGAGGTCGCCTCGGGCGCCCACGACGCGCACTTCCCGGTCGACGTCTACCAGACCGGCTCCGGCACGTCGTCGAACATGAACACCAACGAGGTGCTCGCCACGCTCGCCACGCGTGCCCTCGGCACGGACGTGCACCCGAACGACCACGTCAACGCCTCGCAGTCGTCCAACGACGTGTTCCCGACCTCGGTGCACGTGGCCGCGACGGCCGGCGTCATCAACGACCTGGTCCCGGCCCTGTCCCACCTGGCCGCCGCGCTGCAGGCGAAGGCCGACGAGTTCGCCACCGTGGTGAAGTCGGGCCGCACGCACCTCATGGACGCGACCCCGGTCACGCTGGGCCAGGAGTTCGGCGGGTACGCCGCCGCGATCCGCTACGGCATCGAGCGCCTCGAGGCCGCGCTGCCGCGCGTGGCCGAGGTGCCCCTCGGCGGCACCGCCGTCGGCACCGGCATCAACACCCCCGCGGGCTTCCCCCAGCGCGTGATCGCCCTGCTGCGCGAGGACACCGGCCTGCCGCTGACCGAGGCGCGCGACCACTTCGAGGCGCAGTCGGCCCGCGACGGCCTGGTGGAGCTGTCCGGCGCGCTGAAGACGATCGCCGTGTCGCTCACCAAGATCTGCAACGACCTGCGCTGGATGGGCTCGGGCCCGAACACCGGCCTGGGCGAGATCTTCATCCCCGACCTGCAGCCGGGCTCGTCGATCATGCCGGGCAAGGTCAACCCCGTGGTCCCCGAGGCCGTGCTCATGGTGGCCGCCCGCGTCGTGGGCAACGACGCCACGGTGGCGTGGGCCGGCGCGTCGGGCTCGTTCGAGCTCAACGTGCAGATCCCGGTGATCGCCCAGGGCGTCCTGGAGTCCGTCCGCCTGCTGGCCAACGCCTCGCGCGTGCTGGCCGACCGCACCGTCGCGGGCATCACCGCCAACGTGGAGAAGGCCCGCGCCTACGCCGAGTCCTCGCCGTCGATCGTCACGCCGCTCAACCGCGTCATCGGCTACGAGTCGGCGGCCAAGGTGGCCAAGCACGCCGTCGCCGAGGGCATCACGGTGCGCGAGGCAGTGGTCGCGCTGGGCTTCGTCGAGCGGGGCGAGATCACCGAGGAGCAGCTCGACGCCGCCCTCGACGTGCTGAAGATGACGACGCCGCCGCAGGCCTGAACCTGCCGCCGTCCCCGCGGCCCGTCGCCGGAACCTCCGGCGGCGGGCCGCGGCGCGTCCGGGGATGCTGGTCCTCTGGGACGCTGATCACGGCGGGTGGCGCCCGCCCGCGCGGGGTCACGGACCGATGAATCGGTAGACTGAGGCAAGCATGTCGACTCATCCCCTCGCCCCCGTCACGTCCACCGCCCGCGAGCTGCTCGACCCCTCGGTCCTCCGGGAGTCCCTCAAGGTGGGGCGGGCCGACGCGGCGGTCGCCCCCGCCGTCCGCGTGGGGCTCGCCGGCGCGCTGGCCCTCGTCGGCTTCGGCCTCGTCGGCCACCAGGAGCTCGCCGGCTTTGCCGCGCTCGGCGCGCTGACCTCGCTGTACGGCCGCTTCGACACCTACCGGCGCCGCGCCGCGCTGCTCGGATGGGTCGCCCTCCTGATGTCCGGCGCCATCGGCCTGTTCACGCTCGTCACCGCGCTGCGCGCCCCGACGCCGGTGACGTGGGTGCTCATGGCGCTCCTGGCGGGCGGCATGACGGCGTTCGTGCTGCTGCTGCGCACCGGCGCGCCCGGCGCCACGATCGTCGTGTTCTGCGCCGGCGCCGGCGTGGCCGGCAGCCCGGTGCTGGCCGACGTGCTGCCCCGCACGGGCGCCGCGCTCGCCGGGGCGGTGCTCGCCTGGCTGATCTGCATGGCGGGGGCGGTCTTCCGGCCGACGGCGCCCGCGCGCCTGGCCGTGCGCCGCGCCGCCGAGGCCGTGCGCCGCGCCCAGGCCTCCGGCCTGCCCCAGGCCCGCGCCGCGGCCGAGGGCTCGATCGCCGCGGCACGCGGGGCGCTCGCCGACGACGCGTCATGGCGCCGCACCCGCCCGGTGGCGCTCGCCCTGGCCGGCGAGCTGCACGACGTCGAGCGGTCGCTGCACGGCGAGCACGTCGTGCCGCACGACGCCCCGGACGCCGCCGAGGCGGCAGCGCCGCTGCCGCCTCGGCAGGGCCTGCGGGCGACCGCCCGCGTCGAGCGGCACCGGCCCGGCTGGGTGCTGAACACCGTGCGCGTCACGGTCGCCGGCGTCCTGGCCTCCGCGGCGTCCGCCGCGGCCGGGCTCGGGCACGCGGCGTGGGCGGTGATGGGGTCGACCGCCACGCTCCAGGGCGCCACCGCCCGGCACATGGCGGTGCGCGCGCTGCAGCGCGCCGCGGGCACCGTCGTCGGCGCGCTGTGCGTCGCCTGGCCGCTGCTGGCCGCCGACCTGTCCTTCTGGCAGACGGCGGCGCTCGTGTTCGTGCTGCAGATCGCCACCGAGGTGGTCATCGCCGTCAACTACGGCCTGGCGCAGGTGCTCATCGCGCCGATGGCGCTGCTCATGACGGCGCTCGGCGCGCCGACCGACCCGTCCGCGCTGGCGGTCGACCGCGCGCTCGACACCGCGATCGGTGCGCTCGTCGGCGTCGTCGCGGTGCTGCTGATCCACCCGCGGGCGCGGGCCGAGCGCTGACGCAGCGGTGCCGCGGGACGCCGACGCGCCCCGCGGCACCGCGTCCGCTCACCGGTTCACAGCTCGAGGTTCTCCAGCATGTCCGTGACCAGGGCCGCGATCTGCGAGCGCTCGGACCGGGTCAGGGTCACGTGCGCGAACAGCGGGTGGCCCTTGAGCTTCTCGATCACCGCCGCCACGCCGTCGTGCCGGCCCACCCGCAGGTTGTCGCGCTGGGCGACGTCGTGGGTGAGCACCACGCGGGAGTTCTGGCCCATGCGCGAGAGCACCGTCAGCAGCACGTTGCGCTCGAGCGACTGCGCCTCGTCCACGATCACGAACGCGTCGTGCAGCGACCGGCCCCGGATGTGGGTCAGCGGCAGCACCTCGAGCATGTCGCGGGCGATCACCTCGTCGACCACCTCGGGCGACACCAGCGCCCCGAGGGTGTCGTAGACGGCCTGCGCCCACGGGTTCATCTTCTCGGACTCGCTGCCCGGCAGGTAGCCCAGCTCCTGGCCGCCCACCGCGTACAGCGGCCGGAACACGATGATCTTGCGGTGCTGGCGCCGCTCGAGCACCGCCTCGAGGCCGGCGCACAGCGCGAGCGCCGACTTGCCGGTGCCGGCGCGCCCGCCGAGCGAGACGATGCCGACGGACTCGTCGAGCAGCACGTCGATGGCCACGCGCTGCTCGGCCGAGCGGCCGTGCACGCCGAACAGCTCCTGGTCGCCGCGCACCAGGCGCACCTTCTTGTCGGCGGTCACCCGACCGAGCGCCGACCCGCGCGGCGAGTGGATCACCAGGCCGGTGTGCACCAGCAGCGGCGAGGCCGCGGCGACGACGTCGGGGTCGAGGTCCGCGACGTCGACCTGCTCGTGCTCCCACAGATCGGCCATCTGCTCGTCGGACAGGTCGATCGCGGCCATGCCCGTCCACCCGGAGTCGACGGCGAGCTCGGCGCGGTACTCCTCCGCCTCGAGGCCCACCGCCGAGGCCTTGATCCGCATCGGCAGGTCCTTGGAGACCACGGTGACCCGACGCCCCTCGGCGGCGAGGTTGGCCGCCACGGCGAGGATGCGCGAGTCGTTGTCCCCGAGCCGGAACCCGGCGGGCAGCACCTGCGGGTCGATGTGGTTGAGCTCCACGCGCAGCGTGCCGCCGGCGTCGCCGACGGGGACGGGGGCGTCGAGCCGCCCGTGCTGCACCCGCAGCTCGTCGAGCAGGCGCAGCGCCGACCGTGCGAAGTACCCGAGCTCCGCGTGGTGGCGCTTGGCCTCCAGCTCGGTGATCACGACGACCGGCAGCACCACGTCGTGCTCGGCGAACCGGGACAGGGCCCGCGGGTCCGACAGCAGCACCGAGGTGTCGACGACGAACGTGCGCCGGCCGTCGTCGACGGGGGTGGCGGTGGTGGCTGCGGGGGTCTGGGCGGAACGGTCCACGAGGGTCTCCCTCCGGCGCCTCAGCGCCGTCGCCGCCCGTGGTCTCGGCCTGGGTGTACCGGCCCCGAGGGGCCGGCGGCCGAGCGGCACGGACGGGTGGGTGGGGCGGGCTCCCGGCCCGGGGAGCGACGCACGCGCCGCAGGGCCGGTGCCGGCCCTCCCGCACGGAGCGTGAACCCCATCGGCTGGCCTCCCGGAGGACGGCGGGGATCGCCGTCCCTGGCGCCAAACTACGACGATGTGATTCGCGACACCACCCCCGCCGCCGTCGAGTCGCGCAGAAATAACCCGCCGTTCACCTGGGAACTCGCCTCGCGCCCCGTCCGCACCGCCCCGACGGCAGGGGACCATTGCCGCATGACCGACTCGACCTTCGTCGTGCTCCTGCGCGGGGTGAACCTCGGCCCGCACCGGCGGGTCGCCGCCGCGGACCTCCGGACCGTCGCGCAGGACGCCGGGCTGACCGCCGCGCGGACGGTGCTGAACAGCGGCAACGTCGTCGGCCGTGCGGCTGCCCCGGCCGCCGCGGCGGCCGGCGCGGCGGCGGAGGCGCAGGTGGCCGCGCGCGTCGCGGCGGCGCTCGAGCGGCGCCTCGGGCAGCAGGTGCCCGCTGTCGCGATCACGGCCGGCCGCCTCGCCGAGGTCGTGGCCGCCAACCCCTTCCCCGACGCGGCGCGGGACGACCCCGCGCACCTGCTGGCCTTCGTGCCGGCGGGACCGGTCGACGCCGACGGGATCGCGCGCCTGGCGCGGGAGCACCCCGGGCCGGAGCGGCTCGCGCTCGCGGCGGGCGCCCTCGTCGTCGAGTACCCGGCCGGGCTGGCCGCCTCGAGGCTCACCTCCGCGCGCATCGACCGCGCGGCCGGCACGTGGCTCACCGGGCGCAACTGGAACACGGTCACGCGGCTGCTGGCGCTGGCCCGCGAGCTCGGCGGCTGACGGCGCGCCCAGAAGTCCCCACCCCGCGTTCTCACGAGCCGGACCCGTGCGGCGGGCGACGAGGGCCGGCGGCTACGCTGGAGCCCAGGGTGAGCCGGGAAGTCTGGTCGGCGACGCCGGTGGGAGCGCCGGCACGTCCACCGACCCCGAGGCAGGAGACCGCCTGTGTCCCACACCCCCGAGAACCTCACCGCGGCCGCCCGGCGGCCGTCGCCCGCCACCCGCCTGCGTGCCTGGATCGGCCGGGAGACGACCGGCGGCCTGCTGCTGATCGCGGCCGCGACCCTGGCCCTCGTCTGGGCCAACTCGCCGTGGCGCGAGGCCTACCAGACGCTGTCCGGCACCGTGGTGGGCCCCCACGCGCTGCACCTCGACCTCACGGTCGCCGAGTGGGCCGCGGACGGGCTGCTGGCGATCTTCTTCTTCACCGTCGGCGTGGAGCTCAAGCACGAGTTCGTGGCCGGGTCGCTGCGCAACCCCCGGGAGGCGGGCGTCCCGATGCTCGCCGCCGTCGGCGGCATGGCGGTGCCCGCGATCATCTACGCGGTCGTGGTCTCGGCGGCGGGCGAGCCGACCGCGCTGCACGGCTGGGCCATCCCCACGGCCACCGACATCGCGTTCGCCGTCGGCGTCCTCGCCGTGTTCGGCAAGGGGCTGCCGCTGGCGATCCGCACGTTCCTGCTCACGCTCGCGGTCGTGGACGACCTGCTCGCGATCACCGTGATCGCCGTCTTCTACCCGTCCGACCTGAACCTGCTGTACCTGGTCGCCGCGCTCGCCGTCGTGGCGCTGGGCGGCTGGTACGTCCGCGGCCGCCGGGCCCGCTGGTGGGTGCTGCTGCCGGTCGGCGCCGTCGCCTGGGGGCTCATGCACGCCTCGGGGGTGCACGCCACCGTCGCGGGCGTGCTGCTCGGGTTCACCGTCCCGGCGGTCGCGATGCGCGGCGAGGCCACGCCGCGCACGCTCCGCTACGCGCACGCCATGGAGCCGTGGTCGCAGGGCCTGGCGCTGCCCGTGTTCGCGTTCTTCGCCGCCGGCGTCACGGTGGTCGACGGCGGCGGGCCGGGCGAGATCCTCGGTCAGCCGGTGGTCCTGGCGATCGGCCTGGCCCTCGTGGTCGGCAAGCTCGTCGGCGTGCTGGGCACGACCGCGCTGGTCACCCGCCTGACCCCGCTGCGGCTGGCGCAGGGCGTCGGGGTGCGGGACCTGCTGCCGGTGGGCCTGCTCGCCGGCATCGGGTTCACGGTGGCGCTGCTGGTGGCCGAGCTGTCGTTCGGCCACGGGTCCGAGCACACCGACGGCGCCAAGGCCGCGATCCTGCTGGCGTCGCTCGTCGCGGCCGCCCTGGGGGCGCTGTGCCTGCGCTGGGACGCCCGCAAGGCCCGCAGCGCGGACATGAACGTCGACGGCGTCGCCGACGACGTGCGGGAGCTCATCGGGGACGCCGAGAACCGCGACTGACGCTCCCGCCGTCAGGGGGTGGCGGCGGGGTGGGCGGCCGCGTGGCGGCCGAGGAGCGCGGCCCGCTGGCGGACGACCTCGCGCCGCAGCGCGTCGACGACGGCAGCCACGGCCGGCCGCCGCCACGACTGGGGGTGCACCACCGCCCAGTAGGGCAGCCGCTCGCGCACCTCGTCCGGCAGCAGCCGCACGAGGTCGTCGTGCCGGTCCGCGGCGAAGCAGGGCAGGAACCCGACGCCGGCCCCGGCGCGCGTGGCCTCGACGTGCACCAGCACGTTGGTGCAGGTGAGCGCGTCGCGGATGCCGGGGATCATGCGGCGCGGGGCGTCCAGGTCGTCCACCTGCAGCATCGAGTCGACGAAGTACACCAGGCCGTGCCCGCTCAGCTCTGCCACCGACGTCGGCGTCCCGTGGCGCTCCAGGTACCCGCGCGCGGCGTACAGCCCGAGCTCGTACTCCCCCAGCCGCAGCGCCTTGGCGCGCGCCACCTGCGGCTGGCCCACCACCACCTCCACGTCGACGCCGGTCCGGTGCTGCGCCGCCCGCCGGGTCACCGTGACCAGCTCGACCGACAGGTCGGGGTGCCGCTCGCGCAGCCCGGCGACGGCGGGCGGCACCACGTACGCGGAGAAGCCGTCGGTGGCCGTCATGCGCACGACACCGGCGATGCGGTCGGCCTCGCCGTCGGGGGACGTGAGCCGGGCGAGCGCGTCGGCGACGGACTCGGCGGCGCGGGCCGCGCGCTCGCCGAGCTCGGTGAGCTCCCAGCCCTCCGCACCGCGCACGAGCACGCGCCCGCCCAGCGCGCGCTCGAGCGCGGCGACGTTGCGGGCCACGGTGGTGTGCGTGAGGCCGAGCGCCTGGGCGGCAGTCGTGTACCGGCCGCAGCGGGCCACCTCGAGCAGCACGAGGAGCTGGTCGGCGCTGGGCACGCGGGACGGCCCGCGGGCGGGATCACGGGAAGGGGCGGACGTCGTCGTCACGGCGCCACCGTAGCGGCGCCGCCCGCGTTGTGCATCCGTGCACACCGCATGTGCTCCGATGGCCGTTGCATGCACATGCACGGTCCCGGCAGACTCCCCGGGTCAGCGTGGCGCGCACCACAGCACCACCACAGCCCCACCGTGGCGTCGGCCGCGGCGCCGGGTGCGTGGGCCGGTGCGGGAGCCGCCCCGAAGGTGTCAACGACGACACGGAGGAGCTCTCATGGCCATCGGCCAGCACACGTCGGCCGGCAGCGACCGGTCACTGCTCAGGAGGATCGTCTCGGCCTCGATGGCCGGCACCGTGGTGGAGTGGTACGACTTCTTCCTCTACGCGACGGCGTCCGCCCTCGTGTTCTCGAAGGTGCTGCTGCCCGCGATGGACAACGCCTACGACGGCATCATCGCCGCCTTCGTCACCTACGCGATCGGCTTCCTCGCCCGCCCGCTGGGCGGGGTGATCTTCGGCCACATCGGCGACCGGCTGGGCCGCAAGCACACCCTGCAGATCACCATCCTGATGATCGGCGTGGCCACCGTGCTCATGGGCTGCCTGCCGAGCTATGACGCGATCGGCGTCGCCGCGCCGATCCTGCTGGTGCTGCTGCGGTTCGTGCAGGGCATCGCGCTCGGCGGCGAGTGGGGCGGCGCGGTGCTGCTCGTGGCCGAGCACTCCCCCGACGCCGAGCGGGCCACGTGGACAGCGTGGCCGCAGGCCGCGGTGCCGCTCGGCAACCTGCTCGCCACGGCGGTGCTGTGGCTGACGTCCTCCACGCTCAGCGACGAGGCGTTCCTGTCCTGGGGCTGGCGCGTCGCGTTCTGGCTCTCCGCGGTCGTCGTGCTGGTCGGCTGGTGGATCCGCACGAGCATCACCGACGCGCCGATCTTCCAGCAGGCCAAGGCCGAGCTCGAGGAGGGCAAGGTCGCCGGCTACGGCGTGCTCGACGTCGTGCGCCGCTACCCCCGCGGCGTGATCACCGGCATGGGCGTGCGGTTCGCGGAGAACATCCTCTACTACCTCGTGGTCAGCTTCTCGATCGTCTACCTCGGCGCCGGCCTCGGCATGGACACCTCGCGCATCCTCGGCATCGTCGCGATCGCGCACGCCTGCCACTTCGCGGCGATCGTGCTCGCCGGCCGGCTGGCCGACAGCGTCGGGCGGCGGCCGGTCTACCTGGCCGGCGCGATCCTCGGCGGCACGTGGGGGCTGTGGGCGTTCCCGGCCTTCGGCACCCGCAGCACCGCCGTCATCCTCCTCACCCTCGTCGCGGGCCTGGTGTTCCACGCCCTGATGTGGGCCGCGCAGCCCGCGGTGCTGGCCGAGCTCTTCCCCACCCGGATGCGCTACTCGGGCGTGTCGATCTGTGCCCAGGTCACGGCCATCGTGGCCGGCTCGCTGGCGCCGATCCTGTCGACCACGTGGCTCAAGGCGACCGGCAGCGGCTGGCCCACCGCGGTCTACCTGCTCGTCGCCGGCGCGATCACCGCCGTCGCGGTGCTCAGCCTGCGCGAGACCCGCGGCCTGTCGCTGCACGACCTGGACGCCGCCGACCGGCGCGCCCGCGCCACCGAGGCGGTGCGCGCATGACGGCCGAGGCGCCCCGCACCGACGCACCCCGCACCCTGGCCGGCCGGCGCGCCCTGGTGACCGGCGCCGCGAGCGGCATCGGCGCGGCGTGCGCCCGCGAGCTCGCCGCGCGCGGCGCCCACGTCACCGTCGCCGACCTCGACGCCGACGGCGCCAAGCGGCTCGCCGACGAGCTCGGCGGCGAGGCATGGGTGGTCGACCTGGCCGACACCCGCGCGCTGGACGACCTGGAGCTCGACGTCGACGTGCTGGTCAACAACGCCGGCGTGCAGCAGGTCGCACCCGTGCAGGACTTCGACCCCGAGGCGTTCCGGCTCGTGCACCGGCTGATGCTCGAGGCGCCGTTCCTGCTGGTCCGGGCCGCGCTGCCGGGCATGTACGCCCGCGGCTGGGGCCGGGTGATCAACATCAGCTCGGTGCACGGGCTGGTCGCCTCGCCGTTCAAGTCGGCCTACGTCTCGGCCAAGCACGGCCTGGAGGGGCTGTCCAAGACCGTGGCGCTCGAGGGCGGCGAGCACGGGGTGACCAGCGTGTGCCTCAACCCCGGCTACGTGCGCACCGCGCTCGTGGAGAAGCAGGTGGCCGACCAGGCGCGGGTGCACGGCATCGCCGAGGCCGAGGTGGTCGAGAAGGTCATGCTCGCCGAGGCCGCGGTCAAGCGGCTGGTCGAGCCGGACGAGGTCGCCTCGCTCGTGGGCTGGCTGACCGGTCCCGACGCGGCGATGGTCACGGGAGCCTCGTGGACGATCGACGGCGGCTGGAGCGCCCGGTGAGCCGGACGCTCCAGCGCCGAGCAAGGAGGGACGACCGATGACGCTCACGTCTCCCGCGGTGCGCCGCGGCACCGCCGGGCGCGGCCTCGACAAGGTGGTCGGCACAGCCGCCGCCGCGGTGGCCGACGTGCCGGACGGCGCCAGCATCGCCGTCGGCGGGTTCGGCCTGTGCGGCAACCCCGTGGTGCTGATCGAGGCGCTGCTGGCGCAGGGCACCACCGACCTGCACGTGGTGAGCAACAACTGCGGCGTCGACGACTGGGGCCTGGGCCGGCTGCTGGGCGCCGGGCGCATCCGCAGGATGACCAGCTCCTACGTCGGGGAGAACAAGGAGTTCGAGCGGCAGTTCCTGGCCGGGGAGCTGGAGCTCGAGCTCACCCCGCAGGGCACCCTGGCCGAGAAGCTGCGCGCCGGCGGGTCCGGGATCGCCGCGTTCTGGACGCGCACCGGCGTCGGGACGCAGGTGGCCGACGGTGGCCTGCCGCGCCGCTACGACGGCGCCGGCGGCGTCGCGGTGGCCAGCCCGCCCAAGGAGGTGCGCACGTTCGCCACGCCGGACGGGCCCGCCGAGTTCGTCCTGGAGGAGGCGATCGCCACCGACGTCGCGCTGGTGCACGCCGTGCGCGGCGACCGGCACGGCAACCTCGTGTTCCACCGCTCGGCCCGCAACTTCTCCCCCCTCGCGGCGATGGCCGGGCGGCTGTGCGTGGCGGAGGTCGAGGAGCTCGTCGAGCCGGGCGAGATCGACCCGGACGCCGTGCACCTGCCCGGGGTGTACGTGCACCGGGTGGTCGAGGTCGGCCCCGACGTCGAGAAGCGGATCGAGAAGCGCACGGTGCGCGCGGCGCCGGCGGCCGTGGGCCGCCCCGGCGCCGGGAAGGAGGGCTGAGCGGTGCCGCTGACCCGTGAGCAGATGGCCGCCCGCGCGGCCCGCGAGCTGCGCGACGGCTGGTACGTCAACCTGGGCATCGGCCTGCCCACGCTGGTGCCCAACCACGTGCCCGACGACGTCGAGCTGGTGCTGCAGTCGGAGAACGGGCTGCTCGGCGTGGGCCCGTACCCCACCGAGGACGAGGTCGACCCCGACCTGATCAACGCCGGCAAGGAGACCGTCACGCTGCGCCCGGGGGCCGCGACGTTCGACTCCGCGCTGAGCTTCGGGATGATCCGCGGCGGCAAGATCGACGCCGCGATCCTCGGCGGCATGCAGGTGTCCGCCGCCGGCGACCTGGCCAACTGGATGATCCCCGGCAAGATGGTCAAGGGCCCCGGCGGCGCCATGGACCTGGTGCACGGCGCCGGGCTGGTCATCGTGCTCATGGAGCACGTGGCCCGGGACGGGTCGCCCAAGCTGCTGGACGCGTGCACGCTGCCGCTGACCGGCCGCGGCGTCGTCGACCGGGTGATCACCGACCTGGCCGTCCTGGACGTCACGCCGGCCGGGTTCGTGCTGACCGAGCTCGCGCCCGGCGTCACCGTCGACGACGTGCGCGCGGCGACCGGCGCCCCGCTCGAGGTCTCCCCCGCCCTGTCGGTGGTGGCGCCGGACGCCGCGCCCGCGGAGGTGCCGGCATGACCGCGGGGGCCGCCGCGACGGGGCCCGCGCCGGACGACGTCGTCGTCGTGGCCGCCGCCCGCACGCCGCTGGGCCGGTTCCGCGGCGCGCTGGCCCCGCGGTCGGCCGTCGAGCTCGGCGCCGTCGCCGCCGGGGCCGCGCTGGAGCGGGCCGCCGGGCTGACGGCGGCGGACGTCGACGCCGTCGTCGTCGGCCAGGTGCTGCAGGCCGGCGCCGGGCAGAACCCGGCCCGGCAGACCGCCGTCGCCGCCGGCGTGCCGCTGGCCACCCCGGCGGTCACCGTGAACAAGGTCTGCCTGTCCGGGCTGACCGCCGTGATCGACGCCGCCCGGCTGCTGCGCACCGGCGAGGCGACGGTCGCCCTGGCCGGCGGCCAGGAGTCGATGACGAACGCGCCGCACCTGCTGCCCCGGGCGCGCCTCGGCCTGGGCTACGGCGACGCCACCCTGGTGGACGCCGTGGCGCGCGACGGGCTGACCGACGCGTTCGACGGGCGGGCCATGGGCCTGGCCACCGAGGGGCACAACCGCGGCGAGGCGTTCGTCTCCCGCGCCGAGCAGGACGCCATCGCGGCGGCGTCCCACCAGCGGGCGGCCGCGGCGGCGAAGGACGGCGTCTTCGTGGCCGAGCTCGCCCCCGTGCCGGTGCCGCAGCGGCGCGGCGAGCCCGTGGTCGTGACCGACGACGAGGGCGTGCGCCCGGACACCACCCCCGAGGCGCTGGCGCGGCTGCGCCCGGCGTTCGCCCCCGACGGCACCATCACCGCGGGCAACGCCTCGCAGCTGACGGACGGGGCGGCCGCCGTCGTGCTCACCACCCGGGCCCGGGCCGAGGCAGCCGGCGCCGACGTCCTGGCCACGGTGCGCGCGCACGGGCAGGTGGCCGGCCCGGACACGTCGCTGCACTCCCAGCCGGCGCGGGCGCTCGAGCGCGCGCTGGCCCGGCAGGGCTGGACGCCAGGCGACCTCGACCTGGTGGAGATCAACGAGGCGTTCGCCGCGGTGGTGGCCGTCTCGGCCCGGCGCCTGGGCCTCGACCTGGAGCAGGTCAACCCGCACGGCGGCGGCATCTCGCTGGGCCACCCGATCGGCGCCTCGGGCGCCCGGCTGGTGGTGCACGCCGCGCACGAGCTGCGCCGCCGCGGCGGCGGGCGCGCCGCCGTCGCCCTGTGCGGCGGCGGGGGCCAGGGTGAGGCGCTCCTCCTGGAGGCCTGACCGCCCTCCTGGTCGTGCGGCCCGGCGGCGGGTCAGGGCTGCGGGGCGTGCCGCTCGAGGAACTCGTACACCTCGGTGGCGTCCACGCCAGGGCTGGCGCCCTGCGGCATGGCCGCGAGCATCGAGGCGTGCGGCCGCGCGCTCGGGTAGGCGTGCCCCGCCCACCGCTCCGCGAGCGAGCGCGGCGGCCGCCGGCAGCACGCCTCGTCCGGGCACCGCGACGTCGACCGCGCCGTCGTCTCCCGCCCGAGGAACCACTTCACCTGCGCGAACGGCACGCCCACCGAGACGGAGAACTGCCCCTCGGGCGTGTCCGCGACGCGCGACGTGCACCAGTAGGTGCCCGTGGGCGTGTCCGTGTACTGGTAGTACGGGCTGAGCCGGTCGGGCACGTCGAACACCCGCCGCGCCGTCCAGTGCTTGCACACGTACTGGCCCTCGACGGTGCCGAGCGCGTCGGCGGGGAACCGCACGCCGTCGTTCTCGTACGCCTTGTGGATCACCCCGGACACGTGCACCTTCATGAAGTGCACCGCCACCCCCAGGTGGCGGGTGGCCAGGTTGGTGAAGCGGTGCGCGGCGGTCTCGTAGGAGACGGCGAACGCGTCGCGCAGGTCCTCGATCGAGATGGACCGCGACTCCTTGGCCGCGCGCAGGAACCGCACCGCGTCGCGCTCGGGCAGCAGCAACGCCGCGCACAGGTAGTTGGCCTCGACCCGCTGGCGCAGCAGCTCGGCGTAGTCGCGCGGCTCGGCGTGCCCGAGCACGTGCGAGGCCAGCGCCTGCAGCAGCGCCGAGCGCGCGTCGGAGCGGCCGCGGATGCCGTTGCTCGGCAGGTAGACCCGCCCGTGGCGGCGGTCGATCACCGCGCGCGTGGAGTGCGGCAGGTCGGGCACGTAGTGGATGGCGAACCCCAGGTGCGCGGCGAGCTCGCTCGCCTGCCGCTGCGGCAGCGGGCCGCCGCGGTGGCCGACGTCGTCGAGCAGCCCGCGGGCCACCGCCTCCAGCTCGGGGAAGTAGTTGTCCTGCGCGCGCATGTCGGCCCGCAGCTCGGTGTTGGCCCGCCGGGCCTCCTCGGGCGTGGCGGCCCGCTCGGTGTGCAGCCGCTCGAGCTCGCGCTGCAGCGCGACGACCGCCTCCAGCGCGTCGGTCGGCAGCCCCTTGCCCACCCGCACGGGCTTGATGCCCAGGGCGGCGAAGAGCGGGCCGCGCTGGGCGCGCTCCAGCTCGATCTCCAGCGCGTCGCGGCGCGACGGCGGCTCCGGCGCCAGCAGGTCCTCCACGCTCGCGCCCAGCGCGCGGGCCACCGCCTGCAGCCGCGCGATCGTCGGCTCCCGGCGCCCGTTCTCCAGCAGGGAGACCTGCGACGGCGCCCGGCCGACGGCGGCGGCCAGCTCCTCGAGCGTCATGCCGCGGCGGGTGCGCAGGTGGCGGATGCGCCGGCCGATCGTCAGCGCGTCCGGCTCGTCCGCGAGCGGCACGGCGGGCTGCGGGGCCGGGCGCCCGACGGCGGCCGGTGGGACGGGACGGGCCGCGGGGCGCGGTGCTGAGCCCGCCGCCGGCCGCGGCGAGCCGGGATCTCTCGACGTCGAGATAGCCATGACTGAGGGTGACACGGCCGGGACCTTCCGTGAAGGAGAAGAACCGGGAAACTTCTCCGCCGCGCACCGGGACGCGGAGCGGCGACAGGGAGGAACGTCGGTGTCACGGCACCGCCGACGACGCACGCCCGCCCCCGAAGGAGGACCCGATGACCACGCTCACCGACCGCCCCCACGGCACCACCCCCGCCGGCTCCCCCACCGCCCCTGCCACCGCCCCCGTCGCCCGCCCCGGCGACCAGGTGCAGACCGCCGAGGAGCTCGCCGGGCAGTGGGCCGCCGACCCGCGCTGGGCCGGCGTCCGGCGCGGCTTCACGGCCGACGACGTGGTGGCGCTGCGCGGGTCGGTCCGCGAGGAGCACACGCTGGCCCGCCGCGGCGCCGAGCGGCTGTGGGAGCTGCTGCACGCCGCGGAGCCGGTCCGGGCGCTCGGCGCGCTGACCGGCCAGCAGGCCGTGCAGCAGGTCAAGGCCGGCCTGCAGGCGATCTACCTGTCCGGCTGGCAGGTCGCCGCCGACGCCAACCTCGCCGGGCAGACCTACCCCGACCAGTCGCTCTACCCGGCGAACTCGGTGCCGCAGGTGGTGCGCCGCATCAACAACGCGCTGCTGCGCGCCGACCAGGTGGAGCACGCCGAGGCCGGCGCCCCGAGCCGGGACTGGCTGGCCCCCATCGTCGCCGACGCGGAGGCCGGGTTCGGCGGACCCCTGAACGCCTACGAACTGATGCACGCGATGATCGCCGCCGGCGCCGCGGGCGTGCACTGGGAGGACCAGCTCGCCAGCGAGAAGAAGTGCGGCCACCTGGGCGGCAAGGTCCTCGTCCCGACGGCGCAGCACGTGCGCACGCTGGACGCCGCCCGGCTGGCGGCCGACGTCGCCGGCGTGCCGACCGTGATCGTCGCCCGCACCGACGCGCTCGCGGCGGACCTGCTGACCTCCGACGTCGACCCGCGCGACCAGGAGTTCCTCACCGGCGAGCGCACCGCCGAGGGCTTCTACCGGGTCCGCAGCGGCATCGAGCCGGTGATCGCCCGCGGCCTGGCCTACGCCGAGCACGCCGACCTGCTGTGGGTCGAGACCGGCGCCCCCGACCTGGCGCTCGCCCGCCGGTTCGCCGAGGCCGTGCACGAGCGGTTCCCCGGCAAGCTGCTGGCCTACAACTGCTCGCCGTCGTTCAACTGGAAGAAGCACCTGTCGGACGCCGAGATCGCCACGTTCCAGCGCGAGCTGGGCGCGATGGGCTACCGGTTCCAGTTCATCACCCTGGCCGGCTTCCACGCCCTGAGCCACTCGATGTTCGCCCTGGCCCGCGGCTACGCCGAGCGCGCCATGAGCGCCTACGTCGACCTGCAGCAGGCCGAGCTGGCCGCCGAGGCCGACGGCTACACCGCCACCCGCCACCAGCGGGAGGTCGGCACCGGCTACTTCGACCGGGTCGCCACCGCCGTGAACCCCACCGCGGCGACCCTCGCCCTGGCCGGCTCCACCGAGACGGCGCAGTTCTGACCCTCTTCTGACCGCGAGATAGAGAGCTCCCGCGCCGAGATAGAGAGCTCTCCGCCGAGACAGACCTTTCCCCGGAGGACCCCATGACCACGCTGACGACCCGCCCCCGCCCGACGCCCGGCACCGCGCCGGGCACCGCCCCCGGCCTGACGCCGCCCGTCGGCCGGACGCCGTCAGGCACGACGATCGCGCCGACCCGCCGCGCCACCGACCGCGACGCCGAGATCCTCACGCCCGCGGCGCTGGACTTCCTCGCCCTGCTGCACGAGCGGTTCGCCGACGCCCAGGCCGAGCTGCTCGCCGCCCGCGCTCAGCGGGTCCGGGCGATCGCCGACGGCGAGGACCCGGACTTCCTGCCCGCCACCCGCCCGGTCCGCGACGACCCGTCCTGGCGGGTGGCCGGCTCCGCCGGCGCACCCGGCCTGGAGGACCGCCGCGTGGAGATCACCGGCCCCACCGACCCCAAGATGACGATCAACGCGCTGAACTCGGACGCCCGGGTCTGGCTCGCCGACGCCGAGGACGCCTCCGCCCCGACGTGGGAGAACGTCGTCGGCGGGCAGCTCGCGCTGCGCGACGCGATCCGCGGCGAGCTCGAGCTCACCACCGACGCCGGCAAGCGGTACGCGCTGCGCTCGCGAGAGCTGACCGACCTGCCGACCATCGTGTTCCGCCCGCGCGGCTGGCACCTGCCCGAGGCGCACCTGCGGGTGCGGCACACCGACGGGTCGATCACCGCGGCGTCGGGCGCCCTGGTGGACTTCGGCCTGTACCTGTTCCACAACGCCGCCGAGCTGGTCGCCCGCGGCCGCGGGCCGTACTTCTACCTGCCGAAGCTCGAGGGCTACCGCGAGGCGCGGCTGTGGAACCAGGTCTTCGAGGCCGCGCAGGACGCCCTGGGCCTGCCCCGCGGCACCATCCGCGCCACCGTGCTCATCGAGACGCTGCCTGCGGCGTTCGAGATGGAGGAGATCCTCTACGAGCTGCGCGAGCACTGCGCCGGGCTCAACGCCGGCCGCTGGGACTACCTGTTCTCGGTGATCAAGTGCCTGCGCACCCGTGGCACCTCCTACGTGCTGCCCGACCGCAACCAGGTGACGATGACCGCGCCGTTCATGCAGGCCTACACCGAGCTGCTCGTGGCCACCTGCCACCGCCGCGGGGCGCACGCGATCGGCGGGATGAGCGCGTTCATCCCCGACCGGCGCCGTCCGGACGTCACGGCGCGGGCCCTGGCGAAGGTTGCCGAGGACAAGCGGCGCGAGGCCGGCGACGGGTTCGACGGCACGTGGGTCGCCCACCCCGACCTCATCGCCACCGCCCGGGCCGAGCTCGACGCCGTGCTCGGCGACCGCCCGCACCAGCTCGACCGGCGGCGCGACGACGTCCAGGTGGGCCAGGCGCAGCTGCTCGACGTCGCCTCGGCCCGGCGCGAGGGCGCCACGATCACCGAGTGCGGCCTGCGCGCGAACGTCTCGGTGGGCGTGCGGTACATCGCCTCGTGGCTGCGCGGGACCGGCGCCGCCGCGCTGGACAGCCTCATGGAGGACGCCGCCACGGCGGAGATCTCCCGGTCGCAGGTGTGGCAGTGGGTCGCGACCGGCACCCGCACCGAGCACGGCGAGGTGACCCGCGAGCGCGTCGAGACGGTGCTCGCCGAGGTGCTCGCGGGCCTCGAACGGTTCGCCGGCGACCGGTACGACGACGCGGCCGCGGTGTTCCGCGAGGTGGCGCTGGGCGAGGACTTCCCGCCGTTCCTCACCACGGTCGCCTACGGGCGGTACCTCGCCGACTGATCGCGGCGTGATCCCTCCGCCCGCCGCGCGGCGGGTGCCCCGGCGGCCGGCCCGGCCGCCGGGGCACCGGCGCGTCCGCTCGCCCAAAGAACCGGGCGCCCTCCCGAGCGGGCGGGCCGCGGGCGGTGCCCCCAGGGGCCGGGCCTGTGGACGGGCCGACCGGGCGCCGAGCGCGGCGGGCAGCGTCGAGCCATGGACACCTTCGGCGCCCCCCTGCTCCCCGGCGACCTCGTCGAGGACGACGACCAGCTGCTCGAGCTCGCCGCCTTCCTGGCCGGCGACGCCCGACCTCGCCGCCGCTGCCTGCTGCTGACGTGGCTCGACGCGGACGACCGTGTGCCCGGCGTGCTGCTGCCGCTGCACGGCATCCCCGACGTGCCCGACGACGAGCGCTCCGCCCGGTTCGGCCGGCTCGCCGCCGGCGTCGTGGCCGAGCACCTGCCCGGCGGCAGCGTGGTCGCCGTGCTGGAGCGGCCCGGCGGCGCGGCCCTCACCGAGAGCGACCGGGCCTGGAACGCGATGCTGCGGGCCCAGGCCCGCGAGCGCGGGTTCCGGGTGCGCGGCTTCTTCGTCGCCGCGGGCGGACAGGTGCGCCCGCTCACCCTCGACGACGCCGAGTGACGCGGGCAGCGCCGGTCCGTTGTCGCCTGGGTGTGGGTGTCGGTGCAGCCACGTCAGCCGGGCAGCCCCGGCAGGCCGCGCAGCCGGCGCCGCGCGACGACGACCGCCGTCCCGCCGCCGAGCAGCACGAGCGCCACCACCACGAGGGCACCCACCTGCACGCCCGTCTGGGCCAGGGAACCCGGACCGGCGCCGGCCGCGGCCTCGCCCCCGGCGCCCGCCCCGTCCGCGGCGAGCACCACCAGCTCGGTCCACAGCACGCGGCCGTCCACCTGGCCGACGAGCGCGAACCGGTGCTCGCCCGCCGCGACCTCAGCCGGGACCGTCACCGTCGCGGTGAGCGCGCCCGACGCGTCGGCGCGGTACGTGCCGAGGTCGACGGGCGTGGAGAACAGCGTCGCCGCGACCCACTCGCCCGGCGCGAAGCCATCCGCCGTGACGGCCACGGTCTGCCCGGCCCGCACGGTCGGCGGAGAGAGCGTCACGCCGCCGTGGTTGGCGTCCGTGAGGTCCTCGGCGGTGATCGTGTGCAGCGGGGACGACGGCGGCTGCTCACCGGCCCCGGCAGGGACGCCCGGCGCCTCCGGGCCGCCAGGCTGCTCGGGCCCGCCAGGCTGCTCGGGGCCGCCGGGCTGCTCGGGGCCGCCGGGCTGCTGCGGGCCGCCCGGCTGCTGCGGACCGGGCTCGCCGGCCTCGGGGAACACGTCCGTCGCTGCGCCGAGGCGCAGCAGCACGGTCTCGCCGGTGGCGTCCGACAGCCCGTCGTTGTCGGTGATCGCCCAGACGGTGCCATCCCCGCCGATCGTCAGACCCTCGAGCTTCTCCTGCGTCCAGCCGTTCGTCGCGCGCAGGTCCGGCAGGACGTCGTGCGCGAGCGTCTTGGTCACCGTCACCGGGGTGATCGACGCGGCGCCGACCGCGACCTGCGGCACGTCGACCGTGTAGACGCGCTTGATCGCGGCGGCCGGCCCGTTGAGCTTGTCCCGCTCGATCACGGCGAGCGTGTCGTCGTCGACGACCGTCAGCTCGCTCAGGCCGATCCAGTCGCCGTCGGTCGACGTCGTCTCGAGCGGGTAGGCGAACCAGTCCCAGGTGCCGCTCGTGACGTCGTAGCGCCCCAGCCGCGCGGTCCCCGCGGCGCCGCCCTCGTCGGTGGCCAGGCCCCGCTGGAGCGCCACCCACACCTGCTCGGCGTCGCCGGTGCCGTGGGCTGCGACGCCCTCGATGCCCTGCTTGCCGAGGCCGGCGGCGACGGCGGCGGGCAGCGCGACGCGCTGCTGCACCGCGCCGGCGGCGTCGACGCGCACGACGGCGTTCGCCTCGCCGCTCGCGCCCTCCACGCCGAGCCAGAAGCCCCCTGCGGCGCGGGCGGCGACGCCTTCGACGTCGAGGCCGACCGGCTCGCCGTCCTCGGTCAGCGTCACGGAGCGGTCGATCACCGCCGGGGTCCCCTCGCCGTACCCGCTGACGTCGAGCGAGAGCAGCTGCGTCACCGCGAAGGCGGCGTCGGTCGCCGTCCACAGCCGCGCGGGGTCGGCCGGGTCGGCGCTCAGCGCGCCGAGCGCGCCCCAGCCGATGGGCGTCCCCGTAGCCGGGCCCTCGGTGGCGTCCGCGGAGACCACGCTCGGGAACTGCGGCGTGCCCGCGGCGTCGGCCCAGCGCTCGCCGCGGCCGAAGACCGAGACGCTCGCCCGGACGCCCGCCTCGGCGTCGTCGGTCTCGCTGGAGACCACCAGGAGGTCGCGCTCCGGGACCGCGAGGAGGCCCTCCGGGCCGTTGGTCGTGGCGAGCACCTGCACGAAGCGCGGCGTGGCGGGGTCGGTGACGTCGTACACCGCCACGAAGTTGGACCGCTCGGAGCCGACGAACGCGTACCGCACGCCGCCGAGCGTCGCGACGGTCAGCCCCTCGGGCTCGACGCCCTTCTTGCCCGCGCGGTCCTCCGTGTGCAGGCCGACGCGCACCGCGAGCCGTTCGAGCTCGGCGCCCGCGTCCCAGACGACCTCGCCCGTCGCGGCGTCGAACACCGACCAGCCGCGCGTGCCGCCCTTCCAGTCACCCTCGTTGGCGGTGGCGACGTGGTCGTCGTCGAGCCAGCCGATCGCGTCGGGCTCGCGCGGCGTCGCCGGGATCGACCCGGTCTGGTCGATCACGCCGTCGTCCTCGGTGTCGATGCCGGAGACCGCGACGGCGCCGGCCGAGAACACCGTCTCGACCGTCCCGGAGGCGATGTCCACGACGGCGACGCCGTTGTTCTCCTGCAGCGTCACGGCCACCTTGTCGCCGGCCGGGTTCACCGCGACGTACTCCGGCTCCGGGTCCTGCGGCGTGTCGAGACCGGCCGCCGCGACCACGGGCAGCGGCGCGCCGGCGCCGTCGACGAACGACACCGCGCGCGTCGACCAGGCGGCGGGGTCGTCGCCGGGCAGGTCGAGGATCTGCAGGAAGCCGGCGGGCAGCTGCGGCAGGTCGCCCTCCTCGCCGCCCTCGGGCGTCGCCTCCTCGTCGCGCTGGTTCTCGATGGCGACGACGGCGTGCGCACCGTCCGGCGTCACGGCGATCGAGTCGGGCTGGCCGCCGAGGTCGAGCGAGCGCACCCGCTGGCGCGTGGCCAGGTCCACGACGTCGAGGCGGCCGCTGGGCTCGGTGAAGCTCGCGGACGTGTCGACGACGACCAGGACGTACCGGCCGACGATCGCCACCGACGTCGGCTCGTCGTGCTCGGAGCCGAGCTCGGCGAGGCTCAGCGTGCCCAGGCCCTTCGGCGCGCTCGGGTCGCTGATGTCGACGAAGCCGATGCGGCGCGCCGCGGCGTCGGTGGACACGACGGTCCGGCCGTCCTCGCTCACCGCGGAGATCTCGGCGACGGTCTCGTCGCCGACGGCGTCGCCGGCGGGCCGGTTCTGGTAGACGGGGTAGGTGGCCAGGCGGTGGAACGTCTCCGCCGGGGCGGGCGAGACCCAGGTGCCGGCCGCCGCTGTGCCGGCCGTGGCGGCGCCCGTCCCGGCCGAGGCGGCGCCCGTCCCGGCCGAGGCGGCGACGGGCGACAGCGCCCCGACGCACGCGGTGAGCGCGACGCCGGTGGCGACGAGCGCGGTGAGGGGCGCGCGGCGGGCTGCCGGGCGCGCTGAGGTCGGTGACATGTCTCTCCTTCGACGTGAGCCGAGGGAGAGGGTCGTGCCGGCCGGTGGCGCCGCGACGTCCCGGAGCCGACGGGCGCGTGACCGGCTGGTGAACAGTGCGCCCGCCCGCTCCGGCGGGCAGGCACCGGCGGGCACGGGCGCGACGGCCGCAGCCGGGCGACGGCGCGCCGCCCCGCGGAGGGGGCGGCGCGCCGGGTCAGCGGGTCACCGGGTCAGCCGCGCAGCCAGACCGTCGTCGCGCCGGGCAGCTTCCCGTCGAGGGGCGCGCTCGCCAGGAGCACCTCCCCCGCGGGCAGCTCCACCGGCGCCTCCCCGAAGTTCGTGACCGAGGTCCAGCCGTTCGGGCGTCGGAACGCCAGCACGTCCGGGTCGCCCGCCTCGAGCCACTCGAGGGCCTCGTCGCACTGGAGCTCGGCCCGCAGCCGCAGGGCGCGCCGGTAGAGGTTGAGCGTGGAGCCGGCGTCGGCCTCCTGCACCGAGACGGCGTGCCGGCGGAACCACGCGGGCTGCGGGAGCTGGGCGGGGCCGCCGAAGCCGAGCGAGGCACCGTCGGTGTCCCACGGCAGCGGCACGCGGCAGCCGTCGCGGCCCACCTCGGCCCCGGCGCTGCGGAAGTACGTCGGGTCCTGCCGCGCGTCGTCCGGGATGTCGGCCACCTCGTGCAGGCCGAGCTCCTCGCCCTGGTAGATGTACGACGAGCCGGGCAGGGCCAGCTGGAGCAGCGTCGCCGCGCGCGCCCGGCGCAGCCCGAGCTCGCGGTCGAGCTGGTCCTCCGGGCCGCCGTCGAGCAGCCACTGCTTCCCGTGCTTCTCGGTGCCGGCCCCGCGCGGCGGCAGGCCGTAGCGCGTGGCGTGGCGCACGACGTCGTGGTTGGAGAACACCCAGGTCGTCGACGAGCCCGAGACGTCCGCCAGCCCGAGGTTGAAGGTGATGACGTCGCGGAACTGGCGTGCGTCGAAGTCGGCCTCGAGCAGGTCGAAGTTGAACGCCTGGCCCAGGCCCGCCGGGCTGGCGTAGCGCGCGCGGCGGTCGGCGGCCACCCAGGCCTCCGCCACCGCGGTGCGGGGCGGGTCGTAGCTGTCGAACACCTCGCGCCACTCGGCGTAGATCTCGTGGACGTCGTCGCGGTCCCACAGCGGGTGCGTCCCGTCCTTCGGCATCGCCTCGAGCTCCGCGGCGCTGGGCAGCGGGTCGGGAAGGTCCTTGGCCAGGCCGTGGGCGACGTCGACCCGGAAGCCGTCCACCCCGCGGTCGGACCAGAACCGCAGCGTGGTCAGGAAGTCCTCGCGGACCTCGGGGTTGGACCAGTTCAGGTCGGGCTGCTCCGGGGCGAAGTGGTGCAGGTACCACTGGCCGTCACCGACCGGCTCCCACGCCGGGCCGCCGAAGACCGACTCCCAGTCGGCGGGCGGCTCGGCCCCGTCGGGCCCGCGTCCGTCGCGGAAGACGTACCGCGCCCGGGCCGCCGACCCGCGGGGCGAGGCGAGCGCCTCCCGGAACCACGCGTGCCGGTCGGAGGTGTGGTTCGGCACGATGTCGACGACGATCCGGATGCCCGCCGCGTGCAGCGCCGCCACCATCTCGTCGAAGTCGGCGAGGGTGCCGAGGCGGGGGTCGACGTCGCGGTAGTCGTCGACGTCGTAGCCGCCGTCGGCCAGCGCCGACGGGTAGAACGGGCTGAGCCACACGGCGTCCACCCCGAGCTCCCGGAGGTAGGGCACCCGGCTCGTGATGCCGGGCAGGTCGCCGACGCCGTCGCCGTCGGAGTCGGCGAAGGCGCGCGGGTAGACCTGGTAGACGACCGCCTGGCGCCACCACGAGGCGTCGTTCGTGAGGGTGCGGGCGGGGAGGGTGAGAGCGTCGGACATGCGGTGCAGGCTCGCTTTCGGTCGGTACGACGAGTGCCGGAGCGGTTACTTGATGGCGCCCTGTGTGACGCCGGCCATCACCCATCGCTGGGTGAAGAGGTAGACGACGATCGCGGGCGCCATGGACATCAGGTAGGACGCGAACGCGACGTTGTAGTTGTTGCTGAACTGGGTCTGGAAGATGCTCTGCAGCACCGGCAGCGTCTGCAGCTCCGGCGCCGACGTGATCAGCGACGGCATCATGAAGTCGTTCCACGAGGCGAGGAAGGCGAAGATGCCGACCGTGGCGCTCATGGGCGCCAGCAGCGGGAAGACGAGGCGGGTGAACACCTGCCACGTCGTGGCGCCGTCCAGGCGGGCGCTCTCCTCCAGCTCCTCGGGCAGCGAGCGCAGGAACGCCGTGTACAGCAGCGTGCTGAACGACAGCTGGAACATCACGTGCAGCACGGCCACGCCGAACGGGTTGTCCAGGCCCACCATCCCCGTCAGCTTGACCTGGGACAGGGCGAGCACCGGGAACGGCAGGAACATGGCGCCGAGGAGGTAGAAGAACGACCAGCGGAAGAACCGGCGGTCCCAGTTCCGCGAGATCGCGTACGCCGCGAGCGAGCTGAGCACGATCGTGCCCACGACGGTCAGGACGGTCACGAGCACCGAGACCGCGAACCCGCGGGGGAAGCTCGTGAGCAGCCACGCCTCGACCACCCCGCTGCCGCTCGGCGGCGAGGGCAGCGAGAACGCGTTGCCGTCCACCGACTGGCTCGTGGTCTTGAAGGCCATGGAGACCGTCACGTACAGGGGCACCAGCACGGTGAGCGTGCACAGCGCCAGCACGACGGTGAGCGGGACGTTGGCGCGCGACCGGCGGTCCGGCCGGCGGGGCGTGCCGGTGGTCGGCGCGTCGCGCCGGTCGGCGGGCACGACGGTGACGGGGGCGAGGCTCATCAGACCGAGACCTTTCCGCGCGTGAGCCGCAGCTGGAGCAGCGCGAGCGCCAGCGCGACGAGGAAGAACAGGGTCGCGTTCGCCATCTGGTAGGCGTAGTCGCCGCCCGTGAAGCCGGAGAAGATCGTCATCGCGACGCTCCGGGTGGCGGTGCCGGGACCCCCGTTGGTGAGGCCCACGATGATGTCGTAGGCGTTCAGGAAGTTCTTGAAGCCGATCACCAGGTTGATCAGCACGTACCCGGCGACCAGCGGCAGCGTGATGCTGCGCAGCTGCCGCCCCGGCGAGGCGCCGTCGATGCTCGCGGCCTCGTACACCTCTCCCGGGATGGCGAGGATCCCGGCGATGTAGATGAGCATCGCCGAGGGGATCGCCTGCCACGCCGTCACGACGACGACGGCGACCCAGGCCAGGTCGGGGTTCGCAAGGATGCTCTGCTCCAGCGGCGCGAACCCGACGGCGGACGCCAGGCGGGGCAGCGAGTTGGAGAACAGGAAGTTGAAGACGTAGGCGATGATGATGCCCGAGACCACCATGGGCAGCACGAAGATCGTGCGCATCGCCACCTTGGCCCGGATCCGCCCGGTGAGGCCCACGGCGAGCCCGAAGGCGACGACGTTCACCACGATCACCGTGACCAGCGCGAAGCCGGCGGTGAACCCGTAGGACGCGAGGATCGCCGGGTCGGAGAACAGGGCGACGTAGTTGGTCAGCCCGATGAACTCGTGCTCGCCGAACCCCACCGAATCGGTGAAGCTCAGGACGATGCCCATCACGGCCGGCAGCGTGATGGCGAGCGTGAACAGCGCGAGGGCTGGCACCAGGAACAGGTAGTAGGTGGTCTCGGTCCGGCGGCGCGTCGGTGCGGCGCCGGTGCGGGCCGCCGCGCTGCGGCCCGGCAGGGGTGCGGGGATGGCCATGTCGGTCCTCGTTCGGTCGACGGTCAGGAGCGGAAGGCGAGCCGCGCCCAGTCCGCGTCGAGCGTGCGCAGCACGTCGTCGGGGTCCGAGCCGGTGACCAGCGCCTGGGCGTAGTTGTGGATGGGGATCGCCTGCGGCACCAGCTGGGACGCCCCGAGGTAGAACGCGGCGTCGTCGTAGTAGGCCTGCAGGTCGCGCAGGGTGGGGTGCGCGACGTCGGGGGCGTCGGTGGTGGTCCCGAACCCGTTCGCGAACTCGTTGTAGGCGTCGATGACGTCGGGCCGCATGAGGTGCTGCACCAGGGCCCGGGCCTCCTCCTGCCGGGGCGACGCCTCCGGGATCCACAGCGCGAGGTCGATGTTGACCCGCACCTTCCGGTCGCCGGGGTCGTCGGTCACCGGCAGGGGGAAGGCACCGATCGGCAGGTCGGGGTCCGTCTTCGCGATCTCGGTCAGCGCCCAGGGCCCCTGGAGGTACATCGCGGCCTCGCCCCGCGCGAACGCGAGGTTGCCGTCGCCGTACCCGCGGCTGGCGGCGTCCGGGTTGCTGTAGCGGGCGAGGGCGAGCATCCGCTCGACCGGTTCGCGGAAGTCCTTCTGGAACGACACGGGCGAGTCGGGACCGACGTCGGCGCCCTGCCGGCGCAGCTGCCGGAAGAAGGCGTCCACGTCCACCATGCCGCCGACGCAGTAGTCGAACAGGCCCTGCCCGATCGTCCACGTGTCCCGGTAGGTGCCGTAGACGGGCGTGACGCCGGCGGCCGCGAGCGTCTCGCACACCTCGACCATCTCGGTCCAGGTGGTCGGCGGCGTGAGGCCGTGGGCGTCGAAGATCTCCCGGTTGTAGAGCACCGCCGCGGCCATCAGCGAGTACGGCAGCACGCTGGTGCGCCCGGCGAAGCTGGCCGTCAGCTCGACGAGGGGGTGCAGGGCGGGGTTGACCCGGTCTGCCTCGGGAAGGTCGGAGAGGTCGCTGAGCACCCCCCGCTCGACGAAGCGGGCGACCTCGAAGTTGTAGTTGAGGCAGCCGACGTCCGGCGGGGAGCTGCGGACGAACCCCGCCGACAGGTTCGACGTCGAGTCGTGGCGCACCCGCAGGCCGGGGTGCTCCTGCTGGTACGCGGCCAGCAGCTCCCCGAAGTAGCCGATGACCTCGGGCTTGGACTGGTGGAACGTCAGGGTGGCGGTGCCGCCGCCGGGCGTGGCGCACGCCCCGAGGGCGAGCCCCGCGCCCGTGAGGGTGGCGGCACGCAGGAACATGCGGCGGGTCATGCCCGACGTCGTCGTCAGGGTGGGTGGCACGTCGTCGTTCTCCCACTAAATATAGGCAGAAGATTTACCGTCTCGATCATGTACCCCGGCGCCCGCTAAGGTCAAGGGGTGACCGCCCACGTCGTCCTCAACTCGCCGCACCTGGTCCGGCGCGCCAACGCCGCGGCCCTGCTGCGGGCGGTGTGGGACGCCAGGCCGTTCACGGCCAACGACGCGATGGCGGCCACCGGCCTGACGCGGTCCACGGCGCTGGCCCTGTGCGACCACCTCGCCGACCTGGGGTGGCTCAGCGAGCTGGCCGACGCGCGCGCCGCCGGGGAGTACAGCAAGGGACGTCCCGCCCGGCGCTACGCGTTCCGGCCCACGGCCGGCCTGCTGCTCGGCCTCGACGCCGGCCAGAACCGGATCACCGCGGTGGTCGCCGACCTGCGCGCGCAGGTGCTCGCGCACGGCGTCGCCCGCCTCCCCCGGGACAACCTCGACCCGCAGATCCGCCGCGACGGCGTCGGGCGCGCCGTGCACCTGGCCCTCACCGAGGCCGGCGCGCACGAGGACGACGTCCTCGCCGCCGTCGTCGGCGTCCCGGCGCCGACCGACCGGCACGGCGCCTCGCCGCCCGGCGAGGACGGCTACTGGGCCCGGATGAACCCGGACCTGCGGTCGGTGCTCAGCCGGCCCGGCCGCACGGTGCTGGTCGAGAACGACGCGAACCTGGCGGCCGTGGCCGAGGGTGCGGTCGGGGCGGGCGCGGGCAGCACGGCGTTCGCGGCGCTGCTCGCGGGCGAGCGGCTCGGGGCCGGCCTCATGGTGGACGGCCACCTGCTGCGCGGCCGCGCCGGAGGCGCCGGCGAGCTGCGCATGCTCGAGCTCGTGGAGGGGGTCGGGTCGAGCCTCGGCCTCGGCCCGGTCGCGCGGGAGCTGCTGCGCCAGGCGGCGGACGCGGGGCGCCTGGCGGCCGACAGCCCGCTCCTGGGCGAGGACGGCGTGCAGGAGCTGTTCCGCGCCGCCGCCGCGCACGACCCGGTGGCCGTCGAGGTGGTCGAGGCGCTGACCGACCGCCTCGCCCGCGTGTGCGCCGCGATCGCGACGCTGCTCGACCTCGAGCTCGTCGTGGTCGCCGGCGCGATCGCGACGGCGCTGGGCCCGCTGACCGCGGCCGTCACCGCCCGGCTCGAGCGCTACGCGCACCCTCCCCTGCCGGTGGTCGTGGCGTCCCGCCTGGGCGCGGACGCCGTCGGCGTCGGCGCCGTCCACCGGGCCCTCGAGCTGGTCCGGGCCGACCCGCTCGGGTTCGACGTGGCCGGCCGCGGCCACGCGCCGGCGCACTGACCGCGCGGCCGCGCCCCACGCCCGGGGCTCACCGCCGCGACGTGCGCGAGCGCAGGGACCGGAACGCCAGCACGAAGCTCACCAGGCCCACGCCCGCGATCGCCGCGAGCCCCTGGAGCAGCGGCGTGAGCGCCCAGCCGTCCATGATCAGCGCGCGCAGCGCCGCCAGCAGGTACGTCACGGGGTTGAACCGCGCGGCGGTGGCGAGCCAGCCGCTCAGCGCGTCCAGCGGCAGGAACGTGGTGGTGAGGAACGCGAACGGGAAGAACAGCAGGAAGCTCGAGTTCACGGCGGCCGGGCTGCCGGTGCGCAGGGCGATCGCGTACGGGAACCCGGTGAACGCCAGCCCCCACAGCCCGGCCAGCAGCAGGAACACGAGCACCCCGGCCACGCCCGTGGCGAACCGCACCCCCAGCACGTAGCCGAGCAGCACCACGGGGACGGACAGCGCGATCACCAGCGCCAGGTCGGCCAGCATCAGCCCGAGCAGCAGCGCGGTGCGGTGCATCGGCGTCACGAGCAGCCGGTCGAAGTAGCCCCCGGTGATGTCCACGACCAGGGCGCTGGCGCGTGAGACCCCGGTGACGGCGAAGACGATGGCGACCGGGATCTGGAACGCCTTGAAGTCGCTCACCCCGGCGAACGAGGCGACGTCGGACAGCGTGCCGACGTTGACGGCGAAGAAGAACAGCGGGATCACCAGCGCGGGGTAGATGGCCTCCGGCTCGCGCGGGATCTGCCGCAGCGCGCGGATCGCCACCGACGTCAGGTCGCGCCAGAAGCCCGCCGGCCGCCCGGCGGTGTCGGCGCGCGGGGACGCGCCCGGCAGCGGCGAGGACACCGCGCCCGCGGTCATCGCGCGACCGTCCCGTCCTCCTCGGCGATGCGCTGGCCGGTGACGCTGAAGAACACGTCGTCGAGCGTCGGGCGCCGCAGGGCGAGCTCGCGGACCTCCACGCCGTCGTGCGCGAGCGCGAGGGCCAGCGGGCTGATCGCCTTCGCGCCGTCGTCGACGGACGCCACGAGGCTGCGCCCGTCCACCCCGACGTCGAGCACGCCCGGCACGCCGCCCAGCGTGGACCGCGCCCGGTCGAGGTCGCCGTCGACGTCGACCACGACGAGGTCGGTGCCGATCGTGCGCATGAGGTCGGCCGGCGTGCCCTCGGCGACGATCGCCCCGTGGTTGATGATCCCGACCCGCCCGGCCAGCTCGTCGGCCTCCTCCAGGTACTGGGTCGTGAGGAACACCGTCACGCCGAGCTCGCGGTTGAGCCGGCGCACCTCGGCCCACACGCTCGCGCGGCTGACCGGGTCCAGGCCGGTCGTCGGCTCGTCGAGGAACAGCACCTGCGGGTCGTGCACGAGCGCCAGCGCCAGGTCCAGGCGCCGCTTCATGCCTCCGGAGTAGGTGCCGACCCGCTCGCCCAGCGCGTCGCCGATGTCGATCAGCTCGCGCAGCTCGGCCACGCGCGCCGCCGTGCGGCGCCTGTCCATCCCGTAGAAGCGGCCCTGCAGCCGCAGCATCTCCTCGCCGGTCTGCTTGTCGTCCAGGGCCGCCTCCTGCAGGGCGACGCCGATCCGCAGGCGCACGGCGGTGGGCTCGGCCAGCACGTCGTACCCGGCCACGGTGGCGCTGCCGGAGGTCGGGGCCAGCAGCGTGCACAGCACGCGCGTCAGCGTCGACTTCCCCGCCCCGTTCGGGCCGAGGAACCCGTACACCTCCCGCTCGGCGACCTCGAGGTTGACCCCGGCCACGGCGAGGTTGCCGCCGAACCGCTTCTCGATGGCGTGCGCGGTGATCGCGGGCTGCGCCACGTGTCCTCCCGACCGCCGGCGGGACGCCCCGCCGGCCCGCTGCGTCGCGGTCGCGTCACCGGACGCACCGCCCGGAGCGCCGGTCCGTCCACGGCCAGTGTCGGCGGTCCGTCGCTCCCAGGGGAAGACCCGCCCGGGACGAAGAACTCACCGCCGGTGCATCCGCGCGCCCGTCCGCGGCGAAGTACAGGTGTCAGCGGTCCGCGCGACCGGCGCAGGCCCCGTCCGACGCCTGGAGGACAGCATGAGAAGCACCGCACGACGTAGCGCCGCGCTCGCCGGCGCCACCGGGCTCGTCGCCCTCGGCGCGCTGGCGGTCCCGACCGCCGCCTCCGCCGACACCTCGGACGACGCGTCCCTCTCCGTGCTGCACGGGGTCCCCGACACGCCCGTCGACGTGTGGGTGGACGACAAGCTCACGCTCGACGACTTCCAGCCCGGCGACCTCGCCGGCCCGCTGGAGCTTGCCGCGGGCAGCTACAGCGTCGTGATCACGGCTCCGGACGCGACCGACACCAGCAAGCCGGTGATCGGCCCGGTCGACCTGCCGCTCGAGGCCGGCGGGAGCTACACCGCCGTCGCGCACCTCGACGCCGGCGGCAAGCCGACCGCGACCCTGTTCACGAACTCGATCGAGCCGACCGCTGCCGGGCAGGGCCGGCTGACGGTCCGGCACGTCGCGGCGGCGCCCGCCGTCGACGTCCTGGCGGGCGGCAAGGCCGTGGTCAGCGGCCTGGAGAACCCCGACGAGCAGGTCCTCGACCTGCCGGCCGGCACGGTCTCGGCGTCGGTCGCCGCGGCCGGCACCACCGACCCGGTGCTGGGCCCCACGGACGTCACGGTCGCCGACGGCGTGAACACGATCGTGTACGCGTGGGGCAGCCTCGACGGCGGCAACCTCGCCCTGGCCACGCAGACCGTCGAGGGCCGGCACTCCGCGCCGTCCGGCGTCGCGGCCGGCCTGTCGGGCGCCGCGGCCGGGCCCTCCGCCGGCAGCACCGCGGCGACCGTCGCGACCGCCGCCGCCGTCGGGGTCCTCGGGGTGGGCCTGATCGTCGCGGGCCTGCTCGCCGCGCGCGGGCGGCGCACGCCGCAGGCGGTGCCGGTGCGCCACGACGAGGACCGTCGCGGATGAGACCTGCCCGTCCCGCGGGGCTCGCGCCCCTGTCCGCCGGCATCGCCGTCGGCCTGGCCGCGAGCCTCGCCCTCCTCGTCGGCGGCCCCCCTCCTGCCGCCGACGTGCCCGCCGCCGGAGACCGGGCTCCGGCGGCGGGCGCCCCCGCCCGGTGGTCCTCGCCGGGCGGGGAGCCCGGCGGGACGGACGGTGCGACGTCGGGTGCAGCAGCGTCGCTCCCCGTCCCCGTCCGTCCCGCGCGGGACAGGCCCGCGCCGGCGCCGCCGGCGCCGGTGCGGGTCGCCGTCGCGTCCGCCGGGCTCGACGTCCCCGTGGTCCCCGCGGGCGTCGACGCCCGGGGCGCGCTGGCGCTGCCCGACGACGCCCGGACCGCCGGGTGGTACCGGTACGGCCCCGGGCCGACGAGCCCGGCGGGGGCGACGGTGATCGCCGCCCACGTGGACGACGACGCCGGGCCCGGGCCGTTCGCGCGGCTGCGCGACCTCGCCGCCGGGGCCCGGGTCGTGGTCACGGACGCGGGCGGCGCGCGACACGCCTACACGGTGACCGCCGTCGAGTCCGTGCCCAAGCCGGACGTCCCGCTCGGCGCCGTCTTCGACCGCGCCGGCGAGCCGAGGCTCCTGCTCGTGACCTGCGGCGGCACCTGGGACCGGGATCGGCGGTCGTACAGCGACAACGTGCTCGTCACCGCCCGGCGTGCCGGCGCGCCGTGACTGCCTACGATCGGCTCATAGCGGGCCGCCCCCTCGGCGGCCGCCAGCAGGAAGGACCCGCCCTGACTGCCACCGACGCCGCCGTCGACGACGCCGAGGTCGCCGATCTCGGCCGCCGGTTCGTGGACGGGGACGAGGCGGCGCTCGCGGAGGCCTACCGACGGTGGGCGACGCTCGTGCACACGCTCGCCCTGCGCTCGCTCGGCAACCGCTCCGACGCCGAGGACGTGACCCAGCAGGTCTTCGTCGCGGCATGGCGCGGCCGGCGGCGCTTCGACCCCGGCCGGGCGCGGCTGCCCGCCTGGATCCTCGGCATCGCGCGGCACGCCGTCGCGGACGCGCACGAGGCGCGGTCGCGCCACCGCCGCTCGGAGCAGGCCGCCGCGGACCCGGCGGCGGAGCCGGCCGCGACGCAGGACGAGGTGCGCCTGGTCGCCGACCGCCTGGTGCTGGCCGACGAGCTGCAGCGGCTCGGCGACCCCGGCCGGACGATCCTGGAGCTGGCGTTCTTCCGCGACCTGACGCACGTGCAGATCGCCGAGGAGCTGGACCTGCCGCTCGGTACGGTCAAGAGCCACGTGCGACGGAGCCTGGCCCGGCTCAGAGCACGGTTGGAGGTGGACGGTGCACATCGATGACGACACGCTGGCGCTCCTGGCGCTCGGCGAGGACGTGCTCGACGACGGCGCGCGCGCCCACCTGGCCGGCTGCCCCACCTGCGCCGCCGCGGCCGCCGACCTCGCCCGCGTGACCGCGCTGGCCCGGTCCGGCCCGGCACCCGACGAGCTCGTCGCGCCGGACCCGCGGGTCTGGCGCCGGGTCCACGCCGAGCTCGGGCTCGCGGAGGTGCCGGTCGACCTCGCCGGGGCCGGGCCGGACGCCGCGGCCGGAGCGGCCGGAGCGGCCGGAGCGGCCGGAGCGGCCGGAGCGGCCGGAGCGGCGGGAGCGCCCCCGGCCGACGTCGTGCCGCTCCCCCGGAGCCGTCGGGCCCGCACCTGGCTGGGTGCCGCCGCAGCCTGCCTGGCGCTGGTCGCCGGGGTGGCCGGCGGCGTCTGGTGGGAGCGGCGCGAGGCGGAGCCGCCCGAGACCGTCGTGGCGACCACCGACCTCGAGGCGCTGCCCGGCTGGACCGGTGCCCGCGGCGTGGCGCGGCTCGAGGAGGCCCCCGACGGCCGGCGCCAGGTCGTGGTTACGCTCGACGCCCCGGCCCCCGCCGGGACGTTCCGCGAGGTCTGGCTGCTCACCCCCGACGTCAGCGGGCTGGTCAGCCTGGGCGTGCTCGAGGGGTCCGAGGGCCGGTTCGACGTCCCGGCGGGCCTGAACCTCGCGACGTACCCGGTGGTGGACGTCTCCGAGGAGCCGATGGACGGCAACCCTGCGCACTCGGGCGACTCGGTGGTGCGCGGCACGCTCGGCGCCTGACCCGGGGTCGGGGCCGGCGCCACCGGCCGACGTCACGCCTCGCGCAGCGCGCCCCACTCGTCGTCGGTCAGCAGCCGCGAGCGGATGAGGAACCGCACGCCCTCGGGCGCCTCGACGCTGAACCCGGCCCCGCGGCCGGGCACCACGTCGATGGTCAGGTGGGTGTGCTTCCAGTACTCGAACTGCGACCGGCTCATCCACACCGGCACGGTGAACGCCCCGCCATCGGCCCCGCCGTCCGCCCCGATCGCCAGGTCGCCCAGGTGCACGTCGGCGTCCGAGGTCAGGAAGTCGCCCTGCGGGTAGCACATCGGGCTGGAGCCGTCGCAGCAGCCGCCGGACTGGTGGAACATCAGCTCGCCGTGGCGCCGGCGCAGCCTCGCCAGCAGCGCCGCGGCGTCGTCGGTCACCGCCACCCGCGCCGGCGCCGTCGTCGGTTCGGTCACGATCCCTCCTCCCCACCGGTGCGGGTCCCTGGCGGTCCGAGACAGAGGGTTCTATCTCGGACCGCCAGGGACCCGGAACCGGTCTGGTAGCACCGGTCTGGTAGCACCGGTCTGGTAGCACCGGTCTGGTAGCACCGCTCCGATAGCGGTCAGCGTCCGTCAGAAGAAGCCGAGCTTCTGCGGCGAGTAGCTCACCAGCAGGTTCTTGGTCTGCTGGTAGTGGTCGAGCATCATCTTGTGGTTCTCGCGCCCGACGCCCGAGCCCTTGTACCCGCCGAACGCGGCGGCGGCCGGGTAGGCGTGGTAGTTGTTCGTCCACACGCGCCCGGCCTCGATCTCCCGGCCGGCCCGGTAGGCCGTCTCGATGCTGCGCGACCAGACGCCGGCGCCCAGCCCGTACAGGGTGTCGTTGGCGGTCTTGATGGCGTCGTCGAAGTCGGAGAACTCGGTGACGGCCACGACCGGCCCGAAGATCTCCTCCTGGAAGATGCGCATCGAGTTCTTGCCCTCGAACACCGTGGGCGTCACGTAGTACCCGCCGGACAGCTCGCCGCCCAGGTCGGCCCGCTCGCCGCCGGTGAGCACCTTGGCGCCCTCGGCCTTGCCGATGTCGATGTACGACAGGATCTTCTCCAGCTGGTCGTTGGAGGCCTGCGCGCCGATCATCGTGTCGGTGTCCAGCGGGTTGCCCTGCTGCACCGCCTTGGTGCGCTCCAGCGCGTCGCCGAGGAACTCGTCGTAGATCGACGACTGGATCAGCGCCCGGGACGGACAGGTGCACACCTCCCCCTGGTTCAGCGCGAACATCGTGAAGCCCTCGAGCGCCTTGTCGTAGAAGTCGTCGCGGGTGGCGGCGACGTCCTCGAAGAAGATGTTCGGGCTCTTGCCGCCCAGCTCGAGCGTCACCGGGATGATGTTCTGGCTGGCGTACTGCATGATCAGCCGGCCCGTGGTGGTCTCGCCGGTGAACGCGATCTTGCGGATGCGCGGCGAGGACGCCAGCGGCTTGCCCGCCTCGACGCCGAACCCGTTGACGACGTTGACCACGCCCGGCGGCAGCAGGTCGCCGATGAGGTCCATGAGGAACAGGATCGACGCCGGTGTCTGCTCGGCCGGCTTGAGCACCACGGTGTTGCCGGCCGCGAGCGCCGGGGCGAGCTTCCACGTGGCCATGAGGATCGGGAAGTTCCACGGGATGATCTGCCCCACGACGCCGAGCGGCTCGTGGAAGTGGTAGGCGATGGTGTTCTCGTCGATCTCGCTGATCGACCCCTCCTGGGCGCGGATGGCGCCGGCGAAGTAGCGGAAGTGGTCGATCGCCAGCGGGATGTCGGCGGCCAGCGTCTCGCGCACCGGCTTGCCGTTCTCCCAGCACTCCGCGACGGCGATCTCCTCGAGGTGCGCCTCCATGCGGTCGGCGATCTTGTTGAGGATGTTCGCCCGCTCGGTGGGCGACGTGCGCCCCCAGGCGCGGGCCGCGCCGTGCGCGGCGTCCAGGGCCCGCTCGATGTCGTCGGCGGTGCCGCGCGCCACCTCGGTGAAGGTCTGGCCGGTGATCGGCGTCGGGTTCTCGAAGTACTCCCCGCCCGCCGGCGGCACGTACTCCCCGCCGATCCAGTGGTCGTAGCGCGGCTTGTACTGCGCGATCGCCCCGGGCTGGCCGGGAGCTGCGTAGACGGTCATGCTGCCTGCCTCCTTGCAGTCTGCACTCGGTGTCCGGCCGGCCGGCGGCGCCCGCTCCCCGCGAGGGGCAGAGCCCTGGGCGCCGTCGCGCCGGTTGCGGTCACCGTACGGAGCGGCACGTTGCAACCCCGTTGCACCCAGGGGCCTCAGCTGCGCCCAGGGGCCTCAGCTGCACCCAGGGGCTCAGCGCAGCAGGCGGTCGAGCACGTCGAGGTGGGCCCGGGCCCGCAGGGCGAGCGGGCTGCCGGGCTGCGCGAGGTCGTGCAGCCGGCTCCACGCCGCGTGGTCGTCGGCGCCGTCGTCGGTGGCCACCCACGCCTCCAGCACCTGCTCGTCGTGGGCGGCGAGGACGGCGGCGCGCAGCTCGGCGGCGAGCTCCGCGCGCAGCCGCTCGACGCCGGGCGCTGCCGACCGCTGCAGCAGCGGGCCGGCGTACGCGGCGAGCGCGCCGGCGACGTCGCCGACGGCGAGCGCGTCGCGCACGACGTCCGCGTCGGTCCGCGGGACCACGGCCAGCCGGTAGGGCCGCGACTGGGCGAGCAGCGGCCCGGTGACGCGGCGCAGCCGCGACACCTCGGCGCGCACGCTGACGTCGGTGAGGTCGCCGGGGTGCAGCAGGACGGCGAGCTCGTCGGCGGTGAGCCCGCGCGGGTGGGCGGCGAGCAGCACGAGGATCTCCGCGTGCCGCAGCGACAGCGGGCGCTCGCCGCCGGGACCGCGCAGCACGGGCCGGGGGCCGAGCACCGCCAGCTCGACGCCGGGCCCGCCCACGGCGCGCGGCCCGGCGGGGGTGCGCCGCGCCAGCTCCCGCTCCACGCCGGCCACCGTGGCCCGCACGAGCGACAGCACCACCCGGGACCCGGCGGCCCGGCCGCCGGTCACGTCCAGCACGCCGAGCAGCGACCCGTCGCGCAGGTCGCGGATCGGCGCGGCCGCGCAGCTGAGCCCCTGCACCGCGCGCGAGTAGTGCTCGGCGCCGATCACCCGCACCGGGCGGCGGGTGGCCAGCGCCGTGCCGGGCGCGTTGGTGCCGACCCGCTCCTCGCGCCACACGGCGCCCTCGACGAACCCGACCCGGTCCACGGCCGCGCGGGTGCGCCCGGCGCCCTCGACCCACATGAGCCGCCCGACGTCGTCGGACACGGCCACGACCAGGCCGTCGTCGATCGCCGCCTCCACCAGCATGGAGCGCACCAGCGGCATCGCCGCGGCGAGCGGGTGCGCCGCGCGGTAGGCCTCGAGGTCGCCGGCGGGCAGGGTGAGCAGCGGGTCGGGGTCGTCGGGGTCGACGCCGGAGACGAGGCTGCGGCGCCAGGAGGCCGCCACCACGGGATCCACGCCCGCGGCGAGCTCGCCGGTCGCCAGGAACCGCTCGTGGGCGGCGCGCACCCAGCGGGGGTCGCGCTGCACCGCCGGCGCGTCGTCGCGCGGGCCGGGATGCACCTCGTCCTGCCCGGGGATGCCGCGGTGCCTGCCCGCGAGCGCCATGCTGCCTCCCGACGTCGTCGTCCGGGGCCGTCGGTCGCCAGTGTATGCGCTCACCGGTGACCGGCGTCACACGAGCGCCACGCCCGCACACGGCCGCACCCGGCACGCGCCGCGCGGCGCGCCGGGTGGACGGCCGCGCAGGGACGCGCAGCATCCTCCCTGACGATCACGCCGGTCCTGCATGCTGAGATGTCCTCGCAGGCGGGAAGCCCGCCGCCCTCGGTGTGGTTCGGTGAGAGGGAACCGGACAGACGCCGGAGACGTGAAGGACCACCAAGGAGGACACATGCCCGCACCGCTCGACCCGTCGCCGCGGCTCGCCGAGTACGCCCACCCGGAGCGCCTGGTGACCACGGCGTGGCTCGCCGAGCACCTCGACGACCCGGGCCTGGTGGTCGTCGAGTCGGACGAGGACGTGCTGCTGTACGAGACGGGCCACATCCCCGGCGCGGTCAAGGTGGACTGGCACACCGAGCTGCAGCACCCGGTCGAGCGCGACTACCTCGACGGCGCGGGCTTCGCCGCCCTCATGAGCGCCAAGGGCATCGGCCGGGACACCACCGTGGTGCTCTACGGCGACAAGAACAACTGGTGGGCCGCGTACACCGCATGGGTGTTCACGCTGTTCGGCCACGAGGACGTGCGGCTGCTCGACGGCGGCCGCAACCTGTGGGCCGCCGAGGGCCGCCCGCTCGTGACGACCCCCACGACGCGCGAGGTCGCCGAGTACCCGGTCGTCGAGCGCGACGACCGCACGTACCGGGCCTTCAAGGAGGACGTGCTCGCGCACCTCGGCCGCGGTCCGCTCGTGGACATCCGCTCGAACCCGGAGTACACCGGGGAGCGCATCGCCATCCCGGACTACCCCGAGGAGGGCGTGCTGCGCGGCGGGCACATCCCCACCGCGCGCCACGTCCCGTGGGCGACGGCGGTCGCCGAGGACGGCACGTACAAGCCGCGGGCGGAGCTGGAGGCGATCTACCAGGGCTCGCCGGCCGACGGCGGCCTGGGCATCACTGCCGACGACGCCGTCGTCACCTACTGCCGCATCGGCGAGCGCTCGAGCCACACCTGGTTCGCGCTGCACTTCCTGCTGGGCCTGGAGAACGTGCGCAACTACGACGGGTCGTGGACCGAGTGGGGCAACGCGGTGCGCGTGCCGATCGCCACGGGCACCCAGCCGGGCGAGGCGCCGGCCGCCTGAGCCGGCGCCCGCCTCGGCCACACCGCGAGAGACTGGAGACCATGAGCACCACCGAGACCACCACCGCGGCCGCCCGGCTGCCCGAGCAGCTCGCGGAGATCCGCGAGGACTTCCTCGCCCTCGGCGAGCGCGACCGGCTGCAGCTGCTGCTGGAGTTCGCCGGCGAGCTGCCCGCCCTGCCGGCGCGATACGCCGACGCGCCGGAGAAGCTCGAGCGGGTGCACGAGTGCCAGTCCCCCGTGTTCGCCTTCGCGGAGGTCGACGGCGACGGCGTGGTGCACTTCCACGCCACCGCCCCGGCCGAGGCGCCGACGACGCGCGGCTTCGCCTCGATCCTCGCCCAGGGCCTGACGGGTCTGACGGCGCAGCAGGTGCTCGACGTCCCGGAGGACTTCCCGCTCATGCTGGGCCTGACCAACGCGGTGAGCCTGCTGCGCCTCAACGGCATGGCGGGCATGCTCACGCGCGCCAAGCGGCAGGTGCGCGAGCAGCTCGCCGCGGCCTGAGCCACGCGCGACGAGGGGGCGCGCCCGTGCGGGCGCGCCCCGTCGTCGTGCGTGGCCGGGACCCGGCCCGGACGACCCCGCGGCTCAGAAGTCGAACAGGTCCCCGAGCCAGGACTCCTTCTTCTTGCGCCGGCGGTACTCGTCGTCGTGCCGGTAGCGGTCGTCGTACCGCTTCTCATAGCGCTTGTCGTACCCGCGCTCGTCGTAGCGGCGCTCGTCGTAGCGGCGCTCGTCGTAGCGGCGGTCGTCGCCCCGGTAGCCGCGGTAGTCGTCGCGGTCGGCGTACGACGGCGGGGGCAGCGGCGCGCCGGTGACGACGGGCGGCTCGGCGGCCGCGCCGGCGCCGGGGCCGCGCACCTCGGCGGCGATCTCGGCGTCCAGGGCGCGGTCGATGATCTTGTCCAGCTCGCCGCGGTCGAGCCAGACCCCGCGGCACTGCGGGCAGTAGTCGATCTCCACGCCCTTGCGCTCGGACATCACCAGCACGGACTGGCAGCTGGGGCACTGCATGAGGGGGCTCCCGGGGTCTCGGCACGCACCTGACGCCCGTCCAACGAGCGGCGCGCGCACCGGGTTCCGCGGCTCACCGCCGCAGCGCGAGCTGCCGGGCGATCACCGAGCACACCACGAGCTGCAGCTGGTGGAAGACGATCACCGGCACCGCGATGGTGCCCACCGCGGCGGCCGGGAACAACGCGATCGCCATCGGCAGGCCGGTGGCGAGCGACTTCTTCGACCCGCACATGAGCAGCGCGACGCGGCGCTCGTCGTCCAGCCCCAGCCCGCGCCCGCCCCACCAGGTGGCCGCGAGCATCACGGCGAGCAGCACGGCGGACACCCCGAGCAGTGCCACGACCACCCAGGGCGACATGCCGTCCCAGACGCCCTCGGCCGAGGCGTCGGCCACGGCCGAGAACACGATGAGCAGGATCGTGCCGCGGTCCACCGCCAGCGTCAGCGGCCGGTGCGCGCGCACCCAGTCCCCCACCCAGCGCTGCAGCACCTGGCCGACCGCGAACGGCAGCAGCAGCTGCAGCAGCACGCCGCCGATGCCGCCGAGCCCCACGGAGGCGAGGTCGCCCGCGTCACCCGAGGCGCCCCCGCCGGTCATGAGCCACAGCGCGAGCAGCGGGGTCAGCACCATGCCGAGCGTGTTGGACACCGTGGCGCCGCAGATGGCGCCGGCCACGTCGCCGCGCGCCACGGAGGTGAACGCGACCGACGACTGCACCGTCGAGGGCAGCAGCCCCAGGTACAGCACGCCGGCGGCCAGGCCGGCGCCGAGGAACGGCTCGCTCAGCAGGGCCGCGACCCAGGCGAGGACCGGGAAGAGCACGAACGTGGCGGCGAGGATCCCGCCCTGCAGCCGCCAGTCGCGCAGGCCGCGCAGCACGTCGCGGGTGGACAGCCGGGCGCCGTAGAGCAGGAACAGCAGCACGACGGCGACGTCCCCCGCCGCCCCGGTGACGTCCCGGACGCCGTCGGGCACCGGGACCAGCAGGCCGCCGAGCAGCACCACCACGATGGCGGCGATGAACGGATCGACCCACTGGCTCACGACACGACGCACGACCTGCGAGTCTAGGCCGCCCCGGGCGCGCGACGACGCCGGTGCCCGCGAGGCACCGGCGTCGTCCGGTCGGTGGGGCGACGGCGTCAGCGCTGGACGCGCGCCGACCCGCCGCGGGCGAGCTTGGAGACCTCGGCCAGCGTCGCCGTCGTCGTGTCGCCCGGCGTGGTCATCGCCAGCGCGCCGTGCGCGGCGCCGAACTCCACGGCCTCCTGGAGGCTGTCGAGCTCCATGAGGCCGTACGCGAGCCCGGAGGCGAACGAGTCGCCGCCGCCCACGCGGTCGTAGATCTCCAGCGCGGGCCGGTGCGTCGCCTCGACGAAGCCCTCGGCGCGCGACCACGCGATCGCGCCCCAGTCGTTGACGGTGGCGGTCCTGACGCCGCGCAGCGTCGTGGCGATGACCTGGAAGTTCGGGTAGGCGGCCGAGGCCTTCTCGATCATCGCGCGGAAGGCCGCGGTGTCCAGGTCGGTGAGGTTCTCGTCCACGCCCTCGACCTCGAAGCCGAGCGAGGCGGTGAAGTCCTCCTCGTTGCCGATCATGACGTCGACCAGCGACGCCAGGCGCTGGTTGACCTCCTGCGCCCGGGCCGGGCCGCCGATGCCCTTCCACAGCGACGGGCGGTAGTTGAGGTCGTAGGACACGACCGTGCCGTGCTTGCGCGCCGCGGTCATGGCGGCCTCGGCCACCGCCGCGGACGACTCCGACAGGGCGGCGAAGATGCCACCGGTGTGGAACCAGCGCACGCCCTGGGAGAACAGCGCGTCCCAGTCGACGTCCTGCGGCTGCATCTGCGCGATCGCGGTGTTGCCGCGGTCGGAGACGCCGACGGCGCCGCGCACGCCGAAGCCGCGCTCGGTGAAGTTCAGGCCGTTGCGCACGGTGCGCCCGATGCCGTCGTACTCGCGCCACCGGATCCACGAGGTGTCGAGCCCGCCGGTGAGGACGAAGTCCTCCACCAGGCGGCCGACCTCGTTGTCGGCGAGCGCCGTGACGACGGCGCCGCGCATCCCGAAGGCCCGGCGCAGGCCGCGCGCGACGTTGTACTCGCCGCCGCCCTCCCACACGTCGAAGGTGCGCGTGGTGCGGATGCGCCGGTCGCCGGGGTCGAGGCGGAGCATGACCTCGCCGAGGGCGACGACGTCGTAGCGGCACTCCGCGGCGGGGCGGGTGGTGATGGACGGGTTGGTCACGGCTCAGGCCTCCTTGCCGGCGGTGGCGGTGATGGTGGACGTGCTGACGGGGGTGCCGGCGGACGTGCTGGCGGGGGTGGTGACGGGCGCCTCGGGCGCGGCGAGGGCCACGGCCTCGCGGGTGCGGCGGGCGACCTCGTCCCAGTCGCCGGCGGTGACGAGCGAGCGCTCCACCATCCAGGAGCCGCCCGCGGCGAGCACGGCCGGCAGGGCGAGGTAGTCGCCGAGGTTGGCCGCGCTGACGCCGCCGGTGGGCATGAACCGCATCCGCGGGAACGGCGCGCCCAGCGCCTTGATGGCGGCCGGGCCGCCGACGACGCCGGCCGGGAACAGCTTGACGACGTCGAGGCCGAGCGCGACGGCCCGCATCAGGTCGGACGCCGTGGCCACGCCGGGCAGGATCGGCACGCCGCGCTCCTGCGCGCGCCGGACGACCGGCTCGTGCAGGCCGGGCGAGACGAGGAACGCGGCACCGGCGTCGACGGCCTCGTCGACCTGCCGCTCGGTGACGACGGTGCCGGCGCCGACGAGCACGTCGGGCCGCTCGGCGGCGACGGCCGCGAGCGCGTCGAGCGCGCCGGGCAGGCGCAGGGTGATCTCGGCGACGGGGAGGCCGCCGGCCAGCAGGGCGTCGGCGAGGCGCAGCCCCTCCTCGGCGCCGTCGACGACGACGACGGGGACGATGCGCAGCGCGCCGATGCGCTCCAGGACGGGGGTGTCCATCGTGGCTCCTTCTCCGGGCCGCGCCCGACGGTGCCGGCCGCGCCCTCGCGGGTGTCACTCCGGCGAAACGCCCCGAGGTCAGGCAAGCCCGGGGCGTTTCGCCATAGTGAACACGTGTTGTATCGTGCGGAACGGACGATAGCAGGAAGGAGCCCCGGATGGCAGAGGCGAGCCCGATCGGGAGCGTCGACAAGGCGCTGACGACGCTCGACGCCCTCGCGCGGGCGGGCGCCGCCGGCGCGCCGCTGGCCGCGCTGGCGGCCGAGGTCGGCGTGAACAAGACGACGCTGCACCGCACCCTCGCGGCGCTGCGCCACCGCGGCTACGCCGAGCAGGCGCCCGACGGGCGGTACCGGCTCGGCGCCGCCGCCGTCGCGCTGGGCGCCACGTACCTGCACGAGGAGAACCTGCCCGAGCTGCTCCACCCGGCGCTGGCCGCCCTGTGCACCGAGGTCGGCGAGCTGGTCCACCTGGGAGCGCTCGCCGGGCGCGACATCGTCTACCTCGACAAGGTCGAGCCCCAGCGCGCGGTGCGCGTCTGGTCGGCGGTCGGGCGGCGTCGCCCTGCGGCCACCACCGCGCTCGGTCGCGCCTGGCTCGCCGCCCTCGAGTCGGCCACGGCACCGCTCGACGAGGCCGAGCTCGCCCGGTACGCCGACGGCGTCACCTCGCCCGCCCGGCTGCGCCGGAGCCTCGACGTCGCCCACGCCCAGGGCTACGCGGAGGAGGACGAGGAGAACGAGGCCGGCATCGCCTGCGTCGCCGTCGCCGTGCTGCGCGCCGGGCGCCCGGTGGCCGCGGTGAGCATCACCGCGCCGGCCGAGCGGCTGGCGGGCGACGACCGGCGCGCGCGGGCGGCCGCGCTGCACGCGACGATGCCCGCACTGCTCCCACCAGGCCTCACGCTGGCCGGTCGTGAGAAGGTGAGCGCATGACGGTGCTCGTGGCCTGCAACACGTCCGCGCACGGCGAGGCCGCCCTGCGCGCCGGCACCGCAGAGGCGGCGCGACGGCGGCTGCCGCTGGCGGTGCTCGTGCTCGACCCCCCGCCCGGCGGAGAGGCCACCGTGCCGTCGCCGCTCGCCGAGGCGCTCGCCGGCGTGCCCGACGACGTCGTGGTCGAGTCGGTGGCCTTCCGGCGCGAGGACGAGGAACCGGCGGACGCCATCCTCGACGCGGTCGACGCCGTCGCGGCGACGCTCGTGGTGGTCGGCTCGCGCAAGCGCTCGAGCGACGGCACGTTCATGATGGGCACCACGACGCAGCGGGTCCTGCTCGACGCCCCCGCTCCCGTGCTCGTCGTCAAGGACGTGTACGACACGCCCTGACCCGCGCGGCCGGTGTGGCCCGCGTCACCGCTACGGTGGCGCGCCATGGACGCGATCGCCGATGCCGTCTCCACCGTCGGGTCCTTCGTCTGGGGCCCCTTCCTCCTCATCCCGTTGCTGCTGGGCACGGGCCTCTACCTGACCGTCCGGCTGCGCGGCGTGCAGTTCCGCACGCTGGGGCCGGCCCTGCGCCTCGGGCTGCTGCAGCGCCGGGAGAAGGACCAGGGCGGCCAGGGCGACATCTCGCACTACCAGGCGCTCACCACGGCCCTGGCGGCCACGGTGGGCGTCGGCAACATCGCCGGCGTCGCCACCGCGATCGGCATCGGCGGCCCCGGCGCCCTGTTCTGGATGTGGGTCACCGGCCTGCTCGGCATGGCCTCCAAGTACTCCGAGGCGTTCCTCGGCTCGAAGTTCCGCGTCGTCGACGAGCGCGGCGAGCAGCGTGGCGGCCCGCAGGAGTACCTCAAGCGCGCCATCCCCGGCCCGCTCGGCAAGGTCCTGGCCGTCACGTTCGCCGTGTTCGCGGCGCTGGCCGCGTTCGGCATCGGCAACATGACCCAGACGAACACGATCGCCCACTCGCTCGACGACACGTTCGGCGTGCCGCCGCTCGTCACGGGACTCGTCATCGTGGTGTTCGTCGGCGTCGTCCTGCTCGGCGGGATCAAGCGCATCGGCGCCGTCACGGCGTCCTTCGTGCCGGTGATGATCATCTTCTACGTCGTGGCAGGCCTGCTGGTGCTGGCCGCCAACCTGTCCGCGATCCCGGGCGCCCTCGCCCTCGTCTTCACCGACGCGTTCACCGGCACCGCGGCGACCGGCGGGTTCGTGGGCTCCACCGTGGCGATGGCGCTGCAGTTCGGCGTGGCCCGGGGTCTGTTCTCCAACGAGTCCGGCCTGGGCTCGGCCGCCATCGTCGCGGCCGCCGCCAAGACCCACCACCCGGTGCGCCAGGGCCTGGTCTCGATGACCCAGACCTTCATCGACACGATCATCGTGGTGTCCTTCACCGGCCTGGTCATCATCACGTCCGGCGCCTGGGAGTCGGGCGCCGAGGGCGCCGCCATGACCGCCGAGGCGATGTCCACCGGGCCGCTCGCGTCCGTGGGCGCCGCCGTCGTGGCCGTCGCCGTCGTCTTCTTCGCGCTGTCCACCGTGATCGGGTGGGCCTACTACGGCGAGCGCTGCGCCACGACGCTGCTGGGCATCCGCGCCTCGTTCCCCTACCGCGCCGTCTTCACGCTCGTGTGCCTGGTCGGCGCGCTGTGGGAGCTGGAGCTCGTGTGGGGCGTCGCCGACATCCTCAACGGCCTGATGGCGCTGCCGAACCTCATCGGCCTGCTGATCCTCTCCGGGCTGATCGCGCGCGAGACACGCGCGTACCTGGCCCGCGACCCCAGGCTCACGGACCCGCCCGCGGGCCTGGACGACCCCGCGGTCGTGGACGCCTCGCGCTGACGGCGGCGCGGCGGGCCGCCCGCTGACGGCGCGCGCAGGCCGGCACGGCCTCAGGCCGACCGAGCGGTGCCCTCTTCCTCGGCGGCACCGCCGGGCGGCGCCGTCGCGGCGGAGAGCATCTCGCGGGCCTGCTCGGCGGCGCGCGCGATGCTCTCGTTGACGAAGTCCATGAAGAGCGCCATCTTCTCGAGCCGGACCCCGGCGGGCGAGTCGTGCCCCAGGACGGCCACGCCGTGGCGTGCCGCCTCGGCGATCTGGGCGTTGGCGCGCACCGCCGCGGTCATCGACTGGTACCAGACCTCGTTGTCCGCCACGTAGCGCTCGCGCCGGCCGTCGATCCGCTCCCGCTGCACGAGGCCGTGGACCTCGAGGAGCGCGATCGCCTTGGAGACGGACGCCGGGCTGACCTGGAGGCGCGCGACGAGCTCGGCCGCCGTGAGGCTGCCCGCGTCGGACGTGTAGAGGCAGGTGAGCACGCTCGACGCCATGCGCGGCAGCCCCTGCTGCATGAAGAGGGTGGTGAAGACCTCCTCGAGCTCGCGCACCGCGCGCGCGTCGCGGCCGTCGGTCTGCGCCAGGCCCTGCGGGCTGCGTAGCGCCCCCGGCCGACGCCGGCGGGCGCGCCGGTCGGTCGCGCGCTGGGCCAGGTCGGGGCGGTAGGCGGCGGGCCCGCCGTTGCGCATCACCTCGCGCGTGACGGTCGACGTGGGCCGGTCGAGGCGCCGCGCGATCTCCGCGTAGGGAAGGTCCTCGGCCAGCCCGAGCGCGATCTGCTGGCGTTCCTGCTGCGTGAGCCTGCCACCTGGCATCCTCGTCCCCTCCCGGCGCGTGCGTGGAGCCCACAGTAGCGTTCACCGCTCACGCATTGCAACGTCGAACCGTGCGCACAGTTGCGTTGACTACAGACCTGTTGCAACAAAAAATGGGCGTCTAGCAGTACTGATGCATAGTAAGTGCAACATTGTCGTTGCCGCCCATGGAAACGCACCGTAGCGTTTCTGGTGTCGGAAACGAGACGCACCACCGAGCACAGGAGCTGAGCATGCACACCTTCGACACCCCCGCCCCGGTCTCCGCGGTCCTCGACGTCCCCGCCGGGCGCGTCGAGCTCGTCGCCACCGACCGGGCCGACACGACCGTCGAGATCCGCCCGGTGGACGCCTCGAACCGCCACGACGTCAAGGCCGCCGAGCGCACCGTCGTCGAGCACCGGGACGGGACGCTGCGCGTCACCACCCCGACGAAGCACGACCACCTCGGCCCCTCGGGCGCCGTCGCGGTGACCGTCCGGCTGCCCTCCGGCTCGCACCTCGAGGCCAGGGTCGCCGCCGCCGACGTCCGCGGATCCGGGCGCCTCGGTGACGTCACCGTCGAGGCGGCGCAGGGCACGATCACGCTCGACGAGGCGGCGAGCGCCCGCCTCGCCACGCTCGCCGGCGACGTCTCGGTCGGCCGCCTGGGCGGGGCGGCGCAGGTCAGCACCGCCAAGGGCGACATCACGGTCGCCGAGGCCGTGCGCGGTGCGCTCACCCTGACCACCCAGGCCGGCGACGTGTCGGTCGGCGCCGCCCCCGGGGTGTCGGCCTCCCTGGACGCCGGCACGGGCTACGGCCGGGTCAGCAACGCGCTCGTCAACGCCGGCACCGTCGAGCTGGAGATCCGCGCCACCACCGCCTACGGCGACATCAGCGCCCGCAGCCTCTGAGGTACGTCCGGCACGCCGTGCCCCCGCCACGTCAACCCCCGCGAAGGAGCATCCATGCCCACCACCGCCCGAGGCCTCGCCATCGAGGCGCGCGGCCTGCGCAAGTCCTACCGGTCCAAGGCCGGCGAGCAGCTCGTGCTCGACGGCGTCGACCTGGTCGTGCCCGCCGGCACGGTCACCGCCCTGCTCGGCCCGAACGGCGCCGGCAAGACCACCACCGTCGGCGTCCTGTCGACCCTGCTCGCGCCCGACGCGGGCACCGTCCGCGTCGCCGGCTACGACGTCGTCCGCGAGCCCGACGCCGTGCGCGCCGTGATCGGCGTCACCGGCCAGATCACCGCCGTCGACGACCTGCTCACCGGCGCCGAGAACCTGCGTCTCATGGCCGACCTCAACCACCTGGGCCGCGCCGCGGGGCGCCGGCGCACCGCGGACCTGCTCGAGCGGTTCGGGCTGACGGACGCCGCGGCCAAGCCCGTGTCGACCTACTCCGGCGGGATGAAGCGCAAGCTCGACCTGGCCATGACCCTCGTGGGCTCGCCGTCGGTCGTCTTCCTCGACGAGCCGACCACCGGGCTGGACCCGCGCAGCCGCCGCACCCTGTGGGCCGAGGTGCGCGCCCTGGTCGCCGAGGGCACCACGATCCTGCTCACCACCCAGTACCTCGAGGAGGCCGACCAGCTCGCGGACTCCGTCGCCGTGCTGCACGGCGGCCGCGTCGTCGCCGAGGGCACCCCGGCCGAGCTCAAGCAGGTGCACGACGCCGGCACGCTCGACGACGTGTTCCTCGCCCTCACCGAACCGCCCGCCGACGACCCGGCGGAGGACTCCGCCGACGCCACCGGCGTCGGCGCACGCTCCGGCACCACCGCCGGCCCGACCGACAGCCCGACCGACAGCCCGACCGACAGGGAGAACGCCCGATGACCGCCGTCGCCACCCCCGTGCCCGTGACCGCGCGCCCCCGGCCGGTCGCCGACGTCTCGACCATGCTGCGCCGCAGCCTCCTGCGCGCGGTGCGCTACCCGGGCCTGACCGTGTTCCTGGTCGCCGGCCCGCTCGTCATGCTGCTGCTGTTCGTCTACGTGTTCGGCGGGGCCTTCGGCGCCGGCGTGAGCGCCGGGGCCGCCCCCGGGGCCGAGAGCCGTGCCGCCTACCTGGACTACATCACGCCGACCCTCCTGGTCATGACCGTCGTCGGCGGCGCGACGTCGGTGGCCGTGAGCGCCGCCATGGACGCCGCCGGCGGGATCATGGCGCGGTTCCGGACGATGGCGATCGCCCCGGGGTCGGTGCTGTCCGGGCACGTGCTCGGGTTCGCCGTGCAGGCCCTGGCGGCGCTGGTGCTCGTGCTCGCCGCCGCCGTCGCCATGGGCTACCGCCCCGACGCCGGCCCCCTCGACTGGCTCGCGCTGCTCGGGCTGTCCGTGCTGCTGGCGCTCGCCCTGAACTGGCTGTGCGTCGCGATGGGCCTGAACGCCCGGAGCGTGGAGACGGCCAGCAACACGCCGATGCTCCTGCTCCTCCTGCCGTTCCTGGGCAGCGGGTTCGTGCCCGTCGAGACGATGCCGACGCCCGTGCGCTGGTTCGCCGAGCACCAGCCGTTCACGCCGATCATCGAGACTGCGCGCGGGCTGCTCGCCGGCGGAGCCGGGCTCGAGGGCTCCGTGGCGGTGCAGGCCGTCGCCTGGTGCGTCGTCATCGGGGTCGCCGGCTACGCCTGGGCGCGCGCGCTCTTCCGCCGCGAGCGGCGCGCCTGACCGCCGGGCCCGACACCCAGGCCCGACACCCAGGCCCGACACGCGGGTGCCCGGACGTCCCGCAGGGACGCCCGGGCACCCGCGCGACGCTCGGCTCAGCCGAGCTCGGGGATGTCGTCGGACTTGAGCCACTGCGTGCGCAGCTGCGCCAGCGTGCCGTCCGCCTCCAGCGCGTCCACGGCCTGCGACACGCACGGCGTCAGGGCGGACCCCTCGTCCAGCACCAGGCCGAGCTGCTCCGGGTCGCCCACGGCGGGCAGCGTGCCGATCACCTGGGTGTCCGGGAAGTACACCGTGGAGGCGGCGACGCCCTGGTCGACGTCCATCACCATGGCGTCGACCTGGCCGGCCGACAGGGCCTGCATGCCGTCGCCCGCGGCGTTGAACGGCACCACCTCGACGGCGTCGCCCCACGCGGCCTCGGCGGCGTCGAGCGAGGTCTGCGCGGCGGTCACGCCCACCTTCGCGCCCTCGAGGTCGGCGAGCGTCCTCGCGCCGGCGTACGGGCCGTCGTCGGCGACGATGACGCCCTGGCGGGTGGTGAGGTACGGGCTGGAGAAGTCGACCGCGCTCTCGCGCTCGGGCGTGATCGTCGTCTGGTAGGCGGCGATGTCGAACGGCTTCTGCGCGGGCGCGATGATCTGGTCGAACGTCACGTCGACCCACTCGACGGCGTCGCGCTCGTAGCCGAGCTGCTCGGCGACGGCGTACACCAGCGCGGACTCGAAGCCCTCGCCCGAGTCCTTCTCCCCCACGTACCAGGGCTCGTACGGGTCGCCGGCACCCACGGTCAGGACCCCGTCGGTCAGGGTCGGCAGGGCGCCCGGCTCGCAGGACGGCGACGCCGACGCCGACGCCGACGCGGCGGCGTCGGTGCCGCCTTGGGTGCCGCCGTCGGACGCCGTGCAGCCGGCGAGGGCCAGGACGGACGCCGCCGCGACGGCGAGCGACGGGACGAGGCGGGAGCTGCGCATGCGTCGAGCCTAGGCTGCCTGGTCCGGCGCGCCAGCACCCCGCCCGTGCTGCTCGTCACACGGGCGGGGTGCCGCCCTCATCCGTGCACGTGCCCCGCCACGCCGGTCGCGGCCGTGATGTCCCGCTGCGCCTGGCCCAGCAGGGTGTCGGCGAGCCGCCGCAGCGCCCGGCCGGCGGCGATCTCGTCGCCGACCACGACGTTCGCGGCGTCGGCCGGGTCCTTGCGGGCCTGCCCCACCGAGCGCAGGCTGCCCACGTCGCCCGCGACGAGCGTGGCCTCCGCCGTCGTGCTCGGGCCGGCCTCGACCATCGTCACCTGCACGTGCCACGTCCGGGTGCGTGGGTGCTGCGTCCCGCTGTCGGCCTGGCCGCCCTCGGCCTGCCCGCCGTCGGCCCGGCGGCCGGGCTGGACCAGGCTGTCGCTCCCGGGGAAGACGAGCGTCTCCTCGCCGGTGTCGCGCCAGCGCACCCGGAACGGCGGCGCCCCGTCCGGGCCGCGCACCTCCGTGATCGTCCCGTCGCGCACGACGCCGCCCACGTGCCCCGACGCCAGCACGATCCGGTCTCCCACCGTCGCCCTCATCGTCGTCCCTCCGTCTCGCCGTCGAGTGGTCCGGACAGGTCCATCATGCGTCCGCGACCCGCCCGCGCGGGAGAGCGCCCGTCGACGGGACCGGCGACCGGGGCTACGCCGCCTCGAGCTCGAGCTCGGTCGCCGGGCGCGGCCGGCTGATGAGGTAGCCCTGGGCGACGTCGCACCCCAGGTCCCGCAGCCGGTCGAGCTGGGCCGTGCGCTCCACCCCCTCGGCCACCACGGTCAGCCCGATGATGTGCGCCGCCCTGATGACACCGGACAGCAGCTGGGCGTCGGCCTCGTCGGAGTCCACCCGCGCGACGATGCTCTGGTCGATCTTCAGGGTGGTCACGGGCAGGGCGCGCAGCCGCCCGAGCGAGGAGTAGCCGACGCCGAAGTCGTCCAGGTGCACCGCCACCCCGGCGGCCTGCAGCCGCTCGAGCTGCTCGACCGCCAGCGGCAGGTCGTGGATCGCCGCGGTCTCGGTGACCTCCACCTGCAGCAGGCGCGGCGGGATCCCGGCCTCCGCGGCGGCGCGCAGCACCTGCTCGGTCAGCCCCGGCTCGGCCAGCTGCACCGGCGAGACGTTGACGGACACCGCCCAGTCGCGGCCGTCGTCGTGCCACACCCGCGCCTGCGCGCACGCCGTGCGCAGCACCCAGGCGCCGAGGGCGTGGATCTGCCCGGTGTGCTCGGCCAGCGGGATCACCTCGCCCGGCGAGACGGGCCCGAGCTCCTCGTCGGTCCAGCGCAGCAGCGCCTCGACGGCGTCCGTCCGACCGGTCCGCAGGACGAGCTTCGGCTGGTAGTGCAGCCGCAGGCCCTCACCGTGGGTCAGCGCGTGGTGCAGCCGGCGGCGCACGTGCGCCCGCCGGGTCGGCACGCCGGCCTCCTCGACGCGCCCCAGCCGCCCGACGCGCGCCTTGCCGGCGCGCTTGGCGCGGAACATCGCGGCGTCGGCGCGTTGCAGCAGCTCGTCCAGCACGCCGTAGACCGTCCCTTCGCCGGACAGCTCGGTGCCGACGGCGACGCCCACGCTGGCCGAGACCTGGACCCGGTGCTCGTCGACGGCGAACGGCTCCTGCGCGGCCCCGGCGACCCGGTCCGCCACCGCCGTGGCGGCCTCCTCGTCGACGTCGGTCAGCAGGACGGCGAACTCGTCGCCGCCGAGCCGGCCGAGCAGGTCCTGCGGGCGCACGCAGCCCGCGAGGCGCTGGGCGAAAGCGACGAGCAGCTCGTCGCCGGCGCGGTGCCCGAGCGTGTCGTTGACCTCCTTGAACCCGTCGAGGTCGACGTACAGCACCGCGAGCCGGCCCCGGTCGGCGCCCGCGGCGAGCAGGCGCGTGCCGTGCTCGTCCACCATGCGCCGGTTCGGCAGACCGGTCAGGGGGTCGCGCATGGCGATCTCCTGGAACACCAGGCCGATCTCGCGGAAGATCGCCGCCACCGACGCCGCCCCCGTGGCGCCGTCGGCGTGCAGCACCAGCACGTCGTCGTCGCGCAGCGCCTCGCGCTGCGTCAGCAGCACGCCCGCGACGTCGCGCAGCGGCAGGTGCGCCTCGACGTGCAGGCCGTCCGGCTCGACGATGTCGCGCACGACGGCGCGGGCCAGCAGCGCACGGCCGTAGCCGAGGCGCCCGCTGAGGTGGCGCTCGAGGCTCGCGCGGGTGAGCAGCACCGGGGTGTCCAGCCCGACGACCGCGACCGCCCGCAGGGCGGGCTGCTCGCGGAAGGTGCGGCCGACGGCGGCGACGGGGTCGTCAGCGTGCACCTGCGGCACCGGCGTGCTGAGCTCGCCGATCGTGCGCTCGTGCTGGTCGGGTCCGCCGGGCGTCGACGGCGAGGGCGCGGTCACGCCCCTCCCATCGGCAGGACCCGCGCGGCGTGGAGGCACCGGCCCGTGAACATCGGGCGTCGACGCGGTGACACGGGGGCCGCGCGGCCCCCGGCTCAGGGCTGGGCCAGGCCGGCCAGCCCGGCGAGCTTGTGCGGGTTGCGCATCACGTACAGCTCCTCGACCACGCCGTCGGCGACGGCGAGCTGGAAGGTGGCGACCACCGTGCCGGCCTCGATCGCCACGGCACCCAGCTCGCCGTTGAGCACGGCGGCCACGACCCGCCCGCCGGGCCCGCGCGTGTCGCGCAGGCCGACCAGGAAGCGGGCGATCTTCTCCGCCCCGACGACGGGCCGGCGCGCCGCGGTGACCAGGCCGCCGCCGTCGACGGTGAGCACCGCCCCGGGCGCGAGCAGCTCGAGCAGGCCGTCGATGTCCCCCTCGCCCGCCGCGGCGAGGAACCGCTGCACGGTGCCGGCGTGCTGGGCCGGGTCGACGGCGAACCGCTCGCGGCGTTCCTGGACGCGCTGGCGCGCCCGGTGCACCGCCTGGCGCACCGCCGCCTCCTGGGAGTCGACCACCCGGGCGATCTCCGCGTAGGAGAAGCCGAAGACCTCCCGCAGCGCGTAGCAGACCCGCTCGTGCTCCGCGAGCGTCTGCAGCAGCACCAGCAGCGCCGCCGAGACGGCGTCGGCCTCCACGGCCCGGTCCTCGGGCCCCGCTGCGCCCCCGCCGGGCAGCGGCTCCGGCAGCCACGGGCCGACGTACTCGACGCGCCGACGCTCGCTCGAGCGCAGGATGTCCAGCGCGCGGTTGGTCGCGGCGCGCGCGAGGTAGGCACGCGGCTCGTCCACGTCGCCGGGGCGCGTCACCCAGCGCTCGTAGACGTCCTGCACGACGTCGTCCGCGTCGGCCACCGAGCCGAGCAGGTCGTAGGCGATCGTGAAGACCAGCCCGCGGTGGCGCAGGAAGACGTCGTCGTCGCTCATCGGCGTGCGAGCTCCCGCGGGCCTGCCGCCCACCGGAACGAACCGGGGCGGCGCGCCTCGCCGGCCAGGGACCACAGCGTCGAGCGGCAGACGAGCTCCTTGACGGCGGCGGCGGGCCGGCCGCGCAGGCGCACGGAGCGGGCGGAGTCGTCGGGGCGCACGAGCTGGATGATGCCATCACCGCGCCCCAGGCTCACGCACTGCAGCACGAACCCGGCGTCGAGCCGCTGCGGCGGGCGCCCGGCGACCATGGCCAGCACGACGTCGGCAGCGTGCGCACCGAGCGGCAGCGCCATGGCGCACCCCATCCGCAGGTGCGCGCCCGCCGGACCGGTGACGTGGACGCCGTCGCCCGCGCCGACGACGTACGGGTAGCCGGGCACGCGCAGGTCCCCGCCCACCAGCAGGCGACCGGCGTCGTCCACCGGCAGGCCGCTGTCGGCGGCGAGCGTCGCGCCGGTGAACCCCACGGTGCGGAGCGTGAGGTCCACGGGCGGGAGCGTGCGCTCGTCGTGGTGCACCGTCACGCCGAGGCGGCGCAGGCGCGCCTCGGCCACCTGTCCCCCGCGCGGCCCGAGCACGCGGCCGACGCCGTCGCGGGCGAGCAGGTGCACGGCCAGGTCGGCCCGGCGCTGGCGCAGCTCCGCGGCCAGCTCGATCCCGGTGTGCCCGGCGCCGCGCACCAGCACCGCCGCGCCGGGCGGCAGGGCGGCGACGGCCGCGTGCGCCCGCGCCGCGGGCTCGGCGGTGCCGATCTCGAGCTCCTCGGCCGCGCCCTGGGTCGCGCCCCGCCCCACCGACCCCGCGGCGTACACGAGGTGGTCGAAGCCGAGCTCGCGGTCGGCCAGCACGAGCCGGCGCCCGTCGGCGTCGATCCGCACGGCGCGGCCGACCTCGAGCCGCACCCCCGGGTGCAGCAGCCTCGCGTACGGCACCGTCGGCAGCGCTCGCGTGCCCGCCGCGTGCTCGTGCAGCCGGATGCGCTCGACGAACTCGGGCCGGTCGTTGACCAGCACCACCTCGAGCGCCCCGGTCGAGCGTCCCGCCAGGCGGTTGGCCGCCATCACCCCGGCGTAGCCACCGCCCACCACCACGACCTGCAGCGTCATGACTCCTCCTCGGTCCGACCTTCTCGTGCACGAGACGGGCCAGACCGCCGATCCGTGACAGTGATCCGCGCCACAGCCGCCTGGGGTGCGGGCCCGGCGGCCGAGGGGACCGCGCCCAGATGCGACCGGCGCCCGCGCCTGGCGACCATGGGTGGGCACCGGCCGTCGAGGGCCGGTGACCGACCCAGCCACCGACGGAAGGACCCATCGTGGGGATCGACGACCTGAAGAACAAGGCCTCGGACGCGCTGAACAGCGACAAGGGCGAGAAGGCGTCGGACGCCGGCCTGGACAAGGCGGGCGACGCGGCGTCGAAGGCCACCGGCGGCAAGCACGACGAGCAGATCGACAAGGGCATCGACCAGGCCGACGAGCGCATCGGCCGGGAGTGACGGCGGCCGTCGCCGCCTGACCGACGAGGGCCCGGACCGACCGGTCCGGGCCCTCGTCGCGCGTGGTGGCCGCGCGTCCTGCGGCTGCCGCCGGCCGTTGCCGCCGGCCGCGATCAGCGCCGCTCGGGGGTGTCGCCGTACACCCTGCACGAGCTGTCCGAGAGCGGGCCGGCGCTGACCACGTAGTCCCGCGCCGGGTCGACGACCACCGTCGCGATCCGGGAGATGCTCGACATGCAGGCGTCCGAGCGGGACCGGGCCTCCCGCGCCCCGCCCACCCACACGTCCAGCCATGTCGACGCGCCCTTCGGGTAGCCGGTGTGGCAGGGCCCGTCCTGCGGTCGGGAGCCGTCGCCGCACGTGTCCTCGACCACGAGGTAGCGCCGGAGGCTCGGGACGTAGAACCTCGTCCCGGGCGCCCAGTCCAGGGCGTCCCTGCCGTGCGCCCGCGAGTGCCCGACCGCGACGGTGATGGGGTCGGCGTAGGTGCCCTTCCCGCCCGCGCGACGGTGGACGACCGGGTGCGAGATCGCGTCGGACCGCGGCGGGGTGTTGTCGAAGTAGGAGTAGCCGGTGACGTACGCGGTGATGGTGCGCTCGTCGGCCTCGGTGGGGCCGTCTGTGAGCGCGTCGACCACCAGGAGCGCGGCGACCAGGACCAGCGCGGCGGGCACGAGGATCGCCAGACGCCTCCGCACGGACCGGGCGGACGCCGCTCCCCTGCTTCCGGCGCGCCCGGTCCTCCGGTGGGTGGGTGCCTGCCCGAGCACGGTCACCGAGTCTACGCCGGGGGCCTGGGCCGCCCCGGGGCAGTTCGCCCGGGGCGCGGCACCCGCGCTACGAGCGGGCGGCAGGCCGCGCCCGCAGCACGCGGCGCATCACGAAGAAGTTGACCAGCCCCATCAGCCCGTTGACCGCGTAGACGAGGACGACGTCCTCGAGGCGGGTGGGGTGCGCCACCACGTGCTGCCACACGGTCAGGGCCAGGGTGCTGACAGCGATCCCCAGGACCGCGGTCCCGCCGCCGGCGACCTGGCTGCGCTGCCAGGAGGCGGTCCGGGCGGCGCGGAAGGTGAACCGCCGGTGCAGCGCGCTCGCGACGACTGTCGACAGCGCGGTCCCGGCGAGGTGCGCCACCTGCACCGGGATGGCCGAGACCACCCCGAGCGCGGCGACGACGAGCCCGTAGACGATACTCGAGGCGGCACCGGTCGCGCCGAACCGCCAGCCGGCGCCTCGGGCACGGGGCGCCCCGGCCACGTCCGGGCGCGGACCGACGTCCGCAGTCACCACAGAAACCTGGTCGCTCACAGTCCCTCTCGGATCGTCCGCGTGCACGATCGTCGGCCTCGCCAGTCGGTGTCGCTGCCGGTCCGGCTCGTTCCCGAGCACCTGGGCATCCTCCGACGCCGCTCCCGACGGGAGCACGGCGCGCAGACAGCAGCGATCACTCTAACGGCTCAGGATCCCCGGTATTCCGGCGTTCCTCGGCCCTGGACCGTGACGTGAGCCTCACCGGGCACGGTCTGCGGCACAGCGCGGACGAGGCGGTCGCGCCGGTGCGGGAGGTGCGCGCCGAGCGGTCCTGGCGGTCCTGGCGGCCAGGCCGGGCGGCGGTCCACCTGCTACGGGGGAGGGCAGGGAGCCGTCCGACCGGCAGAATCACCGTGGATGAGGTGGCTCGACCGGGCGCGACGACACGACCGCAACCTGGCGGCGCTGCGTCGGGCCGCCCGGGGCGCGCTGGTGATGCCGCTGGCGCTCTACCTCGGGTTGGAGGTCGTCGGCGACGAGTACCTCGGGCTGTTCGCGGTGTTCGGCTCGTTCGCCGTGCTGCTCCTGGCCGACTTCACCGGGCCGATGCCGCAGCGGCTGCAGGCCCAGGCAGCGCTCGGGGCGGCCGGCGTCGGTCTGGTGTGTCTCGGGACGCTGACCTCCGCGCACCCCTGGCTGGCGGCGCTCGGGATGCTGGCCGTGGGCCTGCCGATCCTCTTCGCCGGCGTGGTCAGCTCGCTCCTCGCGAGCGCGACCCCGGCGCTGCTGCTGGCCTACGTCCTGCCGGCCTGCCTGCCGGCGTCAGCGAGCGCGATACCGGAGCGGATCGCAGGCTGGGGCCTCGCGGCCGTGCTCGGCCTGCTCGCGGTCGGGCTGCTGTGGCCGACGCCGACCACCGACCCGCTGCGCGAGCCCGTGGCCCGCTGCCTGCGGCTGATGGCGGCGGGGCTCCGGGCTGAGGTCGCCTTCGCCGCGGGCGGGCCGGGCGCACCCAGCCTCGCACAGCGGGAGCGGGCGGTCGCTGCCTCGGACGCGGCGGCCGAGCAGCTGCGGACGACCTACCTCGCCGCGCCGTACCGGCCGACCACGCTCGACACCGTCGACCGCACCGTGGTGCGGCTGGCCGACGAGGTCGAGTGGTTGGCCCAGGTGGTGCAGCACGGGCGGCCCGCCGCCACGGTCGCCCATCACGTGGCCCCGGAGGCCAGCGCGGTCGTGCTCGCCGCCGCCGACGTGCTGGACCTGGCCGCCCGGGTGCTGCACGACCCCGGGGCCGGCAGCCGCGACCTCGAGGCCCGGGTCGCGGTGCTGCGCACCGCCACCGAGACCCTCGACGACCACGTCGCGAGCGCCCTGGTGGCCGGGCGCGGCGACGGCCGCGCCCGCGACGACGCCGACGCCGTCACGCTCACCGCGCTCGACCCGACGTTCCGCTCCCACGAGCTCGCGTTCGGCGCCCGCCGGCTCGCGACGAATGTCGTGCTGACCTCCGCCGCGTGGCGGCGGACCTGGACCGACCGGCTCCTGGGCCGCCAGCCCGCCGGGATCCCGTCCGGCTGGGCGGCGGCGGTCCAGCGCGGCTCGGCGCACCTGCGGCTGCGCTCGGTCTGGCTGCAGAACAGCGTGCGCGGCGCGGTCGGGCTCGCGCTCGCGGTGTTCGTCGCGGACAGCTCGGGCATCCAGCACGCGTTCTGGGTCGTGCTGGGCACGCTGTCGGTGCTGCGCTCCAACGCCCTCAGCACCGGGCAGCAGGCGCTGCGGAGCCTGCTCGGCACCGCCGTCGGGTTCGGGGTCGGCGGCCTGCTGGTCCACGTGATCGGGACCGACGAGCCAGTGCTCTGGGCGGCGTTCCCGCTCGCGGTGCTGGTGGCGGGCTTCCTGCCGGCGGCGGTCTCCTTCGCGGCCGGGCAGGCCGCGTTCACGGTCCTGGTGATGATCCTGTTCAACCTGCTCCAGCCGGCCGGCTGGCAGGTCGGGCTGGTGCGGGTCGAGGACGTCGCGCTCGGCTGCGGCGTCAGCCTGCTCGTCGGTCTGCTGTTCTGGCCGCGGGGCGCCGGGGCCGAGCTGCGTCGCGCGATCGCCGGGGCGTACGCCGACAGCATCCGCTACCTCGCTGCCGCCGTCGGCTACGGGATGGCCTGCGGCGAGCGCGGGCCGGCCGCGGCCCCACCGCCCGCGACCGACGCCGCCGCGGCGTCCGCGGCGTCGCGCCGCCTCGACGACGCCTACCGCACCTACCTCACCGAGCGCGGCGTCAAGCCGTCCTCCCTGGCGAGCGTGACGAGCCTGGTCAACGGCGTGGTGGGCGTGCGGCTGGTCGCCGACGCCGTCGTCGCGCTCTGGCAGCGCGACGGCTCGACCCCGGCGCCCCGACCGGCGGCCCGGCGCGACATCGACGACGCCGCGCACCGGTTGGTCGGCTGGTACGACGCCCTGGCCCGCAGCCTGGTCAGCGACCGCACCGTCCCCGACCCCCTGGTCCACGCCGCGCCCCCCGAGGCGCTGGTGGACGCGCTGCGCGGCGACCTGACCGGCGAGGACCCCGGCCGCACCGCCACCGCGGCCCGACTGGTCTGGACCCACGACTACCTCGACGCGATGCGCCGCCACCAGCGCGCGCTGGTCGAGCCGGCCCGCGAGGCGCAGCAGGCGGCCGCCGGCCGGGACGAGCAACGGTTCGGCTGGCTGCTGCCGCGCGAGCGCGGGGGCGTGGAGTCGGGACACGGGACCACGCCGTCGGACGGCGGGACTGGCTGAGCACCGCCGCGTCCCGGGCCACGCGAGCTGAGACACCTTCCGCGCCACAGGCGTCTGACCTGTGCAGACACGACGAAGGCCCCCAGGGTGATCCCTGGGGGCCTTCGTCCGGACCTGCTCTCGCAGTTCCGCGTGGTAGCGGGGGCAGGATTTGAACCTGCGACCTCTGGGTTATGAGCCCAGCGAGCTACCGAGCTGCTCCACCCCGCGTCGACTCCCTGAACATTACGCGACCGGGGCGCCCGACGCCAAATCGGGCATCTGTGACGCCGGACACCCCTGCCCGGACGCCCTGCCCGGACGCCCTGCCCGGACGCCCTGCCCGGACGCCGGCCGCCGCTCCCCCGGCACAGTCCCCGGCGCCGCCCCTGAGGCACCCCGGACGCGCCGCGGGGCGGCCCCTGGTGGGACCGCCCCGTGGTGCTGGCCGTGCCGGCGAGCCGCCGGCCGGCGGCGACGTCAGCCGGCCGAGCCCTCCAGCGCGTCCTCGGCCGCCACGGCCGCCTCCAGCGCCGCCTGCAGGCGCTGCTGAGCCTCGCCGTAGGCCGCGAAGTCGCCCTCCTGCAGCGCCGCCTGGCCGTCCTGCATGGCCTCGTTGGCGTCCGCCAGCGCGGCGTCCAGGCGAGCCCGGGCGTCGCCGGTCGGGGCCGGCGCCGGCTCCTCGGAGGTGCTCGGCGACGGGGACGCGGACGGCTGCGGCTCCGTGGCGCCGTCACCCTCGACCGGCGCCGTGGGTGCCTCGTCCTGGGCGTTGCCCTGCGCGTCGCCGGCGTCGGCGCCCGAGTCGCCGCCGAACACCTGGTCGAGCGCCTCGTCCAGCGTCTCGGCGTACCCGGTCTGGTCGCCGAAGGCGACGAGCACGCGGCGCAGCAGCGGGAACTGCGTGCCGGTGGCCGACTGGATGTAGACCGGCTGCACGTACAGCAGGCCGCCGCCGACGGGCAGCGTCAGCTGGTTGCCTCTGACCACCGACGACGAGCCGCGCTCGAGGATGTTGAGCTGCTCGGAGATCGTCGGGTTCGAGTCGAAGTTGTTCTGCACCTGCCCCGGGCCCGGCACGGTCAGGTCGCGCGGCAGCTCCAGCAGCCGGAGCTTGCCGTAGTCCGGCGATCTCTGACCGGCCTCCGACCCGGCCTCGGCGTCGACCGCCAGGAAGCCGGTGAGGATCTGCCGGTTGGAGTTACCGCCGGGGATGAAGGTGCTGGTCAGCGAGAACGCCGGGCTGTCCTGGCCGGGCATCTGCAGCGTCAGGTAGTACGGCGGCTGCAGCGGCGCGTTCTCGCCGGACTCGGTCGGGTCCGTGGGGTTGGCCCAGAAGTCCTGGCCGGAGAAGAACTGCTCGGCGTCGGTGACGTGGTAGTCGCGCAGCAGGGTGCGCTGCACCTTGAACAGGTCCTCCGGGTAGCGCAGGTGGCTCATCAGGTCGCCGGAGATCTCCGACATCGGCTGCACCGAGGTCGGGAAGATGCTCTCCCACGCCTTGAGGACCGGGTCGTTCGGCTCCCACGCGTAGAGGTCCACCGAGCCGTCGTAGGCGTCGACCGTGGCCTTGACGGAGTTGCGGATGTAGTTGACCTGCTCCGGCAGCTCCACCGGCGCACCCTGCTGGGCGGCCAGCGTGAGGGAGTCGGCCACCGACTCCTGCAGCGGCGTGGACGTCGAGTACGGGTAGGCGTTCGACGTCGTGTACGCGTCGACGATCCACTTCACGCGCCCGTCGACGACCGCGGGGTAGACGCGGTTGTCGAGCGTCAGCCACGGCGCCACCTTGGCCACGCGCTCCTGCGGGTCACGGTCGTAGAGGATCTGCGACTCGCTCGTGACGCGGTCGGAGAACAGGATCTCCTGGGCGCCGAACTTCAGCGCGTACAGCACCTTCGTGGCGAGGTTGCCGATGCTCGGGCCGGCCGTGACCTCCTCGGTCGGGAAGGTCGTGTTGACCTGGCCGCCGCCCTCCTCGTCGTCCGCCTGGTAGTCGAGCTCCCACGGCTCGGCGTCGTCCGGCGCGCCGACGATGGAGTACGTCTGGGTGCTGGGGCTGAAGTAGATCCGCGGCTCGTACTCCTCCGCACCGGTCAGCGCGCCCTCGGTGGGGATCCCGCCCTCGAAGAACGCCGGGCGCCCGTCCGGGCCCGGCTGGTCGCCGTAGGCCGCCACGACGCCGTAGCCGTGGGTGAACACCGTGTGGTCGTTGACCCAGTTGCGCTGGTTGGCGCCCAGCCCGTCGAGGTTGAGCTCGCGGACCGCGATGACGGTGTCGCGCGACTCGCCGTCCACGGTGTACCGGTCGACCGCGAGGTTCTCGGTGAAGTCGTAGTACTGCTTGTTCTGCTGCAGCTGGCGGAACGACGGGCTGACCACCTGCGGGTCGAGCAGGCGGATGGAGGCCGCGGTCTCGGCGTCCTCGCGCAGCGCGCCGGCCTCGGCCTGCGTCGTCGCCTCGTACGGCTGGGTCTCGACGTCGTCGAGGCCGAACGCGGTCAGCGTCGAGTCGATGTTGCGCTGGATGAACTCCGCCTCGAGCTCCTGGGCGTTCGGCGTCACCTGGAAGCGCTGCACCACCGCCGGGTAGATGCCGCCGATGGCGACGGCCGAGACGACCATCAGGCCCACGCCGATCGCCGGCAGGCGCCAGTTGCCGCGGAACGCGGCGATGAGGAACAGCACGGCGACCAGCACCGCCACGCCGGCGAGGATCGCCTTGGACGGGATCACCGCGTGCACGTCGGAGTACGACGCGCCGTCGAACTTCTCGCCCGACGACGTGAGCACCGAGTAGCGGTCCAGCCAGTAGTTCGCGGCCAGCAGGATCATGAACACCGCGGCCAGGACGGCCAGGTGGATCCGCGCCGCGCGGGTCGTGCGGGGCGTGCCCGGGGGCACGGGACCCACGCGCAGGCCGCCGTACAGGTAGTGCGTCACCAGCGCGGCGATCGCCGAGACCACGACGACGGAGATCAGCAGCCCGACGCCGAAGCGCAGCGCCGGCAGCTGGAACACGTAGAACCCGTGGTCGATGTTGAACTGCGGGTCCTCCGTGCCGAAGGGCTGGGAGTTGATCGCCAGCAGCGCGGAGCGCCACTGCGCGGCGGCGGCCACGCCGGCGAAGAAGCCGACGACGACGGGCGCGGCGATGGTCACGACGCGGCGCAGCGGCTCGACGGCCTCGCGGTACTGGTCGAGCGTGGCCTGCTCCGGCGTCGTCGGCGCGTAGACGGGGCGCGCCCGGTACGCGGCGGCGAACGACCAGTACACCGGCCCGGCCATGAGGACGAAGCCGATCGCGAACAGCACGGCGCGGGCGATCCACTGGGTCCACACCACGCGCTCGAACCCGAGTGCGTCGAACCACATCACCTCGGTCCAGAACTGGGCGAGGATCAGCACCGCGGCCACGACCGCCGCCAGCACCGCGACCGTGATGACGATCGGGCTGCGGCGGCGCCGCGACGGCGGCGGTCCGGGACGACGGGGTGGGGCGAAGGACACGGGCACCTCACTCGGGGCTTGCTCGGTTCGGACGGCCCGGCTCCGGCCGGCGGACCCCGGAGGGGCCGCCCTGAGAACAGGACCTCCCAGGGGAACGCCCCTGGTCGTTCCCAGGTTCCCACCGATCCCCCACGAGGTCAGCCCCGTCGGTCACGAAGTTGTCACGATCCGGTCACCAGCGCCGGCCGGAGCGTCCAGTCCGGGTGCGGACCGGGTGCGGACCGGACGCCCGGAGGACGCCGGGCGGGCGTGGCCTGGACGCGACCGGCACGTGGGCGGGCCCGGCCTAGCCCCGGCCGGCACGACGTCGCGCCGCCGTCAGGAGCAGGTGGGCAGCCCGTCGGCCTGCCGTGCCCCGATCGCCTCGACCGCGTCCCGCGCCTCGGCCAGCGTGGCGACCCTGACCACGCGCAGGCCCTCGGGCACGTTGCTCACCACCTCGTCGCAGTTGTCCGCCGGCGCGAGGAACCACTCGGCGCCGTCGCGCTCCGCGCCGCGCAGCTTCTGCACGATGCCGCCGATGGGCCCCACCCTGCCGTCGACGTCGATGGTGCCGGTGCCGGCCACGACAGCGCCGTCCAGCTCGTCCTCCGGGGTCAGCTCGTCGATGATCGCGAGGGCGAACATCATCCCGGCGCTCGGGCCGCCGATGTCCTCGATCCGGATGGTCACGTCCACCGGGAAGTCGTAGTCCGCGGCGACGTAGACGCCCAGCGCGGCCCGCCCGTCGCCCTCGGTCGTCGTGACGGTCAGGTCCTCCGGGCGTCCGTCGCGCTCCACGCCCAGCACGACGTCGTCGCCCGGCGTCACGCCCGCCAGCAGGTCGAGCAGCTCGTCGTAGGTGGCGACGGGGTGCCCGTCGAGGCTGCGGATGACGTCGTCGGCGGCGACCACGTCCGCGGCCGGCGCGTCCTCGACGGCGCCCGCGACGGTGAGGGTCACCGGCACGTCGTACCCGAGCTCCGTCAGCGCGGCAGCCGTGGCGGCCTGCTGCGAGCTGGTCATCTGCGCGGCGCTCTGCTCCTGCTGCTCCTCGCGGCTGACCTGCTGCGGGAACACGACGGAGGCCGGCAGCGCGGCCCGGGACGGCGAGGCCCAGGCGAGCAGCGCGTCGCCGGCGAACACGTTGCTCACCGGCCCGCCACCCACCGAGACCGTGGTCAGGCGCAGCTCGCCGGTGGACGGATAGGTGCGCGCCCCCTGGACGTCGACGAGCTGCTCCTCGCGCGCGTCGTCGCCCTCGCCCACGGTCTGGGTGCCGAGCGTGTTCTCCGTGGGCCCGGGCATGCGCACCGCGTACGCCGTCGGCAGCACCAGCGCGGCGGCCGCCAGCAGGGTCGTGAGCAGCAGCGACACACCGAGGGTCACGGTGCGGGGGCTCGCGGGCGGCACGGGCTGCGCGGCCGGCTCGGCGTCGTCCGGGAGCAGGGGCTGCGGGCCGGGAGGGGTGGACGTCACCGGCCCATCATCGCCGCTCGCTGCGCTCTGGGCGAAAGCCGGCACCGGCCGGCCCGGGCCGCCGTTGGCCTGGTTACGGTGAGTGACGACGGCGCGGGGAGCCCCCGCCCGCGGCGCGCACGGCCGTCGACGACCCGAGGAGCACGCGAATGACCCCTGACCGACCCGGAGACGCCGCCGACAACGAGCGGATGCTGCGCGAGATGCTGCAGCAGCTGTTCGGCGACCGTGCCGACGAGGTGCTCGCCCAGATGCGCGCCCAGGGGTTCGATCCCGCGGCGCTGGCCGGCGCCGGGATGCCCGACCCGGCGATGGTGCAGCAGGCCCTGGCCCAGGTGCAGCGCATGCTCGCCACGCCGGGCGAGGGTCCCGTGAACACCGACGTGGCGCACGACCTGGCGCGCCAGGTGGCCGTCGCCGAGGGCGACCCGTCGCTCACCGGCGGGCAGGTCCGCGAGGCGACCGAGGCGCTCACGGTCGCCGAGCTGTGGCTGGACGCCGCCACGGGCCTGCCGCCGTCGGGCGGGCCGAAGCACGCCTGGAGCCGGTCGGAGTGGGTCGAGGCGACGCTGCCGGCGTGGAACGCGCTCGTGGCCCCGGTCGCCGCCTCCATGGCCGACGCGCTGGCCACCGTGCTGGCCGACCAGATGCCGGGCGGGATGGACCTGTCGATCGAGATGCCGGGCATGCCGGCCGGGGCGCTGGGCCCGCTCGGCGTGGGCGGCGGGCTCGGGGGCGGGCTCGGCGGCCTCGACCCCGCGCAGCTCCTGCGCCGCCTGGGCTCCGCCGTCTTCGGCATGCAGGTCGGGCACGCAGCGGGCACGCTCTCGCGCGAGGTCTTCGGCGCCACCGACGTCGGGGTCCCGCTGCTGCCCGGGCCCGGCACCGTGCTGGTGCCGACGAACGTGGCCGCGTTCGCCGAGGGCCTGGACGCCCCGGCCGAGGAGGTGCGGCTGTTCCTGGCGCTGCGCGAGGCCGCGCACGCCCGGCTCTTCGCGCACGTGCCGTGGGTGCGGGCGCACCTGCTCGGCCTGGTCGAGCAGTACGCCCGCGGCATCACCATCGACCTCGACGCGCTGGAGCAGCAGGTGCGCGACGTCGACCCCTCCGACCCCGACGCGCTGCGCCGGGCCCTGGCGGGCGGCGGGGTGTTCGGCGTCCAGCCCACCGAGGAGCAGAAGGCCACCCTGCTGCGGCTCGAGACGGCGCTCGCCCTCGTCGAGGGCTGGGTCGACGAGGTGACGGCGCAGGCCGCGCTCCCCCACCTGCCGCACGCGGTGGCGCTGCGCGAGATGCTCCGTCGCCGCCGCGCCGCGGGCGGGCCGGCGGAGGACACGTTCGCGTCGCTCGTCGGCCTCGAGCTGCGCCCGCGCCGCTCGCGCGACGCCGCCGCGCTGTTCGCGCGCGTCGCCCTGGCCGGCGGGGCCGAGGGCCGCGACGCCGTCTGGGACCACCCCGACCTGCTGCCCGGCCCGATCGACCTCGACGACCCGGCGGGCTACCTCGCACGGCGCGAGGCGCAGTCGACGGCGCACCCCGACGTCGACGCCGCGCTGGCGCAGATCTTCGCCGCCGACGACGACGCGCCGGGTGACGAGCCGGCCGGGGGCGACGCGGGCGGGGGCGACGCGGCCGAGCCGGGCGACGGGGAGCCGGGCGACGGTCCCGACGCCGGGCCGTCGACGCCGGGCCGGCAGGGCTAGCTGGAGGCGCCCGCCGGCGCGCGCCGGCCGGTGTCGTCCCCCAGCGACGCGACGGGATGCCCAGCGCCCGGGTCGGACCCGCCGTCCGCGGCGGGCGCGGCGTCCTGCACGAACGACACGCCGTCGAGGAACCCGCGGGCCCGGTCGGTGCGCGGGTAGCCCTCGAGCAGCCGCCAGAACTCCGGGCCGTGCCCGGAGTGCAGCAGGTGGGCGAGCTCGTGCAGCAGCACGTAGTCGATCACCCAGGACGGCATGCCCTGCACCCGGGTCGAGATGCGGATCGAGCCGTCGACGAGGGTGCACGACCCCCACCGACGGCCCTGGTTGGCCGACCACCGCACGCTGGTCGGTCGCGCCCTGCCCTCGAGGTACCGCTCGGACAGCTCGCGCGCCCGGGCCAGCAGCTCGTCGTCGGACGGGTGGCGCCGACGCTCCTTGTCCTCCAGCCGGGCCAGCATCTTCGCCACCCACTCCTGCTCCTGCGCGTGCGAGAACAGGGCGGGGATGGCGATGATGGTCCGGTCTCCGTCGCGGTAGGCGCTGACGGTCGCGGTACGCCGCCGGCTGCGGCGCACCTCGACGACCGTCGGCGCGTCTTGGGCCACGCCTCGACCGTAGCCGAGAACCGGGCGGATGTGGTGGTCACCACACCGGCCGGGCCCGCCCGCGCCCGCACCCTGGGTCCGGCCCCGTCCCCGCGGCGGCTCACGGCGCCGCCCCGTGCCTGTGGACGACCGCCGACGGCGCGCCGCCGCACCTGCGAGCCTGGCGGCATGCCCGACGTCGTCATCCACCGCGGCCCGGCGCCCCGCCCGCCGGACCCGAGGCCGGACCGCCCCGGGGCCCCGGGTCGCACCGCGGCGCCCCCGCCCGCCCTTGCCCTCGACCGGGTGCGACTGCGTCCGGGGACCGTGGTGCTCGACCGCGGCGACGGGGAGGTCCAGCTCGGCACGGACCCCCGGTGGGCGCTGCGCCTCGCCGGGCTGGACCGGGCCGAGGTGGCGTGGCTGCGCGACCTCGCCGCCCGCCGGCACGCCGGCCCTGCCACGGTGGCGGCCCGGTACGGGGTCGCCGCCGAGCGCCGCGACGAGATCGCGGCGGTGCTGCGCCGCGGCGGGTTCCTGCAGCCCGTCGAAGAGGCACGCACGGACGCGGCCGCCGAGGTGCGGCGGGACGGCGGAGCGGCGGACGCGCCGGTGCTGGGCGCGCTGCTGTCGGACGGCGGCGGGCCGGCCGTCGTGGCGGCCCGCGCCCGTCGCACCGTGGCGGTCACCGGGCTGGGGCGGCTCGGCGCGGCGGTGAGCCTGCACCTGGCCACGGCCGGGGTGGGGGCGCTCGTGCTCGCCGACCCCTCCCCCGTCCAGGTCACCGACCTGGGCCTCGGCGCCTACGACCAGGAGCACGTGGGGCGCCCGCGCGGCGAGGTGCTGGGCGAGCGGCTGCGCCGGGTGGCGCCACGGACGCTGGTCCGCGGCGACGGGGCGCCGGACGTGGCGGTGCTGGTGGAGTCGCGGGCCGCAGCGCCGGCGCGCTACGCGCGGCTGGTCGCGCAGGGGGTGGCGCACCTGCCGGTGGTGGTGCGCGAGGCCGACGTCGTCGTCGGGCCGCTCGTGCTGCCGGGGGTCACGGCGTGCGCGCGGTGCGCGGACCTGCACCGGGCCGACGCCGACCCGGCATGGCCGGCGCTCGTCGCGCAGCTGCGCGAGCTCGCCGACGCGCCGCAGGAGACGACGCTGACCGCGGCGTCGGCCGCGCTCGCGGCGGCTCAGGTGCTGGCGCACCTCGACGGGCTGCGACCGGCTGCGGCCGGCGCGCTCCTCGAGGTGGCGCTCCCGGGGGCCGTGCCGCGGGCGGTGCCGTTGAGCCCGCACCCGCGGTGCGGGTGCACGACCCTCAGCCCGTCCGGCGGTCGCCGGGCGGGCTGAGGGTCACGCCACCGCGGAGGCGGCGTTGTCGGTCTTGCGGGGCCGGCCGCGGCCGCGCTTGCGGGCCACGATCACGCCGTCGACGAAGACCTCGCCGCCCCAGACGCCCCACGGCTCGGCGCGGTCGATCGCGCCGGCGAGGCAGCCCGCCTGCAGCGGGCACGTGCGGCACAGCGCCTTGGCCTGCTCGACCTGTGCGGTGTGCTCGGCGAACCAGAGCTCCGCGTCGTTGGTGCGGCAGGGCAGCATCGTGTCGAAGGCTGCCCGGTCGGCGTCGGCGGTGGCCAGCGGTTGGTGAGGAGTCCAGGCGGCGGTCCCGGGAGCCGTCTCCAGGTGCCGCTCGTCGAGCAGGTGTGCGAGTCGCACGGTGTCCTCCGTGAGGTCCTGTGGGATGAACGTCGGTTCTTGCGTCCAGGACCTGCGGTGGACCCCTGGTGGTGCCAGGGATCCGGAGGCCGGCCTCGTGGGGCCGTTACTTCGTCGGAAAGACGAAGGCCGCGGGTCCTGAGTGGACTCCGCGGCCTGGATCCGGTGCTAGACCGGTGTCACCCAGGTGACGGAGTCGGGTACGAGCGAGAGCGTGTTATCGACGCGGCCGCCGCGAGCGCGCCGCGAGAAGGCAGACGTGTGCCGCTCACCGGAGTCACCGGCCGCGAGCAGGACGTCGCCGAACGGGCGCACACGGAAGCCGGCGGTCGCCGCAGCCTGCACAGGCATGCCCGGGACGTTCGCCGACATCGTGGTCTTGACAATCTCCATCGCTGTACCCACCTCCTCACTCAAGCTCGGGCGCCGGCCTCTCGGCCCACACCTCTTCCGTCAGGGACTTCCCGAGCATAGACCGGGCCCCTGGCGGGGCCACACCTTTTTTTCGAGATTTCTTCTCGCGGGTGTTTTTTCGCCCGCTCAGGACGCCGCGTCCGCGACGATCGCGAGGATCGTGGCCCCGTAGCGGTCGATCTTCGCCGGGCCGATGCCGTTGACGCGCGCCAGCTGCGCCGTCGAGGTCGGGCGCACCTCGGCGATCGCGGCGAGCGTGGCGTCCGAGAGCACCGTGAACGCGGGCTTGTCCGTCTCGCGCGCCACCTCCCGGCGCCACTCGCGCAGCGCGTCGAAGAGCGCCTGGTCGTGCTCGCCGGTCAGCAGCTCGCGCGCCTGGCCCTTGCGGGCCCGGGGCGTACGCTGCCGGCGGTCGCCCTCGTCGTCGGGCCACAGCCCGTCGAAGAACCGCGTGCGCTTGCGGCCGGCGCGCCCGCCCGGGTTGCGCGAGCGGGCGAACGACACCTCCAGGTGCACCCGCGCACGGGTGACGCCCACGTAGAGCAGGCGCCGCTCCTCGGCCACGGCGTCGTCGGTCTCCGCCAGGGAGATCGGCATGAGCCCCTCGCTCATGCCCGCGAGGAACACGGCGTCCCACTCCAGGCCCTTGGCGGCGTGCAGCGACGCCAGCGTCACGCCCTCCACCGTGGGGGCGTGCTGCGCCGAGGCGCGCTCCTCGAGCTCGGCGACCAGCGTCGCCATCGTGGCCGGCCCCTCCGGGCTGCCCGCCGCGGCCAGGTCGTCCGCGAGCGCCACGAGCGCCTGCATGGCGTCCCAGCGTTCGCGGGCCGCGCCGCGGGCGGCCGGCGGCTGGTCGGACCAGCCCGCCGAGGTCAGCACGTCGCGTACCTGCTCGGGCATCGGCACGTCCGGGTCCGACGACCGCGCGGCGCCGCGCAGCAGCACGACGGCGTCGCGCACCTCCTTGCGCTGGAAGAAGCGCTCGCCGCCGCGCACCTGGTACCCGATGCCGGCGTCGGCCAGCGCCGCCTCGAACGCCTCCGACTGGGAGTTCGTGCGGTACAGCACGGCGATCTCGCTCGGGCGCACGCCCTGGGCGATCAGCCGCCCGGCGCGGGCGGCGATCCCGGCGGCCTCCGCCTCGTCGTCGTCGTACACCGTGAAGCTCACGGGCGGGCCGGCCGGGCGCTGCGCGCGCAGCTCGAGCGCCCCGGAGACCCGCCCGCGGCGCAGCACCTCGTTCGCCAGGTGGACCACCTGCGGCGTCGAGCGGTAGTCGCGCACCAGCCGGATCTCCTGCGCGCCGGTGAAGCGCCGGCGGAAGTCCAGCAGGTAGCTCGGCGTGGCGCCGGTGAAGGAGTAGATCGTCTGGGAGGGGTCGCCCACGACGCACAGCTCCTTGCGCCCGCCGAGCCACTGGTCCAGCAGGAACTGCTGCAGCGGCGAGACGTCCTGGTACTCGTCGACGACGAAGTGCCGGTACTGGCTGCGCACCTCCTCGGCCACGGCGCGGTTCTCCGCGAGGATCCCGGCGAGGATCTGCAGCACGTCCTCGAAGTCGATGACGCCGCGCTCGTTCTTGACCTCCTCGTAGGCGGAGGCCAGCCGCGCGACGGTCTGCAGGTCGTAGCCGGCGGGGGCGGGGCGCCCGTCGGTCAGGGCGCGCCGCTCGTAGTCGTCCGGGGCCACGAGCGAGACCTTGGCCCACTCGATCTCGCTGGACAGGTCGCGCACGGCGACGCGGTCGACGCTGATGCCGAGCCGCCGCGCGGCCTCCGCCACCGCGGGGGCCTTGTACTCCATGATCCGCGAGGGCGCGCCGCCGATGACGCGCGGCCAGAAGTAGGACAGCTGCCGCAGCGCCGCGGCGTGGAAGGTGCGGGCCTGCACCCCGACGACGCCGAGCTGGCGCAGACGGGTGCGCATCTCCCCCGCCGCGCGCGCCGTGAACGTCACGGCGAGCACCGACGTCGGCTTGTACACGCCCGTGCGCACGCCGTAGGCGATGCGGTGGGTGATCGCCCGGGTCTTGCCCGTGCCCGCGCCGGCGAGCACGCAGACCGGCCCGGTGAGGGCGAGGGCGACCTCGCGCTGCTCCGGGTCGAGCGCCTCGAGGATCGCGTCGGGCGAGGAGGGCATAGCGGCGACCGCCGGCGTGTTGGTCTGCGTGGACATCGGTGCGATTCTTGCAGCCGGTCCCGACACGGGCGCCGCGTCGTCCCCAGCCACCGGCTCCAGCCAGGTGGGGCGGCGCGCCCGGCGCCCGCCGTCGCCCCCGAGACAGCCCAGGAGGACCCGCATGACCACGTCGACCACCCAGCCGACCGACGAGCCGACTGCCCAGCCCGCCGAGCCCGCCCTGCCGGCGCCCGGCACCGTCACCATGTACTCGACGGCGTGGTGCGGCTACTGCCGGCGGCTGCGCACGCAGCTCGACTCCGAGGGCATCGGCTACCAGGTGATCGACATCGAGGAGCAGCCGGAGACCGCGGCGTTCGTCGAGCAGGTCAACGGCGGCAACCGCACGGTGCCCACCGTCGTCTACCCCGACGGCAGCGCCGCGACGAACCCGTCGCTGCAGGACGTCAAGGCGGCGCTCGGCCGCTGACCCCACCGTCGTGGGTACAGGACACGCCGTGCGGACCGGAACCCGCACGGCGTGTCCTGCACCCACAGCTACCCGCAGCTGCCCGCAGCTGCCGCGACGTCTCAGTCGGGCAGGCGCCCGCCGTACCACTCCTCGATGAGCGAGCGCGCGATCGACAGGTGCCCGGGCAGCAGCACCTCGCCGGCCTCCACCGCGGCCAGCAGGCCGTCGCGCGTGAACCAGCGGACGTCGGTCAGCTCCACCTCGTCCGCCTGCGGCCGCGCGCCCGTGCCGGCGACCCGGGCGCGGAAGCCGAGCATCAGCGAGGCCGGGAACGGCCACGACTGCGACCCGCGGTAGACGACGTCGCCGAGGTCGGGGGCGACCACGAGCCGGGCCTCCTCGGCGACCTCGCGCCGCACGGCCTGCTCGAGGCTCTCGCCGGGCTCGACGAACCCGGCGAGCGTCGAGAAGCGGCCCTCCGGCCAGTGGGCGGCGTGGCCGAGCAGGAGGCGGTCCTCGTCGTCGACGACCGCCATGATCACGGCCGGGTCGGTGCGCGGGTACAGCTCACGGTCCTCGACGGGGCAGCGGCGCACCCACCCGCTCAGCACCGGCTCCGTGGCGGCCCCGCAGCGCGGGCAGAAGCCGTGCACCGCGTGCCAGTTCGCCAGGGCCACGGCCTCCGTGACCAGGCCCAGCTCCAGCTCGTCCAGCCCCTCCAGCCGGCGCAGCCCCAGCCACGTCGTGCCGGCCGGCAGGCCGAGCGCCTCCGGCGCCGGCTCCGTGGCGCGTGCACCGCCCGGGCCCCCGTCCGGCGCCTCGCCCGCGGCGCCGCCGTGCGGGGCGGGCAGCACGAGCGCCAGGTAGGAGGTGCCCGCGTGCTCGCCGAGGTAGGCCCACAGCCCAGCGGCACCGGCCCCGTCGGGCGTGCCGAGCGGGACGGTCGCCGCCAGCGTCGCAGGCGCGACGAGGGCGAGCGCGGATCCGTCGGCCGCCGCCGCGACCCGGTCGCCCAGCAGCACCAACGCCCGCGCCCCCGGGTCCGCCTGGAGCCGCTCCAGGAGGTCGGCCTCCGTGCGGTGGTCGGCGGCGCGGTCGTGCAGGGCTCGCGCGAGCGGGAGGTCGAGTGCGGGGACGGGTTCGAGGGGGATGCTCACCCGGCGACCGTAACCCGCGAGCGGGCGTGCCCCGGGCGCACGCTCGCCCCTCGGCCCCGGCGCACCCGACACGCGGCGCCTGCGGTCCCGGGCACCCCGCCGCCGCGGTTACGGTGGTCGGGTGCCACGCTCTCCGCTCGCCCTGGCGGCGCTCTCCACGGCGGCCGTGCCGGGCCTGGACGCCCGCGCCGTGCTCCCCGTCGACGCGCCGGGCGACTACGACGTCGCCGTGGTGACCGCGGACGACGGCACGTCGTGGGAGGTGCGCGCCCCCCGGACCGCGATGGCCGGCGCGGCGCTCGAGGCCGAGGTCGAGCTGCTCGAGGGGCTGCACCGGTACCACGACGCCGGGGTGCTGCCGTTCGCGGTGCCGCGCGTCGCCGGGTCGGCGGCGCTGCCGGAAGGAGGCCGCGCCGTGGTGCACCCGCACATCGCGGGTGCCCCGCTGGACATCGAGTCCCTCACGCCGGGGCCGGGGCTCGCCGCCGACCTCGGCCGCACGATCGCCGCGATCCACGAGCTGCCGCCCAGCGTGGTCGAGTCGTGCGGGATGCCGACCTACACCGTGACGGAGTACCGCGACCGGCGCCTTGCCGAGCTCGACGAGGCCGCCGCCACGGGCCGCGTGCCGGCCGCCCTGCTGCGGCGGTGGGAGGCCGCGCTCGAGGACGTCGCGCTGTGGCGGTTCCAGCCCGTGGTGGTGCACGGCGACCTGGCGGCCGAGCAGGTGCTGGTGCTCGGCGAGCGCGTCGCGGCGGTCACCGGCTGGTCGGACGCGCGCGTGGCCGACCCGGCCGACGACCTGGCGTGGCTGCTCGTGGCCGCTCCGCCCGACGCGGTCGACTCGATCATGGAGGCCTACCAGCTGCGGCGCACCGAGCTGCACGACTCCCGGCTGGTCGACCGGGCGCTGCTCGTCGGCGAGCTGGCGCTCGCCCGCTGGCTGCTGCACGGCGTGCGCAACGGCCTGGCCGACGTCGTGGAGGACGCTGTGGCGATGCTCGCCGACCTCGACGAGGCCACCCGCGAGGGCGACAGCGCCTGAGGCGGAGGCGCCGCGGTGGGTGGAGGCCGAGGAACGAGGCATCCGCCCGCAGCACAGCCGCAGCCTCAGGCGCCAGCAGCACAGCCTGAAGCGGAGGCGCCGCGGAGGGTGGGAGGCCGAGGAACGAGGCATCCGCCCGCAGCACAGCCGCAGCCTCAGGCGCCAGCAGCACAGCCTGAGGCGGAGGCGCCGCGCGGCGCGGGCCCTCACCGGCCGAGGATCAGCGCCTCCAGCTCGTCCTCGTCGAGCAGCCGCCGCGGCCGCACCGTCTCCCCCGTCGCGACGTAGCAGAACGCGGCGCTGACCTTCTCCACCGGCAGGCCGGTCCAGCGGGACCAGGCCAGCCGGTAGACGGCGAGCTGCACCTCCCGCGCCGCCTGTGCGGCGGCGTCCGCGGGCGGGCTGCCGGTCTTCCAGTCCACGACGACGACGGAGCCCGGGTCACCGTCGGGGTCGGGGAACACGGCGTCGATGCGCGAGCGGAGCATGACCCCGGCGACCGGGGTCTCGACGTCCTGCTCGACGGCGACCGGCGTGCGCCCGGCCCACTCGGAGGCCAGGAAGCGCTCGCGCAGCTCCTCGAGCTCCACGTCGGCCGGCAGCTCCGCGTCCTCGGCGCCGGGCAGGTCCTCGACGTCCACCAGCGACGACGAGGTGAAGTACTGCTCGACCCAGCCGTGGAACCGGGTGCCGCGGCGGGCGTGCACGGTGGGCTGCGAGGGCACCGGGCGGCGCAGCTGGAGCGCGAACTCCTCGCGGTCGGTGGCGAGCCGCACCAGGCCCGACGCCGAGACGTGCGCGGGCAGCTCGACCTCCTGGCCGACCCGCTCGGCGCGCTCGGTCAGCAGCATCCGGGCGAACTCGACGAGGTCGTGCCCGGCGGCGTCGCGCAGCGCTCCGGCCGGTGCGGTGAGCGTGCCGGGCTCGACGCCCGGCCGGGCGGCGGCCGCGGCGTCCACGAGCGCCGCCGTCGCGCGCAGGACCTGGCGCGGCGAGCCTGCCTCGCCGTCGTCGGGCGCCGGCCAGGCCCCGGTCGCCTCGTCGGCGTCCCGCGGGTTGGGGTCCGCCGGGTCCGGCGCGGCCGACCACCCGTCGGCCGTCACCACGCCGGCCTCGACGAGCTCGGCGAGGAACGGCGAGACACGCCGCGGCTTGCTGCCGGTGCCCCACCAGTGGGCGGTCAGCAGCAGCTCGCGCCGGGCGCGGGTGAACGCGACGTACGCCAGGCGGCGCTCCTCGGCCAGCACGTGCTCGCCGCAGGCGGCGCGGAACTCGTCGCGCCGGGCCATGAGGTCCTTGGTGTCGGAGGCGAGGTCCCAGCGGAAGGACGGCAGGTCCTCGGCGTCGCCGCGCAGCCCGTACGGCAGCGCGCCCGGGGCGCTGAGCCAGCCGCTGTCCGTGCGGCCGCCGTTCGGGGATTCGGCGAGGGTGGGGAAGACGCCGTCGACGAGGCCGGGCACCGCGACGACGTCCCACTCGAGGCCCTTGGCGGCGTGCGCCGTGATGACCTGGACGGCGTCCGGGTCGGGCTCGCGCACGGGCATGTCGAGGCCGCGCTCGGCGTCGCGGGCGACGCCGAGCCAGGCGAGGAACGCGCCGAGGGTGGCGACGTCGGCCGACTGCGCGAAGGTGGCCGCGACGTCGCGGAACGCGTCGAGGTGCTCGCGGCCGCGCAGGCTGACGCGGTCGCCGGCCTCCGGCACGAGGGTGGCCAGCGCGTCGGCGGTCGCCGCCTCCACGTCGAGGCCCAGCGCGCGCTCGGCCTGGACCACCAGCTCGGGCAGCGACAGGTACGTCAGGCCGCGCAGGCCGCGCAGCAACCGGGCGAGCGCGGCGAGCCGCGTGTGCCCGGCCGGGCTCAGCACCCGCCCGTCACGCGCCGGCCGGCCCGGGGCGGGCAGGTCGTCCAGGGCGTCCACGATCGAGCGGTGGTCGACGACGTCGCCCTCGATCACCGGGTCGTCGAGCTCGTCGACAGCGTCCATGGCCTGCGGGTCGATCGCCTCGGGGCCGCCGGACGCGGCGCCTCCGGCCGGCGCGTCCTGGCGGGCCAGGTCGTGGGCCCACGAGCCGAGGGCGTGCAGGTCGGCAGCACCGAGGTTGACGCGCGGGCCCGTGAGCAGCCGCATGAGGGAGTCGCCGCGGGAAGGGTCGTGGACCGCCTCGAGCAGCGCGACGACGTCGACCACCTCCGGCGTGGACAGGAGGCCGCCGAGGCCCACGACCTCCACGGGCAGCCCCCGCTTGCGCAGCGCCACCTCGACGGCGGGGAACTGCGAGCGGGCGCGGCACAGCACGGCGGCGGTCGTGCGCCCCTCGGGGTGCGCCCCGGGGCGCCACCGCGCGGCGACGAACTCCGCGACCGCCTCGGCCTCCTCCTCCAGCGTGGTCGCCACGTACGCGCCCACCCGCCCCTCGCCGGCGCCGGGGCGCAGCGCGAGCGGCGGCACGTCGACGGCGGCCGGGCCGGCCACCGCCGCGCGCAGCGGCGCGGCGGCCACGTTGGCGGCGTCGAGCACGGCACGGTCGTTGCGCCAGGACGTCGACAGGTTCAGCACGCCGGCGGGCCGGCCGTCCGCGCGGCGGAACCGGTCGGGGAAGCGCGCCAGGCCCGACGCCGACGCCCCGCGCCAGCCGTAGATGGACTGGTGCGGGTCGCCGACCGCGGTGACGGCGTGGCCGCCCCCGAACAGCCCGGCGAGCAGCTCGACCTGGGCGTACGAGGTGTCCTGGTACTCGTCGAGCAGCACGACGCGGTAGCGCGAGCGCTCCGCGACCCCGACCGCCGGCACCGAACGGGCGAGCTCGGCGCCGAACGCGATCTGGTCGCCGAAGTCGATGGCGTCCGCGGTGCGCTTGCGCCGCCGGTACTCCTCCACCAGGTCCAGCAGGCGCCGCCGCTCGGCGAGGTCGCGCAGCAGCTTCTCCACCTCGGCCGTGCGCTTCTTCTGCCGCGGCCCGAGCGGCAGCGACTCCAGCCGCTCGAGGGCGTCGTCGAGCCAGGCGCGCGCGTCGTCGACGGCCACAAGGTGCTCACCGAGCTCGCCGGACAGCGCGATGACGCCCCCGACGACGCCGGAGACCGCCCGGTCCGTGCCGAGGTCGCCGTCCCAGGACTCCACCAGCTGCGCGGCGAGCTGCCACTGGTTCGCCTCGCCCAGGAGGCGCGAACCCGGCTCGACGCCGAGCCGCAGGCCGTGGTCGGTGACTAGCGAGGCCGCGTAGGCGTTGTACGTGGCGACGGTGGGCCGCGCCAGGAGGTCCAGGCTCGACGCCGCGCGGCCGAGCTCGCGGTTGACCTGCGCCAGGCGGGCCTGGACGCGCTGCTGCAGCTCGCCGGCCGCCTTGCGCGTGAAGGTCAGGCCGAGCACCTGCTCCGGCTGCACGAGCCCGTTGGCGATCAGCCACACCACGCGCGAGGCCATCGTCTCGGTCTTGCCGGACCCCGCGCCGGCCACGACGAGGGTCGGCTCCAGCGGGGCCTCGATGACGGCCACCTGCTCGTCGGTGGGCTCGGGCCGGCGGATCAGGCGCGCGATCTCCCGCGCCGACAGGCGCGGGCGGACGGGCTCGGCGGTGGGCTGGGCCGCGGGCTCGGTCACCGGCTCGGCGGCGGGCGGCTCGAGCGCCGACCAGCCGTCGGGCACGGCGTGCGGCAGGCGCAGGGTCCCCTGGTCGAGCGCGTCGAGGCCCAGCGCGTCCAGGCCGAGGTCCGCGGCGCCGTCGGCGCCGTCGGCGGGGTCGAGCGGGGACGTGCTCACGCGATCACGCTCCGTCCTTCGGGCTGCAGCGGGCACGAGCGGCGCACCGGGCACATCGGGCACAGGTCGTTGGGATGGGCGTCGAAGCGCGCCGCGGCCATGGTGCCCGCGGCGCCCTCGACGAGGGCGCGGGCCCAGCTCGAGCCGTCGGGCTCCGGGCGCAGCGCGCCCTGCTCGCGCACGGTCGGGGCGACCGTCGGGGTGCCGACGTAGACGAGCTGCGCGCCGGCGCTGCGGGTGCCCTCGGGCAGGTCGAGCGCCCCGCCCTCGACGGCCAGCTGGTACGCGCCGAGCTGCGGGTGCTCGGCGGCCTCGGCCTTGCTGGGCGCGCTGCGGCCGGTCTTGAGGTCGGCCACCACCACCGCGCCGTCGCCGGCCGCCTCCACGCGGTCGATCTTGCCGCGCAGCCGGGCCCGGCCCACCTCGAGGTCGAACTCGGCCTCGACCAGCAGCGGCTCCCCCGCCCCGGCGACGTACGCGGCCAGGCGCTCGACCATCCGCTCGGCCCGCTGCCGAAGCTGCCGCGACGGCCAGCCCTCGGGCAGGGCGAGCTGCGGCCAGCGCCGGTCCAGCTCGGCGCGCAGCTCGGCGAGCGAGCCGCGGGGCAGGTCCTCGGCGATGGCGTGCACGAGCGTGCCGAGGGTCTGGTGCGTGGCGTCGGGCTTGGTGCCGCCGGCGGCCTCGAGCGCCCAGCGCACGGCGCAGGTGGTCACCGTCTCGACCTTCGACGGCGACACCGGGACCGTGGCGTCCTCGGCCCACAGCGGCGCCTCGCTCGACGCCGGCGCGACGCCGTACCAGGTGCGCGGGTCGGCCTCGGGCACGCCCGCGGCGGCCAGGTCGGCGAGCAGCACGGCCGCGACGGCCGCCGGGTCGTCCGGCGCGCGGTCGTCCGGCGCCGGATCGCGCGGCGCCCCGGCGACCGGCGCGGCACCCGCCGCTGCCGCGCCGTCCCGCGCGACGCCGTCGCCGCCGGCC
>NZ_WUWN01000080.1 GCF_009846865.1 Puerhibacterium puerhi
GCCTGGTGGCATCAGACATTTACGGAGAGTTTGATCCTGGCTCAGGACGAACGCTGGCGGCGTGCTTAACACATGCAAGTCGAACGGTGAAGCCCAGCTTGCTGGGTGGATCAGTGGCGAACGGGTGAGTAACACGTGAGCAACCTGCCCTCCACTTCGGGATAAGCCCTGGAAACGGGGTCTAATACCGGATATGAGCCTGCGAGGCATCTCGTGGGTTGGAAAGTTTTTCGGTGGGGGATGGGCTCGCGGCCTATCAGTTTGTTGGTGGGGTGATGGCCTACCAAGGCGTCGACGGGTAGCCGGCCTGAGAGGGCGACCGGCCACACTGGGACTGAGACACGGCCCAGACTCCTACGGGAGGCAGCAGTGGGGAATATTGCACAATGGGCGCAAGCCTGATGCAGCGACGCCGCGTGAGGGATGACGGCCTTCGGGTTGTAAACCTCTTTCAGCAGGGAAGAAGCGCAAGTGACGGTACCTGCAGAAGAAGCGCCGGCTAACTACGTGCCAGCAGCCGCGGTAATACGTAGGGCGCAAGCGTTGTCCGGAATTATTGGGCGTAAAGAGCTCGTAGGCGGTCTGTCGCGTCTGGTGTGAAAACCCGAGGCTCAACCTCGGGCTGGCATCGGGTACGGGCGGACTAGAGTGCTGTAGGGGAGACTGGAATTCCTGGTGTAGCGGTGGAATGCGCAGATATCAGGAGGAACACCGATGGCGAAGGCAGGTCTCTGGGCAGTTACTGACGCTGAGGAGCGAAAGCATGGGGAGCGAACAGGATTAGATACCCTGGTAGTCCATGCCGTAAACGTTGGGCACTAGGTGTGGGGACCATTCCACGGTCTCCGTGCCGCAGCTAACGCATTAAGTGCCCCGCCTGGGGAGTACGGCCGCAAGGCTAAAACTCAAAGGAATTGACGGGGGCCCGCACAAGCGGCGGAGCATGCGGATTAATTCGATGCAACGCGAAGAACCTTACCAAGGCTTGACATGCACCGGAAACACCCAGAGATGGGTGCCCCGCAAGGTCGGTGCACAGGTGGTGCATGGTTGTCGTCAGCTCGTGTCGTGAGATGTTGGGTTAAGTCCCGCAACGAGCGCAACCCTCGTCCCATGTTGCCAGCGGGTTATGCCGGGGACTCATGGGAGACTGCCGGGGTCAACTCGGAGGAAGGTGGGGATGACGTCAAATCATCATGCCCCTTATGTCTTGGGCTTCACGCATGCTACAATGGCCGGTACAGAGGGCTGCGATACCGTAAGGTGGAGCGAATCCCAAAAAGCCGGTCTCAGTTCGGATTGGGGTCTGCAACTCGACCCCATGAAGTCGGAGTCGCTAGTAATCGCAGATCAGCAACGCTGCGGTGAATACGTTCCCGGGCCTTGTACACACCGCCCGTCAAGTCACGAAAGTTGGTAACACCCGAAGCCCACGGCCCAACCCCTTGTGGGAGGGAGTGGTCGAAGGTGGGACTGGCGATTGGGACTAAGTCGTAACAAGGTAGCCGTACCGGAAGGTGCGGCTGGATCACCTCCTTTCTAAGGAGCTCACCAACCCGCCGGTGCTCGGTTCGAGCCGCCGGTGTGGTCAGGGGCCACGCTCCCGCCGACCGTGCGGGGGGTGGTTGCTCATGGGTGGAACATTGACTGTGGCCGCGGCCCGTGTGGCCGGCCCCCAGTACGCCCCCCTGTGGTTCTTCGGAGCCGGGGGGTTGGACCGGGACCGGCGTGCGGGGCGGGGTCGAAGCACACTGTTGGGTCCTGAGGCAACCGGCCACGAGGTCGGGGGTCTTGGACACGGGTCACCGGTGCGGTCGAACCGCCCCCAGCCCGTCCCGCCGCATGGTGGGGCGCGGGGGCAGGCGCCGCGGGAGTTCCGGTGAGGCCGTCCGTTGCTTGAGAACTGTACAGTGGACGCGAGCATCCAATAGATGTCTCAGGAGACCGATGTGCTGAGCGATCAGCGTGTTGGTGTTCCTGGTATCTGCGTAGTGTTGTTGAAGTTTGTAAGGGCACAGGGTGGATGCCTTGGCACCAGGAGCCGAAGAAGGACGTCGTAGCCTGCGAAAAGCCTCGGGGAGCTGGCAAACGAGCTGTGATCCGAGGATGTCCGAATGGGGGAACCCGGCTGGGGTCATGCCCAGTCACCCGCACCTGAATATATAGGGTGTGTGGAGGGAACGCCGGGAAGTGAAACATCTCAGTACCGGCAGGAAGAGATATTCCGTGAGTAGTGGCGAGCGAAAGCGGATGAGGCCAAACCGTGGGCGTGTGAAAGCTGTCAGGCGTTGCGTGCACGGGGTTGTGGGACCCTCTTGAGGTGGCTGACACCGCCTCGGGGAGTGAGAAAGTCGCGTCATAGCCGAACCGCATTGAAAGGCGGACGACACAGGGTGGTAGTCCCGTAGGCGAAATGGCGTGGCCTCCCGGAGGGGATCCCAAGTAGCACGGGGCCCGAGAAATCTCGTGTGAATCTGGCAAGACCACTTGCTAAGCCTAAATACTACCTGGTGACCGATAGCGGACTAGTACCGTGAGGGAAAGGTGAAAAGTACCCCGGGAGGGGAGTGAAATAGTACCTGAAACCGTGTGCCTACAATCCGTCGGAGCCTCCTTTGCAGGGGTGACGGCGTGCCTTTTGAAGAATGAGCCTGCGAGTTAGTGCTCGGTGGCGAGGTTAACCCGTGTGGGGAAGCCGTAGCGAAAGCGAGTCCGAACAGGGCGCCCATAGTCGCCGGGTCTAGACCCGAAGCGAAGTGATCTAGCCATGGGCAGGTTGAAGCGCCGGTAAGACGGCGTGGAGGACCGAACCCACCAGGGTTGAAAACCTGGGGGATGACCTGTGGTTAGGGGTGAAAGGCCAATCAAACTTCGTGATAGCTGGTTCTCCCCGAAATGCATTTAGGTGCAGCGTCGCGTGTTTCTTGCCGGAGGTAGAGCTACTGGATGGCCGATGGGCCCCACAAGGTTACTGACGTCAGCCAAACTCCGAATGCCGGTAAGTGCAAGCGCGGCAGTGAGACTGCGGGGGATAAGCTCCGTAGTCGAGAGGGAAACAGCCCAGATCATCGGCTAAGGCCCCTAAGCGTGTGCTCAGTGGGAAAGGATGTGGAGTTGCACAGACAACCAGGAGGTTGGCTTAGAAGCAGCCACCCTTGAAAGAGTGCGTAATAGCTCACTGGTCAAGTGATTCCGCGCCGACAATGTAGCGGGGCTCAAGCACACCGCCGAAGCCGTGGCATTCACACAAGACTCTAGCCTTCGTGGTTCAGGGGTGTGGATGGGTAGGGGAGCGTCGTGTGGGCGGTGAAGCCGCGGGGTGACCCAGCGGTGGAGACCACACGAGTGAGAATGCAGGCATGAGTAGCGAAAGACGGGTGAGAAACCCGTCCGCCGAATGACCAAGGGTTCCAGGGCCAGGTTAATCCGCCCTGGGTAAGTCGGGACCTAAGGCGAGGCCGACAGGCGTAGTCGATGGACAAGGAGTTGATATTCTCCTACCGGCGAAGAACCGCCCATACCGAGCCCGGTGACACTAACCACCCCAAGGGCAGCATCGTGGTCTTCGGACCACACCGCTGCCGGCGGCGTGGGACCTGAACCGGTAGTAGGTAAGCGTGTTAACAGGGGTGACGCAGGAAGGTAGCCCGGCGTGGCGATGGTAGACCACGTCCAAGGCCGTAGCCCGGTGTGTAGGCAAATCCGCACACCACCAAGGGTGAGAGCTGATAGTGACCGCGTATGCGGGAAACGGGTGATCCTCTGCTGCCAAGAAAAGCCTCGACGCGAGGTTCTAGCCGCCCGTACCCCAAACCGACTCAGGTGGTCAGGTAGAGAATACCAAGGCGATCGAGCAAATCGTGGTTAAGGAACTCGGCAAAATGCCCCCGTAACTTCGGGAGAAGGGGGGCCCGAACCGTGACCCCACCTTGCGTGGGCGAGCGGGGACGGCCGCAGAGACCAGGGAGAAGCGACTGTTTACTAAAAACACAGGTCCGTGCGAAGTCGCAAGACGATGTATACGGACTGACGCCTGCCCGGTGCTGGAAGGTTAAGAGGACGGGTCAGCCGCAAGGCGAAGCCCAGAATTTAAGCCCCAGTAAACGGCGGTGGTAACTATAACCATCCTAAGGTAGCGAAATTCCTTGTCGGGTAAGTTCCGACCTGCACGAATGGCGTAACGACTTCTCCGCTGTCTCAACCGCGAACTCGGCGAAATTGCACTACGAGTAAAGATGCTCGTTACGCGCAGCAGGACGGAAAGACCCCGGGACCTTTACTATAGCTTGGTATTGGTGTTCGGTGCGGCTTGTGTAGGATAGGTGGGAGACTGTGAAACCCGGCCGCCAGGTCGGGCGGAGTCATCGTTGAAATACCACTCTGGCCGCTTCGGACATCTAACCTCGGTCCGTGATCCGGATCAGGGACAGTGCCTGGTGGGTAGTTTAACTGGGGCGGTTGCCTCCCAAAATGTAACGGAGGCGCTCAAAGGTTCCCTCAGCCTGGTTGGCAATCAGGTGTCGAGTGCAAGTGCACAAGGGAGCTTGACTGTGAGACCGACAGGTCGAGCAGGGACGAAAGTCGGAACTAGTGATCCGGCGGTGGCTTGTGGAAGCGCCGTCGCTCAACGGATAAAAGGTACCCCGGGGATAACAGGCTGATCTTGCCCAAGAGTCCATATCGACGGCATGGTTTGGCACCTCGATGTCGGCTCGTCGCATCCTGGGGCTGGAGTAGGTCCCAAGGGTTGGGCTGTTCGCCCATTAAAGCGGTACGCGAGCTGGGTTTAGAACGTCGTGAGACAGTTCGGTCCCTATCCGCTGCGCGCGTAGGAAACTTGAGAAGGGCTGTCCCTAGTACGAGAGGACCGGGACGGACGAACCTCTGGTGTGCCAGTTGTCCTGCCAAGGGCACCGCTGGTTAGCTACGTTCGGGAAGGATAACCGCTGAAAGCATCTAAGCGGGAAGCCTGCTTCAAGATGAGGTTTCCATGGGCGCAAGCCCTGAAGGCACCCAGCTAGACCACTGGGTAGATAGGCCGGATGTGGAAGGCAGGACCAACGACTGCCGCAGCTGACCGGTACTAATCAGCCGACAACTTCAACACCCTTCATCATGCGTGTTCGCGTCCACTGTGCGGTTCCCGAGACACGGGCCCCACACCCCCACCCCCCAAGGTGGCACGGTGTGCCCGACAACTCGACAGCGTTACGGCGGTCATAGCGAAGGGGAAACGCCCGGTCCCATTCCGAACCCGGAAGCAAAGCCCTTCAGCGCCGATGGTACTGCCCTGGAGACGGGGTGGGAGAGTAGGACGCCGCCGGACACCC
>NZ_WUWN01000081.1 GCF_009846865.1 Puerhibacterium puerhi
CAGCGTTACGGCGGTCATAGCGAAGGGGAAACGCCCGGTCCCATTCCGAACCCGGAAGCAAAGCCCTTCAGCGCCGATGGTACTGCCCTGGAGACGGGGTGGGAGAGTAGGACGCCGCCGGACACCCTTCACACGAAAGGCTCACCCGTAAGGGTGGGCCTTTCGTGCTTTGTGCCGGGCCCGCGCGCCGCCGGCTCCGGACCTCGATGGTCCGCAGCTTCCTGACGCTCGACGGACGACACCTCGTCGCGTCCCAGTGCGGTCGGGAACGCTCCTGTACGGCTCCGCGCGAGGTGCGGCACTCCTCCCTCGTGGGAGAATTTTCTGAACTTCCGCTCTCGAGAGGAACAGCGTGAACGACTCCGCCCGCGACCAGGGCAACAACCGCGACTACGGCCGGTCCGGCGCTCAGGGCCGCGACCGGCGAGACGGGCGACCGCCTCGCGGTGACCGTCCCGCGTGGTCGGGCAACGACCGCAGGGACGACCGCCCGCGCGGACGCGGTGGCGATGGTGACCGGCGCGACGACCGCCAGGGTGGCTACCGTGGCGGTGACCGTCGGGATGACCGGCCGCAGGGTGGCTACCGTGGCGCTGACCGTCGGGACGACCGCCAGGGCGGGTTCCGCGGCGAGCGTTCGGAGCGGCCGGCCGGTTCGGGCGGGTTCCGTGGTGAGCGTTCGGAGCGGCCGGCCCGTGAGGGAGGGTTCCGTCGGGATGACCGTCCGCAGGGTGGCTACCGTGGCGGCGACCGTCGGGACGACCGCCAGGGCGGGTTCCGTGGTGAGCGTTCGGAGCGGCTGGCCGGTTCGGGCGGGTTCCGTCGTGACGACCGTCCGCAGGGTGGCTACCGTGGCGGCGACCGTCGGGACGACCGTGAGGGCGGGTTCCGTGGTGAGCGTTCGGAGCGGCCGGCCCGTGAGGGTGGGTTCCGTCGGGATGACCGTCCGCAGGGTGGCTACCGTGGCGGTGACCGTCGGGACGACCGCCAGGGCGGGTTCCGTGGTGAGCGTTCGGAGCGGCCGGCCCGTGAGGGAGGGTTCCGTCGGGATGACCGTCCGCAGGGTGGCTACCGCGGCGGCGACCGTCGGGACGAGCGTCGCGATGACCGTCCGCAGGGCGGCTACCGCGGCGGCGACCGTCGGGACGACCGTGAGGGCGGGTTCCGTCGGGATGACCGTCCGCAGGGCGGCTACCGCGGCGGCGACCGGCGCGATGACCGTGAGGGCGGGTTCCGTCGGGATGACCGTCCGCAGGGCGGCTACCGCGGCGGCGACCGGCGCGATGACCGTGAGGGCGGGTTCCGCGGTGAGCGTTCGGAGCGGCCGGCCCGTGAGGGTGGGTTCCGTCGGGATGACCGTCCGCAGGGCGGGTTCCGCGGCGGTGACCGTCGGGACGAGCGTCCGCAGGGCGGGTTCCGTCGCGACGACCGCGCCGACCACGGCGGGCGCGGAGGTTTCGACCGTGGGGCTCGCGGCGGCTTCGACGGCCGTGGCGACCGTCGCCCGGAGCGTCCCGAGCGCGACCGGGTGCCCGAGCCCGAGATCGCCGAGGACGTGTCGTTCCGCGACCTCGACCGAGCTGCGCGCGAGCGGCTGCGGGGCCTGAGCAAGGAGAACGCGGAGCGTGTCGGGCTGCACCTCGTGATGGCGGGGCGCCTGATCGACGTCGACCCGGAGCTCGCGTACGAGCACGCCCAGGCCGCGGTGCGCCGCGGCGGGCGCGTCGACATCGTTCGTGAGGCCGCCGGCATCGCCGCGTACCGGACCGAGCGCTACGCCGAGGCGCTGCGGGAGCTGCGTACCGTGCGGCGCCTCAACGGCTCCTCCGAGCACCTGCCGATCATGGCGGACGCCGAGCGCGGTCTGGGCCGCCCGGAGCGCGCGATCGCCCTCGCCACGTCGCCCGAGGCAGACACGCTGACGGGTGTCGGCCGCGTCGAGCTGGCGCTCGTGCTCAGCGGTGCCCGTGCGGACCTCGGTGAGCTCGACGCCGCCCTCGCGGTGCTCGACAAGATCCCCGCGCAGCAGGGTGACCTCGGCCTGCGCGTGCTCGCGGCGCGTGCTGCCGTCCTCGAGGCCGCCGGCCGGACCGCGGAGGCGGCGGAGCTCCTCGCGGACGTCGACCCGGAGGCGCTCGAGCGCGCTGCCGGCAACGTGCTGCCCGAGGAGGACGTGGTCGTCTACGACACGTTCGACGAGGAGGAGGGCGTCGAGGACGAGGACGCCGCGGACGACGGGACCGTCGTCGAGGACGCCGTGGCGTCCGAGGGACCCGCCGACGACTCCGCGGACGACGCGACCGACGTCCCGGCCGACGAGACGGCCGCCGAGGAGACGGCCGCCGAGGAGACGGCCGCCGAGGAGACGGCCGCCGAGGAGACGGCCGCCGAGGAGACGGCCGCCGAGGAGACGGCCGCCGAGGAGACGGCCGCCGAGGAGACGGAGGAGCGCGAGTGACGGCCGGGCTCCTGGCGAGCGAGCGACCGCTCGCCGAGACGTACGACCTCGCCCTGGTGGACCTGGACGGCGTCGCGTACCGCGGCCATCTGCCGATCGAGCACGCCGCCGCCGGCCTGACGACGGCGCGCGGGCGCGGCATGCGTCTGGTGTTCGTCACCAACAACGCCTCCCGCGAGCCGGAGGACGTGGCGGCACAGCTGACGGGCCTGGACATCCCGACGTCGGCCGACGAGGTGATGACCGCGGCGCAGGCCTGCGCGGCCCTGCTGCGGACCCGCCTCGAGCCGGGCGCCAAGGTGCTCGTGGTGGGCGGCAAGGGGCTCGTGACGGCCGTCGAGGGCGCCGGCTTCGAGGTCGTGCGGTCGGCCGACGACGAGCCCGTCGCCGTGGCCCAGGGCTACGCCCCGGAGGTCGGCTGGAGGGACCTCGCCGAGGCCGCGTACGCCGTCGGGCGCGGCGCGTGGCACGTGGCCAGCAACCTCGACGGGTCGCTGCCCACCGCGCGCGGGTACGCCCCCGGCAACGGCGCCCTGGTCGGCGCCGTCGTCTCCGCGACCGGCGCGCGTCCCGACAGCGCCGGCAAGCCCTCGCCCACCATGTACCGGCTGGCGACCGAGCGGGTGGGCGCCACCAGCCCGCTCGTCGTCGGCGACCGCCTCGACACCGACCTCGCCGGCGCCCGCGCCGGCGGCTACCCCGGGCTGCACGTGCTCACGGGCGTCTCCACCGCCCGGGACGACGTGCTCGCCCCGCCGGAGCTGCGCCCCGCCTTCGTGGCGGCGGACCTGCGCGGCCTGCTCGAGCCGCACCCCGTGCCCGTCCGGGGCGCGGAGGGCTGGTGGGAGTGCGCCGGGCGCGCCGCCCGCGTGATCGACGGCCGCCTCGAGCTCGACCGGCAGGGACCGACGGGGATCGACGCGGTCCGCGTGGCGTGCGCCGCCGCGTGGGCCGCGGTGGACGCCGGCCAGGAGCTGGACGCCGCCGGCGTCCCGGAGCTGACCGCCTGAGGCGCGCGGGGGCACCGCGCTGTCAGGGCAGGACGGTAGCGTGGAGACGCACCACGGTCGGCGCGGAGCCGGCCGTGCCCCGGACGTGCCGTGACGCAGGGCCGTGACGCAGACTAGGGCGGTGCCGAGGCCCTCGGCACCGGCGCAGCAGATGTCGACAGCGATGCTCACGGAGGACCCCATGCCGCAGGACGCCGACGTCGCCCGCCCCGCGGGTGCCGCCGGGCCTGGCAGCACCCCCGTGCCCGCCGCGCCGCGCCCCGGCCCGCCCCGCCCGACCGCTCCCCGCGCCGACGACCCGGCGCTCGCGCCCCTCGAGGGCCTGGACGAGCTGCCGGTGGCCGAGCACGTGGCGCGGTTCGAGGCGGTGCACGACGCGCTGCGCGCCCGGCTGGAGTCCCGGCCCGCCGTGGGCGGCGGCGCCTGATGGCTGCTGGACGCGTCGACGCCGAGCTGGTCCGGCGGGGGCAGGCCCGCTCGCGGACCCAGGCGGCCGCCCTCGTGAGCGCCGGCCGCGTGCTGCTCGCCGGCCGCCCGGTGAGCAAGCCCTCGACCGCGGTGCCCGACGGCGCCGAGCTCGCCGTGGTGCCCGACCCCGACGACCCGGGATACGCGTCGCGTGCCGGGCTCAAGCTCGCTGGCACGCTCGACGCCCTCGCGGCCGACCCTGCCGGGGCGGCCCTCGTCGCCGCCGTCCCGGGCGGCCGCTGCCTCGACCTCGGGGCCTCGACGGGCGGCTTCACCGACGTCCTCCTGCGTCGCGGTGCCGCCCACGTCGTCGCGCTCGACGTCGGCCACGACCAGCTCGTGCCCGGGCTGCGCGCCGACCCCCGGGTGACCGTCGTCGAGGGCTTCAACGTCCGCGACCTCACGCCCGCCGACCTGGACCGCGCGCCGGACGTCGTCGTCGGGGACCTGTCCTTCATCTCCCTGGCGCTGGTCGTGCCGGCGGTGGCGCGCGTGCTGCCGCCCGGGGCGCCGGCGCTGCTCCTGGTCAAGCCGCAGTTCGAGGTGGGCCGGGACCGGCTCGGCAGCGGCGGCGTCGTGCGCGACCCGGCACTGCACACCGAGGCAGTCCTCGACGTCGTGGCGGTCGCGGCGGCCCACGGGCTGCGCGTGCGCGCCGTGGTGCCGAGCCCGCTGCCCGGCCCGAGCGGCAACCGCGAGTTCTTCGTCTGGCTCGAGCGGTCCGCGGAGCCCCGGGAACCCGGCGGCCCGACCGCGCCGGACGCCGGCGCCCTGCGCGCCGCCGTCGCCGGGGCCGTCGCGTGGCACCCCGCGCCCGACGGCGCGCCGGCCGCCCGTCCCACCCGTCTTCGTCGTCCCCGGAGGAGCCCCGTGACGCGCAGAGTGCTCATCGTCACCC
>NZ_WUWN01000082.1 GCF_009846865.1 Puerhibacterium puerhi
CCGAGACAGACCCTGCTGTCTCGGACCGCCAGGGACCCGGAACGGAACGTGCCGGGGCGCGCCCGCCGCCGAACCGCACCGCGGCGGAACTGCCGGGGCGCCGCCGCCGTGGCGAGTTCCGGAACGTCGCACGTGTTGGTAATGTCCTGGTCAAAGCCCAAGTAGGCGGGGGACTGCGGAGGGATGGCCATGGACTGGCTGTGGTGGGTGGGGGCGGCGCTGGTGCTGGCCCTCATCGAGATCGTCTCGCTCGACCTCGTCCTCATCATGCTCGCCGGCGGCGCCCTCGCCGGCGGGGTCGCGAGCGCCGCCGGCGCCCCGCTGTGGCTGCAGTTCGTGGTCGCCGCGGTGACGTCCGTCGTCCTGCTGGTGACCCTGCGGCCCTGGCTGCTGCGGCACCTGCGCGACCGCGTGCCGCTCACGGAGACGAACGCCGCCGCCCACGTAGGGCGCCCGGCGGTCGTGGTCAGCGAGGTCACCGAGCTCGGCGGCCGCGTCAAGCTCATGGGCGAGGTCTGGAGCGCCCGGCTGCCCGACGACGGCGTCCCGGGCGTCACCGCGGTGCTGCCCGTGGGCACCGAGGTCCGGGTGGTGCGCATCGACGGCGCCACCGCCGTCGTGGAGCCCCGGACCGCCTGAACCCTCCCGGGCGGCGCGGCCGCCCGGGCGCTGGACCGCACGATCCGACAGAAAGGGACCGCCGTGTCCGAGCTCAACGCAGGGACCATCGTGGTCTACCTGGTGCTCCTGCTGATCCTCATCTTCGTCGTCGTGGCGCTCGTCAAGGCGGTGCGCATCGTCCCCCAGGCGGTCGCGCTCATCGTCGAGCGGCTCGGCCGCTACTCGCGGACGCTGGAGCCCGGCCTGCACCTGCTGGTGCCGTTCGTCGACCGCGTGCGCGCCGGCGTCGACCTGCGCGAGCAGGTCGTCTCCTTCCCGCCCCAGCCGGTGATCACGTCCGACAACCTCGTGGTCAGCATCGACACCGTCATCTACTTCCAGGTCACCGACCCGAAGTCGGCGGTCTACGAGATCGCCAACTACATCACCGCGATCGAGCAGCTGACCGTCACGACCCTGCGCAACGTCATCGGCTCGATGGACCTCGAGCAGACGCTCACCAGCCGCGACCAGATCAACGGCCAGCTGCGCGGCGTGCTGGACGAGGCCACGGGCCGCTGGGGCATCCGCGTCAACCGCGTCGAGCTCAAGTCGATCGACCCGCCGGCGTCGGTCCAGGGCTCGATGGAGCAGCAGATGCGCGCCGAGCGTGACCGCCGCGCCGCCATCCTCACCGCGGAGGGCGTCAAGCAGTCGCAGATCCTCACCGCCGAGGGTGAGAAGCAGTCGGCCATCCTCCGCGCCGAGGGTGACGCGCAGTCCCAGGTGCTGCGCGCCGAGGGCGAGGCCCGCGCCATCCTCCAGGTGTTCGACGCGATCCACACCGGCGACGCCGACCCCAAGCTGCTGGCCTACCAGTACCTGCAGATGCTGCCGCAGATCGCCAACGGCACCGCGTCCAAGCTGTGGGTCGTGCCCACGGAGTTCACCGCGGCGCTCGGTTCGATCGCCAAGGGCTTCGGCGGCTCGGGCGTCCCGGGTGTCCCGACCCCGCCCGCGGAGGGCCCCGCCCCGGAGGAGTCGGAGGCGGTGCGGGCGCTGCGCCGCGAGCGGATGGAGACCATGGGCGGGTCGGCGCTGACCGACCCGGCCGAGGCCCTGCGGGAGGCCAGGCGCCAGTCCGAGGCGGCCGCCGCCGACGCGACGAGCTCGGGCACCCGCTCGGGCCTGCCGTTCAACCCCGCCACCGAGGCCGGCCAGCGTCCCGCCGGCGAGGAGGAGCCGCCGCCGGCGCAGCCGCAGCCGCGCGCGTGACGACCGGTCGAACGCACCACGGCGAGGGCCCGGGAGGACGATCCTCCCGGGCCCTCGCCGTGCCCGGCCCTGCCCCGGGCGAAAACCCCTTGTCGGAGTGAGTGCTCACTCATTACGGTGCCCCGGTGAGCAACGCACCGGGCGGGGTCGCCGACCCCGCGACCCGAGAACCCGCCGGTCCCGCCGGTGCCGCGGGGGCGGTGGACGGCGGCCGCCGCCGCGCCGCGCCGCTGACCCCCGACGACCGCCGCGCCGCGGTGCTCGACGCCGTCCTGCCCCTGGTCGCCGAGCGCGGGGCCGACGTCACCACCCGCGAGCTGGCCGCCGCCGCGGGCGTGGCCGAGGGCACCCTGTACCGCGTCTTCCCGGACAAGCCGGCCCTCGTGGCCGCGGCGGCGCTCGAGGGGCTGCGGCGCGCCTCGCGCCCCGCGCAGACGCGCGCCGAGCTGGCCGCCGTCGACCGCACCCTGCCGCTCGAGCGGCGGCTCGAGCGCGTGATCGAGCTGGGGCGCGCGCGTGCGGGGGAGGCCTTCCGCTGGATGGCCGTGCTGCGCACCCTGCACGCGCGCAAGGCCGGCAGCGCCGTCGACGACGAGCGCGTCCACGAGCTGCGCGCCCAGCTCCTCGCGCAGCGCGAGATGCAGCGTGCCGCCACGGTCGAGGGCCTCAGCGCCGTGCTCGCGCCCGACGCCGACCGGCTGCGGGTCCCGGTGGACGTGGCGGTCGGGATCATCGACGCGGTGGTGGCCGGCGGGCACGCGCACCCCGACCCGCTGCTGCCGCCCCCGCCCGCCGCCGTCGTCGCCGACGCGCTGGTGCACGGGCTCCTCGGCGCCCCTGCGGCGCCGCCCGACCCGACCCCGGAACCCCCCTCAGCCCCCGCACCCGGGAAGGACTCCTGATGCTCCTGGCCCTGGCCCGCAGGTACCTGCGTCCCTACCGCGGCGCCGTCGCCGCGCTGCTCGTGCTGCAGCTGCTGCAGACGCTCGCCTCGCTGTACCTGCCCACGCTGAACGCCGACATCATCGACCAGGGCGTCGTCCAGGGGGACGCCGCCTACATCGTGCGCACGGGCGGCTGGATGCTCGGCGTGAGCCTGCTGCAGGTCCTGTGCGCCGTCGGGGCCGTGGCCCTCGGCGCCCGCGCCGCGACGGCGTTCGGTCGCGACCTGCGCCGCGACATCTTCGGCGCGGTGCAGGGCTTCTCGGCCCGCGAGGTCGGCCAGCTCGGCGCCCCGAGCCTGATCACCCGCACCACCAACGACGTCCAGCAGATCCAGATGATCGTGCTGATGACGTGCACGGTCATCGTGATGGCGCCGATCATGCTGGTCGGCGGCGTGATCATGGCGCTGCAGGAGGACGCCGAGCTGTCCGGCCTGCTGGTCGTCGTCGTGCCCGTGCTCGGCGGCGTGATGGGCCTGCTGCTGTGGCGGATGGTGCCCTACTTCCGGCAGATGCAGCGGCGCATCGACGCCATCAACGGCGTGCTGCGCGAGCAGATCACGGGCCTGCGCGTGGTGCGCGCCTTCGTGCGCGAGGGCCGGGAGCTCGAGCGCTTCGGCGCGGCCAACGAGCGGCTCTACGACGTCTCGCTGGGGGCCGGCAAGCTCATGGCGCTGGCCTTCCCCGCCGTCATGCTCGTCGTCAACGTCTCCAGCGTGGGCGTGCTGTGGTTCGGCGCCCACCGCATCGAGGCCGGCGAGATGCAGGTCGGGGCGCTGACGGCGTTCCTGTCCTACCTGATGTTCATCCTCATGGCCGTGATGATGTCGACGATGATGATCATGATGGCGCCGCGCGCGGCCGTCGCCGCGGAGCGCGTCACCGAGGTGCTCGACACCGAGACCTCCGTCGTCGAGCCGGCCCGGCCCACCCCGCTCGCCGCGCTGGCGGACGGCGCCGGGCCCCGCGGCGAGGTGCGCTTCGAGGGCGTCGAGTTCCGCTACCCCGGGGCGGACGCCCCGGTGCTGCACGACCTGACGTTCACCGCCCGGCCCGGCACGGTCACCGCCGTCATCGGCTCCACGGGCGCGGGCAAGACGACGCTGCTGAACCTCGTGCCGCGCCTGTTCGACGTCACCGCGGGGCGGGTGCTCGTCGACGGCGTCGACGTGCGCGACCTGACCACGGCCGACCTCGGCTCGCTGCTGGGGCTGGTGCCGCAGAAGGCGTTCCTGTTCAGCGGCACGGTGGCGAGCAACCTGCGCTACGGCGCCCCGGACGCCACCGAGGACGAGATGTGGCAGGCGCTGGAGGTCGCCCAGGCGCGCGACTTCGTCGAGGCGCTGCCCGAGGGCCTCGAGGCCCCCGTCGCCCAGGGCGGCACCACGTTCTCGGGCGGCCAGCGCCAGCGCCTCGCGATCGCCCGCGCGGTCGTGCGCCGCCCGCGCGTCTACCTGTTCGACGACTCGTTCTCGGCGCTCGACTACGCCACCGACGCCCGCCTGCGGGCCGCGCTGCGGCCCCGCACCGCGGACGCGACGGTCCTCGTCGTCGCCCAGCGGGTCGCCACCATCCGCGACGCCGACCAGATCCTCGTGCTCGAGCACGGCCGCATCGTCGGCCGCGGCACCCACGACGAGCTGCTCGCGAGCAACGCCACCTACCAGGAGATCGTGTCCTCCCAGATGTCCCTCGAGGAGGCGGCATGAGCGCCCAGCGCCCCACCGGTACGAGCCCCACGAGCGCGCCCGCCGCGGCGGGCGCC
>NZ_WUWN01000083.1 GCF_009846865.1 Puerhibacterium puerhi
GGCCACCACCGCCACCCCGGCCGCCACGCCGAGCGCCCGCGGCCGCAGCACCGCCGTCGGGCGGAACTGCCCGCCCAGCACGTGCACCGCCTCCCGGCGCGACGTCCACAGCGGGCCGCCGGCGCCGGCCAGCACGACCGCGCCGAGGCACGCGCCGGCGAACGCCACCGCGCCCAGCGCGGCGGCCGTGCGGCCCGCCGAGGCGCCCGCGCCGAGGTGCCGCAGCAGCGAGCCCAGCATCGAGCCGTACATCGCCACCACGAGCACGGTGGCGTAGACGGCGTACGCCACGGTGCCGGCGGACGCCGCCGCCCGGCTGCGCAGCACGGCGCGGCGCCAGGCGCGGTAGGCCCGTGCACCGCCGGGCGTCGGAGCCCGCGTCGGCATCCCGGTCACCGGTCCGGCGCCGCGAGCGCCACCTCGACGCCGCGCGGCGCGCCGTCCGGCCCGGGCGCGGTCAGGGCCGCGCGCAGGTCCTGGTCGTGGGTCGCGACGACGAGGCTGCGCCCGGCGTCGAGCGCTGCCACGAGCAGCGACCGGGCCAGCTCGCGCCACCGCGCGTCGAGGCGCTGCTCCGGCTCGTCGAGCACCACCAGCCGCGCCGGCCGGTACAGGGTGCACGCGAGGGCGAACATCTGGCCCTCGCCGGAGGACAGCTCGGCCGGGAGCTGGTCGCGCACGCGGGTCAGGCCGGCCCGCGCCAGCCAGGCGTCGACGCCGGGGCCCGGGTGGCGCGGGCCCCACGCGGCGGCGACGAGCGCGAGGTGCTCGGCCACGGTGAGGTCGGGGTAGGTGGGCAGCCCGTCGAGGAGCAGGGCGAGGTCCTCGCGCCGGCGCTGGCGCGAGACGTTGGCGGGGGCGCCGAAGGTCGCCACGCTGCCGGCGGACGGCAGGTCGACGCCGGCGACCAGGCGCAGCAGGGTCGTCTTGCCGGAGCCGTTGGGCCCCACGACCGCGGCCGCCCGACCGGTCGGCAGGCTCCACGTGGTGGGCGCCAGCACCTGGACGGTGCCGTGGGTGCGGCTCGCGCCGCGCACCTCGACGACCGGACCGGCTCCGGCCGGTGCAAGCCCGGCTCCCGGCGCTGGGACCTGCGGGGCGCGATGGTCGTCCGTCACGCCCCGCAGGCTATCGGTCCGCTCGGCGGGCGGCCGCCGACCGGGCCGGCGGGCTCAGTAGCCGCCGGCCTCCGCGGCGGCGCCCTGCGCGGCGTCGGGCTCGAACCCGGCGAGCACGAGCGCGGTGCCGGACAGGCCCAGGCGCGTGGCGCCGGCGGCGATCATCGCCAGGGCGTCGGGCAGCGTGCGCACGCCGCCGGAGGCCTTGACGCCGAGGCGGCCGCCGACCGTGTCGGCCATGAGCCGCACGGCGTGCACCGTGGCGCCGCCGGTGGGGTGGAACCCGGTCGAGGTCTTCACGTAGTCCGCGCCGGCGGCCTCGGCGGCCCGGCACGCGGCCACGACCTGCTCGTCGGTCAGCGCCGCGGACTCGATGATCACCTTGAGCAGGCGGTCGCCGGGCACCGCGGCGCGCACGGCGGCGATGTCGGCCTGCACGGCGGCGAGCTCGCCGGCGCGCACCGCGCCGACGTCGAGCACCATGTCGACCTCGTCGGCGCCGTCGGCCACGGACCGGGCCGCCTCGGCGGCCTTGACCTCGCTGACGTGCTTGCCGGACGGGAAGCCGCACACCGTGGCGACCTTCAGCCGCCCGGCGGCGACGGCGACGGCGTGCGCCACGAACGTCGGCGACACGCACACGGAGAACACCCCGAGCGCGGCACCCTCCTCGACCAGCGCCGTGACGTCGGCCGCGATGGCCTCCGGCTTGAGCAGCGTGTGGTCGACGAAGGCCGCGAGCTCGGCGGGCGTGCTCGGCACCTCGGCGGGCGCCTCGGCCGGCGTGCGGGGGGTGGGCAGGTCGGTCACCGGAGGGCTCCTTCGACGGTCTGGTAGCCGGGCAGCACGAGGTCGTCGACGATGGCGCGGCGCTCGTCGTGGTGGACGAACGCGCCCCACGCGGCGGTGACGGTCACGTCGGCCAGGTCGTCGAGCGTCCAGCCGGCCTCGGTGACCAGGCGGGTCATCTCGTGCGACATCGAGGTGCGGGACATCAGCCGGTTGTCGGTGTTGAGCGTGACGGCGAAGTCCAGCTCCTTGAGCCGGGTGATCGGGTGCTCGGCGATCGTCCGGGCCTCGGTGGCGCCGGTCTGCAGGTTCGACACCGGGCACACCTCGAGCGGGATCTGGTGGTCGCGCACCCAGTGCGCGAGCGAGCCGAGGGTGGCCAGCGGCGAGCCGTCGCTGTCGGTGCCGAACGCGATGTCCTCGACGATGCGCACGCCGTGGCCGATGCGGTCGGCCTGGCCCAGGTGCACGGCCTGGGCGATCGACGGCACGCCGGCGGCCTCGCCCGCGTGGATCGTCACGGGGAAGTCGTTCTCGGCCAGGAAGTGCCACACCTCGAGGTGCCGGTCCGGCGGGAAGCCGTCCTCGGCGCCGGCGATGTCGAAGCCGACGACGCCGGCGCCGCGGTAGGCGACGGCCAGGTCGGCGATCTCGCGCCAGCGGTCGGCGTGCCGCATGGCGGTGACGAGCTGCCCGACGCGGATCACCTGACCGCGTGCGGCGGCCTCGGCGATGCCCGCGTCGATGCCCGCCTGCACGGCCTCGACCGTCTCGGGCAGGCTCATGCCGCGCTGCAGGTGCTGCTCGGGCGCCCAGCGCTGCTCGGCGTAGACGACGCCGTCGGCGGCGAGGTCGAGCACGGCCTCCTTGGCGACCCGGGCCAGCGCCTCCGGCGTCTGCATCACCGCGATCGTGTGGTCGAAGGTCTCGAGGTAGCGCACCAGCGAGCCCGAGTCCGCCGCCTGCTGGAACCAGTCGGCCAGCGCGTCGGCGTCCTGTGCCGGCAGCGGGTGGCCGACCGCGTCGGCCAGCTCGAGCACGGTCTGCGGGCGCAGGCCGCCGTCGAGGTGGTCGTGCAGCACGACCTTGGGCAGGGACGGGATGAGGTCCACGAGGGCGGAGCCCGAGGTGGCGGTGCCGGCGAGGCGCGTGCCGGCGGTCGGGGCGGGGTCGGTCATGCCCCCAACCTACTGGTCCGGCCTCCGGGCGGCGTCACTGCTCGACGTCCTCGGGCTCGACCACGTCACCCTCGAAGCCCTCGTCGAAGCCGGCCGGCTCCCACACGCCGCCCTCGTCCACCACCTCGACCTCCTCGGACTGCTCGACGACGTCGGCCTCGTTGGCCTCGCCGTCGAGGTCCGGGCGCGCGGTCCGGGGGCGGTAGTCCTCCGCCAGCGCCTCGTGCGACGGCGGCTCGTCGGGGGTCTGCACCTCCTCGACGAGGCTCGCTGCCTCGGGCCCCAGGTCCTCCGGGTCGACCTCGCGCTGGTCGGGCTCGCGGAGGCCGGCGTCGCGCCAGCTGTCGTGGCCGGGCAGGGTGCTCATGGCTTCCTCCTTGGGTCACGGTGGGTCCCCCTCGCGGGGGCTCACGGGCCCCCGGCGCACCGTCCGCGGGCACGACCACGCCGCGGCAGGTGCGTCCGGGACCCCCATCGTGGCCCCGCCGGTGCGGACCCGCCACCGGCCCGCGCGGACACGCGGGCGCCCCGCGGCTCAGCGGGGGCGCGGCAGCAGCGCCCACACGACGTGCGGCCACCCGCCGAGCGCCGCCGTGAGCGCCGCCCGGTCGCCGGGCGTCGCGTCGCCCGGGCGGCGCAGCGCGGCGAGCGCCACGGTGTGCACGGTGGCCG
>NZ_WUWN01000084.1 GCF_009846865.1 Puerhibacterium puerhi
GTGACCGGCAGCGCGAGCGCCGCCGGCGTGCGCCCGGCCGCCACGCCGGCCTCGCGGCAGGTCCCGCCCGGCACGCCGGGCGCGCGCCGGGCCGCCCCGGCCGGGACCGCCCCCGGGGAGCCGCGGCGCATCCGGCTGCGCAAGGGCCGCATCGTCGCCCTTGCGCTCGTGCTGCTGCTCGTGCTGGTGCTGGCGTGGCCCGTCGGCCTGCTGGTGTGGGCCAACGGCAAGATCCAGCACGTCGACGCGCTGTCCGGCGCCCCGGCGACCCCCGGTACGACGTACCTCATCGCCGGGTCGGACGCGCGCGGCAGCGGCGGCATCGACGACCCCGACGTCAGCGGCGCCCGCACCGACACGATCATGCTGCTGCACGCCCCGACGAGCGGCCCCGCCTCGCTCATCTCGATCCCGCGCGACACCTACGCGCAGATCCCCGGCCACGGCGGGAACAAGATCAACGCCGCGTACTCCTTCGGCGGCCCCGCGCTGCTGGTCGAGACGGTCGAGGAGCTGACCGGCATGACCGTCGACCACTACGTCGAGGTCGGGTTCGGCGGCGTCGAGCAGATCGTCGACGCCGTCGGCGGCGTCGAGCTGTGCCTGGACTACGACGTCGACGAGCCGCACAGCCAGCTGAAGTGGACGGCCGGCTGCCACGTGGCCGACGGGAAGACCGCGCTGGCCTTCTCGCGCATGCGGTACGCCGACCCGAAGGGCGACATCGGCCGCGCCGAGCGCCAGCGGCAGGTGATCGGCGCGATCTCGGGCAAGCTGAACGACCCTTCGCTGGTCGCGAAGCCGACGCAGCAGACCGCGCTCCTCGAGGCGGGCCTGGGCGCCGTCGTCACCGACGAGGACACCAACATCGTCGACCTCGGCCGCCTGGCGCTGGCGTTCCGCGCGGCCAACGGCCCGGGCGGCGTCACCGGCACGCCCCCGATCGAGAGCCTGTCCTACCGCCCGGGCGGCATCGGCGCGGCGATCCTGCTCGACCCCGACACGGTCGACAAGTTCTGGAACGACGTGCGCGACGGCAAGCTCGAGCCGGGCACGGTCGGCGGCCTGCCGGGCGCGTGACGCTCCCCGACGCAGACGCGCCCGGCAGGCCTTGCCTGCCGGGCGCGTCCGCGTCCGGGTGCCGTGCCGGGCGCTGAGCCTCGCCGGGCGCCTAGGCGCTGAAGCCGGTGCCCTGCGCCGCGCCGGAGCGGCGCGCCCGCAGCGCCGCCCCCTTGGCCCGCGCGACCTCGCCGAGCTGGGCCTGGAACGCGACCATGCGCTCGCGCAGCGCCAGCGCCTCGGCGTCGGTGCCCGCCGCGAGGATGCGCGCGGCGAGCAGCCCCGCGTTGCGCGCGCCGCCGATCGAGACGGTGGCCACCGGCACACCGGCGGGCATCTGCACGATCGACAGCAGCGAGTCCATGCCGTCCAGGTGGCGCAGCGGCACCGGCACGCCGATCACCGGCAGCGGCGTGACGGCGGCGAGCATGCCCGGCAGGTGCGCGGCGCCGCCGGCCCCCGCGACGACGACGCGCAGGCCGCGCTCGGCGGCCGTGCGGCCGTACTCCACCATCTCCACGGGCATGCGGTGGGCGGAGACGACGTCGGCCTCGTACGCCACGCCGAGCTCGTCGAGCGCGGTGGCGGCGGCCTCCATCACCGGCCAGTCGGAGTCCGACCCCATGACGATGCCGACGACCGGCTGCGGGGCGGGGGTGGTGGTCATGGGGCGCTCCAGTGCTCGGGGTCTCGGTGCAGGGGCGTGGTCCGGGCGAGGGCGTCAGACGTCCTCGCCGCGCAGCAGCGCGGCGGCGGCGCGGGCCCGACGGCGGACCTCGTCCAGGTCCTCGCCGCTGACGTTCACGTGGCCCAGCTTGCGGCCCGGGCGGATGCCCTTGCCGTAGAGGTTGACCTTGGCCTCGGGGAACCGGCCGAGCACCTCGGGCAGGGCGTCGGTGAGCTCGGCGAGCGTCGAGCCGAGCACGTTGGCCATCACGGTCCAGCGGGCCACCGGCTCGGTGGCGCCCAGCGGCAGGTCCAGCACGGCGCGCAGGTGCTGCTCGAACTGGCTCGTCACCGCGCCGTCGATGGTCCAGTGCCCCGAGTTGTGCGGGCGCATGGCCAGCTCGTTCACGGAGATCGCGGGACGGCCCTCGGCGTCGCGGTGCTCGAACATCTCGACGGCGAGCACGCCGGTGACGTCCAGGCCCTCGGCGATCCGGACGGCGACGTCGCGCGCGGCGGCGTCGAGCTCGGGCGACAGGTCGGGGGCCGGGGCGATGACCTCGGAGCAGACGCCGCCGACCTGGAGCGACTCGACCACGGGCCAGGTGCGCACCTCGCCGGACGGCCGGCGCGCGACGAGCACCGCGAGCTCGCGGGTGAACGGCACCTTCTCCTCGACCAGCAGGGGCGGGGCGCCCTCGGCCGCCGCGGTGATCCAGTCGGCGACGTCGTCGGGCGCGGAGACCACGCGCACGCCCTTGCCGTCGTAGCCGCCGCGGGCGGTCTTGACGACGGCCGCGCCGTCGGGCGCCTCGGCCAGGAACGCGGCGAGCGCGGCGCGCGCCTCGCCCGGCTCGGTGGGCAGGGCCGCCCAGCGGGGGCAGGGCACGCCGACCTCGGTGAGGCGGCGGCGCATGACGATCTTGTCCTGGGCGTGCACGAGGGCGTCGGGGCCGGGCCGCACCGGGGTGCCGTGCGCGATGAGGTCGCGCAGCAGCGCGTTCGGCACGTGCTCGTGCTCGAAGGTGAGCACCGCCGCCGGCGCGCCGTCGGCCGGCGCGATCAGCGCACGGATCGCCGCCTCGTCGGACGCCGCCCCCACGGGCGCGTCCACGACGAGCTGCGCCGCCGAGGTGTCCGGCGCCTCGACCAGGACCCGGAGCGTGACCCCGAGCTCTCCGGCCGCGGGGGCCATCATGCGGGCGAGCTGTCCTCCACCGACCACGGCGATCACGGGTGCTGTCACGGAGAACGAGGATACCGGCGCCGCCGGGGCGCCCCGGCGGGCGTCCAGCTGCGGCCGGCACTGCGGCCGGCGCGGCGACGAGGTCAGCCGGTGAACACCCACCGCCGGTAGGCGACGTACCGGAACGCCGTGCCGAGCACGAGGCCGACGCCGTTGGCGGCGACGTTGTCGGCCAGCGGTGAGGTGAAGCCGAGCACGTAGTGCGACACGGCGAGGCACGCGACGGCCACGAGCATGCCGCCCACGTTCACCACGACGAACCCGACCAGCTCACGGCCGCGCTGCTGGCGGCGGCGCGCGGCGAAGGTCCAGTACCGGTTGCCGAGCCAGGCCACGAGCGTGGCCACCGCCACGGAGACGACCTTGGCGGTGAGCGGCTTGTGCCCCAGCGAGTCGGACAGCCGGATGAGGTTGAACACGCCGAGGTCGACGACGTACGCCAGGGCGCCCACGGAGCCGAAGCGGGCCAGCTCCAGCAGGCGGTGCCACGCGCGGGAGCGGGCCCCCGGCCGCGCGGCCGCGGCGGACGGCGTCGGA
>NZ_WUWN01000085.1 GCF_009846865.1 Puerhibacterium puerhi
CGGCGGCGACCCGCCGGTCGCCCGCCCGCCGGGCCGCCGCCAGGTGGCGGCGCAGCACGTCGCGGCGGCGCACGAACGTGTCCTCGTAGTCGGCGGACGCGCCCCGCGAGTGCGTGCGGTAGGTGACGAGCGGGTCGTCGACCACGTCGAACACCGTGCGGTCGCGCAGCAGGCGCAGCCACAGGTCGAGGTCCTCGGCGCGCCGCAGCCGCGCGTCGAAGCCGCCGACGTCGAGCAGCAGGCGCCGGTCGACCACGACGCTCGAGGTGCACACGTGGTCGCCGACCAGCATCGCCTCGTAGGTGAGCCGCGCGGGGTAGGACCGCACCCAGGCCGACGCGGTGCCGTCGTCGGCGACGTGCTCCCACGTGAACGCCGTGTGCGACAGCTCGGCGCCGGTGCGCGCCAGCCCCTGCAGCTGGCGCTCGAGCTTGGTCGGCGCCCACAGGTCGTCGTGGTCCAGGAAGGCGACCCATGCCCCGGCGGCGGCGCGGGCGCCGGCGTTGCGCGCGGCCGAGACGCCGGCGTGCTCCATGCGCTGCAGCCGCACGCGCGGGTCGACCGCCTCGACCCACGACAGGTCCTCGGCGGAGCCGTCGTCGACGACGATCGCCTCCCAGTCCGTGACGGTCTGCGCGACGACCGAGCCGAGGGCGTCGCGCAGGGGCGGCCCGGGGTCGAGCACGGGCAGCACGACGCTCACCCGGGGCGCGGCGTGGCGGCCCGTCACGAGGCGGCTCCGGACGCGGTCAGCACCTGCAGCTCGGCGAGCCCGGTGTTGAGCGTGGAGGACGACGTGCCGGTCACCGTGAAGCGCAGGCTCGTGGTCGAGCGCGCGGGGAACGTCACCGTGACCGGCGACCCGTCGTCCGTCAGCGCCGGCACCGCCACCGTCGAGCCGTCCGAGAACGTCAGCGTCCCACCGGTCACCCGGTCGCTGGTGTTCGGCCGGTCGTGCAGCACCACCCGGTCCACCCGCTGGGCCGAGGCCCAGGTCAGCTGCAGCCACGCCCCGGTGCGCTGACCCTGCGTGGCCCACTCCTTGGTCCAGTCACCCGGGTAGCCGTCGGCCACGCCGTCGATCGCCCGCGCCGCCACCTGCCCGTCCGCCGCGTTCTGCGACGACGCGGTCGCCGTCGCCGAGACCGCCACGTTCTGCCCCGCCGGCGTCGACGGCGACGGGCTCGGGCTCGGCGACGGGCTCGGCGTGGGAGTCGGGGTCGGCGTGGGAGTCGGGGTCGGCGTGGGAGTCGGGGTCGGCGTGGGCGTCGGCGTGGGGTTCGGCGACGGGCTGGGGGTGGGTGTCGGCGTCGTCGTGGAGCCGCCGGCCGCGCGCACCTCGAGCTCGGCGAGGCCCACGTTGATCGTCGACGAGGACGTGCCGGTCACCGTCAGGCGCAGGCTCGTGGTCGAGCGCGCGGGGAACGTCACCGTGACCGGCGACCCGTCGTCCGTCAGCGCCGGCACCGCCACCGTCGAGCCGTCCGAGAACGTCAGCGTCCCACCGGTCACCCGGTCGCTGGTGTTCGGCCGGTCGTGCAGCACCACCCGGTCCACCCGCTGGGCCGAGGCCCAGGTCAGCTGCAGCCACGCCCCGGTGCGCTGACCCTGCGTGGCCCACTCCTTGGTCCAGTCACCCGGGTAGCCGTCGGCCACGCCGTCGATCGCCCGCGCCGCCACCTGCCCGTCCGCCGCGTTCTGCGACGACGCGGTCGCCGTCGCCGAGACCGCCACGTTCTGCCCCGCCGGCGCCGACGGCGACGGGCTCGGCGACGGGCTCGGGGAGGGGCTCGGGGAGGGTGATGGCGACGGCGACGGGTCGGGCCCCGACGACGCGCCGAAGACCTGCATCTCCGCCAGGCCCACGTTGACCGTCGCGCCCGAGGTGCCCGTGACCAGCAGCCGGACGCTCGTGGTCGCCCGGGCGGTGAACCGCACCTCCACGGGCGCCCCGTCGTTCGCGAGCGCCGGCACGGCGACCGTCGACCCGTCCGAGAACGTCAGCGTCCCGCTCGTCACCTGGTCGTCGGTGTTCGGCCGGTCGAACAGCACCACGCGGGCCACGGTCACGGGCGCGGTCCACCGGTACTGCAGCCACTCGCCGGCGCGGCCCTCGCGGCTCGACCACTCCTTGGCCGGGTCGGCGGGGTAGCCGGAGACGACGCCGTCGGCGGCCGCCGCGGCGACCGAGCCCTCCGCGCGGTCCTCGGACGACGCCAGGATCTGGGCGCTGCCCGCCAGGTTCCCGGCCGGCGTGGTGATTCCGGTGGGCCCCTGGTACTGCGGGGCCGGCGGGGTGTAGACGGGCGCCGGCGTGGTCACCGTGTACTGCCGCGGGATCCACGCGCCCTCCACCGTCCCCCGGCTGCAGGTCGGGTCGCCCTGGCACACCGCCGGGTCGTGCGCGGCGTACGCGCGGAAGGCGGCGAGCTTGTCGGCGTAGTCCTGGCCGCTGACGTTCTCGGGCTGGCTCGAGATCATGTAGTCGCGGTAGCGGACCACCTGCGCGGGGAAGCCGCGCAGCGCCGCCAGCGCGAAGCGCGCCCCGAACCGGTGGTCGGAGTGGTCGTTCGTGTCCACCTCGGTGTCGTCCTGCAGCCGCACCACGGTGGGGCCGTACGCCTCGGCGACGGCGCGGATGACGGCGAGCAGCTCGTCCTGCGTGTAGGAGGCGGCGCCGTCGACCGTGTCCATCTCGACGTCGGCGCCGGTCCACAGGTGCTCCAGCGACTGCCGGCCCGTGCTGGGGTACCCGGTGCCGGTGAGGAAGCCGTCCGGCAGCCGCAGGAACAGCAGGTCGATGCCCGTGCCGGACAGCCGCGACCGCGTCACCGGGTGGCCGGCGTGGGTCACGGTCGTCGTCGACCAGGTGCGCCCGGAGCCGCCGGCCATGGCGGCGTAGGCCGCCCGGGCACCGTCCTCCCGCCCGCCCCAGTACGACTGCGGCTGGCCCGCGTCGCCCGCCGTGAGGAACAGCGTGGTGACGCACGTGCCGGCGCGCACGTCGTGCAGCAGGTCCGGGCTCTGGAACAGGATGTCGTCGTCCTCGTGGGCGACGACCTGCAGGGCGCCCCCGCACCCCTCGGCCGCGGCCGCCGTCGCCGCGACCCACGTCGGGACCGCCACGCCGGCGAGCGCCACGCTCGTGACCGTCGCCACCACCGCCGCTGCGCGGTGGCGCCATCGCCTGGTTCTCATCGCCCCTCCTCGGGGTGTCAGGCGCCCGCGCGGTCGGCGACGACC
>NZ_WUWN01000086.1 GCF_009846865.1 Puerhibacterium puerhi
CGGCGGGCGTCCGGCGCTCGCGCCGACGCGTGCCCGCCCGGCTGCGCGCCGCCGCGGCGTCGGCGGGCGGCGCCCCGCGCGCGGTCGCCGGCGGCCTGCGCCTGGTCCGCGGTGACCGCGTGCTGCTCGGCCTGCTGCTGGTGGAGGTGTTCGCCGCGGCGGCGATGGTCGTCTTCGAGTCCTTCCAGCCGCTGCGCCTGGCCGAGCTGCTCGGGTCGCACGAGGAGGCGGGCGCCGTCATGGGTCCGGTCGCATCGGTGGGGTGGGCGGTGTTCGCGCTGGGCTCGGGCCTGGCCGGGCTCGTCTCCGGGCGTCTGGGGGTGGCGCGCACCGCGCTCGCCGCGCGCGTGCTGAACGGGGCGGGCGCGGTGGCCATGGGCCTGGTGGCGGGCCCGGCGGCGCTGGTGGTGGCCTACCTCGTGACGTACGGGCTGCACGGCAGCGGCGGGCCGCTGTACAGCACGCTGCTGCACCGGCAGGCGCGGGCGGGCAACCGCGCGACGGTGCTCTCGCTGGCGTCGATGACGATGTTCGTCGCGTACTCGGTGCTGTCCCCGGTGCTCGGTGCGCTGGCCGACGCGGTGTCCACCCCCGTGGCGATGGTGGCGGGCGGCGCGTTCAGCGTGCTCGGCGCGGTCTGCTTCGTGCCGGCGCTGCGCCGCGAGAAGCAGATTGCGGGGCAGGGACGGGTCGCCGTCCGCGTGTAGCGCGTCCCGGGCGCCGTCCCCAGCGCGGCGGTGGCGGTCGGCGTCCACAGCGCGGCCGGCGGGCCCCTCCGGCCGCCGGGGCCGGCAGCCAGGGTGGCCGGCATGGAGGAACGGACACGGACCTGGACGACGGCGCCCGGCGGCCCGACGGCGCCCGGCGGCCCCGCGGCGCCCGGTATGCCCGTGGCGGCCGGCCGGTCGGGCGTCGTCGCCGTCGTGGGCGCCTGCGGAGGTGCGGGCACGAGCACGGTCGCGGCGGCCCTCGCGCACGGCCTGCGCCGGACCACCGGGCGCGGCGTGCTCGTGGACCTCGACGCGCCGGGGCCGGGCGTCGAGGTGCTGCTCGGGGTGGAGGGCGAGCCGGGCGCGCGCTGGCCCGAGCTCGCCGCCGCCCGCGGCGAGGTGGACGGCCGGGGCCTGGTGGCCGCGCTGCCGCGGTGGCGGTCCGTGCCGGTGCTGTCGGTGTCGCGGCTGCGGGCGGAGGCACCGGACGACGACGTCGTGCTGGACGTCTGCGCCGGCCTGCTGCGCTCCGGGGAGCACGTGGTGCTCGACCTGCCGCGACGGTGGACGCCCGCGGTGCGGGCGCTGCTGGCCGGGGCGGACGACGTGCTGCTGGTGGCGCCCCTGACGATGCCCGGCGCGGCCGGTGCCGTGGCGCTGGCGACGGCGGTCGCCGCGGCGCGCGGGGACGTGGGCGGCGCCCGCCCGGGCGGCCCGGCGGTGCCGCGCCTGGTGTGCCGGCGTCCCGGCCCCGGCCGGGTGGACCCGGTCGACCTCGAGGAGCTCACCGGGATGCCGCTGGCCGCGGTCGCACCCACCGACCGGCGGCTCGCGGCCGCCGTCGAGCGCGGCGAGGGGCCGCCCGCGGGGCGGCGGACGGCGCTCGGCAAGCTGGGCGACGCCCTCGCCGCGGTGGTCGGCACCGGGGCGGGCGGCGCGGCGCCCGACGCCGCGTCGGGCCTGCCCGTGCCCGGCCCGGCGTCCTCGGCGGGCCCTGCCGCCGCTGGCGGGATGCTCGGGCTGCACGGCAGAGCGGGTGCGGCGTGAGGCGCGCGGAGCTGGAGCCGGAGCTGCTCGACGAGGTGCGCACGCGGCTCGGGGCCAGGCCCGTCACCGGTGCCGGCTACCGCGCCGGCCCGGCCGAGGCCGAGAGCACGCCCGACGACGGCACCCTCGCCGACGCGCTGCGCGCCAGCGGCCGCGTGCTCGGCAGCGACGCGCTGCGCGACCTCACCCGCGCCGCCCGCGCCGAGCTCACCGGCGCCGGCCCGCTGCAGCCGCTGCTCGAGCTGCCCGGCGTCACCGACGTCCTGGTCAACGGCCCGCACGAGGTGTGGGTCGACCGCGGCGGGGGCCTGGAGCGTGCCGGCGTCGATCTCGGCACGCCCGCCGCGGTCCGCGCGCTCGCGGTCCGGCTCGCCGCCGTGGCCGGCCAGCGGCTCGACGACGCGGCCCCGGTCGTGGACGGCATGCTGCCCGACGGCACCCGGCTGCACGCCGTGGTCGAACCCGTGGCACCGGCGGGCGCCGTGGTGTCCCTGCGCGTGCTGCGGCAGGCGGCCTTCACCCTCGACGCCCTCGCGGCCCACCGTGCGGTGCCCGGCGAGTGGGCGGGCCTGCTGCGCTCGCTGGTGGCCGGCCGGGCCAACGTGCTGGTCTCCGGCGGCACGGGGACCGGCAAGACCACCCTGCTGGCAGCCCTGCTCCGGCTCGTCCCGGCCGACGAGCGGGTGGTGACGGTGGAGGAGGCCCGCGAGCTGGCGCCCGCGCACCCCCACGTGGTGCACCTGGCCACCCGGCGTGCCAACGTCGAGGGCGCCGGCGCGGTGAGCCTCACCGACCTGGTGCGCGCGGCCCTGCGCATGCGCCCCGACCGCCTCGTGGTGGGCGAGTGCCGAGGAGCGGAGGTGCGCGAGGTCCTGCTCGCGATGAACACCGGGCACGACGGCGGCCTGGCCACGCTGCACGCCAACGCCGTCGAGCACGTGCCCGCCCGGCTCGAGGCGCTCGCCGCGCTGGCCGGCATGCCGCGCGACGCGGTCGCCGCCCAGGCGGCCGCCGCGGTCGACGTCGTGCTGCACGTGCGCCGGGAGCGCGGCCACCGGTTCGTCGCGGAGGTCGGCATGGCCGGCCGGCACGACTCGGGCGAGCTGGTGGTGCGCGCCGCCGCGCGCTGGGACGGCCGGGCCGCTGCGCCGCAGGTCACCGACGCCCCCGCGTGGGCACGGCTCCGCGAGCGGTGGGGGCCGTGGTGAGCGCGGGGGCGCTCGCCGCCGGCCTGGCGTGCGCGACCGCCACGTGGCTCGTGGCCGCGCCGGGCGGGCGCCGTGCGTCCGTGGCGCTGGCCGTGCCCGGCCACGCCGTCGCCCGCGGCGCGGACCGGCCGCGGCGCGGCGGGCCCGCCCGGCCCGACG
>NZ_WUWN01000087.1 GCF_009846865.1 Puerhibacterium puerhi
CCGCCCGCGGCCGGCGCCGCGGGCGGCAGGCCGGCCGCAGCTCGGCGGCGTACCGGTCGGCGGCCCCGAAGGCGCGCGCCAGGTCGAGGACGACGTCGTCGTCGCTCCCCTGCGCCCCGGGCAGCGCCGGCATGCGGTCGGTCAGCGCCTCGGCCAGGTCGGCCTCGAGGCCGTCGGTGAGGTCCTCGACGACCTCCGGCCCCAGGTCCGCCAGGTGCAGCCGCACGGCCTCGGCGTAGCCGCGGAGGTGGGCGTCGAGCAGGTTTCCGGTGGTCATCACGCAGCCTCGTTCCTCGAGCCGAGCAGGCCGCCGAGCGTCCGGGCGAACTCCTGCCACTCCTTGCGCTGGGTCGCGAGCATCGCCCTGCCGTGCGGGGTGATGCCGTAGTACTTGCGGTGCGGGCCCTCGACCGAGGGCTGGACGTAGCTGGTCAGCGCGCCGGCCGCGTACAGCCGGCGCAGCGTGCCGTACACCGACGCGTCGCCGACGTCGTGCAGCCCCTGCGCGCGCAGGCGGCGCACGACGTCGTAGCCGTAGCCGTCCTCCGCCTCGACGACGGCCAGCACGGCGGCGTCGAGCACTCCCTTGAGCAGCTGGGTGGTGTCCATGCGCGTCCTCCCGTGACCTCTGCGCCGGACGGTACTACGCGATGCGCACTAGCGGGCCCGCGCGCCCCGCGACACGCCGACGGCGTGTCGGGGAGCCTGCGCGGGCCGGGCGCGGGACGGGCGCGGGAGCGGGCGGGGCGGGGTGGGGTGGGGCCGGCCCGGGGCGCCGTCAGGCGACGGAGAGGGCGATCCCGTCGAGGATGTCGTGCTCGCTGGTCACGACGGCGGTGAGCTCGCCGCCGGCGGCGGCGACCTCGTCGCGCACGCGGGCGACCACCTCGCCCCAGATCAGCGCGCCGGCGCCGATGACGTCGGCCCGGCCGGGGTGCATGAACCCGAGCGCCAGCCGCTCCTCGCGCGTCATGCGCAGCAGCCGGTCGCACGCGTCGAGGACCTGCTCGACGGACAGCTGCGCGCCGTCGACGCGCTCGCGCTGGTAGCTGGGCAGGTCGAGGGCGAAGGCGGTCACCGACGTCACCGAGCCGGCGAGGCCCACCAGCGTCGTCGTGCGGCCCAGCGGCACCACGGCGGCCGCGGCGTCGAGCGCGGCGCGGACGTCCGCCCGCGCCGCGGCGACCTCCGCCTCGGCGGGCGGGTCGCTGCGCAGGTGGCGCTCCGTGAGGCGCACGGAGCCGACGTCCATCGACAGCGCGGCCTCCGGCGCTTCGGTGCCGAGCACCAGCTCGGTGGACCCGCCGCCGAGGTCGACGACGAGGAACGGGCCGGGGTGCGACGCGGAGACGGCGCCGGTGGCGCCGCGGAAGGACAGCGCGGCCTCCTCGTCGCCGGAGACGACCTCCGGGGCGACGCCGAGCTCCGCGACGATCCCGTCGACGAACGCCTGACGGTTGCGCGCGTCGCGCGTGGCCGAGGTGGCGACGAACCGGACCTCCTGCGCCCCCGCGGCGCGCACCGCCTGGGCGTACTCGCGGGTCGCGGCGAACGTGCGCTCCAGCGCGTCCGGGTGCAGCTCGCCGGTGCGGTCCACGCCCTGGCCGAGCCGCACGATTGTGGTGCGGCGGTCGACCTCGCGCAGCGTGCCGTCGTCGGCGACGTCGGCCACCAGGAGGCGGATGGAGTTGGTGCCGCAGTCGACGGCGGCGACGCGGCGGGGCTCCGGGGCGGGGGCGGCGGGGTGCTGCAGGGTCGCGGGCTCGGTCACGCGGACCACCCTCTCACCCGCCGCCGACGCCGGCAGCCGGTCGGGCAGGTGTCCGGACCGGCGGTCAGCACGTGCAGCGGTCCCGCCGCCACATCGGCGCGGCGAGCTCCAGCGCCTCCTCGCCCAGCGGGTTGACGCCCGGGCGGGCCAGCGCGTGCGCCATCAGCACGTGCAGGCACTTGACGCGCGTGGGCATGCCCCCGGCCGAGATGCCGTCGATCTCCTCGACGTGGCCCAGCTCCTCGCGGTCGGCGAGGTAGGACGCGTGGGCGCGGGCGTACGCGGCGGCGAGCTCGGGGTCCTGCTCGAGGCGCGCCGTCATCTCCTTCATCACGCCGTTCGCCTCCAGCGTCGAGGCCGCGGCGACGGCGCCCGGGTGCGTGAGGTAGTACGTGGTGGGGAACGGCGTGCCGTCGGGCAGCCGCGGCACGGTGCGCGCCACGAGCGGGCGGCCGCACACGCAGCGGGCGGCGACGCCCACGACGCCGCGCGGCTCGCGCCCGAGCTGCTCGGCGAGGACCTCGAGGTCGGCGGGCGTGACGTCGGTCGGGTCGGCGGGGACAGGGTGGCTCACGTCCCCATTGTCCCGTAGCCGTCACGGGCCGGCGGACGCGTGGCGGACGGCGGCCCGCGAGCGGTCAGCCGCCCGACGGCGACGGGCTCGGCGCGGGCGAGGCTCCAGCCGACGGTGCCGTCGACGGCGCGGACGAGGGCCGCGGGGATGCCGCCGGCGTCGGTCCGTCGGCCACCTGCACCGACTCCCACAGCGCGGTGTACCAGGGCGTGTCCGACCCGCCGTCGGTGCCGACGACGCCGTCGGACACCGGCTTGCCGGTGGTGGGGTCGACGTCCTCGACCACGCTGTCGGCGTCGAGGACGCGCCACACGTGGTCGCCGGGCATCACGAAGCTCAGCCGGTCGCGCGCCTGCCCGACGACGTAGGACTCGTCGTCCCAGCGGGCCAGCTCGCGGTCCAGCGCGTCGCGCTCCGCCTCGTGGGCGGCGAGCTCGGCGCGCAGCTCGCTGGTCTCCGACGTCTGCGCCACCCAGGCGCGCACCGTCGGCACGAGCAGCACCGCGGCGATCATCACGACGACGGCGAGCACGATGAGCCGCACCGTCAGCACCTCGGGCATCGACCGGTGCGCACGCCCCGAGGCGGCGCGCGCGGCCGGCGCGGCAGCCGCCGGCACCGAGCCGTTCACCGTCGTCCGCGGGCGCCCCGCACCGGCGCGGCCGCCCGCCGCGCGGGCCCCGG
>NZ_WUWN01000088.1 GCF_009846865.1 Puerhibacterium puerhi
GCCGCCGCGCGCGCAAGGCGGCCGCGGCGCGGGGCGGGGCGACGCCGGCGGACTCCGCGGCGACGACGTTCGAGGCGGCGGCCGCCGGGCAGGAGGCCGCCACCGGCGACGCGTCCGGCACCGCCGCCGCGGCCCGCGGCGGCGACCTGCGGCGCGGGTCGCTGCTCATGACGATCGGCACCGCGGCCTCGCGGGCGTCGGGCCAGGTCCGCACGATGCTGCTGGTCGGGGCGATCGGCACGCTGGGCGCGGTCGCCGACGCGTTCGACATCGCGAACACGCTGCCGAACATGCTGTTCGCGCTCCTGGCGGCCGGCGTGCTGCAGGCCGTGCTGATGCCGCAGATCATGCGCGCGATGCAGGCGCCGGACGGCCGCGAGCGCCTCGACAAGCTCCTCACCCTCGCGATGCTGGGCATCCTGGTCGTCAGCGTGGTGCTGGTCGCGCTGACGCCGTGGCTCGTGGGCCTGTTCACGCTCAGCGGCCACTGGACCCCCGAGCAGCGCGGGCTCGCCACCGTGCTCGCCTACTGGTGCGTGCCGCAGGTCTTCTTCTACGGCGTGTTCACGCTGCTGGGCCAGGTGCTCAACGCCCGCGGCCGGTTCGGCGCGTACGGCTGGGCGCCCGTGGCGAACAACGTGGTCTCGGTCGTGGGCTTCGGCGCGTTCATCCTGCTCTACGGCTCGGCGCCCGACGGTGGCATCAACGACGTGGGCGGCTGGTCGACGGGTCAGACGGTGCTGCTGGCCGGCACGGCCACGCTCGGCATCGCCGCGCAGGCGGCGATCCTGGTGCGCGCGCTGCACCGCTCCGGCTTCCGCTGGCGCTTCCGCCTGGGCCTGCGCGGCATCGGCCTGCGCTCGGCCGGCAAGGTGGTCGGCTGGACCATCGGGGCCGTCGTCCTGGAGCAGGTCGGCGTCGCCTTCCTCAAGAACGTCACGAGCGCCGCCGGCGAGGCCGCGGACGCCGTCGACGTCGCCGGCAACGCCGCCTACACCAACGCGATGACGATCTACCTGCTGCCGCACTCGCTCGTCGTGGTCTCCATCGTCACCGCCCTGTTCCCGCGCATGAGCGCGGCGGCGGCGGCCGGCGACGTCGACGGCGTGCGGCGCGACATGTCGGTGGGCCTGCGCACCGCCGGCGTGTTCTCCGTGTTCTCGGCCGTGGTGATGCTGGTGCTGGCCCGCCCGCTGACCAAGTCGCTGCTGCCCACGCTGGGCCCGGCGGGCGTCGACGCCGGCGGCCCGGTGCTGCAGGCCATGGCGCTGGGCCTCGTGGCGCTCGGCATCACCGTGATGGTCAAGCGCATGTACTACGCGTTCGAGGACGGCCGCTCGATCTTCGTCATCCAGATCTTCGCGACGGCGAGCATGGTGGCCGCCCTGTGGGCCGCCACCCAGCTGCTGCCCGCCGAGCTGTGGGCGGTCGCCGCCGGCGCCGCCTACGCCCTGTCGACGTGGATCTCGGTGCTGCTGCGCGTGCGCGGCATGAGCCGCAAGCTGCACGGCATGGACGGCGCCCGCGTCCTGCGGCTGTACGTGCGTGCGGGGGTCGCCGCGGCCGTCGCCGGCGCGGCCGGCTGGTACCTGGCGCGGCTGCTCGGCGTCGACGGCGACCTGTCCTGGCCGCACGCGCTGGGCATCACCGCCGCCTGCGGCGTCGTCATGCTCGGGGCGTACCTCGGCCTGCTCAAGGCCATGCGGGTGCGCGAGCTCGACGACGCGCTGCGGCCGATCCTGCGCCGGCTGGGGCGGTGACCGTGCGCCGCGGGCGCTCAGGGCCCGGCGCGGCGGCGCCCGTACCATGGCCGGATCGCCGCGGTCCGGTTGAATGGACCGCAGCACGGACCGAGGAGCCCCGCGCTCCGTACCCGACGCCGAACGAGGAGGCCAGGTGAGCACCGTCCAGCCCGGCGGGCCGACGCCGAGCCACGCGCCCATCGAGCCCGGGACCGTCATGGTCGGCCGGTACCGGCTCGAGCAGCCCACCACCACCGACCTCGCCGACGCGGAGGTCTGGCAGGCGCAGGACCAGATCCTCGCGCGGCCGGTGCGCGTGACGTTCGTCCACGGCCCGTACGCGCAGGCGGCCCTGGACGCCGCCCGCCGCGCCGCGCTCGTCTCGGACGGGCGCCTCGCCCGCGTGCTCGACGTCGGTGCCGCAGTCGTCGGCGGCGCCGAGCGGCCCTACGTCATCTCGGAGCCGTACAGCGGCTCCACGCTCACCGAGATCGTCTCCGGCGGGCTCGTGGACCCGCAGCACGCCCGCGCCATCGTCGGCGAGGCGGCGGCCGCTCTCGACGCGGCCGCGCAGCGGGGCGTGCACCACCTGGCGCTGCGGCCCGAGGCCGTGCGGGTGGACGGCCACCGCGTCGTCGTCACCGGGCTGGGGATCGACGCCGGCCTCGCGGGCGTGGAGGGCGTGGCCACCGGCGGCGCCGCCGCCGACGCCCGCGACCTCGCGGCGCTGGCGTACTACGCGCTCACCGCGCGCTGGGCCGGCGACAGCCTCGACGAGCCCTGGATCACCCCCGACACCGTGCGCCCCCTGCCCGCGCAGCGGGACGAGCACGGCAACCTCGTGCCGCTGGCCACGCTGGTGCCGCACGTCGACGACGCCCTCGACTCGCTCGTGCGCCGCACCCTCGGCGCCGGCTCCGGCGCCGCCGAGGGCGAGGCGGTGCCGTCGACGCCCGGCGAGGTGGCCGACGCGCTGCACCCCTGGGGCGAGGTCGCCGGCGCGCTGACGAACCCGGACCTCGGGCGGCCGGCGGTGTCGCCCAGCGTCCCCGTGCGGCAGTCGGTGCGCGCGAACGGCACCCCGGGGCGCCGCCCGACGTCGGGCCGCATCGCCCGGGCCGGCGCCTACGGCGCGGCGGCGGCCGGCGTCGGCGCCGCGGC
>NZ_WUWN01000089.1 GCF_009846865.1 Puerhibacterium puerhi
GGCGGGCGGGGCGACGGCGATGCTCGACGTCTCGGACGGGCTGCTGCGCGACGCCGGGCGCGTCGCCGCGGCGAGCGGCGTCGCCGTCGACCTCGACGCGGCGGCGCTGGCTCCCTACGCCGCGGACCTCGCGCCGGCGGCGGCCGCGCTCGGCGCCGGGGAGGAGGTCGCCCGCGGCTGGGTGCTCGGGGGCGGGGAGGACCACGGGCTGCTGGCGACGTTCCCGCCGGGGGCCGGGCTGCCCGACGGCTTCCGGGTCCTCGGGCGCGTGCTGCCCGCCGACGACGGGCGCCCGCGCGTGACCGTCGACGGCGCGCCGCCGCAGGCCGCCCCCGGCTGGGACCACTTCGGCGCGTGACGGCGCCCCGGGCCCGGCCGGTCAGCCGCGGCGGTAGCGCACCTCGGTGACGGGCGCGCCGCCGAGCTCGTCGATGCGCTCCACGCCGTCGGCCTGGAAGCCGTGGCGGCGGTAGAAGTGCTGCGCGCGCTGGTTCTCGGCGAGCACCCACAGCGTCATGGGCGTGCGCGCGGGCAGCTCGGCCAGCACGGTGCGCATGAGCTCGCGCGCGACGCCGCGTCCCCAGGCGCCCGGCTCCAGGTACATGGCGTAGAGCTCCTGGGTGCCGGGATCGGCGTCCTCGTCCAGCGAGGGGCCGAAGCTGGCGAAGCCGACCGTCCGGTCCGCGGACTCCGCGACGAGCACGCGGGTCTCGCGCGAGCTGTCCTGCCCGGAGATCACGGACTCCCAGCGCTGGGCGCGCACGGCTGGGTCGAGGCCCTCGAGGAACGCCTCCGGCAGGATGCTGGAGTAGGCGCTGCGCCACGAGGTCACGTCCACCTGGGCGATGGCGTGGGCGTCCGACGTCCTGGCGGGCCGGATCGTCACGCCGTCGAGATCCACCGTCATGGGCTTAGCGTGCCACCTGCAGGCCTGCCGACCAAGCGGTATTGGTGAATCCTTCACGAACTCTTGGCGCAAGAGCGGGGTCGCGCCGGGGCAGGACGCGACGAAGCCCGCCGGGGTGTCCCCGGCGGGCTTCGTGGTGGTGCTGAGGCAGAGCTGCGGGCGGGGCCCGTCAGCGCAGCGGGCTCACGCCTGGCGCGTGACCTTGCCCGCCTTGAGGCACGAGGTGCACACGTTGACGCGCTTCGGGGTGCCCGCGACCACGGCACGCACGCGCTGGATGTTCGGGTTCCAGCGGCGCTTGGTGCGGATGTGGGAGTGCGAGATGCTGTGCCCGAAGCCCGGGCCCTTGCCGCAGACGTCGCAGTTGGCAGCCACGGTGTCTCCTGAGTGTCGTGCACGTCCGGCTGCCGGGGCAGCGCTGACGTGGTGATGGAAAGGTCGGGGGCCCGGCTCTCACCGGGCAACCACGACAGGATACCTGACGCCCGGGACGGCCTCCAACGTGGGACCGGTCACCCCGACCCGCCGCTACCGTGGAGGTCAGCCGGACGAGAGCCGCCCGGGGACGAGGAGTCGCGCGTGACCGACGAGCTGCGAGCGGCCGTCGTGCGCGCCTGGGCCGCCCTGGCCGTCGGTGCCCTGGCGCGCGAGCGCGCCGCCATCGACCGGGTCAACGTCTTCCCGGTGGCCGACGGGGACACCGGCACGAACATGCACCTGACCCTCCGCGAGGGCGCCCGGGCGCTGGCCGGCGCGGCCGCCGACGCCGGCGGCCCCGCGCTGCTGCGCCGGATGGCGCGCGGGGCGCTGCTCGGCGCGCGGGGCAACTCCGGCGTCATCCTCAGCGAGTGGCTGCGCGGCCTGGCCGCGGCCGCCACGCACGGCGACGCCCTCGCCGTCGGGCTCGACCGCGCCGCGCGGACGGCGCGCGCGGCCGTCGCGCACCCCGAGCCGGGCACCATCCTCACGGCCGCCGACGTCGCGGCCGCCGCCGCCCGGCAGGCTGCCGCGTCCCCGGGGGCGGGGGCCGACGACGTGCTGGCGGCGGCCGTGCGCGGCGCGCGGGAGGCCGCGTCCTCGAGCGTCGCCACCCTGGCACCGCTGGCGCGGGCGGGCGTGCTCGACGCCGGGGCGTGCGGGCTCGTGCTGGTGCTCGACGCGCTCGCGGTGGCCCACCGCGCCGCCGCGGGCGCGCCCGCGGGCGCCGCGGTGTCGGTGGCGACGGCGATGATCCCTGTCGTGACCCCGACCGCGGCCGGCGCGGCGCCCGCGGCGCCGCCGGCCCCCGTGACGCTGGGCCTGGAGCTCGCCGGGTACGACCCGGACCCCGGCGCCCGGGTGCTGCCCGCGGACGTCACGGGAGAGGGAGTCACGGGAGAGGGACAGGTCCACGGGCACGGCGACGCCGAGGCCGACGAGCTCGAGGTGATGTTCGTGCTTCGCCGCGCCGCGGGCGCGCGCGACTTCGCCGACGGCGAGGTGGCCGAGGTGCTGCGGGCCGACCTCGGCCGGGTCGGCGGCTCGGTCGTGGTGGTCGGCGGCGCCGGCGAGGACGAGGACTCGGTCTGGCAGGCGCACGTGCACACCACCGACCTCGACGCGGCGCTCGGCGTGGCCCGGGCGTGGGCGCGCCGCGGGCACGTCGCGCCGGCCCACGTGCGCCACCTCGCCGTCCCCGCGGACGGCTGGGGCGTCGTGGCAGTCACGGGCGCGCCGGCGCTCGCTGCCGAGCTCGCGCGCGGCGGCGCCGTCGTGCTGGTGCCGCAGAGCGGCGCGGTGACGCCGGACGACGTCGCCCTGGCGGCGCTCGGCGCGGGCGGCCCCGTGCTCGTGCTGCCGGCCGGGGTCGACGCGGCGGCCGTGCGCGGGGCCGTGGCCCGGCGGGCGGACGCCGACGGACCGACGGAGGGCGGCGCGCCCGTCGTCGTGCCCGCGCCCACGGACGTCCACGTCGCGGTCGGCGTGGCGGCGCTGGCGGACGCGGCCGCCGCGGCCG
>NZ_WUWN01000009.1 GCF_009846865.1 Puerhibacterium puerhi
CCCGGCCGAGGCTGCGGCGCCGGCCGCTGCCGAGCCCGCCGGCGGCCCCGCCACCGAGCCCGTCACCGAGCCCGTCACCGAGCCCGCCACGGCCCCGGAGCCCGTGCTGAGCGAGGACGAGGTCGCCGCGGCCGAGGAGGTCGCCGCGATCGAGGCCGAGCTGCTGGCCGACGGCGTGGAGCTGGTCGACCTCGCCCCCGAGGACCTCGTCGAGGACGAGACCGACATCGACACCGACACCGACACCGAGGCCGACGCCGAGGGCGACCTCGACGCCGAGGAGCGCCCGCGCCGCCGTCGGCGCCGGGGCGGTCGCGGCCGCCGGGGCGGGCGCCGCGGCGACGAGCCCGCGGACCGCGAGGACGAGGAGCCCGAGGACGAGGCCGAGGAGGCCGAGGAGACCTCCGGCGCCGACGAAGGCCAGGGCGTCGAACGGGACGAGGCGGCAGCGGGCGAGCAGGACGACGAGCAGGAGGGCGGCGCGTCGCGCCGTCGCCGGCGGCGCCGCCGCGGCTCGCGTGCCGAGCGCCTCGAGCGCGCCGAGACCGCGACCGGCCGCGCGCGCGAGCGTGACGAGGTCACCGCGCTCAAGGGCTCGACCCGCCTGGAGGCCAAGCGCCAGCGCCGCCGCGAGGGCCGCGACGCCGGCCGCCGCCGCCAGATCATCACCGAGGCCGAGTTCCTCGCGCGCCGCGAGTCGGTCAAGCGCTCGATGATCGTGCGCGAGAAGAACGGCCGCACGCAGATCGCGGTGCTCGAGGACGGCGTGCTCGTGGAGCACTACGTCTCGCAGCAGTCGCAGGCCTCGATGGTCGGCAACGTCTACCTCGGCCGCGTGCAGAACGTGCTGCCCTCCATGGAGGCGGCGTTCGTCGACGTCGGCAAGGGCCGCAACGCCGTGCTGTACGCCGGCGAGGTGAACTGGGACGCCGCGGGCCTCGAGGGCCAGCCGCGCCGCATCGAGCAGGCCCTCAAGTCGGGCGACACCGTGCTGGTGCAGGTCACCAAGGACCCGATCGGGCACAAGGGCGCGCGCCTGACCAGCCAGATCACCCTGGCCGGCCGCTACCTCGTGTTCGTTCCCGGTGGGGGCATGACCGGCATCAGCCGCAAGCTGCCCGACGTCGAGCGGGGCCGCCTCAAGAAGATCCTGCGCGAGATCGTGCCCGACGGCGCCGGCGTCATCGTGCGCACCGCCGCGGAGGGCGCGAGCGCCGAGGAGCTGCGGGCCGACGTCGAGCGCCTGCAGAACCAGTGGGCGGCGATCAGCGCCAAGGCCGAGAAGGGCGCGTCGGCGCCCGCCCTGCTGCAGGGCGAGCCGGACCTGGCGATCCGCGTCGTGCGCGACATCTTCAACGACGACTTCACCTCGCTCGTCGTCCAGGGCGACGACGCGTGGCGCGAGGTCTCGGGCTATGTCGAGGAGCTGGCGCCGGACCTGCGCGAGCGCGTCACCAGGTGGACCGAGAACACGGACGCGTTCGCGGCGCACCGCATCGACGAGCAGCTCGCCAAGGGCATGGACCGCAAGGTCTGGCTGCCGTCCGGCGGTTCGCTGGTCATCGACCGCACCGAGGCGATGACGGTCATCGACGTCAACACCGGCAAGTTCACCGGCGAGGGCGGCACGCTCGAGGAGACCGTCACCCGCAACAACCTCGAGGCGGCCGAGGAGATCGTCCGCCAGCTGAGGCTGCGGGACATCGGCGGCATCATCGTCATCGACTTCATCGACATGGTGCTCGAGTCGAACCGCGACCTGGTGCTGCGCCGCCTCGTGGAGTGCCTGGGCCGCGACCGGACCAAGCACCAGGTGGCCGAGGTGACCTCGCTCGGCCTGGTGCAGATGACCCGCAAGCGCGTGGGCCAGGGCCTGGTCGAGGCGTTCTCGGAGACCTGCGAGCACTGCAAGGGCCGCGGGTTCATCGTGCACGCCGACCCGATCGAGAAGAGCCACCACAACCACGCCCACGACAACGGCGGCGACGCCGAGGGCTCGAAGCGCGCGCGCCGCAAGCGCGGCGCGGCCAAGGAGCCCGAGCCGGCGCACGCCGACGTCCCCAAGCTCCCCGACGACAAGTCGGAGGCGCGCGAGGCCGTCAAGGCCACCCTGGCGACCATCGCGGCCGCCGCGGCGCACGCCCACGAGCACAAGGACGACGAGGCGGTGGTGGTCGAGGAGACCCGGACCGTCCAGCAGACCGTCGTCGTCGCCGGCCGCGAGGAGGTCGTGGAGCCCGTCGGCGAGCCGACCGGGCCCGCCGAGGACTGAGGCCGCCCAGTCGCGACGCACGACGCCCCGCCGCGCACCGCGCGGCGGGGCGTCGTCGTGCGCGGGGTGTGCTTGACCGGTCGGCTTGACTGGGCGCATGACTGGGCGCATGACGGGGGAGCAGGGCGCGGCGCCGGGCCTGGGCGCCGGGCGCATCGAGGTCGTCGCCGGGCCGATGTTCGCCGGCAAGTCGGAGGAGCTGGTGCGGCGGGTGCGCCGCGCGCAGCTGGCGGGCCGCGCCGTCGTCGTGGTCAGCCACGCGCTCGACACACGCTCGGGCGCCGGGCGGGTCGCCTCGCACTCGGGCCTGGAGATGGCGTCGCTGCAGGCCGCCTCGGCGGCGGACGTGCCCGGGCTCGTCCCGCCCGGCACGGAGCTCGTCGCCATCGACGAGGCGCAGTTCTTCGGCCCGGGGCTCGTCGAGGTCGTCGCTGGCCTCGCGGACGCGGGGGTCGTCGTCGTGGTGGCCGGGCTCTCGGTGACGTTCGACGGCCGGCCGTTCGAGCCGCTGCCGGCCCTCATGGCCGTGGCCGAGCGCGTCGACAAGCTCACCGCCGTCTGCGCCGTGTGCGGGCGGGACGCCGCCTACCACGTGCGGGTCCGCGCCGACGGTCCGCCCGAGGCCGCCACCGACGCCGCGGCCCCCGTGGCCGCGCACGTCGGCGGCGCGGAGTCCTACCAGGCCCGCTGCCGCCTGCACCGCGCCTGAGCGCGCGCGGCGGCCGGCCCGGCCGGGCCGCCGTCAGACCCCGCGCAGGCGGTGGTAGGCGGGGCAGTCGAACGGGTCGCGCGCCGCGAGGCCGACCCGGTTGAGGTAGCGCACCACGATCGCGTAGGACCGCACGAGGCTCGTCTCGGTGTAGGGCACCTGGTGGGCGGCGCAGTGCGCGCGCACCAGCTCGCGGGCGCGGGCCAGGTGCGGGCGCGGCATGCTCGGGAACAGGTGGTGCTCCACCTGGTGGTTGAGCCCGCCCATCAGCACGCTCATCAGCGCGCCGCCGCGGATGTTGCGCGAGGTCAGGACCTGCTTGGAGAAGAAGTCGATCCGGCTCTCGGCCGGGATGATCGCCATGCCCTTGTGGTTGGGCGCGAACGAGGCGCCCATGTAGACGCCGAAGACGGCGAGCTGGACGCCGAGGAACGCCGCGGCGAGCCCGGGCGGCAGGAACCAGCACACCGCCGCGACGTACGCGGCCAGCCGCACCGCGATGGCGGCCACCTCGAGCGCACGCGCGCCGCGGTCGGCGCGCGTGCCGTGCAGCAGCGAGCGGATCGAGGTGACGTGCAGGTTGAGCCCCTCGAGGGTCAGCAGCGGGAAGAACGCCCAGCCCTGCACCCGGGTGAGCGGCCGCAGCCAGCGGTGCTGGGCGCGGGCGCCGTCCTCGGTGAAGACGACGGTGTCGTTGGCGATGTCCGGGTCCTTGCCGAGCCGGTTGGGGTTGGCGTGGTGGCGCGAGTGCTTGGACATCCACCAGGAGTAGCTGATGCCCACCACGCCGTTGGCGAGGAACCGCCCCAGGCGGTCGTTGGCCGGGCCGGAGGCGAGCACCTGGCGGTGGGCCGCCTCGTGGGCGAGGAACGCGAACTGCGTCAGCACGATCCCCAGGGCGCCGGCGACCAGCAGCTGCAGCCACGAGTCGCCCAGGAGCACGAACCCGGCGACGAGGCCGCCGAGCGCCACGACGAGCACGGCGCCGGTCCACGCGTAGTACCGGTAGGCGCGGCGCAGGAGGCCGGCCTCCCGCACGGCCTGGGACAGGGCGGTGTAGGAGCTGGTGGCGGCCGTGCGGCGCGCGGAGGAGGGTGCGGTGGACGGTGCTGCCAGGGGCATGCTGCCTCGCAGGGGTCGGGGTCGACTTCCCAGCCGCGGAGGTGAGCGGGTGCCCGTGGATGCCCCGAGCCTACGGGACCGTAGGTTTCGCCGCGCGCGGCACGTGTGAAGGGTGTGCGCGGGTCCGGCGGATCACTCCTCGGCCTCGACGAGCGGCACGAACGAGTAGGTGCCGTGCCCGCTGACGTGCACCTCGCCGTCGTCGTCCCGGGTGACCAGCGCCAGCACGTGGCGCACCGGGATGACCATGCGGCCGCCGGGTGCCACCTGCGCCACGAGCGCCGGCGGCAGCGACTGCGCGGCGGCGGAGACCAGCACGCGCTCCCACCCGCCGGGGCGCGGGGCGCCGAGCACGCCCGGCGCCGCGCCGACGAGCCGGGCCCACGGCATGCCCGCCCGTGCGACGTTGGCGGCGCCCCAGGCCGCCAGGCCCGGACGCACCTCGACGCCGAGCACCTCGCCGTCGGGCCCGACGAGGTGCCCGAGCAGCGCCGTCGTCCAGCCGGACCCCGCGCCCACGTCGAGCACGCGGGCGCCGCGGGGCACCCGCAGCAGCCGCAGCATCGCCGCCACCGTGGACGGCTGCGAGCACGTCTGGCCCAGCCCGATGTCGAGCGGCCGGTCCTCGCGGGCGTGCGCCCGGCGCGCGCGGGGCAGGAAGCCCCGCCGGTCCACGGCGCGCAGCGCCTCGGCCACGGGGTCGTCGCCGGCGTCCCACGCGCGCCCCATGCCCCCATCGTGCCGCCGAGTGGCGCGGCCCACAGGCCGGGCCGATCCTGGCGGTGCACCGAGGCGGTGCGGACGGTCGACGACGATCGGAGGACGACATGGCAGGCACCCACACGGTCGCGCGGATCACCGAGATCAGCGCACGGTCGGAGACGAGCTTCGAGGACGCCATCCGGGTCGGTGTGGAGCGGGCCACCTCCACGCTGCGCCACGTCCAGGGGGCGTGGGTCAAGGACCAGAAGGTCGAGATCGAGGACGGCCGCATCGTCGCGTGGACGGTGATGCTCGCGATCACGTTCGTCCTCGAGGACTGAGCGGCCTCAGCCCACCGGTGCGGGCGTGCGGCCGTCGCCGGCCGCATCCGCGGGCCGCTCGCCGGAACGGTCCGCCCTGTCCTGGGGGTGGTCCTCGGGGTGGTCCTCGGGCTGGTCCTCGGGCTGGTCCTCGGGCTGGTACCAGTCCGTCAGCGCCGGGTCCTCGGTGTCCAGCCAGGCGCCGGCCCCCTCGTCGGGCTCGGTGGCGACGACGCCGACGACGAAGTCGTCGCCGTGCTCCTCGATGCCCGCGCGCACGCCCTGGTCGAGGGCCTCGCGCGCGTACCGCCGGCGCAGCGTGAGCGGGTCGCGTGCCAGGTCCTTGGCCCACGCCACCATCACGAGGATCTGCAGCCCTGACAGCGCCACCTGCCCGCCGCCGACGAGCAGCACGGCGGCGATCGCGGCCAGCGCGACGCCCCACACCACGGTGGTCCACCGGCGCGGCTCCGGGTTGCCCTCCTCCGACAGGCTCGCCATGACGATCGAGGCCGAGTCCGCGCTGGTGACGAAGAAGATGACGATCGAGACCATCGCCAGCACCGACGTCACGGCGCCGAAGGGCAGCTCGCGCAGCACGGTGAACAGCATGTCCTCGCCGGACTCGGCGGCGCTGATCGCGGCGCCGGTCTGCTCCAGCCACATGCTGGTGCCACCCACGATCGTGAACCAGACCAGGCACACGACGCTCGGCACGACGATCACGGTGACCACGAACTCGCGCAGCGTGCGGCCGCGGCTGATCTTGGCGATGAACATGCCCACGAACGGCGTCCAGGACACCCACCACGCCCAGTAGTAGGTGGTCCAGGTGCTCATGAACCCCTGGGCGTCCGGCGCGGACGCCGCGGACTGCGCCATCAGCGTGGGCAGGTCGCCGACGAACGTCATCAGCACGCCGGGCACGAGGTTGAGCAGCAGCACCGTGGGCCCGACCACGAAGACGAACAGCCCGAGCAGCCCGGCCACGGCCATGTTGATGTTCGACAGCGCGCGGATGCCGCGCTTCAGGCCGGAGACGGCCGAGAAGATGAACGCCACGGCCAGCAGGGCGATGATCCCGACGATCACGCCGTTGCCCAGCGGCCCCGTGCCGCCGACGATCTCGACGCCCCGGCCGATCTGCAGCGCTCCGATGCCGAGCGACACCGCGGTGCCGAAGAGCGTGACGACGATCGCGAAGACGCCGACGACCTTGCCCAGCGGGCCCTCGGTGCGTCGGCCGAAGATCGGCTCCAGCAGCGCCGACATCAGCGGGGAGCGACCTTTGCGGTAGGCGGCGTACGCGACCGCGCCGCCGACCAGGGCGTAGTAGCCCCACGCGACCGGCCCCCAGTGGAACAGCGTCTGGGCGAGGGCCACGTGCATCGCCTCGTTGCTGCCGGCCGCGACGTCCTCGAACGCGGGCGGGAGCTCCAGGAAGTAGGTCATCGGCTCGAGCGGCCCGTAGAACAGCAGCCCGATGCCGATGCCCGCGGAGAACAGCATCGCGACCCAGGAGACGGTGGAGAACTCCGGCTTCTCGTCGTCCTGCCCCAGGCGCACCGCGCGGTAGCGGCCGAAGCCCAGCCACATCATGAACAGGAAGACCGCCACGGTCAGGATGCCGAAGAACCAGCCGAAGTCCGTGGTGACGACCGAGAACCCGGCGGCGGCGAAGGCGGCGAGGCCGTCGGGGGCGGCGACGCCCCAGACGATCACCGCGACCACCAGCGCGGCGGCGACGGCGAAGACGACCCTGTCGACGCCGAAGCTGCGGTGCGTCTGCTCGACCCCGATGCCGGGCAGGAGCGCCGGGTGCGGGAGCCCGGCGGGGGCGGGGGCGGCGACCTCCCGCAGGATGCGGGCGGCGCGAGGCCTTTGGGCGGGCGTCGTATGGCCGGGCTCGTCACCGGACGAGGTGCGCTGGCTGGGCGCCATGGATACGTGTCCTCTCATCAACAGGTCAAGAGACGGCCAACGACCCTAGCAGCACGGCCGCCTCCCCTTTGCCGAGGGGATAGATACCGCATCGGCGCGCGCCGCGCCCGTCGGAGGGGTGCGCGGCGGTGCTGCACCTCACGTTTGAACCGGGGGGAGGCGTCGCGTAGGCTGTGACGTCGGCGCGCCCTCGGTGCGCCTGTCCCGTGTGCCCACGGACGCACCGCACTCGACCGCCGCGGCGGGCCGAGTTGCCGACCAAGACGGTGTACCCCGACGTGCGGCACGCCAAGACCAGGAGAGATGAGCAGCAACGTGGTTTACGCGATCGTCAAGGCCGGTGGCCGTCAGGAGAAGGTGTCCGTCGGGGACATCGTCGTCACGAACAAGATCGAGGCGAAGGCCGGCGACACCGTCGAGCTCGCCGCTCTCCTGCTGGTGGACGGGGAGAAGGTGACCACCGACGCCGCCGCGCTGGCGAAGGTCAAGGTCACCGCCGAGGTCGTGCGGGACGAGAAGGGCCCGAAGGTCACGATCCTCAAGTACAAGAACAAGACCGGCTACCGCAAGCGCCAGGGTCACCGCCAGAGCCTGACCCGCCTGAAGGTCACCGGCATCAAGTGACTTCCCGGCGTCGCGGGCCCGCCCGCGCCGCGCCGGTGATCAACCCCGTTCTTCAGTACTGAAAGCAGGTCAGACAGATGGCACACAAGAAGGGCGCGAGCTCCTCGCGCAACGGTCGCGACTCGAACGCCAAGTCCCTCGGCGTCAAGCGCTTCGGCGGTCAGGTCGTCAAGGCCGGCGAGATCATCGTCCGCCAGCGCGGCACCCACTTCCACCCGGGCGCCAACGTCGGCCGCGGTGGCGACGACACGCTGTTCGCGCTGGCCGCCGGCTCGGTCCAGTTCGCGACGCGTCGTGGCCGCAAGGTCGTCGACATCGTCGAGGCCTGAGCCTCACCCCGAAACACTCCAGCGGAGGGGCGCACCGGTGCGGTGCGCCCCTCCGCTGCGTCCTGAGAGGATCGTCCCATGGCCAGCTTCGTCGACCGAGTCGTCCTGCACGCTTCCGGCGGAGACGGCGGCCACGGTGTCGCCTCCATCCGCCGCGAGAAGTTCAAGCCCCTGGCGGGCCCCGACGGCGGCAACGGCGGCGACGGCGGCAGCGTCCGCCTCGTCGTCGACCCCCAGGTCACCACGCTGCTCGAGTACCACCACCTGCCCCACCGCCACGCCACCAACGGCACCCAGGGCATGGGCGACGACCGCGACGGCGCCAAGGGCGAGGACCTCGTGCTGCGCGTGCCCGACGGCACCGTGGTCAAGGACCCCGACGGCACCGTGCTCGCGGACCTGGTCGGCGCGGGCGCCGAGTACGTCGTGGCGCACGGCGGGCGCGGCGGCCTCGGCAACCGCGCGCTGTCCTCGCCCAAGCGCAAGGCCCCCGGCTTCGCGCTGCTGGGCGAGCCAGGCGAGACCGCCGACGTCGTGCTCGAGCTCAAGACGATCGCGGACGTCGCGCTCGTCGGCTTCCCCAGCGCCGGCAAGTCGTCGCTCATCGCCGCGATCTCCGCGGCGCGGCCGAAGATCGCCGACTACCCGTTCACCACGCTCGTGCCGAACCTCGGCGTGGTCGAGGCGGGGGACACCCGGTTCACCGTCGCCGACGTGCCGGGCCTGATCCCCGGCGCGAGCGAGGGCAAGGGCCTGGGCCTGGAGTTCCTGCGCCACATCGAGCGCACCGCCGTGATCGTGCACGTGCTCGACTGCGCCACGCTCGAGCCGGGCCGCGACCCGCTCACCGACCTCGACGTCATCGAGGCCGAGCTCGCCGCCTACGCCGGCGACCTGGAGATCTCCGGCGGCCGGGTGCCGCTGACCGAGCGCCCCCGCCTGGTGGTGCTCAACAAGATCGACGTGCCGGAGGCGCGCGAGCTGGCCGACCTGGTGCGCCCGGAGCTCGAGGCCCGCGGCCTGCGGGTGTTCGAGATCTCGACGGCGAGCCACGAGGGCCTGCGCCCGCTGACGTTCGCGCTCGCCGAGATCGTCGCCCAGGCCCGCGCCGCCGCGCCGGCGCCCGAGCCGGCCCGCGTGGTGCTGCGCCCGCGCGCCGTCGACGAGGCGGGCTTCACGGTCACGCGCAAGAGCGACGCCGACGGCGTCTACTACGAGGTGCGCGGCGCCAAGCCGGAGCGCTGGGTGCGCCAGACGGACTTCAACAACGACGAGGCCGTCGGCTTCCTCGCCGACCGCCTGGCCAAGCTCGGCGTCGAGGACAAGCTCTTCGAGGCCGGCGCCGTGGCGGGCGACGAGGTGCGCATCGGCGACCCGCGCAACGCCGTCGTCTTCGACTGGGAGCCCACGCTCATGACGGGCCCCGAGCTGCTCGGCGCCCGCGGCACCGACCTGCGCCTCGAGGACCGCGCGCGGCCCACGCGCGCCGACCGGCGCCGGGAGTTCACCGAGCGCATGGACGCCAAGACGGAGGCGCGCCGCGAGCTGTGGACCGAGCGCGAGCAGGGCATCTGGACCCGTCCGGACGACGAGTGACGGCGGTCTGACCGGCGGACACGTCCGCGCGGCGGGCGTCCGGCGGGCGATGATGGGGCAGTGAACGTCCCCCTCGTCCGCGCCGTCCCCCGCGATGCCAGCTCGCGCGCCGCGCTGCCCGCCGCCCGCCGCGTCGTCGTCAAGATCGGGTCGTCCTCGCTCACCGGGCCGGACGGCCTGCTCGACGTCGGCGCCCTGCGCGCGCTGGTCGACGTGCTGGCCGCGCGGCACGCCGCGGGCGGGCAGGTCGTGCTGGTGACCTCCGGCGCCATCTCGGCCGGCATCGGTCCCCTCGGCCTGGCCACGCGCCCGCGGGACCTGGCCACCATGCAGGCTGCCGCGTCGGTGGGCCAGGGGATGCTCGTGGCCCGCTACACCGAGGCGTTCGCCGCGCACGGCATCGGCGTGGGGCAGATCCTGCTCACCGCCGAGGACACGGTGCGCCGCCTGCGCTACAAGAACGCCCAGCGCTCGCTGTCGCGGCTGCTGGCGCTCGGCGTCGTGCCGGTGGTCAACGAGAACGACGCCGTGACCACCGACGAGCTGAAGTTCGGCGACAACGACCGGCTCGCCGCGCTCGTGTCGCACCTGGTCAAGGCGGACGCGCTCGTGCTGCTCACCGACGTCGACGGCCTGCACGACGCGCCGCCGTCGCGCCCCGGCGCCCGCCGCATCCCGCACGTGGGCGACCTGGCCGAGGTGGCGGACGTGCCCGTGACCGCCCGCGGCAGCGTGCTGGGCACCGGCGGCATGGTCACCAAGCTGGAGTCGGTGCGCATCGCGACGGCGTCCGGCGTGCCGGTGGTGCTCACGCGCGCGGCGAACGCCGCCGCGGCGCTGGCGGGCGAGGACGTCGGCACGTTCTTCGCCGCCACGGGCCGGCGGACCTCGGCGCGCCGGCTGTGGATCGCGCACGCGGCGCGGGTGCGCGGTCGGCTGCACGTCGACGACGGCGCGGCCCGGGCGGTGCTCGGCGGGCGGGCGTCGCTGCTGCCGGCCGGGGTGACGCGGGTCGACGGCGAGTTCGACGCCGGCGACCCCGTCGAGCTCGTGGCGCCGGACGGCGCCGTCGTGGCCCGCGGACTGGTGGCGTTCGACTCCCACGAGCTGCCCGCCCTGCTGGGCCGCCAGACGGCCGAGCTGCGCGCGGCGCTGGGGGAGGGGTACGACCGCGAGATCGTGCACCGCGACGACCTGGTGCTCGAGCCGCGGGCCCGCGCGCGGGCCCGCGCCCCGCGCTGACCCCGCCCCGCGCTGACCGCCTCCGCAACGGTCAGGCGGTGGGGAGGTCCTCCTCCAGGCGGCGGCCCTTGAGCTCCGCGAGCAGCGCCGAGCCGGCCATCGCCAGCACGAACGCCGCGGCGAACACCACGAAGACGCCGACGGTCCCGATGCGGTCGTGCAGCGGCAGCACCACCAGCGGGGCGAGGATCGAGGCGACCCGGCCGAACGCCGTCGCGCTGCCGGAGCCGGTGGCGCGCACGGCGGTGGGGTAGCTCTCCGGGGTCACCGCGTACAGCGCGCCCCAGGCGCCGAGGTTGAAGAACGACAGCGCGATGCCGGCGACGAGGATCGCCGGCACCGAGCCCGCCAGGCCGAAGCCGATCGCCGAGACCGCCGAGCCGGCCAGGAACGTCACCAGCACGGCGCGCCGGCCCCAGGACTCGATGAGCCAGGCGGCCACGGCGTACCCGGGCAGCTGGGCGAGCGTGAAGACGAGGGTGAACGTGAACGAGCGCACCATGCCGAACCCGTCGGCCACCAGCAGGGTGGGCATCCAGGTGAACGCGCCGTAGTAGGCGAAGTTCACGCCGAACCAGGTCAGCCACAGCGCCACGGTCCGGCGGCGCAGCGCCGCGGTGAACAGCTCGCGCACCGGGACGCGCGGCGCGGGCGCGGCAGTGCGGGCCGCGGGGGTGACGGCGACGGCGGCCCGGTCCCCGGCGCCCGCGGGCGCCGGCACGCCGGCCGAGGCCTCGAAGCGGCGCACCGCCGCCTCGGCCTCGGCGTGGCGGCCCTGGCGCTCGAGGAACCGCACCGACTCGGGCAGGCCGGTGCGCACGACGATGGCGTACAGCGCCGGCACGAGCCCGATGAGGAACGCCCAGCGCCAGCCGTCGTCGGACCCAGCGACGACGAAGGTGCCGATGAGCGCCGCGGCGATCCAGCCGACGGCCCAGAAGGACTCGAGCACCACGATGACCCGGCCGCGGATGCGCGCGGGGGCGTACTCGCTCACCAGCGTCGAGGCCACGGGGAGCTCGGCGCCGAGGCCCAGCCCGACGACGAAGCGCAGCACCAGCAGCACGGCCACGCCGCCGGCGAGGGCCGACGCGCCGGTCGCGAGCCCGTACACGAGCAGCGTCAGGGCGAACACCTGGCGGCGGCCCACCTTGTCGGCGAGCAGGCCGCCGAGCGCTGCGCCCACGGCCATGCCGGCGAAGCCGATCGAGCCGAGCAGCGACAGCTCGCCGGTGCTCAGCTCCCACTGCACGGCCAGGGCGGCCAGCACGTAGGACACGATGCCGACGTCCATCGCGTCGAGCGCCCAGCCGACGCCGGCGCCCGTGAGCAGCCGGCCGTGCGCCCGGGTGAAGGGCAGCCGGTCGAGCCGCGCGGTGCGGCTGAGGTCGGGGGTGGTCTCGGTGGACATCGGTTCTCCCGTCGTGACCACGCCCGTCGCGGTCGGCGGAATGCTAGGGGGTGGCGCGCGGGCCTGGCCAGCGCCGTCTCGCGCGCCACCGCGGACGGCCCTGCCGCGCCGCGCGTCGCCGTCGTACCCTCGGGGCATGACCTCGACCCTCAGCGACCGGACGGCGGGCACCGACGTCGAGCAGGACGTCCGCGACGTCGCGCGCCGCGCCAAGGTGGCCTCGCGCGCCCTGGCGACCGCGACCCGCGCCACGAAGGACGCGGCGCTGCACGCCGTCGCGGACGCGCTCGTCGCCGCGGCCGACGACGTCGTCGCGGCCAACCGCGAGGACCTGGCGCGCGGCCGCGAGAACGGCCTGACGCCGGGCCTGCTTGACCGCCTCGAGCTGACCCCGGCCCGCGTGGGCGCCGTCGCCGAGGCGCTGCGCGAGCTCGCGGGCCTGCCCGACCCGGTGGGGGAGGTGCTGCGCGGCCAGACCCTGCCGAACGGCCTGCGGCTGCGCCAGCTGCGCGTGCCCATGGGCGTGGTCGGCGTGATCTACGAGGCGCGGCCGAACGTGACGGTCGACGCCGCCGGCCTCGCGCTGAAGTCGGGCAACGCGGTGATCCTGCGCGGCGGCAGCGCCGCGGCGTCGTCCAACACCGTGATCACCGACGTCATGCGCCGCGCGCTGGAGGCCCAGGGCCTGCCCGCCGACCTGGTGCAGTCCATCGACCGGTACGGCCGCCCCGGCGGCGTGGCGCTCATGCACGCCCGCGGCCTGGTCGACGTGCTCATCCCGCGCGGCGGGGCGGACCTCATCCGCACCGTCGTCCAGGAGTCGACGGTCCCGGTCATCGAGACCGGCGTGGGCAACGTGCACGTCTACGTCGACGCGACCGCCGACGTCGCCACGGCCGTCGAGATCGTCATGAACGCCAAGACCCAGCGCGTCGGCGTCTGCAACGCCGCCGAGACGCTGCTGGTGCACCGCGACGCCGCCGACGCGTTCCTGCCCGCGGCGCTCGCCGCCCTCGGCGGGGCCGGCGTGGTGCTGCACGGCGACGAGCGGACGACGGCGCTCGCGCCCGAGAGCGTCGAGGTGATCCCGGCCACCGACGCCGACTGGGCCACGGAGTACCTCGCGCTGGAGCTCGCGGTGCGCGTCGTCGACTCGCTCGACGAGGCGATCGAGCACATCCGCACCTGGTCGTCGGGCCACACCGAGGCGATCCTCACGCGCGACATCGCGGCGGCCGACCGATTCGTCGCCGAGCTCGACTCCGCAGCGATCATGGTCAACGCCTCGACGCGGTTCACCGACGGCGGCCAGCTCGGCCTGGGCGCCGAGATCGGCATCTCCACGCAGAAGCTGCACGCGCGCGGCCCGATGGGCCTGGCCGAGCTGACCACCACGAAGTGGGTGGTGCACGGCGACGGGCACGTGCGCCCCTGACCCGGCGCCCGCGCCCCGCCCCCGACGCGCCCGGGACGCTCGGGGGCGCGCCGTCGTGAGAGACTGACGACCGAAGTCCACGCACACCAGGAGGAGCATCGTGCTGCAGACCGTCGTCCAGGCCGCCCAGGAGACCAGCGAGGTCGTGGGGGGCATCTCGCCCGTCGCGCTCGGGGGCCTCGCCTTCGTCGGCTTCCTCTGCGCGCTGGGCGTGACCTACGCGTTCCGCAACGTCGGGAACCGCCACTGAGCAGCCGCTCAGGACCGTCTGCCTGCCCGTGAGTCTCGACGCCCCCGACCGCCACCCTTCCCGCCCTCGCATCGGCGTGATGGGTGGCACCTTCGACCCGATCCACCACGGACACCTCGTGGCCGCCTCGGAGGTGGCCGCGCACTTCGACCTCGACGAGGTCGTGTTCGTTCCCACGGGCAAGCCGAGCTTCAAGCAGCACCAGAGGGTCTCGCCGGCCGAGGACCGCTATCTCATGACGGTCATCGCGACGGCGTCGAACCCGCGGTTCACCGTCAGCCGGGTCGACATCGACCGGCCTGGCCTGACCTACACCGTCGACACGCTGCGCGACCTGCGCGCCGAGCGGCCCGACGCCGACCTGTTCTTCATCACCGGCGCCGACGCCGTCGAGCAGATCCTGGCGTGGAAGAACGCGGACGAGCTGTGGGGCATGGCGCACTTCGTCGCCGTGACGCGCCCCGACCACGCCCTGTCGATCGACGGCATCCCCGAGGGCGCCGTGACGACGCTCGAGGTGCCCGCCATGGCGATCTCCTCCACCGACTGCCGTCGGCGCGCCGAGGCCGGCCAGCCGGTCTGGTACCTGGTGCCCGACGGGGTGGTGCAGTACATCGCCAAGCACGGTCTGTATCGAGGTTCCGAGGATGAGTGAGAGCTCTGACCGGCCGGGACGGCCGCTGACGCGCCGCGAGCTGCGCGAGCGCGAGGAGATCCGCCTGCGCGAGGACGCACGCCCCGCGTCCGACGCCGCGGCCCCGGCGCCCGGCGCCGCCGCCCCGGCGTTCCCGCCGGTGGGCGGCGGTGCGACCCCGCCGACGCGCCGCTCGCTGCACCAGCCGCCCGCGGGGCCGGCCGGCGGCACGACGCCGCCCGTGGTGCGCCCGCCCGCCTCGACCGGCGGTGTGCGCGGCTTCGACGCGACGACCGGGCGCCTGACGCCGGTGCAGCGCACCGGCGTGGGCTCCGTGCCGGTGCAGTCCGGCGTCCCCGTGCAGTCCGGCGTCCCGGTGCGGCCCAGCACGCCGCAGCCCGGCGCCGCGTCGCCCGGTGCGCCGACCCGCACGTCGGCGCGCTCGGCGTTCCCGCCGGTGCGTCCCGCGGGCGCGACCGGCGCGCAGGCGCCCGCCTGGAACCCGGTGTCGAACCCGGTGTCGCCCGCCGCCACGTCGTCGGACCCCGCGCTCCCGGCACCGGCGCAGCCGTCGTCCGGCGCGGCGGGCATGCCCGCGAGCGTGCCCCCCGGCGGCCGCCGGCCGGCGCCGACGCCCGTGCAGCCCGCGACGCCCTCGCGGTCCGCGGCCCCCACGCCGTTCGACGCCGTGCTGGGCGTGGAGGCGCCGCAGCGTGCCGGCGCGGCGGAGCCGCAGCCGCAGGAGGCCGACGAGAAGCGCGGCGCGTCCTACACCTGGCTGCACTACATCGTCCTGGTCGTGGTCGCCTTCGTCCTCGGCCTGCTGCTGTGGAAGCTCATCGACACCGAGCAGCCCAGCTTCTCGTCCACCGACTCCGCCGCGGCGACGGTCACGACCGTCGCGCCCGGCCCCTGGGAGGGAACCCTGTGACCGCATCCGAGCGCGCCGTCGAGCTCGCCGTCGTCGCCGCCCGCGCGGCCGCCGAGCGCAAGGCGGAGGAGATCATCGCGCTCGACGTGAGCGAGCAGCTGGTGCTCACCGACGTGTTCCTCATCGCGTCCGGCACGAACGAGCGCCAGGTCTCGGCGATCGTCGACGCCGTCGAGGAGGCCATGCACAAGGCGGGCGCCAAGCCGATCCGCCGCGAGGGCCGCTCCGAGGCGCGCTGGGTGCTGCTCGACTTCGGCGACGTCGTCGTCCACGTGCAGCACGCCGAGGACCGCGTGTACTACGCGCTCGAGCGGCTGTGGAAGGACTGCCCGGTGGTGCCGCTGCCGGACGACGTCACGAACGCCGACGGCACGCCCGCCCAGCCGGCGACCGCCGACTGAGCCGCGCAGTGACCGCACGCACAGTCGTCCTGCTGCGCCACGGGCGCACCGAGTGGAACCTCGTCGGCCGCCTGCAGGGCCAGACCGACGTCCCGCTCGACGAGGTCGGCCGCTGGCAGGCCGCCGAGGCCGCCACGCACCTGGCGCGCGGCCACCGCGCGGCACGGGTGGTGGCGTCCGACCTGGCGCGGGCCGTGGACACGGCCCGCGCGTACGCCGACCTCGTGGGTGCCGAGGTGCTCCCCGACGAGCGGCTGCGCGAGCGGGCGTTCGGCAAGTGGGAGGGCCTGACCGACGCGCAGATCGCCGCCGGCTGGCCCGAGGAGCACGCCGCCTGGCGCGGCGGGCACGACGTGGAGGGCGTCCCGCCCGGCGGGGAGACCCGGGGCGAGGTCGGCCGGCGCGTGCTCGAGGCGGTCACCGAGCACGCCGAGGCCGTCGAGGACGGCGGCACGCTCGTCGTGGTCTCGCACGGCGCCGCCCTGACGACCGGCCTGACCGCGCTGCTCGGCCTGGACCCGGACGCCTGGCGCGGCGTCGTCGGCCTGACGAACGCCCACTGGTCGGAGCTGCGCCGCGCCCGCGGCGGCGACCTGGCGCCCGGGTGGCGGCTGGTCACCCACAACGTCGGCGCCGGCTACGCGGCCGAGGAGTGGCACGCCGGGCCGGCCACCGGCGCCGAGCAGCAGGCGGACACCGCCGATTTGGAGCCGAGGGGCAATCCTGCGTAGTATTACGGACGTTCCCGCGGAGCAGTCCCGGGAGCAACCACCCGAATCGGGCGTCACAGCCAGGTTCACGGGGCTGTGGCGCAGCTGGTAGCGCACCTGCATGGCATGCAGGGGGTCAGGGGTTCGAGTCCCCTCAGCTCCACCGGAGAACGCCGGACTCGTCGAGTCCGGCGTTTTTTGTCGTCCGGAGCGGGCCCGCTCGGCGCGGTTGCGCCGCCCGCGCGGCCTGCCACGGTGGAGCCATGATCGTCATCGGCGTCGACGTCGGCTCGGTCCGCCGCCCCGGCGGCTTCTCGTGGGCGGCGCCGGACGACAGCGTGCGCGGCCAGGACGACCCCTCGCTGCTCGGCGCCGTCGTCGTCGCCGCCCTGGAGGCGGGCGAGCAGGTGGCGCTGGCCGTCGAGTGCCCGCTGTCGGTCCCCGTGCCCGCCGCGACGGACGCGGGGTGGCGCCGGTGCCGAGCTGTTCGTCGCGGAGGCCATGGTGACCGCCGAGGGCAAGCCCGAGCCAGTGGGCGGCGCCGACCACGCCGACGCGGTGGCCGCCGCGCGGCGCCTCCAGGAGCTGCTGGACGACCGGGCGGCCGGAGACGCGCCCGTCGGGGACGTGACGTGCGCGCCGCACGTGCCGCTCAACCTCGCGGCCGTGACGATGCTGCACGCCGGCCTGCGCGTCGACCCGGGCGAGCTGCGGCAGGACGTGCTCGTCGCGAAGGCCCGCCCGGTGGCGGCACCGTGACCCGTCCGTGTGCGGACGTGCCACGCGGATCGGGTAGGATTCCGGAGGCTCGTGCGCCGGGGGACCGGCGGCAGGGCCGCGGGGCTGTGGCGCAGCTGGTAGCGCACCTGCATGGCATGCAGGGGGTCAGGGGTTCGAGTCCCCTCAGCTCCACCGCGCAGGACATGGGCACCGGAGCCTTCCTCCTGCCTCCACGGCGCGGGCCGATCCACCGGACGAGCGCGTCAGCGCCGCCGGCGCTGCGCACCGCCGTGTGCCGCGCGCTCAGCGCGGCGGGGGAGCCGTGCTCGCCCGGACGACGAGACGGGTCGGCACCATGACGGGCTCGAGACCCGGCGCCCCGTCGCCGCGGATCTGGACGAGCAGCAGCTCGACGAGCTCCCGGCCCATCCGGTGGAAGTCCTGCTCCACCGTGGTCAGCGGCGGGACGCTGTACTCGGACAGCCTGATCCCGTCGAAGCCGACCACGGAGACGTCCTCCGGGACGCGGCGGCCGTGCTCGTGCAGGGCCCGGAGCAGCCCGAACGCGGTCTCGTCGTTCGCGCAGAGCACCGCGGTGACGTCAGGGTCGGCCGCGACGTGCCGGCCGGCCGCGTACCCCGCCTGCGGGGTCCAGTCGCCGGGCCACGGCGGGGGCGGCGTGACGCCCGCCTCCAGCAGCCGGCCCCGCCAGGCGGCGAGCCGGCTCAGGGCGGGCTCGGAGCCGACCGGGCCCGCGACGTGGTGCACGGTCCGGTGGCCGAGGGCCAGGAGGTGCTCGACGGCGTCGCGCACGCCCTGCACCTGGTCGGCGGCCACCGCCGGGTACCGCCCGACGAGCCGGGAGTAGGAGGCGACCACCGGGAGCCCCGGCGGCAGCGCGAGCGTCTCGGGGGCGCTCTCCTCGGCGCGGATGATGACGAGGCCGTCGACCGCCCGCTGGGACAGGCGCCGCGCGGCGTGCTGCCAGTCGGCGGCGCCCGGGGTGCCCACGTGGATGAGCGTGACGGTGTAGTCCTCGAGCTCCGCGGCCTCGAGCACGGCCTCGGTGATGCCGGCCTCGCCGGTGCGGTCGAAGGCGTGCGCCAGGAGCCCGATGGTGCCGAAGTGCCCGCTCCGCAGGGCCCGGGCCACCCGGTTGGGGGAGTATCCGAGCTTCCCCATGGCGTCGAGCACGCGGTCGCGCGTGACGGGCCGCACGGACGGCGCCCCGTTCGCGACCCGGGAGACGGTCTGCGCCGACACCCCGGCCAGGAGCGCGACGTCCTGGATGGAGGGGCCGGTCGACCTCCGCCGCGCCGTCGTCGGTGTGGGCATGGCGCGATGATAGACCGCCCGCGGAGCGGGCGATGGTGACGTCACCATCGGCTTCGCCTGGTGCCGCCGCGGGCGCGTCCATCGTTACAGGAGTGTGACCTACGAACCGTGCCGCGCCGCCGAGCGGCGCTGCTATGTTCACGTCACCATTCGGGACGACGACGTCAGCAGTGGTGGAGGTGGCGGGCAGGCTGTCCGGTCACCGCTCCCGCGGCGCAGCCGTCGGACGTGGCACGCAACGACGCGACACACCAGAAGGAGACGGCGTTCCATGAGGACTACAGCACGCAAGCTCGCAGTCATGGCAGCGGTCCTGCCGCTCGGGCTCGCCCTCGCCGCCTGCGGCGGCGGTGGCGGCTCGACGGCCTCCGGTGAGGGCGGCGGGGGTGACGGCGACAACACCCTGACGGTGTGGGCGTGGGACCCGGCGTTCAACATCTACGCGCTCCAGGAGGCCGAGAAGGTCTACCAGCAGGAGAACCCGGACTTCGAGCTCGACATCCAGGAGGTGCCCTGGGAGGACGTGCAGACCCGCCTGACGACTCTCGCGCAGTCCCAGGAGACGGGGGAGCTGCCGGACATCTTCCTCATGCAGAACAACGCGTTCCAGAAGAACGTCCTCAACTACCCGGACCTCTTCAGCGACCTGTCGGGCAGCGACGTCGACTTCTCCGAGTTCCCCGAGTCCGTCGTCGCGTACTCCACGGTCGACGGCACCAACTACGGCGTGCCCTTCGACAACGGCACCGCCATCACGGCACTGCGCACGGACGTGCTCGAGCAGGCCGGATACACCGTCGACGACTTCACCGACATCACCTGGGACGAGTTCATCACGCTGGGCGAGGACGTCCTGGCGAAGACCGGGCAGCCCCTGCTGTCCGGGCAGGCGGGGTCTGCCGACCTCCCGGTGATGATGCTGCAGAGCGCCGGCGCGAGCCTGTTCGACGAGGAGGGCAACCCGACCATCGTCGACAACGACGCCCTCACCGCCGCCATCGACACCTACCAGCGGCTCGTCGAGACCGGCGTCCTGGTGGAGGTGAACACCTGGGACGAGTACATCAACACGCTCGTCAACGACTCGGTGGCCGCGACGGTGAACGGCGTGTGGATCCTCGGCTCCATCCAGAGCGCCGAGGACCAGGCCGGCAAGTGGGCCATCACGAACGTGCCCTCGCTCGACGGCGTGCAGGGCGCGACGAACTACACCGCCAACGGCGGCTCCTCGTGGGCGATCAGCTCCAACGCGGACGTCGAGCTCGCGCAGGACTTCCTGGCGAAGACGTTCGCCGGCTCCTCCGAGCTCTACGACACGATCCTGCCGGGCGCGGGCGCCCTGGCGAACTGGATCCCCGCCAGCGAGAGCGACGTCTACGGCGAGCCCCAGGAGTTCTTCGGCGGTGACGCCATCTACAGCAAGGTGGTCGGCTACGCCGAGAAGGTGCCGAGCAACAACACCGGCGCCTACTACTACGAGGGGCGCGACGCGGTGAGCGTCGCGATCACGAACATCATGAACGGGGCCGACCCGAAGGCCGCGCTCGAAGAGGCCCAGTCGACCGTCGAGTTCGCGATGGGCTCCTGACCCACCCCCGCGCGCGGCGGAGCGGCGCACGCCGTCCGCCGCGCGCGGGACCCGTCCCCCTCGAACGCACAGCTGAAAGGTGGGTCCTCCGTGGCTCGTCCGACTGCAACGGCGCAGCGGTCCGCTCCGGGAACAGCTCCCGTCGCCCGCACCGTGGCCGCGCCCCTGCCGCCCCGTCCGAAGGTCTCGCCGCTCGAGCGCCGCAAGAGCCTCACGGGCTGGGCGTTCCTGCTCCCCGCGTCCCTGCTCATCCTCTGGCTGAGCTTCTGGCCCATGATCCAGGCGGCGATCCTGTCGCTGCAGACCGGCCGCGGGACGCGGCTGAGCTTCGCCGAGCCGCTGTGGTCGAACTACACGCGCCTGCTCGAGGACGAGACCTTCAAGCTCACCCTGCAGAACACGTTCATCTACCTCGTCATCCAGGTCCCGCTCATGCTCGTCATGGCGTTGATCCTGGCGAACCTGCTGAACAACCCGAACCTGCGCTTCAAGAGCATGTGGCGCACCGCCATCTTCCTCCCGAGCGCCGTCGGCCTCGTGTCCTACGCCCTCGTCTTCCGGACGATGTTCGCCAACGACGGCCTCGTCAACGACATGCTCATGGGCCTGGGCCTGATCGACTCGCCCGTGAACTGGCTCGGTCAGACGGGCACCGCCCGCTTCGTGCTCGTCCTCGGCCTGCTGTGGCGCTGGACGGGCTACAACATGATCTTCTACCTGGCGGCGCTGCAGACGGTCGACCGCTCGACGATCGAGGCGGCCAAGATCGACGGCGCGAGCTCGGCGAAGGCGTTCTGGTACGTGACGGTGCCGCAGCTCAAGCCGATGATCCTGCTCACCGCGATCCTGTCGACGAACGGCACGCTCCAGCTCTTCGACGAGTCCTACGCGCTCACCGCCGGCGGTCCGGCGAACACGTCGATGACCATCTCGCACTACCTGTACATGGTGTCGTTCCGCAACAGCCCGAACTTCGGCTACGCGTCGGCGATCTCCTACGTGATCCTCATCATCGTCGCGGCGCTCGCCGTGGTGCAGCTCAAGGTCGGTGACAAGCGTGACTAGGTCGATGCAGAGCGTGGCGGGCTACGTCTTCCTCACCCTCGCGGCGGTGGCGTCGGTGTTCCCGCTGTACTTCATGGTGGTCTCGGCCACGAACTCGAGCAACGAGGTCCTGGCGTCGAAGCTGCTGCCGGGCACCCACCTGCTGGAGAACTTCCGGACCCTCGTCGGGGCGCAGCCCCTCGGCGTGGCGCTGTGGTACTCCGCGCTCATCGCGGTGGGCACGACGATCCTCGCCCTCGCGGTGACGTCGGTCGCGGGCTACGGCTTCGAGGTGTTCCACACGAAGGCCAAGGACCGGTTCATGGGCTTCCTCCTGCTGGGGATCATGATCCCGTTCGCGGCGACGATGATCCCGCTGTTCCGCATGTTCGGCGACCTCGGGCTCGTGAACAGCTGGATCGCCGTGGTGCTCCCCGCGATCTCGACCCCGTTCCTCGTCATGCTGTTCCGGCAGGCCTCGCGGTCGTTCCCCCACGAGATCATCGAGGCGGCGCGCATCGACGGCCTGAAGGAGCTGCAGATCTTCCTGCGGATCTACGTGCCGACGATGCGCCCCACGTTCGCGGCCGCCGCCGTCATCACGTTCATGGCGGCGTGGAACAACTTCCTGTGGCCCAAGGTCATCCTCGTCAACAACGACGTGCAGACCCTGCCGATGCTGCTGACCAACATCCAGGCCGGGTACGTCACCGACTACGGGATGCTCATGCTCGCCGTGCTGATCGCGTCCCTGCCCGCCATGCTCGTCTTCCTCGCCCTGCAGAAGAGCTTCGCCCAGGGCATCACCGGAGCCATCAAGTGACCTTCAGCCTCGCCCGCACGTCCGACCCTCGCTTCGTCGCCGAGCACCGGACGGCCCCGCACTCCGACCACCGGTGGTTCGCCTCCGCGCAGGAGGCCGCCACGGGGACCAGCTCGTTCGAGCAGAGCCTCAACGGGACGTGGCGCCTGCACTACGCCGCGAACCCGGCGGGCGTCCTGCCGGGCTTCGAGCAGCCGGACCTCGACCGCAGCGGCTGGGACGAGGTGACGGTCCCGGGCCACCTGCAGCTGCAGGGCTACCACCGGCCCCAGTACGTCAACGTGCAGTACCCCTGGGACGGGAGCGAGGCGCTCGAGCCCGGGCAGGCTCCCCGGCGCAGCAACCCCGTCGGCAGCTACGTGCGCACGTTCACGCTGGACCGCCGGCCCGCCGAGGGCGAGCGCGTGAGCATCACCTTCCACGGCGCCGAGAGCGCCGTGGCGGTGTGGGTGAACGGCCGGTACGTCGGCTACGGCGCGGACACCTTCACGCCGTCGGAGTTCGACGTCACGGACGCCCTCGTCGAGGGGGAGAACACCCTCGCCGCGCAGGTCGTCACGTGGACGTCCGGATCGTGGATCGAGGACCAGGACTTCTTCCGCTTCTCCGGTCTGTTCCGGGACGTGGTGCTCCGGCACCGCCCGGCGGTGCACGCCGAGGACGTCCGCGTCGTCACGGACGTGGCGCCCGGGCTCGACCAGGCGGTCGTGCGCGTGCGGGTGAGGCTCCAGGGGGAGGGCTCCGTCACCGCGGTGCTCGACGGCGTCGGGCCGCTCGGGCCCGGACCCGACGGCGAGCTCGTCGTCGAGGTGGCCGACCCGCACCTGTGGAGCAGCGAGGACCCGCACCTGTACGACCTGCACCTCGAGGTGCGGGACGCGGCGGGCGCAGTCACGGAGCACGTGCCGCTGCGCGTGGGCGTGCGACGCTTCGGCATCGAGGACGGCGTCCTGGCGGTCAACGGCCGCCGGGTGGTCTTCACCGGCGTCAACCGCCACGAGTTCGGGCGCCGGGGCCGGGTGATGACGCGCGAGGAGACCGAGGCCGACCTGCGCCTCATGAAGCAGATCGGCATCAACGCGGTCCGCACCAGCCACTACCCGAACAACGGCTTCTTCTACGACCTGTGCGACGAGTACGGGCTGTACGTCGTCGACGAGATGAACCTCGAGTCGCACGCCATGTGGGACCGGCTGCTGCGCCAGGAGCTGCCCGTGGAGGAGGCGCTGCCGGGTGACCGGCCCGAGTGGCTGCCGGCGCTGCTCGACCGCGCCGCCAACATGCTCGAGCGGGACAAGAACCACCCGTCGGTGGTGATGTGGTCCTGCGGCAACGAGTCCTACGGCGGCACGGGCATCCGGGCGGTCGCGGACTGGTTCCGCTCCGTCGACGACCGCCCGGTGCACTACGAGGGCGTGCACTGGGACCCGCGGTACCCGGAGACGACTGACGTGGTCAGCACGATGTACACCCCGGCGGCGGACGTCGCGGCGTTCCTCGTCGAGCACCGCGACAAGCCCGTGATCCTCTGCGAGTACGCCCACTCCATGGGCAGCTCGTTCGGCGCCGTGGGCAAGTACCTCGACCTCGCGTACCGCGACCGGCTGTTCCAGGGCGGGTTCATCTGGGACTTCGCCGACCAGGCCCTGCCGGTGACCGACCGGTACGGCCGCACGTTCGACGGCTACGGCGGGGACTTCGGCGACGTGCCGCACGACGCGGACTTCTCCGGCAACGGCATCCTCTTCGCCGACCGCACGCCGAAGCCGGCCGTCCAGGAGGTCCGGTACCTCTACCAGCCGTACCGGGTGGAGCTGCGCGTCGGCGGCGCGGACGCCGGCGTCGTGGTGCACAACCGCCACCTGTTCACGCGGTCCTCCGCCCACGCCTGCGTCGTGACGCTCGCGCGGGAGGGGCAGGTGCTCGACGAGCAGACGCTCGACACGGACGTGGCGCCCGGTGACGAGGGCGTGTACGCGCTGCCCGTGAAGGTGCCGGGGCACCCGGGGGAGTACACGGTCGACGTGTCGTTCCGCCTGCGGGCCGCCACCCGGTGGGCCGACGCAGGCCACGAGGTCGCGCACGAGCAGGCAGTGGTCCGGGTGGCCGAGCCCGCGCGCGCCGCGGCTCGCGTCGCGCCGGCGCCGACCGTCGTCGACGGCATCCACAACGTCGGCGTCCACGGAGAGGGCTTCAGCGCGCTCTTCTCGCGGCTGCACGGCGGACTCCTGTCGTACCGCACCGGGCCGGGCACCGCGACGGGCGAGGGGCGCGAGCTCCTGCGCTCCGTCCCGCAGCCGTGCTTCTGGCACGCGCCCACCTCGAACGAGCGCGGCTACGGCGGCCCGTCGGAGGACGGCCCGTGGCTGCTGGCCAGCCGGTACCCGACCCTGGACCGCGAGGCGCCGCAGCCCGAGGTCGTCCGGCACGACGACGCGGTGGCGCTCACCTTCCGGTACGTGCTGCCCACGGCCCCCGTGAGCACCTGCGCCGTGACGTACCGCGTCGACGGCACGGGCCGCGTCGAGGTGACCCAGGTCGTGCGCCCCGGCGAGGGGCTCGGGGACATGCCCGAGATGGGCATGCTGCTCACCACGGACCCCGACCTGCACCGGGTGCGGCTGTACGGCGAGGGCCCCGAGGAGTGCTACGTCGACCGGCGTGCAGGTGCCCGCCTCGACATCCACACCTTCGACGTCCGCACGGCGCTCACCCGCTACCTGCGTCCGCAGGAGGCGGGCAGCCGCACGGGCGTGCGGTGGGCGGAGGTGACCGACGACGACGGCGTCGGCATCCGGCTGGAGCACCTCGGTGACCCCGGCCCGACCGGCGGCATGGAGCTGTCGGCCCTGCCGTGGACGCCCTTCGAGATCGAGAACGCGGCCCACCCGAACGAGCTGCCCCCGGTCCACCGGACGGTCCTGCGTCCGGCCCTGCAGCGCCGAGGCGTGGGCGGCGACGACTCCTGGGGGGCTCGCACCCACCCGGAGTTCCTCCTGCCCACCGGCCGGGAGCTGACGTTCCGGTTCGCGTTCCATGGCATCGGCCATGGCATCGGTTATGGCATCGGCTGTGGCATCGGCTAGGGCATCGGCTAGCGCGCGCCCGGCTCGACGACGGGCCGGTCACCAGGTTCGGGTGACCACGCCGCCCGAGCCCCGCCGCGACCACCTTCCGCTCGGCGAGCCCGCCGGCAGCCCCGACCGGATCGAGGTCACGAGCCGGTGGATCGAGCGTGGCGGGCGCCCCTGGTTCCCGGTCACCGGCGAGATCCACTACTCGCGGGTCCCGCGCGAGCGCTGGTCGGAGGTGCTGGGTCACGCCCGGGCCGGCGGCCTGGACTCGGTGTCCACCTACGTCTTCTGGCGGGCGCACGAGCCCCGGCCAGGTGACTTCCGCTGGGACGGCGGCCTGGACCTGCGCGCCTTCGTCGAGCTCGCCGCGTCGCACGGGCTGGACGTCGTCGTCCGGCTCGGCCCGTGGGCGCACGGCGAGGCGCGTCTCGGCGGCTTCCCGGACTGGCTCGTCGAGCGTGACCTGCGCAACCGCACCGACGACCCCGCCTACCTCGACCTCGTGCGCGCCTTCTACGCCCAGTCGATCGCCCAGCTGGCCGGGCTCACCCACGCCGAGGGAGGGCCGGTCGTCGCCGTGCAGGTGGACAACGAGCTGTACGACCAGCCGGCGCACCTCGCCACGCTGCGGCGGATCGCCGAGGACCTCGGGCTGCGCGTCCCGCTGTGGACGGCCACCGGCTGGGGAGGCGCGCAGGTCCCGCACACGCTGCTGCCCGTCTACAGCGCCTACGTCGACGGCTTCTGGGAGGACTCGCGCACGGAGTGGCCGGAGTTCGCCGCCTGCCACTTCCGGTACAGCCCGGTGCGCGACGACCTGTCCGTCGGCGCGGACCTGCGCGAGGCGCTCGACGGGATCGTCCTCGACCCGGCGTCCGTCCCGCTCAAGGACGACGACGCGCTGCCGTTCGCCACCTGCGAGCTGGGCGGCGGGATGCACGTCGCCTACCACCGGCGGCCCCTGGTGAGCGCCGACGATGTCGCCGCGCTCGCCCTGGCCAAGGTCGGCAGCGGCTCGGTCTGGCAGGGCTACTACATGTACGCCGGCGGGACCCAGCGGACCAGCGCCGTGCCCGGGCAGGTCGGCGGTGAGCAGGAGTCGCAGGCCACCGGCTACCCCAACGACGTCCCGGAGCTCACCTACGACTTCTGGGCCCCCGTCGGCGAGCACGGACAGGTCCGCCGCCACCACCATGCGCTGAGGCGCCAGCACCTGTGGCTGCAGGCCGAGGGCGAGCGGCTCGCGACCATGACCACCACCGTGGGCGGCGGGAGCGCACGGACCGACGAGCTGCGGTGGGCGGTGCGCAGCGACGGGCGTCGTGGCTACCTGTTCCTCACCACGTACCAGCCGGAGCGGCAGCCCCTGGCCGCGCAGGCCGACCTGCAGGTGACCGTCGCCTTCGACGACGGCGCTGAGGTCACCGTCCCGACCGTGCCGGTCGACCTCCCGGCGGGTGTCTCGCTGGCGTGGCCGCTGCGGTACGCCCTGACCCCGGTCCTCGAGCTGCGCAGCGCCACCGCCCAGGTCGTCACGCGGCTCGTGGTGGACGGCGGCGAGGTCGTCGTGCTGGCGGCGACCGCAGGTGTCCCGGTCGAGCTCGTGGTGGCCGGGGACGTCCCGGTCGGCGGCGCGGGACGGGCCGTGCACCGCGACGGCGCCACGGTCGTCGAGCTCCGTACGCCGCCTGGACCGACGTGCGTCGTGGAGCTGCCGGGGGTGCGGCTGCTGGTCCTCGACGATGCGTCGGCCGACCGCCTCTACCGGCTGGAGGTCGCCGGACGCGAGCGCCTCGTGCTCTCCGACGCCCCGCTGTACGTCGAGGACGGAGCGCTGGTCCTGCACCCGGACTCCGGCCGGGCGACGGTGTCGTTCCTCCCGGCGCCGGACGGGGTGCGCGCCTCCGAGGGGCACGTCGGCGCGGGGCAGGACGCCGGCCCGTGGCGGACGTGGTCGCTGGACGTCCCGACGGCCGGGCGCCGACCGGTCCTTGCCGGCCCCCGCCGCCTCGACGCGACCGCCCCGCAGCCGGTCCGCGGCGGGCCGATGGACCGCCTGCGCGCGCCGACGGACTGGTCCGGTGCCGCCCACCTCCGGCTGGAGGTCCCCCGCGAGGCGCTCGACGACGTCGACCGCGTGCTCCTGCGGATCACCTGGCGTGGCGACGCGGGACGCGCGTACGTCGGGGAACGCTTGGTCAGCGACCACTTCTGGCACGGCCGCCCGTGGGACGTCGACCTCACCCCCTGGCGCGACGAGGTCGCGGCCGGCGCCCTCCGCCTCGAGCTGCTGCCCTGGAGCGACGCCGCCGGGGTGTGGGTCGATCCCGCGGTCCGTGGCCTGGCCGACGGCGTCGTCGTGGACGCGGTCGACGTCGTCCGGGTCGCTCGGGTGCGCCTCGAACCTCTCGGCGTCGGAGCCGGCGTCGGAGCCGGCGACGGCGACGGCGGCCCGCGGCCGGCCTGACCGTCCTCTCACGCGGCCCCGCGAGCGTGAGAGGAAGTCGCGCCGCGACCGTAACGGCGACGAGCGCGGGTCGAAACCCCGCGGCGAGAGGCTCGGGCCCACGGGGCGCCGTCGGCGGCGCCGCCCGCCGACCCGACTCCGCCAGGAGGAGCCATGCCCTATGTGAAGCCGACGGACCTCGTCACCCGGATGATCGACGCGGGCGAGTCCAAGGTGCTGACGTCCACCCGCGACACGCTCGTCCGCTCGTTCATGGGCGGTGCCGTGCTGGCGCTCGCCGCGGCGTTCGCCGTCACCGTCTCCACGCGCACCGACAACCCGCTCGCCGGCGCGATCCTGTTCCCGGTGGGCTTCTGCCTGCTCTACCTCATGGGCTACGACCTGCTCACCGGGGTGTTCACGCTCTCGCCGCTGGCGTGGCTCGACAAGAGGCCCGGCGTGACGTTCCCCGGCGTGCTGCGCAACTGGGGCCTGGTGTTCGTGGGCAACTTCGCCGGCGCGTTCGTCACCGCCGTGCTCATGACGATCTACTTCACCTACGGCTTCTCCACGGAGCCGGACGCCGTCGGCCAGGCGATCGGGCACATCGGCGAGGGGCGCACCGTCGGGTACGCCGACCACGGCGCCGCCGGCATGCTGACGCTGTTCGTGCGCGGCGTGCTGTGCAACTGGATGGTCTCGACCGGCGTGGTGGCCGCGATGATGTCCGAGAGCGTCATCGGCAAGGTGGTCGGCATGTGGATGCCGATCATGCTCTTCTTCTACATGGGCTTCGAGCACTCGATCGTCAACATGTTCCTGTTCCCGTCGGGGCTCATGATGGGCGGCCAGTTCACCATCGGCGACTACCTCGTGTGGAACGAGATCCCCACGGTGCTCGGCAACCTCGTCGGCGGCATCACCTTCGTCGGCCTCGCGATGTACGTCACGCACGGCCGCACCGCGCCGAGGCGGACGCCGCTGCCGCGCCTGCCCGAGCCCGAGCTGGCCACCGCCGAGGGGCGCTGACCCGCTCCGGTGCCGCACGCGGGGCCGCTGCCGACCGGCAGCGGCCCCGCGCGCGTGCCTGGCTCCCGCGCGCCCGGTCCCCGCGCGCCCGGTCCCCGCGCGCCCGGCCCCAGCGGCCGTCGGCGCGTCTCTCAGCCCGCCGCGCGACGCGGTGAGGACGTCGTTGCGGACGGGTAACCCCGCGCGCACCGCCCGGAAATCCCGGCTCCCTACGGTCGAGGCATGACGGCAGAACTGTCGGCGGCAGCGTCCGCGACGCAGGGGACCTCGGCACCTCGCCACCTCGTGGTGGTCGGCGGCGGCATGGTCGCGCAGCGCCTCGTCGAGGCCCTGCGCGCCCGCGACGACGCCGGCGCCTGGCGCGTCAGCGTCTTCGCCGAGGAGCCGCGCACCCCCTACGACCGGGTCGGCCTCACGCGCTACTTCGAGGTCCGCGACCCCGAGGAGCTCGCGCTGGGCGACCCGGCCCTGTGGGACGACCCGCTCGTCACGCTGCACCGCGACTGCGCGGTCACGGCGATCGACCGGGCGGCGCGCACGGTGACCGACCGGCTCGGGCGGGTGCACCCCTACGACGAGCTCGTGCTCGCCACCGGGTCGCGTGCGGCGATGCCGCCCGTCCCGGGCAACGACCTGCCGGGCGTGTTCGTCTACCGCACGCTCGACGACGTCGCCGCGCTGCGCGGGTGGGTGGAGGCGAAGCGGGCGTCCTTCCCGGCCGGCCGGCCGGTGCGCGGGGCGGTCGTCGGCGGCGGTCTGCTGGGCCTGGAGGCCGCCGGGGCGCTCACCACGCTGGGCGCGCACGCCACCGTGCTCCAGTCCGGCACGCACCTGATGAACGCCCAGCTCGACCACGGGGCCGGCGAGGCGCTCCGGCGGCTCATCAACGCCCGGGGCATCGGCGTGCGCACCCAGACCGTGACGAGCGCCATGAAGCCGCACCGCCGCACGGGCCACGTCGGGCGCCTCGAGTTCGCCGACGGCGGCCGGCTCGACGTCGACGTCGTCGTGGTGGCCACCGGCGTGCAGCCGCGCGACGAGCTGGCCCGCGCCGCGGGGCTGGAGACGGGCGAGCGCGGCGGCGTCGTCGTCGACCTCGCGTGCCGCACCGGCGACCCGCACGTGTGGGCGGTGGGCGAGGTCGCCTGCATCGAGGGGCGCTGCACCGGCCTGGTCGCGCCCGGCAACGCGATGGCCGAGGTGGTCGCCGACCGGCTGCTCGGCGGCGAGGCCACCTTCCCCGGCGCGGACACGGCCACGAGGCTCAAGCTGTCCGGCGTCGACGTCGCGAGCTTCGGCGACGCGCACGCGGGCACGCCCGGCGCCGTCGAGGTCGTCTGGGCCGACCCGGTGGCGGGCGTCTACAAGAAGCTGGTGCTGTCCGACGACGCGCGCACGCTGCTCGGCGGCGTGTTCGTGGGCGACGCGACGCCGTACGCCACGCTGCGGCCGATGCTGGGCGCCCAGCTGCCCGGCGGCGACCCGAGCGCGTTCCTGCTGCCGGAGGGCGGGGGAGGCGCGCCGAGCCTCGAGCTGCCCGACGACGCCGCCGTCTGCTCGTGCAACAACGTCTCGGCCGGCGCGGTGCGTGCCGCCGTCAGCGAGCACGGCTGCACCGATCTCGCCGGGGTCAAGGCGTGCACCCGGGCCGGCACCACGTGCGGCTCGTGCCTGCCGCTGGTGAAGAAGATCGCCACCGCCGAGCTCGAGCGCGCCGGCGTCGCGGTGAGCAGCGCCCTGTGCGAGCACTTCGAGCTCACCCGTGCCCAGCTCTTCGACGCCGTGCGCGTCGCCGACCTGCACACGTTCACCGAGATCGTCGAGCGCTTCGGGCGGCGTCCCGTCGCCGCCGACGGGACGCCCGGCGCCCCGGGCCGCGGCTGCGACATCTGCAAGCCGGTGGTCGCCTCGATCCTCGCGTCGCTGGGCAACGGGCACGTGCTCGACGGCGAGCAGGCCGCCCTCCAGGACACCAACGACCACATGCTCGCCAACATGCAGAAGGACGGCACCTACTCGGTGGTGCCGCGCATGCCCGGCGGCGAGGTGACGCCCGACGGGCTCATCGCCGTCGGGCAGGTGGCCAAGGACTTCGGGCTGTACACGAAGATCACCGGCGGGCAGCGCATCGACATGTTCGGCGCCCGCCAGGAGCAGCTGCCGGACATCTGGCGGCGGCTCGTCGACGCGGGGTTCGAGTCGGGGCACGCGTACGGCAAGTCCCTGCGCACGGTGAAGTCCTGCGTGGGCTCGACGTGGTGCCGCTACGGGGTGCAGGACGCCGTGGGCATGGCGGTCGCGCTGGAGCTGCGCTACCGCGGCCTGCGCTCGCCGCACAAGATCAAGCTCGGCGTCTCGGGCTGCGCGCGCGAGTGCGCGGAGGCGCGGGCCAAGGACGTGGGCATCATCGCCACGGAGAGGGGCTGGAACGTCTACGTGGGCGGCAACGGCGGCTTCACGCCCCGGCACGCGCAGCTGCTCGCGGAGGACCTCGACGACGAGACGCTCGTGCGGGTCGTCGACCGGTTCCTGATGTACTACGTCCGCACCGCCGACCGGCTGCAGCGCACCGCGCCGTGGGTCGAGGAGGTGGAGGGCGGGCTCGACGGCGTGCGGGCCGTCGTGCTGGAGGACTCCCTGGGCATCTGCGCGGACCTGGACGCCGCCATGGCGCGGCACGTCGAGGGGTACGAGGACGAGTGGAGGGCGGTGCTGGAGGACCCGGTCAAGCTCGCCCGGTTCTCGTCGTTCGTCAACGCGCCGACGACGCCGGACCCCGACCTGGCGTACGTGCCCGAGCGGGGCCAGCTGCGCCCCGCGACCGACGAGGAGAAGAGGTCCGGCGCCGCCGTGCTGGTGGCCGGGCCGCGGCTGGAGGTGCGCGCATGAGCACGATCACCGACGTGGGGACCGCCGCGACCACGGCGTGGACCACGGTCTGCCGGTTCGACGACCTCGCCGTCGAGCGCGGTGCGGCCGCGCTGCTGGCCGGCCCCGCCGGGCCCGTGCAGGTGGCGCTGTTCCGGCTGGTCGACGACCGGGTGCTGGCCGTGCAGCAGCTCGACCCGTTCGCGGGCGCCAACGTGATGTCCCGCGGCATCGTCGGCACGCGCGGCGGCGAGCCGACGGTCGCCGCGCCGCTGTACAAGCAGGTGTACTCCCTGGTCACCGGCGCCTGCCTGGACACGGCCGGCTACGCGCCGCGGCCCGGGCTCGCGCCGCGGCTGGCGACGTTCCCGGTGCGGGTGGCCGACGGCGTCGTGAGCGTCGGGCTGCCGGGGGCCGGGGGCGCGGCGGGCGCGCAGGAGCGGCGATGACCAGCCTCTACGGCCTCGACCTGACCGGCCGCGACGTCCTCGTGGTGGGCGGCGGCCCGGTGTCGGCCCGGCGCGCGGGCGCCCTGGCCGACGACGGCGCCCGCGTCACCGTCGTCGCCCCGGACGCGTGCGAGGAGCTGCGCGAGCTCGCCGGCGCCGGCCGGGTGCGGTGGGTGGCGCGCGAGGTCGTCGAGGCGGACCTCGACGGGGCGTGGCTCGTGCACACCGCCACGGGCGACCCGCGCGCCGACGCCGCCGTCGCCACCTGGGCGGAGGCGCGCCGCACGTGGTGCGTGCACGCCGGCGACGCCGCGCGCGGCACCGCCCGGACCGCGGCCGCCGGCCGGCACGGCGACGTCGTCGTCGGCGTGGTCTCGGCCGGCGCGGCGGACCCGCGCCGGGCAGCCGCCGTGCGCGGCGCGGTCGCACGGTTCCTCGACGGCGGGGGAGCGGACCTGCGCCGCCACCGCGCCGGCGCCGGCCGGGTCGTGCTCGTCGGCGGGGGACCCGGCGCCCCGGACCTCATCACCGTGCGCGGGCGCCGGGCGCTCGCGGAGGCCGACGTCGTCGTCACCGACCGGCTCGGGCCGACCGGCCTGCTCGACGAGCTGCCGGCGTCGGTCGAGGTGATCGACGTGGGCAAGACGCCGGGGCACCACCCGGTGCCGCAGCACGAGATCAACGCGCTGCTGGTCGAGCACGCCAGGCGGGGGCGCACCGTGGTGCGGCTCAAGGGCGGCGACCCCTACGTGTTCGGCCGCGGCGGGGAGGAGCTGCTCGCCTGCGCCGCGGCCGGCGTGCCCGTCGAGGTCGTGCCCGGCGTCAGCAGCGCGCTGGCCGTCCCGGCGCTGGCCGGCGTGCCGCTGACGCACCGCGGCACCGTGACGGCGTTCCACGTCGTCACGGGCCACCAGGGCCTCGACGCGGCCTCCCTGGCCTGCGTCGTCGACCGCGCCGCTACCCTGGTCATCCTCATGGGGGTGTCGGCCCTCCCCTCGATCAGCGAGCAGGCGCTCGCGGCCGGGGCGGACCCGGCGACCCCCGTGGCGATCGTGGAGCGGGGGTCCACCGCGCGCCAGCGCGTCACGCGCGCTCGGCTGGACCGCGTCGCGCAGGTCGCCGCCGAGGCCGGCGTCCGCGCGCCGGCCGTGATCGTGGTGGGGGACGTGGCCGCGGACGGACTGCTGGAGGTGGCCGGTGACGGGGACCGCGACGCCCGAGGGGCCGGCCGGGTGGCTGATGGCTGAGCCGCCGCGGCCGGCGCTCGGACAGGTGATGGCCGGGTGCACCGTGCTGGTCACCGCCGACCGTCGCTCGGACGAGCTGGCCGCCGCGCTCGAGCGCCGCGGCGCCACGGTGCGGCACGCGCCCGCGCTGAGCATGATCCCGCACGTCGACGACGAGTCCCTGCTCGCGGCGACGCGCGCGCTGGTGGCCGCCCCGCCCGACGTGCTCGTGGCCACCACGGGCGTCGGGTTCCGGGCGTGGATCGAGGCCGCCGACGCCCATGGCCTCGCCGACGACCTCGTGGCGGCCCTGCGCGGCGCCCGCATCGTGGCGCGCGGGCCCAAGGCCCGCGGCGCGATCCAGGCGGCCGGGCTGCAGGCCGACTGGGTGGCCGAGTCGGAGACGTCGGCCGAGGTGGCCGAGGTGCTGCTCAGCGAGGGCGTCGCCGGGCTGCACGTGGCGATCCAGCAGCACGGCGCCGGCGCGGACGGGCTGGACCAGGTCTTCGAGAAGGCCGGCGCCACCGTCACCGACCTCGTCGTCTACCGCTGGGGCCCGACGCCGGACCCGGCCGCGGTGGCCGCGTCCGCGCGCGCCGCGGCGGCGGGGGAGATCGACGCCGTCGTGTTCACGTCCGCCCCGGGCGCGGAGGCGTGGCTGGCGGCGGTCGAGGCCGAGGGGCTCGGGGACGCCGTCGTCGCGCGGTTCGCGAGCGGCGAGATGGTGGCCGCCGCCGTCGGCGCGGTGACCGCGCAGCCGCTGGAGCGGCGCGGCATCCCGTCGCTGCAGCCGGAGCGCGGGCGCCTGGGCGCGCTCGTGCGCACGCTGGTGGGTCACTACGAGCAGGTGGAGTCCGTCGCCCTGGCCACCGTGGCCGGCACGCTGGTGGTCCGGGCGCGGGTCGCGGTGCTCGACGGGCACGTGCTGCCGCTGTCGCCCACGGGCGTGGAGGTGCTGCGCCTGCTCGCCGCCGCCGGGGGCGGCGTGGTGCCGCGCGACAAGGTGCTCGACGTCCTGCCCGGCGAGTCCCGCGACCCGCACGCCGTCGAGGTCGCGATCGCGCGACTGCGCGACGCCGTCGGGCGCAAGGACCTCGTGCGCACGGTGGTCAAGCGCGGCTACCGGATCGAGCTCGCGCCGTGAAGCCCGCGGTGAACCCCGCCGTGACACCCGCACCCGCCGAGGAGGCGCCGTGACCGCTCCCGCCCTGCTCGCCGTCTCGCACGGCACGGCGTCCGCCGAGGGCGCCGACGCCGTCGCCGGGCTCGTCGCGGCCGTCGCCGACCGCCTCGACGGCCGGGCCGCGGTGGCCGCCGGGTTCGTCGACGTCCAGCAGCCCGACGTGCCCACGTGCCTCGGCGCGCTCGGCGTGGACCGCCCCACCGGGGCGTCGGCGGTGCTCGTGCCGCTGCTGCTGTCCGCCGGGTACCACGTGCACGTGGACCTCGCCGACGACGTCGCGGCCGCCCGGGCCGCGGGCGGCGACGTCACGCTCGCCGGGGCGCTCGGGCCGGACGACCGCCTGGTCGAGGTGCTCGCGCGGCGCCTGGCGGAGGCGGGGCTGCAGCCCGACGACCTCGTGGTGCTGGGGGCGGCGGGCTCGAGCGACCGACGGGCGCTCGTCGACTGCGAGGCGACGGCGGCGGGGCTCGCCGAGCGGCTCGGGCGGCCGCGCGAGGGCGTCGTGCTGGCGTACCTCAGCGCCGCCGAGCCCCGGCTGGCGGACGCGGTGACGCAGGCGCGCGCCGTCGTCGCGCAGGACGCGGCGCGCGCGGCCGGGGTGGGCGCGGTCGGGGCGCGCGCGGCCGGGGCGCGCGTCGTCGTCGCGAGCTACCTGCTCGCGCCCGGCTACTTCGCCGACCTCGCCGCGGCCGCCGGGGGCGACGTCACGACGCCGCCGCTGCTCGTCGCGGGGGAGCCGGCTCCGGCGGAGCTGGTCGACGTGGTGGTGGAGCGCTACGCGGTCGCGGCGGGCGCAGCCCTCGGCGCGTGACCCCGCGCAGGAGCCCGCGACGTCAGTCCTCCGGCGCCGGCCGCAGGTGGTCACCCAGGTCGCGCACGGTGGCGTCGAACGCCGCCTCGAGATCGACGCCGTAGGCGTCCGCGAGCGTGAGCACCGACCACAGGCAGTCGGCCAGCTCGTGGGCGAGCGCGGCGTCGAGGTCGTCCCGCGGGCGGACCCCGGCCTTGCCCTGCACGAGCTTGGCCAGGTCGCCGACGTCGCCGAGAAAGCCGAGCATGATCTCCTCGGGCGTCCAGCTGCGCCCGTAGCGCTCCAGCTCCATCGCCGCGTGCTGCGCTCGCACGGCGCGGGCTGACGCCTGCATTGCGTGGAAGTCCACGGCTCATCGTCGGTCAGGGGCGCGCAGCAGTGCGTCGGCGCGCGGCAGAAGGCGTGTCGGTGGCTCGCACTAGTGTTCGAAGGGAGCCGCAGCGGGCGGGCACGGCACAGGCGTGAGGGGGTGCGGGGCGTGACGGTCACGACGACGAGGTCGGCGGCGGCAGGAGACTCGGTGGCGGCACGTGCCGCGGCCCTGGCGTGGGTGCCGCTGACCGACGACGGCACCCTGGTCGCCCGGCTGGGCGCTGCAGGAGCGCCGGAGGCAGCGGCGGCGATGCTCGGGCGCGACCTGTCGAACCCGTACGCGACGCCCGCCCCGGCGGCGGCGGGCCAGCCGGCGGACGTGGCGTCGCTGGTGAGCAGCGTGGTCGAGGTGCACGGAGCCGTCGCGGCCGGCGAGCTGGCGGCCACGGTCGAGGCGCTCGTCGCGGTGCAGGAGCTCGTCAACCGAGCCCAGGCCGTGTCGGCGCTGCTGCTGGAGCGCGCCCGCCGGCAGGCCATGGCGGCCCCTGACCTGCTCGTGGACGGCTCGGACCCGCACGCGGCCGTGGCCTCGGGGTCCCGGCGGCGCGAGCTGGCCCATCGAGCGGTCGTGGCCGACGTCGCCGTGGCGGTCCGAGCGTCCGAGGACGCCGTCGCCGACTGGACCGACCGGGCCCGCACCCTGGTCACCAAGGCGCCGCGCACGCTGGCCGGGGCGCTGGCCGGCACGGTCCCCTGGGGAAATGCCCGCGTGGTGGCCCGTGCGGTGAGCGACCTCGACGCGGTGGCCGCGGGAGAGGTGGACCGGGCGCTGGCCGGAGCGGCGGCCACGGTGTGCGACCGGCGGCTGCGGGGCAGGGCGCGGCGGGCGCGCGAGCGGGTGCATCCCACGCCCGTGACGGTGCGGCACGAGGAGGCCGTGGCGAAGCGGTACGTCGCCCTGGACCCCGGCGCGGACGGGATGGCGTTCCTGTCGGCCTGTCTGCCGGCCCCGGCGGCGCACGCGGTGTTCGACCGGCTGACCCGCACCGGCCGGGCCGCCCGCACGAGCGGAGACGGTCGTACCTTGGCCCAGCTGCGCGCCGACGCCCTGATCGACCTCGCGCTCGACGACGGTGCCCTCGACCTCGGCGGCGCTGTGGACCTCGGCGGTACCGCGGATCCCGGCGGCGCCGCAGAACTCGCCGGCGCTGCGGACCCCGGCGGCGCCGTCGGCCGCGCCGGCACCGTGGGCCCCGGCAGTGACGAGCGCGGCAGCGGCGGCGCGCCGCTCCGTCGCGTGGTCGAGGGCGGGCCGCCGCACGGACCGCCGCCCGGACCGCCGCCCGGTCTCCCGGACCATCGGTTCTCCCTGGCGCGGCTGGCCCGCGCCATCCGCCCCCACGTCACCGTCACGGTGCCGGTGCTGACGCTGCTGGGCCGGTCCGAGGAGCCGGGGATGCTGGACGGCGTCACGCCGATCGGCCCCGACGCGGCCCGCGAGCTGGCCGGTCTGGCGCCGTCGTTCACCCGGCTGCTGACCGACCCCGAGAGCGGGGTGCCGTTGTCGGTGGGTCGGCGCACCTACACCCCGCCGGCGGGGCTGCAGCGCTGGGTGGCGCTGCGCGACGCCACCTGCCGGTTCCCCGGCTGCGTCCGTCCCGCCCACGCCGCCGAGGCCGACCACACCCTGGCGTGGGCGCACGGCGGGGCCACGGCCGCCGGCAACCTCGCGATGCTCTGCCGCCACCATCACCAGCTCAAGCACCAGACCCGCTGGCGGGTGCGCCAGACGACCGCCGGCGCGCTGGAGTGGACCAGCCCCACCGGCCGGCGCACCAGCACCCGCCCCGAGCCGCCGCCGGCCACCGTCCACACGACCGCCCAAGACCTGGCGCGCCTCCCGGGGCGTCCGCCCGACGGCGTCGACGACACCGAGCCCGAGGGGCGCGGCACACCGCCGGGCGACCCGGACGACGGCGGACCTCCGTACTAGCCCGCCGCCGACCTCCGCCTGCTGAGGCCCGCCCGGCTGAGCCCCGCCCTGCTGAGGCCTGCCGCTCTGCTGAGCCCCGCCCGGTGGAGCGCGGCTACCTGACCACCAGCGTCCCCGTCATGCTGGGGTGGATGCTGCAGTGGAAGGGGTAGTCGCCGGCGGACGCAGGCGCCTTCATCGTCGCGGTCTGGCCGGCGTCCACGGTGACGTCGAAGCCGCCCTGCTCGTCGGCCGTGACCGTGTGCTCCACCGAGTCCTCGTTGCGGATCGTCACCGTGCTGCCGGCGGGCACGCTGTCCGGCACGCTGAAGGCGAAGCCGCTGATGACGACGGTGCCCTGCTCGGCACCAGGGCCGGGGGTGCTCGGCTGCCGTGCGCTCATCGAGCCCATCGAGCCGGTGGCGGTCTGCCCGGTCGCCGCCGAGCCCGCGGTCGCCGCCGGCTCGCCCGAGCCGCCGCTGCATGCCGCGACGAACCCCGCGACCAGCAGGGCGAGGACGACGGCCGTCCAGCGCCGGACGGGCGTGCGAGGAGCCGTGCGAGGAGAAGAGCCGCTCGCTGCCATGGCGCCCACCTCCGCAGGGAAGCCACGTCCATCCTCGCGCGCCCGACCCGCGGCGTGAACCCCCGGTCCCGGCGAGGCCCGTCAGCCCCGCAGCACCACCACGCCCGGCCCGGCCAGCGTCACCGCCCCGTCGCTGCCGTCGTCGGTCCCGACCCCGACCCCGTCCGCGTCCCAGGCGAGCACGACCTCGCCGGCGCCGACGTGCGGCACGCGGGCGCCGTCGTCGGCCCACACGGCCACGACCTCGAGGTCGCCGCGCGTCATCGCGAGCCAGCCGTCGCCGGTGCGCACCTGCGTCCGGGTGCGGTCGCCCGTGGCGATCTCGGGCTCCGTGTGGCGCAGCCGCACCAGGTCGGTGTACCAGCGCAGCAGCCGGGCGTGCGGGCCGTCGGGCCCGTCGTCGGGCTCGGACCAGTCCAGCCGGGACGCCTCGAACGTCGAGCGCGCCTGCGGGTCGGGCACCTCGACGTCGTGCCCGTACAGCTCGGCCCAGCCGTGCGTGCCGAACTCCTCGGCGCGGCCCTGGCGCACCGCCTCCGCCAGCTCCGGCTCCTGGTGGTCGGTGAAGTACTGGAACGGGGTGGTGGCGCCCCACTCCTCGCCCATGAACAGCATCGGGGTGCCGGGACCGAGCAGCACGACCGCGGCGGACACGGCCAGCCGCGCGGGGTCGAGCACGCGCGAGGGCCGGTCGCCCAGCGCGCGGTTGCCGATCTGGTCGTGGTCCTGGTCGAACACGACGAACCGGCGCCCGTCGACCTCGTCCGGCACGGGCGCGCCCCACTCGGTGCCGCGGAAGGTGGACATCTCGCCGTCGTGCACGAACGCGTGCCGCAGCGCCTTGGCCAGCGTCTCCGGCGCGCCGAAGTCGACGTAGTAGCCCTGCCGCTCGCCGGTCAGCAGCGCGTGCAGCGCGTGGTGGAAGTCGTCGGCCCACTGCGCCGTCATCCCGCGCCCGGGCCGCCCCTCGAGGTCGCGCCCGGTGGGCGTCACCATCGCCGCGTCGTTGAGGTCGGACTCGGCGATCAGCGACAACGGCCGGCCCACCTGCTCCGCGAGCTGCGCGACGGCGTCGGACAGCTCGGCCAGCAGGTGCCGCGGCGAGTCGTCGACCAGCGCGTGCACCGCGTCGAGCCGCAGGGCGTCGAGGTGGAAGTCGCGCAGCCAGCGCAGCGCGTTCTCGACGACGAACGCCCGCACCTCGTCGGCGTCCTCGCCGTCGAGGTTCACCGCGGCGCCCCAGGGCGTGTGGTGCCGGTCGGTGAAGTAGGGCCCGAACTCGCCGAGGTAGTTCCCGGACGGGCCGAGGTGGTTGTAGACGACGTCGAGGCACACCGCCAGCCCGCGGGCGTGCGCCGCGTCAACGAACCGCTGCAGCGCCGCGGGCCCGCCGTACGGCTCGTGCACCGCCCACAGCGCGACGCCGTCGTACCCCCAGCCGCGCTCGCCGGGGAACGCGGCCACCGGCATGAGCTCCACGACGTCGACGCCGAGCCGCACGAGGTGGTCGAGGCGGCCGACGGCGGCGTCGAGCGTGCCCTGCGGCGTGAACGTGCCCACGTGCAGCTCGTAGACCACCGCGCCGAGCAGGTCGCGCCCGGCCCACCCGCCGTCGCCCCAGCCGAACGCGGCGGCGTCGTACGTGCGGGACGGGCCGTGGACGCCGGCGGGCTGCCACGGGCTGCGCGGGTCGGGCCGGCCGGGCCCGCCGTCGAGCGAGAACAGGTAGTCGGTCCCGGGCGCCAGCGGCGCGGCCGAGCGCCACCAGCCGCCGGCCTCGCCGACCATCGGCGTGCGCGCCTCCTGGGCGCCCGCCGGCGTCGTCTCGACGAGGTCCACGGTCTCCGCCCGCGGCGCCCACACCCGCACCGGCGCCGGGGTCCCGGCGGTCGCCGGCGTCTCCGCAGTGGCGCTCATCGGCCCTCCTCCTCGGTCTGTCCCTCGATGCCGGCCTCGATGTCGTCCGCGGCCGCGCGCTCCAGCAGCGCCACCGGCCACGGCCCCAGCAGGTCGCCCAGCCGCACCGCGCCGCCGGGGTGGTCGGCGCCGGTGAGCACCGAGCGCCACGTCGCGTCGCCCGGCAGCTGCGGCAGCACCACCGACGCGTCCGGCAGGTCGCGCGCGGCGGGCGCCTCGGTGCCCAGCCGCGTCGCCACGGTGACCGCCTGCGGGCCGTCGGCGTCGCCGCGGGCGAACGCGACGGCGTGCCCCGACGTCGTCGGCAGCGGCTCGTAGGTCGCGTCCGGGCCGACGAACGCCCCGGGGCGCCGGCGGCGCAGGCGCAGCGCGGCGGCGGTCAGCGCGAGCTTCTCCTCGGCGAGGTCGGCCGGCGCGTGCCCGCCGTCGAGGCGGGCGAGCTGCGCGGCGAGCCGCGCGAAGTCCACCGGGCGGCGGTTGTCCGGGTCCACGAGCGAGGTGCCGGTGACCTCGGTGCCCTGGTACACGTCGGCCACGCCTGGCACGGTCAGCTGCAGCGCCTTGGTCGCCAGCACGCTGCGGCGCGCCGTCGGCGTCGTGCGCTCCACCCACGCGGTGAACGCCTCGACGACGGCGGGGTGCTCCAGCAGCGCCGTCGCGTAGGCGGTCATCGCCTCCTCGCGCGCGGTGTCCGGCGCCGTCCAGGTGGTCCACGACTTCTGCTCGCGCGCCGCCTTGAGCAGGTAGGCGGTCAGCCGGTCGGCCTCGATCGGACCGGCCGCGGTCCAGGTGCCGGCCAGCGTCTGCCACAGCCGGTTCTCGGCGGCGCCGTCCAGGTCGGCGGGGCGCAGGTCGGCGGTGGCCTCGCGCAGGGCGTGCACCAGCGCCTCCCAGTCCTGGGCGACGGTGCTCAGCACGCCGATGCGGGCCCGCACGTCCTCGCTGCGCTTGGTGTCGTGCGTCGTGCCCGCCGTCATCGTCGCCGGCCACACCGCCTGGGTGCGCCGGGCGAACGCGTGCAGCTCGTCCGGGTCGATCCCCACGCGCGCGGGGTCGCCGCCCACCTCCGTGAGGCTGGTCAGCTGGGTCCAGCGGTAGAACGCCGTGTCCTCCACGCCCTTGGCCATCACCGCGCCGCACACCTGCTGGAAGCGCACCACGAGCTCGGCCCGCCGCTCCTCGCCGCGGCGCCCGGCCGTGCCCACCTCCCGGTCCAGCAGCAGGTCGACGACCAGCTCGAGCGTGTCGTGCCGGTCGGGCAGCAGGTGCTCGCGGGCGACGTTGGCCGCCTCCCACAGCACCTGCTCCTGCGCCGGCGGCACCGGCTCGCCCGGCACGACGTAGGCCCGGTAGCGGGGCAGGGCCACGACCAGCTCGACCACGCAGTCGCGCAGCGCGCGGAAGGTGTGGTCGCGCAGCCGCACGTCCTCGCGGCAGATCTCGGCCAGCAGCGCCGTGACGCGGTCCACCTCCGCGTACAGCGACGTGGCCACCACCTGCCGCTTGGCGGCCTCGACCACCTCCGGCAGCGTCGTCGTCCGCCCGGTCAGCTCGGTCTGCACCCGGGTCAGGTCCGCGGCGCCGGCCGGGTCCACCTGCAGGGCGTGCAGCCGCCACGCGACGTCGTACCCGGTCGTGCCGGCCACCGGCCAGTCGTGCGGCAGGTCCTCGTCCGCCTCGAGGATCTTCTCGGCCACGATCCACGCCCCGTCGGTCGCCTCGTGCAGTCGCCGCAGGTAGCCGCGCGGGTCGGCCAGACCGTCCGGGTGGTCGATGCGGAACCCGTCGACCACGCCGGCGCTGTACAGCTCCAGCAGCAGCGCGTGCGTGGCGTCGAAGACCTCCGGGTCCTCGACGCGGATCGCGGCCAGCGTGCCGACGTCGAAGAACCGGCGGTAGTTCAGCTCCTCGTCGGCCACCCGCCAGTACGCCAGCCGGTAGTGCTGCCGGCCCACGAGCTCCGCCAGCGGCAGGTGCTCGGTCTCCGGGCGCACGGGGAAGGCGTGGTCGTAGTAGCGCAGCACGGGCTGCTCGCCCTCGTCCTCGTGCCCCGGCACGACCGTCCGCTCGACCGTCAGCTCGCCCGAGGCCAGCACGTCGCCGATGCGCGCGCCGAGCACCGGCATGAGCAGCGGCGCGCCGGCGTCGAGCTCGACGTCGAACCACGCCGCGTACGGCGACCCGGGGCCGTGCCGCAGCACGGACCACAGCGCGCGGTTGTGCCACGCGGGCGTCGGCACCGCCATGTGGTTGGGCACGACGTCGACCACCACGCCCATGCCGCGCTCGTGCGCCGCCGCGGCGAGCCGCTCGAGCCCCTCGCGCCCGCCCATGACGTCGCTGATCCGGGTGTGGTCGACGACGTCGTAGCCGTGCGTGGACCCCGGCGCCGCCTGCAGCACCGGCGACAGGTACAGGTCGGTCACGCCGAGCGCGTCGAGGTACGGCAGCGCCTCGCGCGCGCCGTCGAAGCTCAGGTCGGGCCCGAGCTGGAGGCGGTAGGTGCTGGTGGGCGTTCGCCGGCCGGGCCGCGGCAGGTGGGGATGCACGGCCACACCGTGCCACGGGGCGCGCGAGCACGCACCGGGGGTGGGGCGGGCCTCCGTACCATCGGCGGCATGACCAGTCTCTCCGGCGGCGCCGTGCTGCGCCCCGCCGCCCCGGGCGACGAGCCCGGCATCCTCGAGTGCATCCGCGGCCTGGCCGAGTGCGAGCGCGAGCCCGACGCCGTCGCCACGACGACCGACGACCTCACTCGCGCCCTGTTCGGGCCGCGGCCCGCGGTGTTCGCGCACGTCGTCGAGCAGGACGGCGAGGTCGCCGGCATCGCCGTGTGGTTCCTGTCCTTCTCGACGTGGACCGGCACCCACGGCATCTGGCTCGAGGACTTCTTCGTGCGCCCCGAGCACCGCGGCCGCGGGTACGGCGTCGCGCTGCTGCGCGAGCTCGCGCACCTGTGCGTCGAGCGCGGCTACGAGCGCCTCGAGTGGACGGTGCTCGACTGGAACGCGCCCTCGATCGCCCTCTACGAGGCGGTCGGCGGGCGGCCCCAGGACGAGTGGACCACCTACCGGCTGGCCGGCGACGCGCTGGGCGACCTGGCCGCCGGCCGGCGGCAGAAGTGAAGATCCAGCGCGTGCTCCGTGAAAACCTGTGCCAGACTCCTGATCGGCGACCCGTCGCCCCGGGCACGCGGCAGCCCGCCTGTCACTGACCCGCGGCCTGGGCGCGCCGCCCGGACCTCCCGCGCAGGGGGCTGGACGTCCAGGCGCGCCGCCCTGCACGGTCGCCAGCGGAGAGGCCGCCGCCGGCGGCCTCTCCTGCTTGTCGCGGACCTGCACCCCGTGCCGGGAGCCTCGGATCCCGATAGGTTGCGCTCGTCCGGCCCGGGGAGGTCCGCATGCGCATCGGCGTACCGCGGGAGAGCCACGCGGGGGAGCGGCTGGTGGCCGCCACGCCCGCGACCGTCCCGCGGCTGCGGCGCCTGGGCTACGACGTCGTCGTCGAGGCCGGTGCCGGCGCGGATGCCACCTTTCCCGACGCCGCGTACGCCGAGGCCGGCGCGACGCTCGGCACGACGGCGGAGGTCTGGGGCGCCGACGTCGTCACCGCGGTGCGCGCGCCGGACGAGACCCGGCTCGGGCTGCTGCGGCCCGGTACCGTGCTCGTCGCCCAGCTGGCCCCCGCCGCGAGCCCCGAGCGGCTCGCGGCGCTCGCGGCCCGCGGGGTCACCGCCCTGGCCCTGGACGCCGTCCCGCGGCTGTCGCGGGCGCAGGCGATCGACACGCTCTCGACGATGTCCAACGTCGCCGGGTACCGCGCCGTCATCGAGGCCGCCGCCGAGTACCAGGGCATGTTCGCCGGGCAGGTCACCGCGGCGGGCAAGACGCCGCCCGCCGCGGTGTTCGTCATCGGCGGCGGCGTCGCCGGGCTGGCCGCGATCGGCACCGCCGTCAGCCTCGGGGCGGCCGTGCGGGCCTTCGACGTGCGGCCCGAGGCGGCCGAGCAGGTCGAGTCGCTCGGGGCCACGTTCGTCCGCGCCGACGAGGCCCAGCAGGAGGTCAGCGCCGACGGGTACGCCCGCCCGCTGACGCCCGCGCAGGAGGAGGCGGCGCTGCGCCTGTACGCCCGCGAGTGCGCCCGCGCGGACGTCGTCATCACCACGGCCCTCGTGCGCGGCCGCGCGCCGCGCACGATCACGGCGGCGACGGTCGCGGCGATGCGGCCGGGCTCGGTGATCGTGGACCTCGGCGCGCCCGGCGGCGGCAACGCGGAGGTGACGGTGCCGGGCGAGCGCGTGGTCACCGCGGGCGGCGTCGTGGTGCTCGGCTGGACCGACCTGCCCAGCCGCATGCCCGCGCACACGTCGCAGCTGTACGGGACCAACGTCGTGCACCTGCTCGAGCTCCTGACGCCGGCGAGAGACGGCCGGCTCGTGCTCGACCTCGACGACCCGGTGCAGCGGGGCATGACGGTGACGCTCGCGGAGGACGGCGGCCGGGTGCTGTGGCCGCCCCCGCCGGTGGCGGTCTCGGCGGCCCCGCCGCCGGCCCCGCCGCAGGCCGCCCCCGCGGCGCCGCCGCCCGTGCCCGAGGATGCCGGGGCGCGTGCCCGGCAGCGGTCCCTGCGCCGCGCCGTGGGCGCGGCCCTCGCCGCCGTGCTGGTCGTGCTGGCCCTAACGCTCGGGCCGCCCACGTTCCTGGGGCACTTCACGGTCTTCGCGCTGGCCGTGGTCGTCGGGTTCTACGTCATCTCGAACGTCAGCCACTCCCTGCACACGCCGCTGATGGCGCAGACCAACGCCGTCTCCGGGATCATCCTCGTCGGCGCGCTGCTGCAGCTGGGCGTGGACGACCCGGTGGTCACCGTGCTGGCGTTCGCCGCGGCGACGGTGGCGAGCGTCAACATCGTCGGCGGGTTCGGCGTCAGCCGCCGGATGATCGGCATGTTCCGGAAGGACGGCTGAAGTGGCCGCGGGGAGCGCCGGCACGGCGACCGCCTTCGCCCAGGCGGTCTACGTCGTCGCGGCCCTGCTGTTCGTCCTGTCCCTCGCCGGGCTCGCGCGGCCGACGACGGCGCGCCGCGGCGTGACGCTCGGGATCGTCGGCATGGTGCTGGCGCTCGGGGCCACGGTGCTGCTGGCGGCCGAGCGCTCGCAGCGGCCCGTGGGCGTGACGCTCGGCCTGGCGCTCGCCGCGCTCGTGCTCGGTGGCGCGGTCGGGGCGTGGCGGGCGCGGCGGGTCGCGATGACGCAGCTGCCGCAGCTCATCGCGATCCTGCACTCGTCGGTGGGCCTGGCGGCGGTCGCCGTCGGCTACAACTCGTTCCTCACCTCGCGCCTCGCCGGCGGGCCGCCGGACGACGCGGTGCACCGCGTCGAGGTGTTCCTCGGCGTGCTGGTCGGCGCGGTGACGCTCACCGGCTCCGTGGTGGCGTACCTCAAGCTGGCGGCGCGCATGCCGTCGGCCCCGCTGGTGCTGCCGCGCCGCAACACGCTCAACCTCGCCGCGGTGGTGGTGTCGCTCGGGCTGCTGCCGTGGTTCCTCGCGGCCGACGGGGCCGCCGCCCTCGCGCCGCTGCTGCTCATGACCGTGGTGGCCCTCGCGCTCGGCGCGCACCTGGTGGCGGCGATCGGCGGCGGCGACATGCCCGTCGTCGTCTCGATGCTCAACTCCTACTCCGGGTGGGCCGCCGCCGCGGCGGGCTTCATGCTCGGCAACGACCTGCTCATCGTCACCGGCGCCCTGGTGGGCGCCTCCGGCGCGATCCTCAGCTACCTCATGTGCCGGGCGATGAACCGGTCGTTCGTCTCGGTGGTGCTGGGCGGCTTCGGGGCCCCGACCGCCGGCCCGTCCGGCACCGGGACCGGCACCGGGACCGGCACCGGGACCGGCACCGGGACCGTGGCGGGCGCGGGGACCGGGGCGGGGCAGCACCGCGAGGTGCAGGTCGAGGACGTCGCCACGATGCTGCGCGGCGCGCGCAGCGTCGTCGTGACTCCCGGCTACGGCATGGCCGTGGCGCAGGCGCAGTACCCGGTGGCCGAGCTCGTCGCCCGCCTGCGCGCCCGCGGCACGACGGTGCGGTTCGGCGTGCACCCCGTGGCCGGCCGCCTGCCCGGCCACATGAACGTGCTGCTGGCCGAGGCCAAGGTGCCCTACGACATCGTGCTGGAGATGGACGAGATCAACGACGAGCTGGCGGCGACGGACGTCGTCCTCGTCATCGGGGCGAACGACACGGTGAACCCGGCGGCGGCGGAGGACCCCACCAGCCCCATCGCCGGCATGCCGGTGCTGCGGGTCTGGGAGGCGGGGCAGGTGGTCGTGTTCAAGCGCTCGATGGCTGCGGGCTACGCGGGCGTGGCCAACCCGCTCTTCGCCCGGGAGAACACCGCGATGCTGTTCGGCGACGCCAAGGAGCAGGTGGAGAAGATCGTCCAGGCGCTGTGAGCCGGCTCAGGCGGCCAGCAGCAGGCCCACGGCGAGGGCGACCATGACCGCGGCGATGACGCCGTCGAGCACCCGCCACGCGCCCGGGCGGGCGAACACGGGCCGCAGCAGCCGCGCGCCGTACCCCAGCGCGGTGAACCACAGCAGGCTGCCGAGCATCGCCCCGCCCGCGAACCACCAGCGGCCGTCGCCGTGCCCGCCGGCGATCGACCCGAGCATCACCAGGGTGTCCAGGTAGACGTGCGGGTTGAGCCAGGTGATCGCCAGGGCGGTGCCGAGCACCGCCGCCGCGCCGGCGCGGTCGGGTCCCGGGCGGGCGGCCTGGTCGGGCTGGAGCGTCGCGCCGGTGGGGCGCAGCGCGCGCCGGGCCGCGAGGGCGGCGTAGACCAGCAGGAACGCCGCTCCGCCGACCCGCATCACGGTCACCAGCCACGGCACGGCGCCGAGCAGCGCGCCGGCGCCCGCGACGCCCGCGCCGATGAGGACGACGTCGGACAGCGTGCACGCGGCCACCACCACGCCGACGTGCTCCCGGCGCAGCCCCTGGCGCAGCACGAACATGTTCTGCGCGCCGATGGCGACGATGAGGGAGAGGCCGAAGCCGAGGCCGGAGAGCGCGTGGAGCATCACGCCCTCGACGCTAGGCGCCCGCGTCGCCACAGTCCAACAAATGTTTCTCAGGTTGCCTTAGCGTTGCTTCATGGAGATCGCCCAGCTGGACGCCCTGCTCGCCGTGGTCGACGAGGGCTCGTTCGACGGCGCCGCCCGGGTGCTGCACGTGACGCCCTCGGCCGTGAGCCAGCGGATCAAGGCGCTGGAGACCAGCGCCGGCGCGGTGCTCGTGCGGCGCTCGCGGCCGGTCGCCGCCACGGAGGTCGGGGCCGACTACGTGCGCCTGGCGCGCCAGGTGCTCGCGGTGGTGCGCGAGTCCGGCCTGCCCGGGCGCACCTCGGGCGGGGCGGCGGGCGCCGGCGGGGGAGCGCCCGCGGGCGCCCCGCCGGCCCGGGTGCCCATCGCCATCAACGGCGACTCGCTCAACACGTGGGCGATGGCGGCGCTCGCCGAGGTCGCCGACCGGGCGGTGTTCGACGTGCACCGCGAGGACCAGGACCACTCGGCGGAGCTGCTGCGCTCGGGCGAGGTCATGGCGGCGATCACGACGCAGGCGGTCCCCGTGCAGGGCTGCACCGCCGTGCGGCTCGGCGTGATGCGGTACCGGCCGTTCGCCACGCCCGCGTTCGTGCGGCGCTGGTTCCCCCACGGCGTGACGCCCGACGCGATCGCCGCCGCGCCGATGGTGATGTTCGACCGCAAGGACGACCTGCAGGACCGCTACGCCCGCGCCAAGGCCGGCCGCGACGTCGAGCCGCCGCGGCACTACGTGCCCTCGACCGCCGACTACGCCCGCGCGGTGGTGCACGGGCTCGGCTGGGGGCTGCTGCCGCACGAGCACTCGGACGCGCCCGAGGCCGCCGGCGAGCTCGTGGAGCTCGAGGCCGGTGCGCACGTCGACGTCGAGCTGCACTGGCAGCAGTGGTCGCTGCGCACGCCGGTGCTCGACGCCGTCGCCCGGGCGGTGCGCCGCGCCGCCGCGGCGGCGCTGCTGCCGTGAGTGTCGGAGGCCCGTCCTACCGTGTCGGGCAGGACCCCGCGGGACGACCGGAAGGACGGGACCATGACGCTCGACCAGATGGACGAGATCACCGAGATCACTGCTGACGACGTGCTGGCGGACGTGCGCAGCGCCGCCCGCGCCATGGCGCGCGGCGGGTTCGCCACCTACGACGACGTGCTCTCCCGCTGCCTCGAGCTCGCCGCCCTGTCCGCCGTCACGCCGCGAGCCGGCAGCGTGGAGCGCGTGGTGCGCCAGGAGTGGGAGGCGGGCCTCGCCGCGCAGCGCGCCTGGACGGGGACCGAGAGCGACGACCGGCGCCTCGACGCCGCCTTCGCCGAGCTGCAGGGCGAGGGCGTGTTCGCCCGCGCGAGCCTGGGCGACTGCGTCGAGTGCGGCGCGCGCGAGGCGCGGGCCCTCGCCGGGCCCGCCGCGCGGGGCTACGTCTTCTTCCCGGCCAGCGCCGTGGACACGCTGGCGGTCGGCACGCTGCGGCTGGCCTGCGGCACGCCCGACGACGACCCGGCCCGCACCGCGGAGCTCGCCCGGCGCGTCGTGGCGGTGCTCGAGGCCCACGGCCTGTCCGCCGCGGCGGACGACGACGGGATCGTCGTCCGGGTGCCCCGGTGGCGCCGGCGGCTGCCGGCCTCCCGCGGCTCGGTGGCGTGAACGAAGGCGGTGCCCCTGCCGGGGCACCGCCTTCGTCGTGGAGGTGTGCGGGTCAGACCCGCGAGTCGGCCTGCGACTCGTAGACGGAGGCGTCCAGCACCTCGCGCCGGTCGAGGGCCGCGTCGAGCGCGGCGGTGTCGGCGGGGACGCCGCCGGCGAGGCTCGGCATCATCCGGGCCAGGCGCGGACGCCAGGCGTCCGCCTTCGCGGGGAAGCAGCGCTCGAGCACCCCGACCATGGCCGAGGCGGCGGTCGAGGCGCCCGGCGAGGCGCCGAGCAGGCCGGCGATGGTGCCGTCGGCCGCGGCGACGACCTCGGTGCCGAACTCCAGCACGCCCTTGCCGTCCTTGTCGCGCTTGATCACCTGCACCCGCTGGCCGGCCACGATCTTCTCCCAGTCGCCCGGCATGGCCTCGGGGAAGAACTGCTGCAGCGACTCGAACTTCGCCTCGGGGCTCTTGAGCAGCTCCTTGACGAGGTACTGCGTGAGGTCCAGGTTCTTGAGCCCGGCGCCCATCATCGAGGTGAGGTTGTGCGCGCGCAGCGAGGTGATCAGGCCCAGGTACTTGCCCTTCTTGAGGTACTTGGGGCTGAACCCGGCGTACGGGCCGAACATCAGGTACGTCTTGCCGTCGACCACGCGGGTGTCGAGGTGCGGCACCGACATCGGCGGGGCGCCCACGTCCGCCTTGCCGTACACCTTGGCCTGGTGGCGGGCCACCAGCTCGGGGTTGGCGGTGCGCAGGAACTCCCCGGAGATCGGGAAGCCGCCGAAGCCCTGGATCTCCGGGATGCCGGCCGACTGCAGCAGCGGCAGCGCGCCGCCGCCGGCGCCCACGAACACGAAGCGCGCGGTGACGGTGTGGCTGCGCTCGGGGGCGTTCCAGGAGCGGTCCTTGACCTTGAGGCGCCAGCGCCCGTCGCGCGTGCGCCTGAGGCTCTTGACCTCGTGCTGCAGGCGCAGCTCGGCGCCGTTCGCCACGAGGCCGTCGAGCAGCTGACGGGTGAGCGACCCGAAGTCGACGTCGGTGCCCAGGGCGTTGCGCGTCGCGGCGACGGGCTCGGCCGGGTCGCGGCCCTCGACGAGCAGCGGCGCCCAGCCGGCGATCTGCGCGCGGTCGGTGCTGAACTCCATGTCGCTGAACAGCGGGTGGGCCGAGAGCGTCTCGTACCGGCGGCGCAGGTAGTCGACGTTGGCCTCGCCGCGCACGAACGTCATGTGCGGCGTGCGGTTGATGAACGAGGCGCTCGTCAGGCGGCCCGTGGTGAGCAGGTGGCTCCACAGCTCGCGGGAGACCTCGAACTGCTCGTTGATCTTCACCGCCTTGGCGATGTCGATCGTGCCGTCGGGCTTCTCGGGGGTGTAGTTCAGCTCGCAGAGCGCGGCGTGCCCGGTGCCGGCGTTGTTCCACGGGTTGGACGACTCCTGGGCGACGTCGTCCAGCCGCTCGTAGACGCGGATCGACCAGTCCGGCTCCAGCTGCTGCAGCAGCGTCCCGAGGGTCGCGCTCATGATGCCGCCGCCGATCAGGACGACGTCGACGGCGTCCTTGGTGCTCGTGGAAACAGAAGTCACGAGTCGTCAGTGTAGGAGCACGTGAAAACCGTCACGAAACGGCGGGCGCGTCTATGACGCCCGTCACAATCGCTCCCACGATCCCGGTGGGATCGCTCACACGCCGGCGGGAGGCGTCACCGCCGCGCCCGGCGCGGGCGACGAGGACGGCCACGGGCCCAGCTCCGGCAGCGGCACGTGCGCGCCGTCGCGCTCGGCCCACACCGTACCCGACGGCACGCGCCCGGCCAGCCACGACGCCACGTCGCGGGCGTCGCCGCGCAGGTCGGTGACCCGCCAGCCGGCGGGCAGGCGCACCGCGAGGAAGGCGTCCAGGTGCGCGCAGAACGGGGCGCTCCACGTCGCCGGGCCCAGGGCGGCGCCCAGGCCGGCCGTCGCGTCGCCGGCGTGGATCACCGCCTCGCGCCACCACGCGAGCAGGGCACCCTCGAGGGTGCCGAGCCGGTAGGTGACCGGCGCGTGCCACAGCGGGTCGCCGGGCGCCGGCCACGCCGCGCGCAGGCGCTCGCGCAGCGCCTCGAGCGCCGCCACGTGCTGCGCGGTGGTGCGGCGTGCCCCGGCCTCGATGGCGGCGGCGCGGCCGGCGGCCCCGCCGTCGTACACCTCGACCTGCTCGCCGCGCGCGGCGGCCTCGGCCTGGCGCGCGAGGGCGGCGCCGACGCCGTCGACGTGCGCCAGCACGTGCCCGCGCGTCCAGCCCGGCAGCGGGGACGCCTCGGCGTGCGCCGCGTCGGGCAGGGCGCGCACGACCTCCACGAGGCGGTCGAACGTCGCGGCCGACTCGCGCAGGGCGGTCGTCCGGGTCTCGGTGCTCACGGCCACAGCAGCCCCTTCGTCCAGCCGGCCGCCCCGGCGCGGTAGCGCAGCCGCACGTGGCCGTCGTCGGCCGCCTGCCAGAACTCGATCTCGGCCGGCTCGAGGACGTAGGCGGTCCACGTGGGCGCGGCCAGCTCGCGGTCGGCCCGCACGCGCTCGAGCGCTGCGTCGAAGGCCTCGCGCAGCTGCGCCTGGTCGGTCAGCGGCTCGCTCTGGTGGGCCAGGAGCCCGGCGGCGCGCGAGGTGTCCGGGCGCGCCAGGAAGTCGGCGCGGGACGTCGCCTCGGGGCCCGGGTGCACCGCACCGGTCACCCGCACCTGCCGGCCCAGCTCCCGCCAGAAGAACGTGAGCGCCGCGTGCGGGTTCTCGGCGAGGTCCCGGCCCTTGGGGCTGGTGGCGTGCGCGGCGAACCAGAAGCCGTCGGCGTCGACGTCCTTGAGCGTGAGCGTGCGCGCGTGCACGGCCCCCGCGGCGTCCGCGGTGGCGAGGTTCGCCGCGTGCGGGGCCGGCACGCCGGCCGAGACGGCGTCGTCGAACCAGGCGGCGAACAGCGCCAGGGGATCGGTCGGCGTGGCCTCGACCGCGAAGGGCGGCAGGTCGTCGGGGAACGTCGGCAGCCCGCGCAGCCGGTCGCGGAACTCGCTCATGCGGTGGCCTCCTCGGGCGTGATCGCTGTCACACCCGGAGCCTACCGACCCGCCGGGCGCCGGTCGGCGCCCGTCAGAAGTAGTCGCGCACGTGCACCTGGCGTCCGCCCCAGACGGCGTCCCACACGAGGTCGTCGTGTGCCGGACCGGTGAGCTGGCCGGCCAGGCGCAGGTTCGCGGTCGACTGCGCGCCCGCGTACGACGCCGCGAGGCCGGCCGGGGTGAACGTGGGCCGGTCGGCGTCCGCGGGCGACGCGGGGGCGTCGCCGTCGCGCGTGACGTGGACGGCGCCGTCGGCGACCTCGAGCGTCCAGGCGCCCCGCAGCCGGTCACCCGGGCCGACGGCGTCGCCACGGCCGACGACGGCGAACGGCACGCGGGCGGTGAGCGGCGCGACGCGGGCGGCCCCGAGCGCGCCCGGCACGTCGAGCACGCGCAGCATGTACGCCTCGCGCGCCGCGAGCGTCGCCGCGTGGTCCGGCAGGACGAGCCGCGCCGGGTCGAGGCCCGAGGTGCTCAGCGCCACCGCGCCCACGACCATGCCGAACGACCCGAGCGCCCGCCACAGCGTCCGTGCGGCGTCCGGCGTGAGCGCCACGAGGTCCTCGACCTCGAGCCGGCCGGTGCGGTCGTAGCCGGACCCGCGGTCCCACGAGGCGAACCCGACGACGCGGTCGGCGGCGTCGACGGCGAGCGTGACGCCGGTGTGGTCGCTCAGCAGGGCCTCGTCCATGGCGAACGGCGGCTCGGCACGGGTGAGGGGACCGTTCTGGCCGGCGGCCCACGCGTCGTACGCGGCGCGGACCGCGGGCAGGTCCGCGGCCTCCGCGCGCCGGACCCGCGTGCCGTCCGTCGGCGCCGCGACGCGGGCCAGCGCCGCGAGCGGCACGTGCACGGTGTCGAAGCCGCCGACGATCCCGTACCCCAGCCCCTGGTAGATCCCGGCCGCGCTGGGGTACAGGGTGGAGATCACCTCGCCGCGCTCGCGCGCCTCGCCCAGGGCGGCGTCGAACAGCGCGCGCACCAGCCCGCCGCCGCGGGCCTCGGCGGCGACCGTGACGCCGGCGAACCCCGCCGTCGGCAGCGTGGCGCCGTGGAACCAGGACGTGAAGCCGCGCACGAGCAGGCGTGCGGCCAGGGCGTCGCCGTCGAACGCGCCCCACGGGCGGCCGCCGGTGGGCGGCCAGGACTCGGCGGTGGGCGCGGGCGGCGGCGTGGCGGGGACGCCGAAGGCCTCGGCGCCCAGCGCCTGGAAGGCGGGTGCGTCGGCGAGCTCGACGGGGCGCACCGCGACGGCACGGTCGGAGAGGGTCACGCCCCGACGCTACGGGGGCGCGGGCGGGGCGTCGTCCTCAATCCGCGGCGCGCCGGGTCACAGCTCGACGAGTCCCGCCCGGTGGGCCAGCACCACGGCCTGCGTGCGGTCGCGCGCCTGCAGCTTGGCGAGGACGGCGGCGACGTGGGTGCGCACGGTCTCGACCCCCACCACCAGCTCGGCCGCGATCTCGGCGTTCGTCATGCCCTGGGCCACGAGGCCGAGCACCTCGGCCTCCCGCGGGGTGAGGGCGGGCCCGGCCCAGGCGCCGCGCGGCGCGCGGGCGCCCCGGACGAGCTCCCGGACGGCCCGCGGGAACACCAGGCTCTCGCCGGTGGCCACGGTGCGGACCGCCTGCACCATCGCCTCGGCGCTGGCCCGCTTGAGCAGGAACCCCGACGCCCCCGCCACGAGGGCGTCGACCACGTACGCGTCGTGCTCGAACGTGGTCACCACGAGCACCCGCGGCGGGTCGGCGAGCCGCAGCACGAGCTCCGTGGCGCGCAGCCCGTCGACGCCCGGCATGCGGACGTCCATGCACACGACGTCGGGCCGCAGGCGCCGGACCGCCTCGACCGCCGTGGCGCCGTCGCCGGCCTCGCCGACCACCTCGAGGTCCGGCTCGGCGTCGAGGATCAGCCGCAGGCCGCTGCGCACGAGCGGCTCGTCGTCGGCGACGACGACGCGGACCCGGCGGGCGGTGGGCGGTGCGGTCACGGGGCCTCCTGGCGCTCGCGGTCGTCGCGGTGGTCCTCGGGCATCTCGGGGCGGGGGAGGACGGCGCGCAGCACCCACCGGTCGCCGCGCACGCCCGCGTCGACGGCACCCCCGAAGAGCGCCGCCCGCTCGCGCACGCCGGCCAGGCCGCGCCCGCCCGCGCGGCGTGCCGCGCCGCGATCGGCGCGGCCGGTGGGCAGCGGGTTGCTCACGTCCACGGTCACCTCCCTCGGCGTCGTCGCCACGACGAGGCGCACGGCACCCGGGCCGCCGTGGCGGTGGGCGTTGGCGAGCGCCTCGGCGACGACCCGCCGCACCGCGCGGTGCAGCAGCGCCGGCAGGCGGTCGGGCAGGTCGAGCGACGCGGTCACCTCGAGGCCCGCACGGCGGTGCGCCGCCACCACGTCGGCCAGCTCGACGGCCGTGTCGGCCAAGCGGTCGTCCGCGGCCGCCCGGTCCTGCCGCAGGGCGCCGAGCAGCGCGTCGAGCTCGCCGAGCGCCTGCCGCGCGGCGTCCTCGATCGCCTCGAAGGACCGGGCGGCGAGCGCCGGCTCGCGCTCGACGACCCGCCGGCCGGCCGCCGCCTGCACGCCGACGATCGTCAGGGCGTGCCCGATGCCGTCGTGCAGCTCCCGGGCCAGGCGCACGTGCTCGGCCTCCCGGTCGGCGCGGGCGAGCGCCGCCTCCAGCCGGTCGTGGGGCGTCGGGCCGAGCACGCGCCCGGCGAGCACGGCGGCGGCCGCGCCGACCGGCGCCGCGGCGAGCAGCAGCGCCGTCCCCGCCCCAGCGGCGGCGAGGACGCGCAGGGCCTGGCCCGCACCGGGGGCTGGCGGGGGGACGGCCGACGCCAGCGGCCGGCCGGTCACGGCCTCCACCGCGACCAGCACGGCGAACGGCACGCCGGCGAACAGGGCGGCGGCGACAGCGAGCCCGGCGACCTGGTGGCCCAGCACCCACGCAACGGTCCGCACGCGGTGAGCGGCGCGCGGACGGCGCGGCAGCACCAGCTCGGCGTCCGTGCCGAGCATGGTGCGCGCCGCGGTCACCTCGAGCTCCCGCGCGCCGGGCACGAGGCCGAGCGCGGCAGCCGCGGCGACCGTGAGGCCCGCGACCACCCCGACGGGCGCGCCCGGGGCCGCCGACCGGACCAGGGAGACGGCGAGCAGCGCCGCGGCCAGGCCGATCGCCGCGCCGAGCATCAGCCACGCGAGCCGCCGCGCGAGCCGCCGCGCCAGGCGGGCGGCCCGGCGGCTCGGGTGGCGCGGTGCGGTCGGCATGGCGCCATCCTCGCCGGGACGGCGCCGGCCCGGAAGGACCGCCACGGCCCGTCAGGCCTCGCGTGCGTCGACGGCCGCGCGGTGACCGACGTATCCCCACACCGCCAGCGCGAGGGCCGGGCCCCACAGCCAGCACGGGAACACGACGGCCGAGACCAGCGCGGTGACGAGTCCGTCGGCGGGCAGCAGCACGAGCATGGGCACGGCGGTGAAGGTCACCGCCGCCGCGACGAGGCCGCCAGGCACGGCCGCCGCCGCGACGGGCACCGGGCGCCGGGCGAGCACCGGCACCCAGCGGGGAAAGACCGCACCCCAGGGGCGGATCAGGCCGAGCGTCAGCACGACGCCGAGCCATGCGCCGCCGGAGAGCGTCACCCCCCAGATGCGGGTCGCCGGGTCGAGCACCTCGCCACCGAGCAGGGGCCAGGGGGTGAGCCAGGTGAGCCGGACCAGGGCGTACGGCAGCGGTCCGCAGGCCGCCACGACGGTGATCGGTACCCGGTGGCGCACGACCCACCGCGTCGCGCGAGCCGCTCCGGGCGACCCGGCGAGCGCCGACGCCAGGACGGCGCCCCACGCGGCACCGGCACCGAGCACGAGCAGCACGATGGCGAGCCGGCCGGCCTGCTGGGCGAGCGCCGTGCCCAGGTTCGCGACGAGCGAGACGATCGGCGCGCGTGCCGCGACGGCGCCTCCTGCCAGCAGCACGAGCGCGGGGACGCCGACGGTCCAGCGCGCGACGGGGTAGCGCCGGACCACCTGGACCAGGAGGACGACGACGGCGGCCGGCAGCGCCATCGCCACGAGGTAGCCCAGCACGGCGAGGGTCGCGGTGCCCTGCAGCACGAGGCCCAGCACGACGACCTCGGCCGCGGCGAGCACGGCGAGCGCGCGGCGGGGCAGCGCCCCGGCGAGCGCGGCGAGGGCGCCGGCAGCACCGACGAGCGCCGCGACGGTCTGCACGACGACGGCGGCGTGCGGCGAGGCGGCAGCCAGCCAGGCCGTCCCCGGGTCCGGTCGGGGGAGCGCGCCCGCGAGCGCGGCCAGGCCGGCGAGCGCGGCAGCGCCGGCGAGCACGGCGGCCGCGACGAGCGCGCGGCGGGCGGGGCGGGAGGGGAAGGGGAGGGCGCGGGAGAGGTCGGCGGGGTGCACGGCGGTTCCGTTTCGTCGCGGGAGCGGGTCCCCACCACGTTCCGGGACCGCAGCGCCGCGGCGTCTCCCCCGCGAGGGGGAGATGCCGCGACGGCCGGGGGAGAGGGCCGGCGCTAGAGCGCCCGCAGCAGCGCGATGAGCTCGTCGGCCATGTCGAGCTTGCGCGCCAGGTCGGCGCGGCGCTCCTGCGCGGCGGCGACCAGGTCGCTCAGCTCGGCGCGCACGGCGTCGTCGGCGTCGCCGGCGGCCACGCGGTCGGCCAGCTCGAGCAGCCGGCTCATCTCCTCGAGGGAGAAGCCGAGCGGCTTCATCCGCCGGACCAGCAGGATCCGCTCGACGTCGGCCTCCGTGTAGAGCCGGAAGCCGCCCTCGGTGCGGCCCGACGGCCGCACGAGCCCCACCTCGTCCCAGTGCCGCAGCGTGCGCAGCGACAGGCCCGTGCGCTCGGCGACGGCGCCGATGTGCATCGTGGCGGCCGGGTCCTGCGGGGCGGGCGTCGTCATGACCGTCGATTGTGCCGGACGGCGGCGCACCGACCCTACCCTCACGTAAGGGTAGAGTTGCCGGACGTGCCCGCTGCTCCCGCCCCTCACTCCGTCCGCGCGGCCCTCCGCTCGCCGCGCACGCTGCGCACCGAGGTGCTCGGCGGCCTGGTCGTGGCCCTCGCCCTGATCCCCGAGGCGATCGCGTTCTCGCTCGTCGCGGGCGTCGACCCGCGGGTGGGCCTGTTCGCCAGCTTCACCATGGCCGTCACCATCGCGATCGTCGGCGGCCGCCCGGCGATGATCTCGGCAGCCACGGGCGCGGTCGCGCTCGTCGTCGCCCCGGTGGTGCGCGACCACGGCCTCGACCACCTCGTCGCCACCGTGATCCTCGCCGGCCTGCTGCAGGTGGTGCTCGGCCTGCTCGGCGTCGCGCGGCTGATGCGGTTCGTCCCGCGCTCGGTGATGGTCGGCTTCGTCAACGCGCTGGCGATCCTCATCTTCCTGTCCCAGCTGCCGCACCTGCGGGACGTGCCCGTCGCCGTCTACCCGCTCGTGGCCGCCGGCATCGCCGTCATCGTGCTCTTCCCGCGCCTGACGAAGGTCGTGCCCGCCCCGCTCGTGGCCATCGCGCTGCTGACCGTCGTGGTGCTCGCGGCGGGCATCGCGGTGCCGACCGTCGGCGACCAGGGCGAGCTGCCCGAGTCGCTGCCCGCGCTGTTCGTCCCGGACGTGCCGCTGAACCTCGAGACGCTGCGGATCATCGCGCCCTACGCCCTCGGCATGGCCCTCGTGGGGCTGCTCGAGTCGCTCATGACCGCCAAGCTCGTGGACGAGGTCACCGACACCCGCTCCGACACGACCCGCGAGGCCTGGGGCCAGGGCGTGGCCAACGTGGTCACCGGCCTGTTCGGCGGCATGGGCGGGTGCGCCATGATCGGCCAGACCATGATCAACGTGAAGGCCTCGGGCTCGCGCACGCGGATCTCCACGTTCCTCGCCGGCGTCTTCCTGCTGGTCCTCGTGGTCGGGCTGGGGGACGTGGTGGCGGTCATCCCGATGGCCGCGCTGGTCGCGGTCATGGTGATGGTCTGCGTCGGCACCTTCGACTGGCACTCGGTGCGCCCGGCCACGCTGCGCCGCATGCCGAGGTCGGAGACCGCCGTCATGCTCGCCACCGTCGCGGTCACCGTCGCGACGCACAACCTCGCCTACGGCGTCATCGTGGGCGTGCTGGTCGCCACGGTGATGTTCGCGCGCCGCGTCGCGCACCTGACCACGGTCACCCCGCGGGACGCCGCGGACGACGCGGGGCGGCGGGTCTACGACGTCACCGGCGAGCTGTTCTTCGCCTCGTCGAACGACCTGGTCCACCAGTTCGACTACGTCGGCGACCCGCAGGACGTGGTCATCGACCTCAGCGCTGCCCACGTCTGGGACGCCTCCAGCGTCGCGGCGCTCGACGCCGTGCGGACCAAGTACGCCGCGCGGGGCAAGCACGTCACCGTGGTGGGGATGAACGCCGACTCCGCCGAGCGCCACGAGCGCCTCTCCGGCGCCCTCGGCGCCGGCGCCTGAGGCGGCCGGGCCCGCGCCGGGTCAGCGCAGCTCGTCGGGCGCCCCGGTGCCGGGCACCAGGGCGCGCTGCATCCGCAGCAGGTCGTGCCATGCGCCGAGCTTCCAGCCGACCTGCCGCTCGACGCCGACCTCGGCGAACCCCAGCGCGCGGTGCAGGCCCACGCTCGCGTCGTTCGGCAGCGCGATGCCGGTGATGACCTGCCGGTAGCCGCGCGCGGTCAGCCGCTCCAGCAGCGCGGCGTACAGCGCCCGCCCGGCGCCCGTGCGCCGCGGCGCGTCGAGGCCGAGGTACACGCTCGTCTCGGCGGTCCAGCGGTAGGCGGGGCGCGGCCGGTAGGGGCTGGCGTAGGCGTAGCCGACCAGCACGCCGTCGGCCTCGGCCACGAGCCACGCGTGGCTCGCGCCGTAGGTCTCGATGCGCCGCGCCATCTCGGCGTCCGACGGCGGGACGTCCTCGAAGCTGACCGCGGTGCCGGTCACGTACGGCGCGTACAGGGCCGCGCAGGCGGCGGCGTCGGACGCGGCGGCGTCGCGCAGGGTGATCGGCACGGTGTTCGGCACGGGGCGACGGTAGCGCGCGGCGCAGCCGCCGGCGTCCACGGCCCCGCCCGCGCGCCGGCCGGGCGAGCGCGCCGCCGTGGTGCGAGCCTCGAACCGTGCCCGACACGTCCACCTCGTCACGCCGCGCGGTCGCCACCGTCGGCCGGCTCCTGCGCCGCCGTCGCGCCGGCACCGCGCAGGGCGTCGTCGCGCGCCTCGCGCCCGGCATGCCGCCCACCCTGCAGCTCGTCAGCGACGCGTTCGCCGACGGCGCGCCGATCCCGCGCCGGTACGCCGGCCGCGGCGTGGGGGACAACGTCGCGCCCGGGTTCACGTGGTCGCGCCCGCCGGAGGGCACCGCCCAGCTCCTGCTCGTCGTCGAGGACCCGGACGCCCCGGCGCGGCGGCCGTTCGTGCACCTCGTGGCCCTGGGCGACCCCTCGGCCAAGCGCGCGGTCGAGGGGGCGCTGACCCTCACGAGCCCGGCGGAGCCGGCCCGCGTGGGCCGCGGCCGGGTGCGGTTCGTCCCCGGCTCGCTCGGCCTGCGGGGCTACCAGGGCCCGCGCGCGCTGCCGGGCCACGGCCGCCACACCTACGGCTTCCACCTCTTCGCGCTCGACCGGGCCATCCCGGACACCGCCCGGCTGCGGCGGCTCGACGACGTCATCGCGCTCGCGCGCGGCCACGTGCTCGCCCGCGGCGAGTACTTCGGCACGCAGGAGCGCTGACGTCACAGCGCTGACGTCACAGCGGCAGCTTGAAGCCCTCGTGCGACTGGGCGTAGCCGAGCGAGCGGTAGAAGCGGTGGGCGTCGGGGCGGGCCTTGTCGCTGGTGAGCTGGGCCAGCGCGCACCCGCGCTCGCGGCCGCGGGCGTGGGCGCGCTCCATGAGCCGGCGCCCCAGGCCCTGGCCGCGCAGCCGGGCGTCGACCCGCACCGCCTCGACGAGCAGCCGGGTGGCGCCCGCCCGCGAGATGCCCGGCACGAACGTCAGCTGCATGGTGCCGACGACGTCGCCGTCGAGCTCGGCGACCCACAGCTCGTCGTTCGGGCTGGCCTCGATCGCCGCGAAGGCGGCCTCGTGGGCCGGGCCGAACGCCCCGGTGCGGGCGGCCGCCACGGCGTCGTCGGCGATGAGCTCGACGACGCGCGCGAGGTCGGCGCGGCGGGCGAGGCGGAAGGTCACGCGGTCGGCGGGGGAGAGCGGCTCGGTCACAGCCCGACCGTACCGGCCGGTCTCAGTGCAGCGCGTACTTGAGCAGCACGACGAGCACGCCGAACGCGCCGGCGACCAGCGCCTCGGCGACCAGCGCGCCGCCGCGCGCCCCGGCCCGGTAGGCCGCGGCCCCGCCGGCGGCCACCAGCATGGCGATGGTGAACCACAGCGCCACCCAGGCCGCCGTCTGGGCGCCCGCGCCCAGCGCGCGAGCGAGCAGCAGCACGAGGATCGGCGGCGCGCTGCCGATGAGCACCGACCAGTTCTGCGCGAGCGACGTGGCGAGGCGGACGTGCGTCGGGTGCGCGGGGTCGACGAAGCGTCCGCCCACGGCGTCGACGTAGACGTGGGCGAGCCAGTAGACGACCGCCACCGCCGCGGTGGCCACGACGACGCCGGCGGTCTCCGGGGCGTGCGCGCTGAAGACGGCGAGGACCGACGCGGTGACGACGGCGCCGTAGAGCATCTCGGGCACGTGCGGGAGCGCGAGGCGGCGGTGGCGGGCGGCGGCGTGCTGGGTCATCGCGGGCTCCCGAACCTGCCCCCGCACGGGTGATCCGGTCGCCGGGTGCCGCGGCCACGATGGTTCTGCCGGGGCGACCGCCCGGCACCGCGGTGAGGACCGACGAGGGAGCTGGGGTCATGACCACGTTCACGGTGTGGAAGTACGACGAGCCGGAGGCCGCGCAGCGGACGGCCCGGATCCTGCAGGACGCCGCGGCCGACGGCCTCGTGACCGTCGTGGACCATGCGGTCGTCTCCTGGCCGCCGGGCGCCGACGCGCCCACGATGCACCACTCGCACGACGCGGGCCGGCGCACGGTCGGCTGGGGCGCGTTCTGGGGCGCGCTCGTCGGCACCCTGTTCCTCGCCCCCGTCGCGGGAGCGGCGGTCGGCGCGGCGGCGGGCGGCGCCAAGCGGGCCGTCGACGCCGTCGGGATCGACGAGGAGCAGCTCGAGCGGATCCGGTCGGAGGTGACGCCCGGGACGTCGGCGCTCTTCGCCGTCACCGAGGGCGCCGACCTCGACCGGCTCGGCGAGCGGTTCCACGGCGTCGGCGGCCGGCTCGTGGAGACGAACCTGACCCCGGCCGAGCGCAGCACGCTGGCCGAGGTCTTCGACGTCTGAGCCGACGTCGGGGCGGGGGTGCACGGTGCCCAGGCGCGGGTCCTCAGCGGGTCAGCCGCCGAGGATCCGCGCCTTCTGCGCGGCGAACTCGGCGTCGGTGAGGACGCCCTGGTCGCGCAGCTCGGCGAGCTGGCGCAGCTGCGCGATCGTCGGGTCCGTCTCGCCGCCGGTCGGTGCCTCCGGCGCCGGGGCGTACTGGGGCTGCGGATACTGGGGCTGCGCGTACTGCGGCGGGTAGCCGGCAGCCTGGGCGCGCTGCGCATCCTGCTCCGCCCAGCGGCCCTGCTGGCGGCGCTGCACGCGGCCCGAGACGGCGCTGGCCGTCCCGGCGATGACGGCGGTGCGGGCGACCCCGCGAAGCAGTCCGGGCATGGTGGTGCTCCTTCTCGGCTCAGTGGCCCTCTGCGGCGTCGAGCGCCGCGACCAGCGAGGGCACGGGGATCCTGCCGCTGGCGGCGATCATCCCGCCGCCGCGGCGCAGCGCCGCGGCGAACGGGGCCGCCCAGACGTTCTCGTAGACGAGCACTCCGGCCGCGCTGCCGGGCTGGAGCGTCGCGCCCGCCTCCTGCAGGTCGTCCTCGGCGAGGATCCCCGACGACGCCCCGTCGAACACGGCGAGGTCGAAGTCCCCGTCGACGTCGAGGTCGTGCAGCTCGATGCCGGCCACGGTGCCGTCGGCGGCCTTCTCGACGAAGGCGAGGTCCAGCAGGCGGATGATGCCGCGGTCGACGAGGTCCACCAGGAGCGGCAGCGCCTCACCGTTCAGCTTGTTCTCGGGGAACTCGACCACGAGGTAGTCGACGGGCCCCATCTCGTCGATCGTCCGGTCCATCTCGCGCCCCTTCGTCCCCGTCCGGCCGCCCGGATCCCGAATGCTCTCTGCGCCCCCACCGTGCGCCGGGGCCCGGTTCCCGTCCTCACCCGCGCGGGGTGAGGACCCGCGCGCGCCGCCGCCGCCTCCGCCGCCGCCTCCGTCGTCGACGACGCTGTCCATCAGCGCGAGCACCTCGGACAGGTCGACGTCGCGCACGGTGTACGACGACGTCTCGGCCGCCTCGGAACGGCTGATGCTGCCGAGCATCGCGCGCAGCACGATCCCCACGGGTCCGTGCACGGTCACCTCCACGTCCGGCCGGCCGCCCGCCGGGACCGTTCGCAGCTCGCGCAGCTCGAGGCCGAGCGCCGCCAGACGCTGCAGCACCCCGTACAGCGCGGACTGGTCCCGCACCGCGAGCTCGAGGACGGTGCAGGTGGTCGAGCGGCGGACGCCCAACTCGCTCAGATCCGTGCCCTGGCGGACCGCTCCCACGACGGTCAGCTCGACCTGCGTCATCCGGACCACCCCGCCGTCATCGGTCCCGCGAGGACGCGCGGCCGACAGCCGCGCGCACGCCGTCCAGCGTGCGCGCGTCGTCGCGCGGGGGGATCACCCGGCGGGGGTGGCGCCGCAGTACGTCTTCATGGCCCGCGTCACCCCCGCCCAGCTCTGGCGCACCTCGGCCAGGGACTCCTCGGCGGTCGCGCGCGCGTCGGCTGCGCCGGATCGCAGCGCGGCGCCGTAGTCGCGCAGCCGCGCCTCCAGGTCCTCGATCGCCGCGCTGGCCCGGTCGGCGGCCGTGTCGTCGTCCTGCTGCTGGGCCTCGGCGTCGAGCCGGTCGAGCTGGTCGAGAACCGACTGCACGGCGATGATCTCCACCTGGCCGCCGGCGCTGGGCGTGCCCGCGCTCGGCGGCGCGCTCGGCACGCGCGACGACAGGCTGTCCGGTCCGCCCGCGAGCAGCTGCTCGACCTGCACGGCGACCGCGTCGTAGCGCACGCACGGGCCCGACCCGCCGGCCTGCGAGCAGGCGCCGAGCGCCAGGGCCGCGGTCACGGCGGCGACGGCGGCGCCCCGACGTCGCCGGGTGGCTCCGGCCCCGCTCGACACGTCCATCCGCGGACTCCCGTCCTGCTGCCGTCCCGTCGTCGCCCTCGCCTCGCCCTCGCCGGCGCCCGCGCCGTCGTCGTCGCCGTCGCTGTCGTCGGCGCGCGCCGCCGCCACGGTACGAGCGGCCGGGCGTTCGTGTGTCACCCGACCTGGGTGATCGCCGGCGGGCAGCGGCGCTCGTACTCTCGTCGTATGGTCTCGGTCCGAGCGGGTGCCGAGCCGTGGCTCCGCGTGCGAGCCCCGGCCGCCGTGGGGCCGACGCGCGCCCGCACGAGCGTCCCCGTGCTTCCGCGCGCGCTGGTCCGCCGGCCCCGCCTCGAGGCGTCGCTCGACACCGCCGTCGAGCGACGGCTCACCCTGGTCTCGGCGGGACCGGGCTGGGGCAAGACGACGACGGTCGCCGCGTGGGCCCGGACGCGTGCGGGGCGCGTCGCGTGGGTCACTCTCGAGCCCTACGACGACACCCCGACGACGCTGTGGGCGGACGTCCTGGCGGCGGTGCGCGGTACCGGCGTCGCACCGCCGGGACACCCGCTGGACGCCGTCCAGATCCCCGCCCGGTTCACCTCCGACCTGCTGCGCCGGCTGCTCTTCGCGGTCGACATGCTGCCCGCGCCCGTGGTGCTGGTGCTCGACGACTTCCACCACGTCGCCGACCCGGAGGTGCTCGAGAGCATCGACGACCTGCTGCGCTACCCGCTGCCGCTGCACCTGGTCGTGCTGACCCGCCTCGACCCGATGCTGAGCCTGCAGCGGCTGCGCGGCCGGGGCGAGGTGGTCGAGCTCGGCGCCGGCGACCTGGCCTTCGACGAGTCGGACGTGGCGTCCCTCGGGGCGCTGGAGGGCCGCCGCCTCGCGCCCGCGCAGGTCGACCGGCTCCTGGCCGACACCGGCGGGTGGCCCGTCGGCGTCCGGCTGCGGGTGGAGGCGCCCACCGGACCGGCGGGCAGGGCGCGGGCGGAGCGGTCGGCGGCGGAGTTCCTGCTCACCGAGGTGCTCGACCGGCTCGATCGTGCGCAGCGGCAGTTCCTGCTGCGCACGTCGGTGGCGGCGGACGTCTGCGCGGAGCTCGCGGCGGTGCTCGACCCCGGCGCGCCGGCCGCGCGCCTGCTGCTCGAGCTGGCCGCGTCCAACGGGTTCGTGACGGCGCTGGACGCGCAAGGGACCTGGTACCGGTACCACCCGCTGCTGCGCGAGATGCTCCGCCACGAGCTGCAGCTGGAGGACCCGGGGCACCTCCAGGAGGCCCACCGGGCCGCCGCCCGGTGGTTCGCCCGGCACGGTGAGCCGCTGCGCGCGCTGGAGCACGCCGTCGACTCCGGCGACTGGTCGTTGGTGGGCGACGTGGTCGTCGACGCGGCAGCGGCCCACCTCGTCGGGCCTCGCCGACCGGCGCTCGCCGCAGCGCTGGCGCGTGTGCCGTTCGCTACCCTCGACCCCGACCCGTCCTTGCACCTGTGTGCCGCGGTTCTGGCCCTGGCCACCGACCGGTTCGACGCCGCGGAGCAGCACATCGCGCGTGGTCGCGCGTTGCTCGCCGCGGACGCCGAGGGCGCCGAGACACCGGCGGCGGTCCTGCTCGAGGTGCTGGACGCCGCGGCGGCCCGCGTCCGCGGCGACGTACGCCGCCTGGCGGCGGCGGGCGCGGCTGCCGTCGCCGCGGCGGACCGCGCGCCGTTCCCGTTCCTCGCCCTGGAGACGTACCGGAGCCTCGGCCGCGAGGACGAGCGTGCCGGCCTCGCGTGGTGCGGCGTCGACCCGCCGGCTCCGCTGCCGGGGGACGTGCGTGCGCTCTCGGCGGCTGACCCCACGTACGGCGGCGAGGTCGACCCTCAGGGGCCGGCGGACGTCGCCGACGGCGATCTGCGCGCCGCCCGGGAGCTCGTCGGGCTCGGGGCGCGGTCCGCGGCCGCCCTGCAGGCGGTCGCCTCGGGGCGGCCGTCGCAGGGCGAGCGCCTGGCGCGCGCCGTGCTCGAGGAGGCGTCGGCCAGGGGCTGGGCGGCGCACGTGCAGACGCGCGGAGCGCACGCGGCGCTCGGGTGGGCGGAGCTCCTGCGAGCCGACGACGCTGCGGCGGCAGGCCGGCTGGTGCACGCGCTGACCGTACGCTCAGGCGGGTGCGAGCCCGCGTCGGAGGCGGCGGTGCACCTCCTCCAGGCGCTCCTGGCGGCGTCGCACGGGCACTCCCAGGGCGCGCGCCGCTCGCTCGCGGAGTGCGATCGTGTGCTCGGGGCGGTCGCGCTGCCGCCCCTGCTCGCCGACCTGCGGGCGCGCGTCGAGACGGAGCTGGCGGTGCTCGACAGCGGCGGACCGCGCGACGTGGCGGCAGCCGACGGCACGCGGTGCTCCCCGCAGGTCGCCGACGTGAGCCGCGCCCGGGTCCTGCTCGCCACGGGGCGTGCGGGCGCGGCGGCACGGTCCGTCGCGGGCGTGCCGGGCGGGCGGGAGGGTGAGCTCGACGCGCTGACCCGGGTCGAGGCTCTGCTGGTGGAGGCGTCCGCGCTCGGGCGCGCGGGCACGCGCCGGGCGGACCGGGCGGTCGAGCGGGCTCTGGACACGGCGGAGCCCGAGGAGCTGGCCCTGCCCTTCCTGACCGTGGCGACCGCGGACCTGCGGCCCGTCGTCGCTGGCGCGGTCGCCCACCGGCCCGGCCCCCTCGCCCGGACGCTCCGTGAACGGCTGCCGGTCGCCGTGGACCGCCCCGGCCCAGACTCGCTCGTCGAGCCCCTGACCGAGCGCGAGCTCGCCATCCTCGCGGTGCTGCCGACCATGGAGAGCAACGTCGAGATCGCGGAGGACTTCGTGGTCTCCGTCAACACCGTCAAGGCGCACCTGAAGGCGCTCTACCGCAAGCTGGGCGTCGCCAGCCGCCGGGACGCGGTGCGCCGGGGCCGGGAGCTCGGCCTCATCCGCTGACGCCCTCGAGCTGCCGTCGAGCTGCCGTCGAGCCCGACAGGCAGGCTCAGCGCCGTCGCCCGACGCGCCGCAGCACCAGCTTGCCGAGCTCGACCAGCAGCAGAAACGCCAGCGCGACCAGCGCGCACACCCCCCACTGGCGGCCGTCCAGGGCCACCGTGCCGAAGACCCGCTGCAGGCCGTCGAGGGTCGAGACGAGGAAGGTCAGCGCCAGCACGACCACGACGAGCAGCACGAACCGGCCGTTCGCCAGCGTCTCGTGCGACAGGATGCTCGCGTGCGGGTCGCGCCACTCGAGGGCGGCGACCACCTGCATCAGCGACATGGCGGTCAGACCCATGGTGGTCGCCACCGCCAGGTCCGCGCGGCCGGCGCCCCACGCGACGGCGAGCAGCACGCCGGTCGCCACGAGCAGCCCGCCCACGCCGAGGCGCACGGCCAGGGCGCGGCCGATCACCGGGGCCGACGGCGGCCGCGGGCGGCGGCGCATGAGCCCCGGCGTGGGCGCGTCGAAGCCGAGGCCCGCCGCCAGCGGCACGTCGACGGCGAAGTTCACCCAGAGGATCTGCAGCGGGGTCAGGGGCGTGCCGCCCGCGACGGTGAAGATGCCGGCGCCGACGAACGTGAGGATGAACCCGACCAGGACGACCATCTGGAACCGGATGTACTTCATGAGGTTGTCGTAGAGCCCGCGGCCGCCCTCGACGGCGGTGACGATCGTCGCGAAGTCGTCGTCGGTGATGATCATCTCGGCGGCGTCCTTGGTGACCTCCGTGCCGGTGATGCCCATCGCCACCCCGATGTCGGCCCGGGCCAGCGCGGGCGCGTCGTTGACGCCGTCGCCCGTCATCGCCACCACGGCGCCCTGGCGCTTGAGCACCTCGACCAGCCGCACCTTGTCCTCGGGGGCCACGCGCGCCACCACGCCGATCCCGCCGACCTCGGCGCCGAGCTCGACGTCGGACATGGCCCGGAACTGGGCGCCGGTGATCGCGCGCCCCTCGATGCCGAGCTGGCGCGCGATCGCCGCCGCCGTCGTGACGTGGTCGCCGGTGATCATCCGGACCCGGATCCCCGCGGTGCGGCACGCGGCGATCGCGTCGCGCGCCTCGCGGCGGGGCGGGTCCACGATGCCGACGAGGGCCAGGAGCTCCAGGTCGTCGAGAGCGTCGAGCAGGTCGCCGGCCAGGTCGGCCTCGGTCACGTCGCGGCGCGCCACCGCCAGCACGCGCATGCCCTCGCGGGCCAGCGCGTCGTTCTCCCGGGCCACGAGCGTGCGGGCGGCGTCGTCGAGCGCCACGGTGCTGCCGTCCGCCGCGAGGTAGCGGCTCGAGCGGGCCAGCAGCACGTCGGGGGCGCCCTTGACGTAGCAGCGCAGCACCCCGTCGATCTCGTGGACCGTCGCCATGAGCTTGTAGGCGGCGTCGAACGGCACCTCCGCCAGGCGCGGGTGCTCCCGGCGCGTCTGCTCGACGTCGAGGCCCGCCTTCGCGGCCAGCACCACCAGCGCGCCCTCAGTCGGGTCGCCGAGGCACTCCCCGTCGCGCACCACGGCGTCGCTCGCCAGGGCCATCGGCAGGGCGAAGGGCTCGAGGGCGATGTCGCCCGCGCCGGCCGCGGCCAGCACGCGGCCCGCCGTCGAGTAGCCCTCGCCGTCGACGGTGAACCGCCGCCCGGCGAGCACGAGGCGCCGGGCGGTCATCTGGTTGAGGGTGAGGGTGCCGGTCTTGTCCGAGCAGATCGCCGACGTCGAGCCCAGCGTCTCCACCGACCTCAGGCGCTTGACGATCGCCCCGGAGTCGGCGAGCCGGCGCGTGCCCACGGACAGCAGCATCGTCACCACGGCCGGCAGGCCGGTGGGTATCGACGCGATCGCGAGGCTGACGGCCACGACGAAGAGGCTGTCGAAGGCCTCGCCGCGCAGCAGCCCGAGCCCGATCACCACGACCAGGGCGATGCCGGCCATCGACGTGATGAGCACGGTGATGCGGTCGAGCTGGCGGGTCAGCGGCGTGGTGTCGCGCTCGACGCTGCCGAGCATCCCGGAGATCCGGCCCACCTCGGTGGCCATCCCGGTGGCGGTGACCACCATCTCGCCGCGTCCGCGCGTCACCTGCGAGTTCATGTACGCGATGTCGGTGCGGTCCCCGAGCGCGGCGTCGGCCCGCGCTACAGGCTCGGCGGTCTTGGCCACCGGGGTGCTCTCGCCCGTCAGCCCCGCCTCCTCGATCTCGAGGGACGCGGCCACCAGCAGGCGACCGTCCGCCGGCACCTTGTCGCCCGCCTCGAACCCGACCACGTCGCCCGGCACGAGCTCCTCGGCCGGCACCTGCTGCTGGCGGCCGTCGCGGCGCACGGTGGCGGTCATGACGAGCATCTGGCGCAGCGCCGCGACGCTCTGCGCCGCCTTGCCCTCCTGGTGCAGGCCGATGAGCGCGTTGACCAGGGTCAGGGCCACCAGCACCACGCCCGTGCCGACGTCGCCGAGCGCCAGGAAGCTGACCAGGGCGGCGCCCAGCAGGACCAGCTGCATGAGGTCGCGGTACTGCCGGACGAACGCCTGCCAGGGCCGCTCCCCGCGCACCTGAGCCAGGGCGTTCGGACCGTAGTGAGCGCGCCGCCCGACCACCTCGTAGGACGTCAGCCCCACCGCCGGGTCGACGCCGAGGTCCGCGCACACCGCGCCGGCCGGCGCGGTGTGCCAGGCGGCAGCCGCCGGTTGCGTGCCGGTCGGCGTGGCGGGTGGTGCACCGGCCGGCACGCCCCGGCCGGCAGGTCCGGTCGTGGGACCCGAGGAGACCGGGCCCGGCGTGTGCGCAGGAGTCATCACGGCCTCCCTCGGCGGTCTCCGACCCACGGTCACAGGAGCCCCGGTGGCTCGGCTCACCCACCCAGGGTGACCTCGGCCCACCCGTCGCGGCGCAGCCCGGGGGACTACCCGGGACGGGTGAGGCCCGGCCCGCGGCGCCTGCCCACAGTGGTGTCGGCCGCGGGCGTTCGCGGCCCTGACTCGAGGAGCGCCCATGGACACCTTCTGGGACTGGTTCTGGCTCATGGTCTGGTGGTTCTGCTTCATCGCGTACCTCATCCTGCTGTTCCACATCGTCGCCGACCTGTTCCGGGACCGGGGGCTCAACGGCTGGCTCAAGGCGCTGTGGATCGTCGCCCTGATCGTGCTGCCGTTCCTCGCAGCGCTCGTCTACGTCATCGGTCGGGGCAAGGGGATGGCAGACCGCAGCGCGGAGGCCGCCGTGCAGGCGAAGCAGGCGACGGACGAGTACATCCGGCAGGCGGCCGGCAGCGGCCGCTCGGCGGCGGACGACATCGCGCAGGCCAAGGCCCTGTACGACGCCGGCGTGGTCGACGAGCGGGAGTACGCCCGCCTCAAGGAGAAGGCGCTGACCTGAGGCCCGCCGCCCCGCACGGGGCACCGACCGCATCGGGAGGACGCCGTGAGCGACGCGACCGGTCTGCCGGGGGACAACCCCGAGGGCTCGCCGGCGGAGGCGCCGGGGAAGCCGACCGGCTCCTCGACCGCCGCTCGGCTCGCCGCCCTCGAGCGGGAGAACGCCGAGCTGCGCGCGAGGCTTCTCGTCGGCGGCGCCCCGCCGGGCGGCGACGGCGAGCGGCCCCCTGCTCGCCGTGGCCGCCGGCGCGTGCGCAGCGTGGTCAGCGCGATCCTCGTCGTGCTCGGCACGCTCCTGGCGCCCGTCGGCGCCGTGGCGGCGTGGGCCCAGCGCGAGCTCACCGACACCGACCGGTACGTCGCGACGGTGGCCCCCCTGGCGAGCGACCCCACCGTGCAGTCGGCGGTGGCGGGGCGGATCACCCAGGAGGTCGTCTCGCGCATCGACGTCGGCGCGCTGCTCGACCAGGTCACGAGCGGCCTGGCCGAGCGGGGCGTCCCGCCGCGCGCCACCGATGCGATCGGGGCGCTGCAGGCGCCCCTGACCAGCGGCGTCGAGTCGTTCGTCCGACGGGCCGCCGACGACGTCGTCCAGAGCGACGCGTTCGCGCAGGCCTGGACGCAGGCGAACCGGGTCGCGCACCAGCAGCTCGAGCAGGTCATGCGGGGCGAGCAGGGGCAGGTCCTCCAGGTCGGTCAGGACGGGCAGCTGACCATCCAGCTCGCCGGCGTCGTCGACCTGCTCAAGCAGCGGCTCGTGGACCGTGGGCTCACCGTGGCGGCGCGGATCCCCGAGGTGGACGCCTCGTTCACGATCGCCCAGTCGAGCCAGCTGGTCGTGCTGCAGAACCGCTACGCCCAGGTCGTGACCCTGACGACGTGGCTGCCGTGGGTGGCGCTCGGCCTGCTGGCCGCGGGCGTCCTCGTCGCCGTCCACCGGGTGCGCACCCTCATGGTCGCCGGGCTGGCGCTCGCCGGGGCCATGGTCGTCCTCGGCGTCGGGCTCGCGGTGGCGCGGAACCTGTACCTCGACGCCCTGAGCGGCACGGTGCTGCGGCTCGACGCGGCCGAGGTGGTCTTCGACCAGCTCGTGGCGTTCCTGCGGCTCACGCTGCGCACCGTCGGCGTGCTGGGGCTCGTGGTCGCGCTGGGCGCCTACCTCGGGGGCGGCAGCGCCTCGGCCCGCAGCCTGCGCGCCGGCTTCTCCCGGGCCGCCGCGCGCGCCCGCGGGGCGGGCGAGGAGCGGGGCGTGACGACCGGGCCGGTCGGCGTGTGGCTCGGCCGGCACCGGGGCTTCGCGCGGGCCGTCGTGGTCGGCCTCGGGGCGCTGTGGCTGCTGCTGGCGGGCTCCCCGACGCCCGGGCTGATCGCCACCGTCGCCGTCGTCGTCCTCATCGCGCTGGGGCTGCTCGAGCTCCTCGCCCGGCCCGAGCCGGCCGGCGCGGACGGGGACGGCACGCCGGCAGCGGCCTCGATCCCGACCGGCTGAGTGGTTTTCGTCACCTGGGCGGCCGAGGGCGCCCGTGCAGGTCTACGGTCGAGGTGTCAGACGTCCTGACCGGCCGCGACGCAACACGCCGGGCCCGCCGGGGCACCACGTCCGCACGGGCACCCGGCCGCACGGTCGCCGCCGCTCGCGCCGGACCCGCGAGAAAGAGGTAGGCGATGACGTTCGACGGCAGGGTGGCCCTGGTGACCGGCGGGGGCTCGGGCATCGGCGAGGCGATCAGCAAGGAGCTCGCCGCGCACGGCGCCAGGGTGGTCGTGACCGACATCCGGCTCGAGGCGGCCCGGCGCGTGGCCGACGAGATCACGGCCGCCGGCGGCGAGGCCGCGGCGTTCCAGCAGGACACCGCCACGAAGGAGGACGCCGAGCGGGCCGTGGCGTTCGCGCGCGAGACCTTCGGCGGCCTGAACTACGCCGTCAACAACGCCGGCATCGGCGGCAAGGCCGCCCCGGCGGGGGAGACGGACCTGGACGACTGGGACCGGGTCATCGACATCAACCTCAACGGCGTGCTGTACGGGATGCGCTACCAGATCCCCGCGATGCTCGAGGCCGGCGCGCAGCAGTCCGCCATCGTCAACATGGCCTCGATCCACGGCACGGTCGCGGCGCTCGGCAACGGCGCGTACACCGCCGCGAAGCACGGCGTCGTCGGCATCACCAAGAACGCCGCCGCCGAGTACGGCCCGCAGGGCCTGCGCATCAACGCGGTCGGCCCCGCGTACATCCGCACGCCGCTGGTCGAGTCCAGCCTGACCGACGAGGCGCGCCAGGCGCTGGTCGGCCGGCACGCGCTGCGCCGCCTGGGCGAGCCGCGCGAGGTCGCCACCGTCGTGCGCTTCCTGCTGTCCGAGGACGCGTCCTTCGTCACCGGCGCGTACTGGCTGATCGACGGCGGGTACACCGCCGTCTGACGCGGCAGTCCGACGGGTCCGGACCGCGCGGTGCCCCGGGCACCGCGCGGTCCGAAAACCGCTCGCCCGCTGTCACCGGCACGGGGAAGGATCCTCCCGTGCCCTCACCTGCTCGCTCGCGCTCCGGCGCCCTCGACTTCTGGTCCGCCCTGCCCCGGGACGGCCGCTGGCTGCTGTCCACGGTCGTCGTGCAGTTCTTCGGCCGCGGCCTGACCCTGCCGTTCACGATCATCTACCTGCACGAGGTGCGCGGTTTCCCGCTCGCGCTGTCCGGCACGCTGATGGGCCTGGTCGCCGTCGTCGGCCTCGCCGTGACCGGCCCGGCGGGCTGGCTCGTGGACCGGTTCGGGGCGCGCATGGTCATCCTCGGCGGGCTCGCGTCCGCCGTGGCCGGGTGCACGGTGATCGCCCTCGCGACGACGCCGCTGGTCGCCGGCCTGGGCCTGGCGCTGTTCGGCGTGCAGCTCGGGGTGGCCTGGCCCGCGGTCAACGCGCTGGTCGCCACCGTGGTCACCGGCGAGCTGCGCCAGCGGTACTACGGCGTGAACTTCGCGCTGCTCAACCTCGGCATCGGCGTGGGCGGCGTGGTCGGCGGCTTCGTCGTCGACGTCGAGCGGCCCGGCACGTTCGTCGCCGCCTTCCTCGTCAACGCCGCCACCTTCGTGGTCCCCGCCGTGGTGCTGCTGGGCCCGCTGCGCCACCTGCACGGCCGCGCCGCCCGCCCCGCCGCCGACGCCGCGACGGCGGCCGGCGCGACGACCGGCTACCTCGCGATCCTGCGCCGCCCGGAGGTGGCGTGGCTGACCGCCCTGTCCGTCGTGGCCGCGTTCGTCGGGTACGGGCAGATGGAGGGCGGCTTCCCGGCGTACGCGCGGCAGGTCTCCGAGGTGTCCACGCGCACCGTCGGCCTGGCGTTCGTGGTCAACACCTGCGCGATCGTGCTGCTGCAGTTCTGGGTGATGAACCGCGCCCGCGGCCACCGGCGCACCCGGGTGCTCGTGGTGATGGCCGCCATCTGGGCCGCGTCCTGGGGGCTGCTCGGCCTCACCGGCCTGGTGCCCGGCACGGCGGCGGCAGTCGTCGGCGTGCTGGCCTTCCACAGCGTGTTCGGGCTGGGTGAGACCCTCATGCAGGCCGCGCTGCCCGCCGTGGTCAACGACATGGCGCCCGACCACCTGCGGGGGCGCTACAACGCCGTCAACTCCGCCGCGTTCCAGGGCGGCACCATCGCCGGTCCCGTCGCGGCGGGCGTGCTGCTGCAGCACGGGGCCGGCGGCGCGTTCGTCACCGTGATCGTGGTCGGCTGCGTGGCGCTCGCGGCGATGGCGCTGGTGCTCGAGCGGCGGGTGAGCGACGTCGTCAACGGCGTCGGCTGACCGGCCTGCTCAGCCCACCACCTGCAGCGCGCGCGGGGAGTCGTTGAGCCGGCGCGCCGCGCCGGGCACGGCGTCGTCGAACGCCACGACGACGTCCTCGATCCGCACCCCGAACCGGCCCGGCAGGTAGATCCCCGGCTCCACCGAGAAGCACATGCCCGCCTCGATCGGCCGGGTCTCGCCCTCGACCATGTACGGCGGCTCGTGCGTCGTCAGCCCGATGCCGTGCCCGGTGCGGTGGATGAAGTGCTCGCCGTAGCCGGCCTCCTCGACGACGGCGCGGGCCGCGCGGTCGACGTCCTGGCAGGTGGCGCCGGGTACGACGGCGCGCACGCCGGCCTCCTGGGCGGCGCGCACCACGTCGTGCACCTCGCGCTCCTGCGCGCTCGGCTCCCCGACGTGCACGGTGCGGGTGGTGTCCGAGCCGTACCCGTCGGCCAGCCCGCCGAAGTCGAGCACCACCATGTCGCCCTCGCGGAGCACCCGGTCGCCGGCGTCGTGGTGGGGGTCGGCGCCGTTCTCGCCGGCGCACACGAGCGTGAAGTCGACCTGCTTGTGCCCGTGCGCGCGCAGCAGCGCGTCGAGGTCCGCCGCCACCTCGCGCTCGCGCCGGCCGGCGAACGGCCGCGCGAGGATCTCGCCGAAGGCCGCGTCGGCGCCGGCCCCGGCGGCGGCCATCCGCGCCACCTCCTCCGGTGACTTCACCGCCCGCAGCATCGGCAGCGCGCGGGTGACCGGCACGAGCGCCGCGCCCGGGAGGGCCTCCAGCAGCCCCAGGACGTGCAGGGCCCAGGCGGAGTCGCTGATCGCGTACCGCCCGCCGGGCCGCAGCAGCCGTGCGGCGACGGCGTGCTCGTCCTCGCCGTCGGACCACGCCAGGGCCTCCACGGGCCCGACCGCCCCGACCTCGAGGTCGTGCGCCTCCAGGCGGGGCACCACGGCGAGCGCCTGGGCGACGCCGTCCGGCTCGGCCGCACCGTCGGCGGCCGGGACCACGAGCAGCGTGAGGCGCTCGGTCGTGGCGGCGGGGGAGTAGCCGAGGAAGTAGGCGAGGTCCGGACCGGGCGTGACCAGCAGGCCGTCCAGGCCGGCACGGGCCGCCTGCGCGGCGGCCCGGCGGCGGCGCTCGGCGTAGACGTGCGGGGCGAAGGGCGTCATGGGCCCAGCGTGCCACCGCGGCCGTGCCGCCACAGCGTGCCACCGCGGCCGTGCCGCCGGCCGGACGGCGGTCAGACGCGCACGACGATCTTGCCGCGCCCGTGGCGCGACTCGCTGGCCCGGTGCGCCTCGGCGGCGTCCGCGAGGCCGAACACCCGCGCCACCTCGACGCGCACCGCGCCGTCGTCGATCAGCCCGCGCAGCGCGTCGAGGTCCGCGGTCGACGGGCGCACCCACACGTAGTGGCCGCCGTGCTCGTCGCGCGCCGAGGCGTCGGTGATCGAGGTGATCACGCCGCCGGGGGCGAGCAGCGACGCGCTCTGGGCCACCGCGCCGTGGCCGGCGAAGTCGAGCACGACGTCGACGCCGTCCGGGGCCAGGGCGCGCACGCGGTCGCCCAGGCCCTCGCCGTAGGCGACCGGCTCGACGCCCAGGCCGCGCAGGTAGTCGTGGTTGCCCTCGCTCGCGGTGCCGATGACGCGCGCGCCGAGGTGGCGCGCGATCTGGACGCCGAACGAGCCGACGCCGCCGGCCGCGGCGTGCACCAGCACGGTCTGCCCGGCGCGCACCCCCGAGCGGGCGATCGACTGGTAGGCGGTCAGGCCGGCGAGCGGCACGGCAGCGGCCTCCTCGAAGCTGAGCGACGCCGGCTTGCGCGCGAGGGTGCGCACCGGGGCGGCGACGAGCTCGGCGAAGGTGCCGCCGTGCACCCAGTCCTTGCGCACGTAGCCGTACACCTCGTCGCCGACCTGCAGCTCGGGGGTGTCCAGGCCCACGCGCTCGACCACGCCGGCGACGTCCCAGCCCGGGATCACGGGGAAGGCCACGTCCATGAGGCCGTCCAGGTAGCCCTGGCGGATCGACCAGTCGACGGGGTTGACCGAGGCCGCGCGCACGCGCACCAGCACGGTGTCGGCGCCGACCTTCGGGTCGGGCTGCTCGGTGAGCTCGAGGACGTCGGCGCTGCCGTATCGGGAGTAGGTGATCGCTCGCATGACGGGGGCAACGGTCGGCGCCCGGCCGGATGTTCCCGCCCGGGCGCGCGACCGGGACCTCAGGGCCTCAGGCGCCGTCGCCGGCGTGGCCCGTGCCCTGCGCGAACGCCTGGGCCGCGGTCTCGGTGTCCATGGCCAGCACCTCCCAGTGGTGCCCGTCGAGGTCGCAGAAGCCGCGCGAGTACATCCACCCCAGGTCCTGCGTGGGGCGCGACTCGGTGCCGCCCGCGGCGAGCGCGGCGTCCGCGACGGCGTCGACGTCGGCGCGGCTGGCCAGGCCGAGCGCGGTGATCACCTCGATGGCCTGGGTCGGGTCGGTCTGCGGCCGGCTGGTGAACGTGCCGAAGTACTCCGGCCGCAGCAGCATGGCGTAGATCGACGTCCCGAACACGATCCCCGAGGCGTTCTCGTCGGTGAAGGTGGGGTCGACGGCGAAGCCGATCGCCTCGTAGAACCGCTTGGCGGCGTCGAGGTCGCGCACCGGCAGGTTGACGAAGACGTGCGACGCGGCGATGCGCGGCGTCGGGGGCGTGGGCAGGCCGGTGGGGGCGCCGGTGGTCTCGGCGGGGACGTCGGTGCTCATGGCGGGCTCCTTGGCGCGTGGTGATCGGGTGGGCACCGGGTCCGACGACGCCCGCGCCCGGGACTCATCGGCGGTCGCGGGCGGTCAGCGCTCGACGACGACGTCGTCGGGCGTCTTGTCCTCCCGCCAGCCGCGCCAGGACGGCTGGCGCAGGCGCGCGTCCGGGTCCTGGGCCGGGTCGCCGGTCCACTCGGCCATCTCCACCTCGCCCACGAGCCGCGGGGTGACCCAGCGCGCGTGCCGCGCCTCGGGCCGCGGCACGCCCTCGACGGGCGGCGTCTTGCGCGCCAGCGCGTGCAGGCGCTGCGCGACGGCCCGGCGGTCGGCCTCGGTGAAGCCGGTGCCGACCTTGCCGGCGTACCGCAGCTCTCCGTCGACGGGCACCGCCAGCAGCAGCGAGCCGGCGCGGTGGTCGTCCTCGCGGTGGGTGCCCGCGTGCAGCGGGCGCCACCCGACCACCACGACCTCCTGCGCGCTGGAGTGCTTGAGCTTGAGCCACTGCCGCGAGCGGCGGTCGGAGTAGGCGGCGTCGCGGCGCTTGGCGACGACGCCCTCCAGGCCCAGCCGGCGGGAGGTGCGCATCGCGGCGTCGAGGTCGCCGTCGAACGCCGGCGGCAGGTGCACGGGCGCGCGGGCGGCCAGGACGTCCTCGAGCACCTTGCGCCGCGCGTCGTACGGCTCGCGCACCAGGGTCCGGGCGCCCACCTGCAGCACGTCGAACACCATGAGGTCCACCGCCACCTTGGCGCGCGCCGCCGCCACGTCCGCCGCGCGCTGGATGTTCGCCCGCTGCTGCAGCAGGCGGAACCGCGGCCGGCCGCTGTCGTCCAGGGCGACGATCTCGCCGTCGAGCACCACGGGCAGGTCGTCGCCGACCTGCCCGGCGAGCACCTGGAGCTCCGGGTAGGTGCCGGTCATGTCCTGTCCGGTGCGCGAGACGAGCCGCACCCGGCGGCCGGCACGGCCGCCCTCGCCGGCTCCGTCGCCGGCCTCGTCGCCGGCCTCGTCGCCGGCTCCGTCGCCGGCCTCCACCACGGCGAGCGTGCGGAACCCGTCCCACTTCATCTCGAAGGCCCAGGCGGGCCGCCCGTCGTGGCCGTCCGCGGCGAGCGCGCGCTCCTCGCCCGCGTCCGCGAGCGTGGCCAGCATCGGGCGCAGCGGCACGTCGACGGCGGGGGAGCCAGGGTTCTCCTGGACCGCGGTCCCCGCGCCGGCGTCGACGGCGTCGGGCCCGGCCGCGCCGGCCGGCTGCTCCTTGGTGCGGTGGATGAGCCATCCGGCCTCGTCGCTCCCGCCGGTGTGGATGAGGGCGAGGCGGCGCGACCCCCGCCGCTCGCTGTGCAGGGTGACGATGACCTCCTTGCCCTCGCGCCACTTCTCGAGGTCGTACGTGCCGGCGTCCCAGATGGTCACCTCCCCGGCGCCGTACTCGCCCTTCGGGATGGTGCCCTCGAAGCCGCCGTACTCCAGCGGGTGGTCCTCGGTCTGGACGGCGAGGTGGTTCTGCCGCGGGTCGGCCGGCTCACCCTTGGGCAGCGCCCAGCTGACCAGCACGCCCTCGTGCTCGAGGCGGAAGTCCCAGTGCAGCCGGCGGGCGTGGTGCTCCTGGATGACGAACGTGGGCCGCTCGTCGCCGTCGCCGTCGCCGTCGTCGTCGCTGTCGTCGGGCGCCGCGCCGGGCGCGGCGCCCGGCTCGGCTGCCCCGAAGGGCTCCGGGGTCTTCTCCGGGTCGCGCTTGGCGCGGTAGACCTCGAGCCGCTCGAACCGCGCCATGTGCTCCGGCGTGGGCTCGAGCTGCGCCAGGTGCCCGGCGGTGAGCCCGGCGAGCAGGTCGCCGTCGCGCTCGACGCGCTCGAGCACCTCCGGGTAGGTCAGGTGCCGCAGGTCCGGGTCGTCCAGCTCCTCCCAGGTGCGCGGTGCGGCGACCGTCGGGTGGTCACGGCCGCGCAGCGAGTACGGCGCGATCGTCGTCTTGTTGCCGTTGTTCTGCGACCAGTCGACGAGCACCCGGCCCTGGCGCAGCGACTTCTTCATGTCGCTCACCACGAGGTCGGGGTGCTCTGCCTCGAGGTAGCGGGCCAGCTCGTGGGCCACCGCCGAGACCTGGTCGGCGGACCCCACCCCGCCGGTGCCCGCGTTGCCCGACGCGTCGAGCGCGGCGTAGAGGTGGATGCCCTTGGACCCGCTGGTCACCGGCAGCGGGTCGAGGCCCATCCCGGTGAGGACGGCGCGCGCCCAGCGCGCCACCTGCGCGCACTCGGCGAGCCCGACGCCCGGGCCCGGGTCGAGGTCGAGCACGAGCCGGTCGGGCGGGTGCGCCGCGCCCGTGCGCCCGAACTGCCACTGCGGCACGTGGATCTCCAGCGTCGCCGTCTGCCCCAGCCACGTGAGCGTCGCCAGGTCGTTCACCAGCACGTAGTCGTTGGTCGAGGACTTGTGCCGGATGCGGCGCGTGCGGACCCACGAGGGGGTGGAGGCGTCCGCGTTCTTCTGGAAGAACACCTGGCCCTCGACGCCGTTCGGCCACCGCTTGCGCGTGGCGGGGCGCTGGCGCGCGTGCGGCAGCAGCACCGGAGCGACCTGGGCGTAGTACTGGAGCACCTCGCCCTTGGTGGTTCCGGTGGCGGGGTAGAGCACCTTGTCGAGGTTGGTCAGCTGGACGCGGTGCCCCTCGACGGTGACGGTCTGCGCGGCGGCCATGCCTCATCCTGTGCCGGGGCGCTGCCCAGCGCCCGTCGGGTGGGCATCGGGTGGGCATCGGGTGGGCTGGGCGGGTGGGCTCGGCGACGTCCCGGACGCGTCTCACACGGGACGTTCACAGGTCCCCCGTGCCGGCGGCCCTACGGTGGAGGGCGTGACCGAGCCGCTCGCCGCCGACGACGCCCTGCGCCCCCCGATGCCCGACCCCGCGGTGGTGCGCGCGCGGATGCACGAGCTGCGGCGGCTGGTGCTGAACTACAAGTTCGGCATCGACGAGATCATGACGAAGATCTCGATCCTGCGCGACGAGTTCCGCCACATCCACGACTACAACCCGATCGAGCACGTCGGCTCGCGCCTGAAGTCGCTCGACTCCATCGCCGCCAAGTGCCGGCGCAAGGGCATCCCGCTGACGCCCGAGGGCATCCGGACGAAGATGTTCGACGTCGCCGGCGTGCGCATCACCTGCAGCTTCGTGTCCGACATCTACCGGGTGCGGGACATGCTGGCGGCGCAGAAGGATCTGACGCTCGTCGAGGAGCGCGACTACATCGCCCACCCCAAGGCGAACGGCTACAAGTCGCTGCACCTCATCGTCCAGGTGCCGGTCTACCTGTCGGACCGGGTCGAGGACGTCGTCGTGGAGATCCAGCTGCGCACCATCGCCATGGACTTCTGGGCGAGCCTGGAGCACAAGATCTACTACAAGTACGACCGGGACGTGCCGCGCCACCTGACCGACTCGCTCAAGCTGGCCGCCGACGTCGCGTGGTCGCTCGACAGCTCGATGGAGCGCATCCACGACGAGGTGCGCGCGATCGCGGGGGAGCGGGAGCCGGCCGAGCACCGCGACTCGCTGTTCAGCGCCCCCGAGATGGCCCAGGAGATGCTCGACGCCTTCTGGCGCACGGCCGAGGCGGCCGACGACGTCGCGCGCCGCCAGGGGGACTGACAGGGGCGACCGGCAGGGCGAGCGCGAGTGGCGCACGGAACAGCGCCGGGTGCGCGCCCGCGCCTACCATCACGGCCATGACCGACGGCACGACCGACCTCGCCCACCCCGCCCAGCTCACCATGTACGGCGCCGCCTGGTGCGGCGACTGCCGCCGCAGCAAGCGGCTGCTCGACGCCCGCGGCGTCGACTACGTGTACGTGGACCTCGAGGCGGACCCCACCAAGGCCGACGACGCGCACGCGATCTCCGGCCGCACCAACATCCCCGTCGTCGTGTTCCCGGACGGCGACCACTTCGTCGAGCCCACCGACGCGGAGCTGTCGGCCAAGCTCGACGCCGTGGGGCTGTGAGCGTGGCCGACGGCGGCGTGCAGCTGCCCGTCGCGTGGGCGGTGGTGCTCGTCGTCACGGCCCTGTGGAACCTGCTGATCTGGCCGCGGTTCTTCCAGCGCGTCGCCAAGGACCCGCGCGCCACCGACGCCGCCGGGCGCCGCACCCGGTTCTACACGGTGCACGCCGTGCTCATCGGCGTGTCCCTGGTGCTGGCGCTCGCCGTCGGCGTGCTCGGGGTCGTCGCGCTCGTGTGAGCGACCGGCGGCGCGCCGACGTCGGTGGCGCGCCGCCGCAGGCCGGGCCAGCATGGGCTCATGCGGTCGATCTGGAAGGGTGCCGTCTCGTTCGGCCTCGTCAACGTGCCGGTCAAGCTGTACAGCGCGACCGAGGACCACGACGTGCCGCTGCACCAGGTGCACGACGCCGACGGCGGCCGCATCCGGTACCAGCGGGTGTGCGAGATCGACGGCAAGACGGTGCCGTACGAGCACATCGACCGCGCGTACGACGACGGCGAGCACACGGTCGTGCTCACCAAGGACGACCTGTCCGCCCTGCCCGCCGAGCGTGACCGCGAGATCGAGGTGGTCGAGTTCGTGCCGAGCGACCAGATCGACCCGATCATGCTGGACCGCACGTACTACCTGGAGCCCGACTCCAAGTCCGCCAAGGCGTACGTGCTCCTGCGCCGCACGCTCGAGGAGACCGAGCGCTCCGCCGTCGTGAAGTTCGCGCTGCGCCAGCGCACCCGCCTGGCGGTGCTGCGCGTGCGCGGCAAGACGCTCGTGCTGCAGACGCTGCTGTGGGCGGACGAGGTGCGCGAGGCCGACTTCCCGTCGCTCGAGGACGACGTGACCGTCTCCGACCGCGAGCTGGCGATGTCGTCGCAGCTCGTGGAGAGCTTCGCGTCGGACTTCTCGCCCGAGGAGTTCACCGACGACTACCAGGTCCAGCTGCGCCAGCTCATCGAGGCGAAGATCGCCAAGGGCGAGTCGATCGACACCGCCGAGACGTTCGGCGAGCAGCCGGCCGAGGAGAGCGCCGAGGTGATCGACCTCATGGAGGCGCTGCGCAAGAGCGTCCAGGAGGCGCGGTCGCGCAAGGGTGGGGCCGCCGACGACGGCGCGCAGGACGGCGAGAAGCAGGGCTCGTCGTCGAAGTCGGCCTCGAAGTCGTCCTCGACGTCGGCGAAGTCCTCGGGCTCGAAGTCGTCCTCGAAGTCCTCGGGCTCGAAGTCCTCGGGCTCGAAGTCGTCGGCGTCGAGGTCCTCGTCGGCCAAGGGCTCGTCGTCGAAGGACGACGCGTCGTCCTCGCGCCGGCGCACCGCCGCCCGCAAGACCGGCTGACCTGCGCGCTGGCGTCGGCCGACCGGATCGTCCAGGGTGGTCGCGATGACCCGCCCGCCCCGCCGCACCCCGCCCCGTCCGCTGCGCTGGACCGTGGCCACCGTCGGTGCCTTCCTGGCCTGCCTGCTGTTCGGGATCACCACGGCGACCGCCGACCTGTCCCTCGGCCCGCACACCGCGCGGTACGAGATCTCGCTCGGCGGCGAGGTGACCGTCGACCTCGGCCCCCTCGGGACGCTGCAGATCGACTCGCCGGCGGGGCCGCTGGGTGTGGACGTCACCGTCTCGGAGATCCCCGCCGACCTCACGGAGATCGACCGGGCCACGACGCTCGACGGGCTGCAGCGGGACCTGCAGAGCTACCTGCAGTTCTTCGGCGACCCCGCCACGACCGTCGCCTCGGTGGTGCGGGCGCTCGTCGTCGACGCCGTGCGACGCACGCTCGTGGCCATGGCCGTCGTCGTGGTGGCCGGCCTCGGGCTTCGCGCGCTGCTCGGGCGGGCGCGCCGGCGCGAGCTGTCGGCCTGGCTCGCCCCGCGCACCGCCGAGGTCACCGTGGGCGTCGTCGTGGTCGCGCTCGTGGCCGGCGGCCTGAGCGCCGACGACGTCGAGCCGGGGGAGCGCGGGGTGCCCACGTCGCCGGTGTTCCGGGGCACGGCGCTCGAGGGCGCGCGCATCACCGGGCGGCTCGCGGGCGTCATCGACACCTACGGCGCCGAGCTGGTGGGCCTGTACCGGCAGAACGAGAAGTTCTACGACGACGCCCGCACCTCGCTCGTCGCGGCGTGGCAGGAGCGCCAGGCGGACGAGACGCAGCAGGCCCTCCGCGACGCCCTCGCCGCCGGCTCCGGGGCCCTGGAGGCGCTCGGGGCCCCGCCGGCGGGCGCCGGGGCGGGCCCGAGCCCCGTCCCGCCCTCGCCCTCGCCGTCGGCGCCGGCGCCGGACGAGGAGCCGGTGCGCCTGCTGGTGATCTCCGACCTGCACTGCAACACGAGCATGGCGCCCCTGGTCCGGGAGGTCGCCACGCGGGCGGGCATCGACGTGCTGCTCAACGCGGGCGACACGACGATGAACGGCACCGCCGTGGAGAAGGTCTGCGTCGACGCGTTCGCGTCCGCCCGCCCGTCCGGCGTGCCGATGGTCGTCTCCGACGGCAACCACGACTCGCAGGTCGTGTCCCAGGCGGAGCGGGCGAGCGGGCAGACCGTGCTCGACGGCGCGGTCGTGGAGGTGGCCGGCGTGCGCATCCTCGGCGACCGCGACCCGAACGAGACGCGCGTGGGCGGCGGGACGTCGTCGGTCGAGTCCGCGGTCGACGAGGGGCGCCGGCTGCGGGACGTGGCGTGCGACGCCGGCGACGTCGACCTGCTGCTGATCCACACCCCGTCGGTCGGGGACGCGGCGATGCACTCCGGCTGCGTGCCGTTCCAGGTCTCCGGGCACACCCACACGCGCTACGACCCGACGGCGTTCGGTCTCGGGGTGCGGTACGTCAACGGCTCCACCGCGGGCGCCGCCCCGAACCAGCCCACCGTGGGGCCGCTGCACGGCACCGCGGAGATGACGCTGCTCGAGTTCGACCCGGCGCAGGACCGGTTCACGCGCTGGAAGCTCGTCGAGGTGCGGCCGGACGCCACCGCGTCGGTGGGCGCCTGGCAGGACGTGCCGCCGCCGGTGGCGCCGCCCGCCTCGGGCATCGTGCCCGTGCCGGACGCCGTCGGGGCCGCTCCCTCGGGGGCGGCGCCGTCCGGCACCGCGTCGCCGTAGGCTCGGGGCCGTGGCACCCGAGCTCAGCACCGACCCGAGCACGCCCGAGCGGCCGGACCCCGACACGCTGACGCCGGTCGCGCAGGACTACCTCAAGGCCGTGTGGTCGGCCCTGGAGTGGTCCGACGACCGCGTCACGACGGGTCAGCTCGCCGACCGGCTCGGCGTCGGTCCCTCGACGGTCTCGGAGACGGTGCGGCGCCTGGCCGACCAGGGGCTGCTCGAGCACGAGCCGTACCGCGGGGTGGGCCTGACCGAGCTCGGCCGGGCGTACGCCCTGGTCATGGTGCGCCGCCACCGCCTCATCGAGACGTGGCTGGTGCGCCAGCTCGGCTACACCTGGGACGAGGTGCACGACGAGGCCGAGAGGCTCGAGCACGCGGTCTCCGACCTCCTCGTCGAGCGGCTCGACGCGCAGCTGGGCCGCCCGGTGCGCGACCCGCACGGGGACCCGATCCCCACCGCCGACGGGCGGGTGCTGCGCCCCGACGCCGTGCCGCTCGGTGCGCTGGCCGACGGCGCGGGCGGGGTGGTCGCGCGCATCTCCGACGCCGACCCCGGGGCGCTGCGGCGGCTCGCCGGGCTCGGCATCGAGCTCGACGTGCGCGTGACGGTCACCGGCCGGCGCGAGCGCGCCGGCACCGTGGCGCTGGCCTGGCACGCCGACGGCGTGGCGCGCGCCACGGAGCTCGACGCCCTCGCGGCGTCGCGCATCTGGGTGGTCCCGGCGTAGCCTTCTGGCATCCCCACGAGGCCGTGCGTGCCGGGCTGGGGCGCGCGGTCGAAACGATACGACGCCCTCGTCCCCCCGGAGGAGACCCAGTGACCGCACCCACGACCACGGCCGCACCCGCCCCCGCGCCGGCCCGCAAGGGGTCGCCGCGCGTCGGCGCCGCGCTGTTCGCCCTGGCCGTCGGCGGCTTCACGATCGGCACCACCGAGTTCGCCACGATGGGCCTGCTGCCGCAGATCGGCGCCGACCTCGGGGCGAGCGACCCCGTCGTCGGCCACGCCATCACCGCCTACGCCCTCGGCGTCGTCGTGGGGGCGCCGCTGCTCACCGTGGCCGCGGCCCGCATGTCCCGCCAGCGGCTCCTGCTGCTGCTCATGGGGGTCTACACGGCGGCCAACCTGCTCTCGGCGGCGGCCCCGAGCATCGAGCTGCTCGTGGCGGGCCGGTTCCTCGCCGGCCTGCCGCACGGCGCCTTCTTCGGCGTCGGCGCGGCCGTCGGGGCGGCCGTGGCCGGCCCGGGGCGCCGCGGCCATGCCGTCTCGATGATGATGACCGGCCTGACCATCGCGAACGTCGTCGGGGTGCCCCTGTCGACGTGGGTCGGCCAGGTGCTCGGCTGGCGCGCCGCCTTCCTGCTCATCGGCGTGCTCGGCGCCGCGACGCTCGCGGGCCTGCTCGCGTTCGTGCCGCACGACGGGCCGGTGGACTCCTCGGCGCGCCGCGAGGTGCAGGCGCTGCGCAACGGCCCGCTGTGGATCGGCTTCGCCGCCGGGTCGATCGGCTTCGGCGGCCTCTTCGCCGTCTACTCCTACGTGGCGCCGACCGTCACCAAGGTCTCCGGCATCGCCGAGGGGCACGTGCCGTGGGTGCTCGCGGTGTTCGGCGTCGGGATGACCGTGGGCACGCTGCTGGGCGGCCGGCTGGCGGACCGCGACGTGCTCGGCACCGTCGTCGGCGGGTTCGTCGCGACCGGCGTCTCGCTGGTGCTGTTCGCCCTCGTCGGCGGCGCCCCGGCGCCGGCGATCGCCGCGCTGTTCCTGCTCGGCGTCACCTCGCAGGTGCTCGGCCTGGCGCTGCAGACGCGCCTGATGGACCTCTCGCCGCGCGCCCAGTCGCTCGGCGCGGCCCTGTGCCACTCCGCCCTCAACACGGGCAACGCCGCCGGTGCCTTCTTCGGCGGCCTGGTCATCGCGGCCGGCTGGGGCTACCTCGCCCCCGCCTGGACCGGGGCGGCGCTCACCGCGCTCGGCCTCGCGCTGCTGCTGGCCTTCGGCCGCCAGAAGGTCGTGCACCGGCCCGAGTCCGACGGGTGACGCGCGGGCCGGCCGCCCCACCGGCCGCCCCACCGGCGCCGACGGCCAGGGAAGTGGGACGAAACTCGCGAGGTTTCGTCCCGCTTCCCTAGCCGTCGGCCGCAGCCGGCGGCGGTAGCTCGGTCGCACGAGCCCGGGGTGGGCCGGGCGGGCCGTGCGCCCCGCGGCTCCCCGGGAGGTGACAGGTTCGTGCGGTACCTTGCCCCCGTGACCCGGACCCCCGTCGGCGCCGCCACCGGCGCCGCGACCGCCGCCTCGGACGTCGACCTCCCGGCCGGGGACGCCGGTGACGCCGCCCTGGAGGGCGTGCGCCCGCTGCGGGACCGCACGCTGGCGATCGTCCTGGTCGTCCTCGGCGCGGTCGCGTTCCTCGCCTCGGGCGAGCTGGCGATCGAGCGGTACCTCACGCTGGTCGACCCGATGCACGCGCTGAGCTGCACGCTCAACCCGCTGGTCGACTGCGGCCCGGCCATGAACTCCTGGCAGGGCCGGCTGCTCGGGTTCCCCAACCCCTACATCGGCCTCGTCGCGTTCCCCGTGGTCATCACCACCGGCGTGCTGTGGCTGACGGGCTACCGGCCCCCGCGGTGGTACCGGCTGTCGCTGCTGGGCGGCACCGTCCTGGGCCAGGCGCTGATCTTCTTCCTGATGTTCACGATCCTGCACGAGCTGCGCTCGATCTGCCTGTACTGCGCGGTGGTGTGGACGTGCATGTGGCCGCTGCTGTGGCTGCAGGTGGTGCACGCCCTGCAGACCCGCGCGCTGCCCGCGCCGGACGGCCTGCGCCGCTTCGCCGTCGGCAACCGCGGCCTGGTGCTCGGCCTCGGCTACGTGGTCGCCGTGCTGTGGGTCGCGCTGACCATGGGCCGCCAGCTCGTCGCGTCCTTCCTGGGCTGACGCCCCGCCGCCCCGCCGCCCCGCCGCCGGGCGGGCGGGCGGGAAATGCGGGGAAGGAGCGCCCCGCGGCGGCACTAAGATCGTCCGGGTGAGCACGCCTGACGCCCCCGCAGCGACCGAGGCTCCGAAGGAGCCCCCGTTCCGGTACACCCCGGCCCTCGCGCAGCAGATCGAGCAGCGCTGGCAGGACCGCTGGGAGGAGCGCGGCACGTTCCACGCCGCCAACCCCTCGGGCGAGCTCTCGGGCCCCGGCGGCGACCGCCCGCAGGGTGACCCGTTCTTCATCATGGACATGTTCCCGTACCCCTCGGGGGCCGGGCTGCACGTGGGCCACCCGCTGGGCTACATCGCCACCGACGTCGTCGGGCGCTTCCGTCGCATGCGCGGCGACAACGTGCTGCACGCGCTGGGCTACGACGCGTTCGGCCTGCCCGCCGAGCAGTACGCCGTGCAGACCGGCCAGCACCCGCGCGTGACGACCGAGCAGAACATCGCCACGATGCGCCGCCAGCTGCGCCGCATGGGCCTGGCGCACGACCCGCGCCGCACGTTCGCCACGATCGACCCCGAGTACGTGCGCTGGACGCAGTGGATCTTCCTGCAGATCTTCGACTCCTGGTACGACGCCGAGGCCGTGCGGCCCGACGGCGGTCGGGGCCGCGCGCGCCGCATCGCGGAGCTGCGCGAGGAGCTGGCCGCCGGCACGCGGCCGGTGCCCGGGCACGACGGCGACAATGCCGGCGGCGCCGTGTGGCGATCGCTGAGCGAGCGCGAGCAGCGCGACGTGCTGGACGCCCAGCGCCTGGCCTACGTCGACGAGTCCCCGGTGAACTGGGCCCCCGGCCTGGGCACCGTGCTGGCCAACGAGGAGGTCACCGCCGACGGCCGCTCCGAGCGCGGCAACTTCCCGGTGTTCACCAAGTCGCTGCGCCAGTGGAAGATGCGCATCACCGCGTACGCCGACCGGCTCACCGACGACCTGGCGCTGATCGACTGGCCCGAGAAGGTCAAGTCGATGCAGCGCAACTGGATCGGCCGCTCCACCGGCGCGCAGGTGCGCTTCGACGTGGTGGGCACCGCCGACCACGAGGCGGCCGGCGCGGCGCAGACCCTCGAGGTCTTCACCACGCGCCCCGACACGCTGTTCGGCGCCACGTTCATGGTGGTGGCCCCGGAGCACCCGCTGCTCGACGAGGTGCCGGCCGCCTGGCCCGAGGGCACGCGCGAGGCGTGGACCGGCGGGTACGCGAGCCCGGCCGAGGCCGTCGCGGCCTACCGCCGGGAGGCCGCCGCGAAGACCGCCGTCGAGCGGCAGGCCGACGCCGGCAAGAAGACCGGCGTCTTCTCCGGCCACCTGGCGGTCAACCCGCTGACCGGCACCTCGATCCCGGTGTTCACCGCCGACTACGTGCTCATGGGCTACGGCACCGGCGCCATCATGGCCGTGCCCGGCGGCGACGCCCGCGACTTCGCGTTCGCCGAGGCCTACGACCTGCCGGTGATCCACACCGTGCTGCCCGCCGACGGGCTGCCCGAGGGGCACGAGGGCGCCTGGACCGGCGACGGCGTCGTGGTTAACAGCCCCGCGGCGGGCCAGGACGCCCCGCTCGACCTCAACGGCCGGGACGTCGCCGGCGCCAAGGCCGCCACCATCGCCTGGCTGGAGGAGACCGGCATCGGCGCGGGCACCACCACGTACCGCCTGCGCGACTGGCTGTTCAGCCGCCAGCGCTACTGGGGCGAGCCGTTCCCGGTCGTGTGGGACTCCGACGACCGCCCGGTGGCGCTGCCGGCGAGCATGCTGCCGGTGGACCTGCCGGACGTGCCGGACTACGCCCCGCGCACGTTCGACCCGGACGACGTGGACTCCGAGCCGGAGGCGCCGCTGGGCCGCAACGACGACTGGGTCAACGTCACGCTCGACCTGGGCGACGGGCCGAAGACCTACCGCCGCGACACCAACACCATGCCCAACTGGGCCGGGTCGTGCTGGTACTACCTGCGCTACCTGGACCCGACGGACGGCAGCAACGACGGCGCCGTCGTCGACCCCGAGCTGGAGCAGTACTGGCTGGGGCCGAAGCACAACCCGACCTCGGGCCCGGCCGGCGGTGTCGACCTGTACGTCGGCGGCGTGGAGCACGCGGTGCTGCACCTGCTGTACGCCCGGTTCTGGCACAAGGTGCTGTACGACCTGGGCTACGTGACCGCGCTGGAGCCGTTCGGCAAGCTCTTCAACCAGGGCTACATCCAGGCCTACGCGTTCACCGACGCCCGCGGTGCGTACGTGCCCGCGGCCGAGGTCGAGGGCGACGAGCAGACCGGCTTCACCTGGCACGGCGAGCCCGTCCAGCGCGAGTACGGGAAGATGGGCAAGTCCCTGAAGAACGTCGTGACGCCGGACGAGATGTACGCCCAGTACGGCGCCGACACCTTCCGCGTCTACGAGATGTCGATGGGCCCGCTGGACCTGTCGCGCCCGTGGGAGACCCGCGCCGTCGTCGGCTCGCAGCGGTTCCTGCAGCGCCTGTGGCGCAACGTCGTGGACGAGGAGACGGGCGAGGTCACCGTGACCGACGCGCCGGCGTCCGAGGCCACGCGCCGCGCGCTGCACCGCACCATCGCCGACGTGACCGCCGAGATGGAGGGCATGCGCCCCAACACGGCGATCGCCAAGCTGATCACGCTGAACAACCACCTGACGTCGCTGGACGAGGTGCCGCGCGAGGCGATCGAGCCGCTGGTGCTCATGACCGCCCCGATAGCCCCGCACGTGGCCGAGGAGCTGTGGGAGCGGCTCGGGCACGCCGAGTCGCTCGCCCACGAGCCGTTCCCGGTGGCCGACCCGCAGTACCTGGTCGAGGAGACCGTCACCTGCGTGGTGCAGGTCCAGGGCAAGGTGCGCGGGCGCGTCGAGGTGCCGCCGTCGATCAGCGACGCGGACCTCGAGGCGGCGGCGCTGGCCGACCCGAACGTGGTCAAGGCGATCGACGGGCGCGAGATCCGCAAGGTGATCGTGCGCGCGCCCAAGCTCATCAACGTCGTCGTCTGACGCCCCGGCCGTGACGTCCCCCGTCGAGGGGGCCTACGAGCGCGCCCGCCGCGCGTTCGCGGGCCCGATGCTGGCGCTGCTGCACAAGCGGCACGCCCCGCTGGTCGTGGCGCTGCTCGGCGCCCTGTTCACGCCCGAGCGCGCCGCCGTGCCGGTGGCCGACGCGCACACCGAGCTGGACGAGGCGCTGCGCGCGCTGCGGGCGGCCGGGCACGCGGACCTGCCCGAGGGCAGCGCCCGCGACCTGTGCCGCCAGTGGGTCGCCGAGAGCTGGCTCGTGCGGCAGGTGCCCGAGGGCGGCGACGAGGAGTACCGCCTGACGGCGCACGCCGTCGACGCGCTCGACGTCGCCGCCCGCGCCGGGGGGCCGCGCACGCGCGTCACCCGCTCGCGCGTGCGCACGCTGCTCGACGCCGTCGAGCGGCTGGCGCAGGACGTGGACCCGGACGTGGAGGCGCGCAAGGCGCGGCTGCGCGCCGACGTCGCCCGCGCGAGCGCGGAGCTCGAGCGGCTCGAGGTCGGCGGGCAGGTGGAGACGCCCGACCCCGAGCAGCTGCTCGAGGAGGCGGAGAACGTCCTGTTCCTCGTGCGCGAGCTGCCCGCCGACTTCGCGCGCGTGGCGGAGAGCATCAAGGCGCTGCAGCGGCGCGTGGTCACGGCCCTGCGCCAGGACGACCGGCCGACGGGCGAGGTGCTCGCCGAGTACCTCGAGCAGGCCGAGCACCTGCTGGAGTCGACGGCGGAGGGCCGGGCGTTCGCCGGCGCGGTGCGCCTGCTCGGTGACGCCGCGCGCCTGGACGCGCTGGCCGGGCAGCTGGACGTGGTCCTGCGCCACCCGTTCGCCGCCGGGCTGGACCCCCAGCAGCGGGCGGAGCTGCGGGGCATCACCCGGCAGATCGAGCAGGGTCTCGACGACGTGCTCACCGCGCAGCGCCGGGCGTCGCACGTCATCACGACGCAGGTGCGCCACCACGACCCGCTGCGCGACCGGCAGGTCGACGACCTGCTGCGCGACGTCGTCGCAGCGCTCGCCGACTGGGTGCCGGGCACGCGGCGCGGCCAGGGCGTGGACGCGCTGCGGCGGCTGCCGCGCGCCGAGCTCGGGCGACTGCGCCGCACGCTGCACGACCTGCGGCCGGACGAGCCGCCGGCGCCGCTGACCGGGTCGACGGGCTGGGACGAGGACCTCGAGGTGTCGCTCGAGGACGCGCGCGCCTGGGGCGGCCCGCAGTACGCCGACCTCGAGGCGCACCTGCGCCGGCTCGCCGCCGGGCGCGCCGTCGAGGACGGCGAGGACGCCGGCGCGGCCGTCGACGTGGCCGAGGCGTTCGAGAGCGCGCCGGACTCCCTGCGCCGGCCGGTGGACCTCGTGGGCCTGCTCGAGCTGGCGGCGCGGTCCGCGCCGGCCGCCGGCGGCGGGGCGGGAGCCGGCGCGGCGGACGCGGCGCCCGTGTCCGTGGTGACGGCCGTGCGGCCGGACGGGACGCGGCGGCGGTTCGCGTTCGCGCGCGCCGGCGTCCGGGCCGGCGGCGCGCAGGACGGCGGGGCGCAGGGCGGCGGGCAGGGCGGCGGGCAGGACGGCGCGCGGGACGGGCAGGACCAGGACTGGACGGGGGAGCGGGCGTGACGGTGGAGACGCAGGAGGCGCGGCCGGAGGAGACCGAGCCGGGCGACGAGGCGTTCATCGCGCCGCTGCCCGCGGAGGAGGACCTGCCGGCCCTGTTCCCGGGCGACACGGGCACGCTGGAGGCGCCCGTGCGCCAGGTGCTGGCCCGGCTGCTGCGGCAGCGCTACCTGTCGGCGGCCGACCAGCCGCGGCTGTGGCGCACCCTGCTGGTGCACCAGGCGACCGTCGAGTCGCGGCTGCACGACCTGTTCGTGCACCTGGTGGTCGACCACGACCGCGGGCTGGCGTACAAGCGCCAGGTCCGCGAGGCCGAGGTCGACGTGCCGGTGCTGCTGCGCGACGAGCCGTACACGCGGCTGGAGACCGTGCTGCTGGTGCACCTGCGGGCGGTGTTCCAGCGCGAGCGCGGCGCCGGCGAGCAGCAGGTGCGCGTCGACGCCGAGGAGCTCGAGCAGACCGTGCTGAGCTTCCTGCCGCCGGGGGAGACGAACGTCGCCGCGCGGCAGCGGGAGATCCAGGGCGCCGTGGCGCGCCTGGTGCGCGAGCGGGTGCTCGCCGAGGAGACCCCGGGCCGCTACCGGGTCCTGCCGGTCGTCGAGGTGATCCTGTCGGTGGAGCGCCTGGCCGAGCTGGCGCGGTGGCTGCGCGAGGACGCCGCTCGCCCGGCCGGCGAGGAGGCCGACCCCGACCCCGACGCCGACGCCGACGCCGACACCGACACCGACGTCGACGCCGACATCGACGTCGACACCGACGCCGACGCCGACGTCGACGCCGACGCCGACACCGACATCGTGACCGACGAGGAGGGCGACCTGTGACGCTCATGGCCGACAGCCTCTTCGGGCTGATCCCCGCCGCCTCCACGGGCCAGCAGTGGGTGGCCCGCGACCTGCAGCTGGTCAACTGGGGCGGCTACTCCGGCTGGCACCAGGTGCGGTTCGCCGCGACGGCCACGCTGCTGTCCGGCGCCTCCGGGTCGGGCAAGTCCACGCTGCTGGACGCCTACATCGCCCTGCTCATGCCGCACACGACGCCGTTCAACGGCGCCTCCAACGGCGGCGTCGTCGGGCGCCCGCGCGGCAAGGACCAGCGCAACGTCATCTCCTACTCGCGCGGCAAGATCGACGAGTCGCGCACCGCCGAGGGCACCCGCGAGACGGTGCTGCGCGGCGACGGCACCGACACGTGGTCGGCCATCGCGATGACCTGGGCCGACCAGGCCGGCAGCCTGTTCACCGCGCTGCGCGCCTGGTACGTGCCCGCCGACGCCACGCGCACCGAGGACCTCGTGGCCGTGCGCGCCTCCGTGGACGGCGCGTTCGACGCCCGCGACCTCGAGCCCGTCGCGGCGCGCCGGCTCGCCCGCGGCGCGCTGGCCGAGCTCGGCCTGACGCTGCACGACACCGACCGCGACTTCACCGCGCGCCTGCACGCCACCCTCGGCATCGGCGCGGCCGGCGGCGGGGCGAAGGCCGTCGCGCTGCTCGGGCGCATCCAGGCCGGCCAGCAGATCACCACCGTCGACGCGCTGTACAAGTCGATGGTCCTCGAGGAGCCCGAGACGCTCGCCGTCGCCGACGCGGCCGTCGCGCACTTCGACGACCTGGCCGGCACGCGCACCCGCATGCTCGTGGCCAAGGACCAGGTCCGCGTGCTGGCGCCGATCCGCCGGCACCGCGCCGCCGTCGACGCCGCGCGCGAGCGGCTCGCCGTCATCGGCGAGGTCGGCACGTTCGACGACGCCGCGTCGCCGGCGAGCCTGTGGCGGCACGAGCGTCGCCTCGGCCTGCTGCGCGCGGCCGAGGCGGACGTGCGCCGCCGGGCGCGCGACGCCAAGGCCGACGTCGCGTCGCGCCAGGCCGCGCACGAGGGGCAGGCCGCCGCGCTCGACGGGCTGCGCCAGGCCCTGTGGGCCGCCGGCGGCGAGCGCGCCGCCACGGCGGAGCGCGAGATCGCCGCCGCCCGCGCCCGCGTGGCCGACGTGCGCCGCGCCCGCGCCGTGCTCGACGGCGCGCTGGAGCGGCTCGGCGCCACGGTGGGCTCGCGCGCCGACTTCGACCGGCAGGTCGCCGCCTCCCGCGCGGCGCTCGACGACGTCGCCGGCGCGCGCCGCCGCTCGCTCGACGCGCTGTACGCCGCCAGCGACGCCGCCCGCCAGGCCCGCCAGGAGGTCGAGCGGCTGGAGCGCGAGCGCGAGTCCTTCGCCCGGCGCCGCGGCAACGTGCCCGACGGTCACCACCGCGCCCGCGTCGCCCTCGCCCAGGCGGCGGGGCTCGAGGTCGACGACCTGCCGTTCGTGGCGGAGCTGCTCGAGCTGCGCCCGGAGCACGAGCACTGGCGCGAGGCCGCCAACCTGGCGCTCGGCGGGTTCGCGCTCAGGCTGGTCGTCGACGAGCGGCGGCTCGCGGGCTTCCGCGCGGCGATCGACCAGGTGCCGTCGGCCGTGCGGCTGCGGTACGAGGGCGTCCCGGTGGACCTGGCCGAGGACGTCGCGCGCGACGAGCGCACGCTGCCGGGCCGGCTCGACGTCAAGCCCGGGCCGTTCGCGGGCTGGCTCGCCGGCCGGCTGGCCACCGCCTACGACTACGTCTGCGTCGACGACCCCGCCGAGCTGGGCCGGCACGCCAAGGCGCTGACCCGCACCGGGCAGACCTCGGACGGCGCCCGCGGCGCGCACGGCGGCCACGGCCGCGAGAACGTGCTCGGCTTCACCAACTCCCGCCGCCTGGCCGACCTCGACGCCCGCCTGGAGTCCGCCCGCGAGGCGGAGCGCCGGGCGGCGGAGGTGCGCGCCGGCGCCGAGCTGCGGGACGCCGCCCTGGCCGAGCAGACGGCGGCGCACGAGCGCGTCGTCGAGCTGGTCTGGGAGCACGTCGACGTGGCAGCGGCCCAGGCCGAGCTGGAGCGGTGGGAGGCAGTGCTGGCCGACCTGCAGGACGGCGACACCGACGTGCGCGAGCTGCGCGACCGCGTCGCGGTCCAGGCGCGGGCGGTCGACGAGCTGCACTCCCAGGTCGTGCGGGCGCGCGACGCGCAGGCGGCGCTCGACGCGCGGTGGGAGGAGGTCACCGAGGCGGTCGACGTCGCGCAGGCGGCGCTCGACGCCGCCGAGGCGCGCGGCACCGCGCTGGCCGCCGCGCACCGGGCCTACCTCGACGACCTGCTCGCCCGCGCGGCGGGCGGCGACGCCGCGGGTGAGCACGGCGCGGGCGAGCGTGGCGCGGGCGGCGACGCCGCCGGCGACCTCACGCTCCCGGCGTTCGACGCCGCGCTGCACGCGGTGGGCCAGCGGCTCGTCTTCGACCGCGAGCAGGCCACGGCCGCCGTCACGGCGGGCCTCGACGCGCTGCGCACGGTGTTCGAGACGTTCACCCGCCAGTGGCCCGACCCGAACCTCGGCACGGACCCCGACGCGTCCTACCCCGACTTCGAGCGGGTGCTCACCGCGCTGGAGACCGAGCGGCTGCACGAGCTCGAGGCGCAGTGGTCGCGCAACCTCGCACGCATGTCCGGCGACGACCTCACCGCGCTGGACGCCGCGATCAGCCGGGCCCTGCGGGAGATCTCCGAGCGCATCGACCCGGTCAACGAGATCCTCGGCCACCTGCCGTTCGCGGACGACGACCACCGCCTGCGGATCGACCCGCGCCCGGTGCAGTCCGCCGTCATCGCCCGGTTCCGGCGCGACCTGCGCGACGTGCGCGGCTCGCTGGGCCCGGACGCCACGGACGCCGAGCGCGAGGCGCGGTTCGCCCGCATGGAGCGGGTCATCGACCGCATCCGCCGCACCAGCCCGGACTTCACCGACCTGGTCGACGTGCGCCGGCACGTGCGCATCAGCGCCGAGAAGGTCGACCTCGCCGGCAACCACGTGGCCCTCTACGACCACATCGGCGAGAAGTCCGGCGGCGAGTCGCAGGAGCTCGTGGCGTTCATCGTCGGCGCGGCGCTGCGCTACCAGCTCGGCGACGCCGGCGCCCGGCGCCCGCGCTACGCCCCGGTGTTCCTCGACGAGGCGCTCATCAAGGCCGACGCCCAGTTCTCGGGCCGGGCCGTGCGCGCCTGGCGCGGGCTGGGCTTCCAGCTCGTGATCGGCGCGCCGCTCGACAAGGTCAGCGCCCTGGAGCCGCACGTCGACGCCGAGTACGTGGTGGTCAAGGACGAGCAGGGCCGGTCGCGGGCCGTGGCGGTGGTCGGCCTGGCGGACGACGTCGCCTGACCGCACCGGGACGCCCGGTTGCCAGGCGCGGGGCCGTGCGCAGCATGGAGGCATGGACACGTTCATCGTCCCCGTGACCTTCCCGAACCTCGACACCGCGACCCGCGACTCCGGGTCGTTCCAGGACGCCCTGCGCACGGCCGGCCTCACCGCCGAGCTCGTCGGCGTGCCGGACGACGACGCGCAGGACGACGCGGCGCGCCCGGACCCGGGCCCCGCCACGTTCGAGCTGCGGGTCGAGGCGGCCGACGCCGACGAGGCGGTCCGCCGGGTGCAGCAGGTGGCCGACGGCCAGTTCCCTCCGGGCATGCTGCTGCTCGGTGCCGCGACACCCGTCTGACGAGGCCCGTCGTGTCCTTGTAGTGTCGAGACGTGACCGAGACGACCCCGCTCATCGCCACGCCCGAGCACTCCGTCGACGGCTTCGTCCGGCAGTACCTGCGCGAGCTGACGTACTCGCAGGGCACCACGCTCGAGCGTGCCTCGACCCACGACCAGTACCTCGCCCTGGCCCGCACGGTGCGGGACTACCTCATGGCGCGCTGGACCCGCACGGTGGACAGCTTCCTGCGCAGCGACGACGCGCGGGCGGTCGCCTACCTGTCGGCGGAGTACCTCCTGGGGCGCCAGCTCGACAACGCGCTGATCGCCACCGACCTGCAGGACATCGCCGCGCAGGGCCTCGAGCGCCTGGGGATCTCCCTGGAGGACCTGCGCGCCGCCGAGGTGGAGCCCGGCCTGGGCAACGGCGGGCTGGGCCGCCTGGCCGCGTGCTTCATGGACTCGCTCGCCACCATGGACGTGCCGGCCATCGGGTACGGGATCCGCTACGAGTACGGCATCTTCCGCCAGACGTTCGTGGACGGCCGCCAGGTCGAGGAGCCGGACAACTGGCTGGACAACGGCTCGCCGTGGGAGTTCGCGGCGCCCGAGCAGGAGGTCACCGTCGGCTTCGGCGGCCACACCGAGAAGTACACCGACGACGGCGGCACCGAGCGGTCGCGGTGGGTGCCGGGCTGGCAGGTGCTCGGCGTGCCCTACAACTACATGGTCCCCGGCTACCAGAACGGCCGGGTCAACACGCTGCGGCTGTGGAGCGCCCGCGCCACGCACGCGTTCGACCTGCGGATCTTCAACTACGGCGACTACACCGAGGCGGTGCGCGCCCAGACGTACGCCGAGAACATCTCCAAGGTGCTGTACCCGGAGGACTCGACGCCGCAGGGCAAGGAGCTGCGCCTGCAGCAGCAGTACTTCTTCGTGGCCTGCTCCCTGCGCGACTTCGTCGACAACGTCCTCGGCCAGGACTTCGACCTGCACCGCCTGCCCGAGCGCGTCGTCTTCCAGCTCAACGACACCCACCCCGTCATCGCGATCCCCGAGCTCATGCGCCTGCTCGTGGACGAGAAGGGCTTCGGCTGGGACGAGGCGTGGGAGGTGACGCAGCGGTGCTTCGCCTACACCTGCCACACCCTGCTGCCCGAGGCGCTCGAGGTGTGGCCGGTCGAGCTGCTCGGCCGCCTGCTGCCGCGCCACCTGGAGATCATCTACCGCATCAACGACGAGTTCCTGGCCCAGGTCCGCGAGCGCTCGGGCGGCGACGAGATGCTGGTGCGGCGCATGTCGATCGTGGCCGAGCACCCCGAGCGTGCGGTGCGCATGGCCTTCCTCGCCACCGTCGCGTCGTCCAAGGTCAACGGCGTCGCCGAGCTGCACTCGCAGCTGCTGCGGGACAAGGTGCTGCAGGACTTCGCGAGCTTCTTCCCGGACAAGTTCACCAACGTCACCAACGGCATCACGCCGCGCCGGTTCGTGCGGCTGGCCAACCCCGGCCTGTCGGGGCTGATCACCGAGGCCATCGGCGACGGCTGGGTCACCGACCTGGACCGCCTGCGCGAGCTGGAGCCGCTGGCCGACGACGCCGAGTTCCGCCGCCGCTTCCGCGAGGTCAAGGCGGCCAACAAGGCGCGCCTGGTGGGCTTCCTCGCCGAGCGGGACGGGATCGACATCGACCCGGGCACGATGCTCGACGTCATGGTCAAGCGCCTGCACGAGTACAAGCGGCAGGTGCTCAAGCTGCTGCACGTGGTCACGCTCTACGAGCGCATCCGCTCCGGCGAGCTGGACCCGGCCGGCGTCACCCCGCGCACCGTCGTGTTCGGCGCCAAGGCGGCGCCCGGCTACCGGATGGCCAAGGAGATCATCGCGCTGATCAACCACGTGGCGGCGCGCGTCAACACCGACCCGGTGGTCTCGCAGGTGCTGCGGGTCGCCTTCCCGGCGAACTACAACATCACTGTCGCCGAGACCCTGATCCCCGCCGCCGACCTGTCCGAGCAGATCTCGCTCGCCGGCAAGGAGGCGTCGGGCACGGGCAACATGAAGTTCGCCCTCAACGGCGCGCTGACGATCGGCACCGACGACGGCGCCAACGTGGAGATCCGCCAGCTCGTCGGCGACGAGAACTTCTTCCTGTTCGGCCTCACCGAGCCGGAGGCCAGCGCGATCCAGGAGGCCGGCTACCGGCCGGCGGCGTACTACGAGCAGAACGCGACCCTGCGCCGCACCCTGGACCTCGTCGCCGCGGGGGAGTTCTCCGGCGGGGACCGCAGCGTGTTCGAGCCGATCGTCTCGAACCTGCTGCACGAGGACCGCTTCATGGTGCTGGCGGACTTCCAGTCCTACCTCGACGCCCAGGAGCGGGTGGAGGCGGCGTACGCGGACGCGGACGCGTGGAGCCGGTCCGCAGTGCTCAACGTCGCCCGCAGCGGCTACTTCTCCTCCGACCGCTCGATGCGCGACTACCTGGACCGCATCTGGCACGCGCACCCGGTGACCATCAGCGCCTGACCGCCCGGCTTCACCCCGCCCGGGTGAGCCCTCGGGGTCCGGCGGTCCCTACGGTGGCAGGCCGAGGCCTGTTCGCCCGCGGGGAGGTGGCCGCATGGTCGGCACGAGCACGCACGCCGGCGCGAGCACGACGGCGCGGGGGGTGCTGGCCGCGACCTGCCTGTCGACGCTGGTGGTCAACGCCAACACCTCCGCCGTGAGCATCCTGCTCCCGGCGATCAGCGCGGACACCGGTACGTCGGTCGAGACCCTGCAGTGGGCGGTGACCGGCTACTCGCTGGTCGGCGCGGCGGTGATCATCACCTCCGGGTCGCTGGGCGACGTGTTCGGCCGCAAGCGGGTCTTCCAGCTCGGGCTGCTGCTGTTCGTCGCCTCCTGCGTGCTGATCGCCGTGGCGCAGTCGGGGGCGATGGTGATCGCCGGACGCGTCGTCCAGGGCGCCGCCGGCTCGACGATCCTCGCGTGCGGCCTGAGCCTGCTCACCGTCGCCATCACCGACGACACGGCGCGGCTGCGCGCCGTCTCGCTGTGGGGTGCCGCGGCGGCGGTCGGCGCCGCGGCCGGGCCGCTGGTGGGCGGCGTGCTGGTGGAGCTCACCGGGTGGCAGGGCCTGTTCTGGATCGACGCCGTGGTCGCGGTGGTGTGCATCCTGCTCGCCTACGCCACGGTGGCCGAGTCGCGCGACCCCGACCGGCCCCGCTCGATCGACTACGCCGGCTCCGCGCTGGTGGCGCTGACCCTGATGCCGCTCATCCTCGGGGTGAGCAAGAGCGGTGAGTGGGGCTGGGTCTCGCCGGGCACGCTCGCCTGCCTCGCGATCACCGTGGCCGCGGGGTTCGCGTTCGTGGCCGTCGAGCGGCGGGTGCGCGTCCCGCTGCTCGACCTGGGCCTGCTGCGCAACCGCGTGCTCGTGGGGTCCACGCTCGCCATCCTCATTGGGGCCGGCACGATCAACGCCCTGATGTACCTGCTGAGCCTGTACTTCCAGGACCCCGCCACGCTCGGCCTCAGCCCGCTGCAGGCGGGGCTCGCCACCGTCCCGGCCACCGTCGGCCTGGTGGTGATCGCACCGGTCGTGCCGCAGATCGCCGGGCGCATCGGCGCGCGGCAGACCATCGCCGCCGGGTTCGCCCTCACCGCCGCCGGGTTCGTGATCGTCGGATTCGCCCAGGGCCCCTGGCGGTACGCGGCGTTCCTGCTGCCGCTGGTGGCGATCGCCGTCGGCATGGGGCTGACGAACGGGCCCGCGTCCGCCGCCGCGACCGCCTCGGTGGCCGAGCGGCAGGTGGGGGAGGCGTCCGGGGTCTCCAACATGGCCCGGTACGTGGGCGCCGCGGTCGCCACGGCGCTCGCCGCGACGATCTACGCGTCGGTCACCGCGGGCCGCGAGGCGGCCGGCGAGTCGACGGCGGACGCGCTCGCCACCGGCCTGGGCGCCGCGTCCTGGGTCATGGCGGTGGCCTGCCTGCTGGGCCTCCTGCTCGCCGTCGTCGCCGTCCGGCGCCAACGGGCGGCGGGGCGCGCGACCCTCGAGGACTCCGCCGCCGCCGCGGCGGCCCACCTGCACACGATCCCGACGTCGAGGTCGGGGCACCGGCCGCGGCCGGCGAGCCCCGCGCGCGGGGCGGCCTGACCTCAGCCACGTCCCGGGGCGGCGGCCCGATCCGGCAGCCCGAGCCACGAGGAGACGACGATGTCCCAGACCTCAGGTTTCCCCGCACCGTTCACGCGCGAGGACTATGCCACCCGGATGCGCCGGGCCCTCGACGATGCCGCGGCCGCCGGGCTCGACGGGCTGGTCGTGACGCCCGGGCCCGACCTCGTGTGGCTCACCGGGTACCGGCCGACGGCGATCACCGAGCGCCTCACCGCGCTCGTGCTGGCCGCCGACCGGGACCCCACGCTACTGGTACCCGTCCTCGAGCGCCCCGACGCCGAGGCGGCAGAAGGGGCAGCGGCGGCCGCCCTCGTCGACTGGGCCGACGGCGCCGACCCCTACGCCGCCGCGAGCGCGCTGCTGCGCCCCGGAGGCCGCTACGCCGTGTCCGACAGCGCCTGGGCGATGCACCTGCTCGGCCTGCAGGCCGCGGTGCCCGGGGCGCGGTTCCACCCGACCACCGAGCGGCTGCCGATGCTGCGGGCGGTGAAGGACGCGAACGAGCTGGCCCGGCTGACCGCCGCGGCGCGGGCGGCCGACGCGGCCTACGAGGAGATCGTCACCGTGCGCTTCGAGGGGCGCAAGGAGACCGAGGTCGCCGCGGACCTGGCCGACCTCCTGCGCCGCTTCGGGCACGAGCAGGTGGACTTCACCGTCGTCGGCTCGGGCCCGAACGGCGCCAACCCGCACCACGAGGCGGGCGACCGGGTCATCGAGGCAGGCGACTGCGTGGTGCTCGACTTCGGCGGCCTGATGTTCGGCTACGGCTCCGACACCAGCCGCACGGTGTGCGTCGGCGAGCCGTCGGCCGAGGTCCGGCAGGTGCACGACGTCGTCCGGGCGGCGCAGGAGGCCGGGGTGGCGGCCGTCCGCCCGGGTGCGGCGTGCCAGGAGGTCGACCGGGCGGCGCGGCGGCTGATCGCCGACGCCGGGTACGGCGAGCGGTTCATCCACCGCACGGGGCACGGCATCGGGCTGACGACCCACGAGCCGCCGTACATGATCGAGGGCGAGGAGCGGCAGATGGTGCCCGGCATGTGCTTCTCGGTCGAGCCTGGCGTCTACCTCCCGGGGCGTCTCGGCGTGCGGATCGAGGACATCGTCACCGTGACCGAGGACGGCGGCCGGCGGCTGAACACCACGGATCGGGAGCTGCGAGCGGTCGGGTGAGGGGCCCACCCGCGACTACCCGCCGGAGGTGAGGCGGCGCCCGCCACCGTGGACGCAGCATCGGTCGGGACGGTGGTTCGCGGCTGGCTCGACGATGAGGAGTCCGGACATGACGATGGTGTACGGTTGCTCCGCCCTCGGGGGTGGGGCGCGATGAGCGCGATGGACCTGCCGGCGGACCGGCCGGTTCCCCGGCCGGCGTCCGCGCCGGCTTCCCAGGCGTCGCCCGCGTCGGCGCGGACCAAGGCGACCGCGACCGTCTGGATCTCGTGGGTCGCCCTGGCGCTCATGACCACCAGCTCGGTGGCCAGCCTGCGCGCGGCTCCGACGATGGCGGTCTACGGGCTGGCGTGCGTGTTCCTGTACATCGTCCCGGCGATCGTGTTCCTGCTGCCCACCTCCCTCGTGTCGGCGGAGCTGGCCTCGGGCTGGGACGGCGGGGTCTACAAGTGGGTGTCCCTGGGCATCTCGAACCCCATGGGCTTCCTCGCGATCTGGTGCCAGTTCGCGATGACGATCTTCTACTACCCGAGCCTGCTCGGGTTCGTCGCGAGCACGCTGGCATACGTGATCAACCCGGCGCTCGCGTCCAGCGGCGTCTGGACGGCGCTGGTGATCGTGGTCGTGTACTGGACCGGCGTCTGGGTCTCCTCGCGCGGCACGTCCGGCGTCGCGGGGCTCGCGAGCGCAGGCCTGATCATCGGCACGCTGATCCCCGGCACCGTGCTCGTGACGCTCGGCGCCGTCTTCCTGGGCCAGGGGAACCCGTCGGCGGCGCCGATGGACGCCTCCCACCTCCTGCCGCAGTGGGCCGGCCTGGCCAGCCTGGTGCTGATCGTGAACAACTTCCTGTCCTACTCGGGCATGGAGATGAACGCCGTCCACGTGGGATCGCTGCGGAACCCCGGCAGGGAGTTCCCCAAGGCGATGTTCCTGGCCATGGGGCTGGTGCTGCTGATCTTCATCCTGCCCGCGCTGGCCATCAGCTGGGTCGTCCCCGCCGAGCAGCTCTCCTTGACCGCCGGCGTGATGCAGGCGTTCGACGCGGTGTTCGCCCAGTTCGGCACGCAGTGGCTGACGCCGATCTTCGGCATCATGCTCGTGGCGGCCTCCCTCGGCGGCATGCTCACGTGGCTGGCAGGGCCGTCCAAGGGGCTGCTGCTCATCTCCCGGCAGGAGGGCTACCTCCCGCCCTTCCTGCAGCGGCTCAACAAGCACGGCGTGCAGCAGAACATCCTCGTCACCCAGGGCATCATCACCACGGTCATCGCCCTGGGCTACGCGCTGATCCCGAACGTCTCCAGCGCCTACTGGATCTTCTCGGTCATCACCACGCAGGTGTACCTGATCATGTACCTGCTGATGTTCGCCGCCGCCGCCCGGCTGCGGCGCAGGGACCCGGACCACCCGCGCGGGTACCGGGCGCCCATGCTCGTCACGATCTGCGTGGTCGGGTTCGTGGCGTCCCTCGCCGCGCTGCTGGTGGGCTTCATCCCGCCGTCGCAGTTCGGCGGCAGCAACCCGCTGGTCTACCTGCTGATCGTCGGCGGCGGCGCGCTCGGGCTGGGGCTCCTCGTGCCGTTCTTGTTCTACCGGTTCCGCAAGCCGTCGTGGAAGCAGCCCGAGCCGGCCGGGCGGGAGGCGTCGTCATGACCGACCAGACCGCGAGGCAGCCCGGCGGCCAAGCCGTCGCCGGCAGCACGGCCGCGGAGCGGCCGGACCCGTGGCGCCGCGTCGTCTACTGGGCCGCGCTGGGCCTGCTCGTCCTGCTCGCCGTGGTGGCGCTGCTGATGTTCCGGGCGGCCCGCACGACCACCGAGGCGCAGGAGAAGGCCGACCAGCTCATCGCCGCCCTCGAGGACGCCGGCGCCCAGGCGCCGTCGCAGGAGCAGATCGTGCGGGTCCTCGGCGACGACGGCGGGGCGGCGTGCCAGGACCCGGGCAACGCCCTGCGCAAGGCCACCCTTCTCGCGCAGCTGACGAACGGGGCCTCCGGCCCCGGGACCCGCCCGGTGGTCGCCGACAGCCGCGTGGTCCAGGGACAGCTCCTCATCGTCCAGATCTACTGCCCGGACGAGCTGCAGGAGTTCGAGGACACCGTCGCGAGCCTGGAGCTGCAGGACGTGGTGAACGGATGACGACCGCCGACCGCGCCACCGGTTCGACCGCCGGACCCACCGCTGACCTCGAGGCCCGGGTGCGGGCCCAGATGTCCCGGACCCGCACGGACCTGGCCGAGCTGGTGGCCATCCGGTCGGTCGCGGACGCGCGCCAGTTCCCGCCCGAGGAGTGCGCGCGCGCCGCGCGCTGGGTCTGCGAGGCGTTCCGCGAGCTGGGCTTCGCCGACGTCGCGCTGCACGACACGCCCGACGGCAGCCAGGCGGTCGTCGGGTCTCGTCCCGGCGGCGGTCCCGGAGCTCCGACCGTGCTCCTCTACGCGCACTACGACGTCCAGCCGCCGCTCGACGACGGGGCCTGGCGCACGCCCCCGTTCGAGCTCACGGAGGCGGACGGGCGGTGGTTCGGGCGCGGCGCGGCCGACTGCAAGGGCAACATCGTCATGCTCCTGACCGCCCTGCGCGCGCTCGAGGACGACGTCCCGGTGAACCTCCGGCTGGTCGTGGAGGGCTCGGAGGAGCAGGGCACCGGCGGGCTGGAGGACTTCGTGCCCGGTCACGCCGACCTGCTGCAGGCAGACGCGGTCCTCGTCTGCGACACCGGCGACGCGGCCGTCGGCGTCCCCGCGGTCACCGTCAGCCTGCGGGGCATGGTCAACGTCGTCGTCGACGTCGAGGCGCTGCCGTCGGAGCTGCACTCCGGCATGTTCGGCGGTCCGGCCCCGGACGCGCTCGCCGCGCTCGTGGCCATGCTGGCCACGCTCCGGGACGAGGGCGGCGACACCACGGTGCTCGGCCTGGACCACACCCAGACCTGGCCAGGGGCGCCGTACGACCCCGACGCGTTTCGCCGCGACGCCGGCGTGGCGCCCGCCGAGTCGCTCCTCGGCTCGGGCACGGTCTCGGACATGCTGTGGGCCCGGCCGGCCCTCACGGTCCTCGGCATCGACTGCCCGCCCGTCGTGGGGTCGTCCGCCTCCATCGTGCCCCGGGCGAGCGCCCGGCTGAACCTCCGCATCCCACCGGGCATCGCACCGGACCAGGCGCAGACGGCCCTGACCGGGCACCTGGCCGAGGTCGCGCCGTGGGGGGTCCAGGTGGGCGTGCGGCTCGAGTCGAAGGGGGCGCCCTTCCGGGCCGGCACGGAGGGACCGGCGTACGCGGCGATGGCCGCGGCGATGCGGGAGGCGTTCGGGCGCGACATGGTGCTGCTCGGCCAGGGCGGATCCATCCCGCTGTGCACCGTCCTCGCCGAGACCTACCCGGACGCCGAGCTGCTGCTGATGGGCGTGGAGGAGCCGCTGGCCCTGATCCATGCCCCCAACGAGAGCGTCGACCCGCAGGAGATCGAGCGCCTGGCCGTCGCCGTGGGCGGCTTCCTGCAGCGGTACGCCGGGGAGCCGACGCCGCCGCCGTCGCCGTGACAGGTGCACGAGAGGGAGGCGCGTCACCTCTGGCGGGTGGCGCGCCGCCGTCGTTCCCTGGAGGAGACGGCCGGGAATACTTGCACGTCGCGGGCGCTTAGGAGACAAGAACCGCCGCAACTACCCGGACCGCATGGTCGTCCGCAGGTACGACCCGGTCGCCAGGCAGCACGTCGACTTCCGCGAGGAGCGCCCGAGATGAAGAAGGACATCCACCCCACCTACGGCCCCGTCGTGTTCCGCGACGCGAGCGCCGGGTTCGCCTTCCTGACCCGCTCGACCCTGGCCGGGGACACGGCCGCGGGCCCGGGCCGGCCCGCCAAGACGATCGAGTGGGAGGACGGCAACACCTACCCGGTCGTGGACGTGGAGATCTCCAGCGCGAGCCACCCGTTCTGGACGGGCAGCGCGCGTGTGGTCGACACCGCCGGTCGCGTGGAGAAGTTCCGCCAGCGCTACGGCGACCGCGGCAAGCGCTGACCCCGCTGCCCGGGCCCGCCGGTCCGGGCACCGAGAGCCGACAGCACGACGCGCGAGGGCGCGGCACCTGCGGGTGCCGCGCCCTTCGTCGTCCCGTCACACGTCGCGCCAGGTCACGAACCGGCAAGATGCAGTTGATAATCGTTCTCACTTCTGCTTCGCTGGGCGCATCGCGTGAGAACCGTTCTCATGTGATCCGACGACGCAGAAGGACCCCGCATGCACCGCACGACCACCCGCCGCCTGTCGGCGCTCGCCCTGATGCTGCCGCTGGCCCTCGCGGCCTGCGCCCCGAGCGACGCCGGCTCCGACGCCGCCGCGTCCACGCCCGCCCCTGAGGAGACCCCTGCCGCCACCGAGGAGCAGGCCCCCACCCCACGCATCGCCGTGACCTACGACGGCGGCGTCCGCGTGCTCGACGCGATGACGCTGGAGGAGGTGGGCGACCTGGAGATCGGCGGCTTCACCCGGCTCAACCCGGCCGGCGACGGGCGGCACCTGCTGGTCTCCACCACCGGCGGCTTCCGCGTCCTGGACGCCGGCACGTGGGCGCAGGCGCACGGCGACCACGCGCACTACTGGACGTCGGCGCCCGAGCTGCTGGACGTCATGTACCCGGCCGAGGAGCCGGGCCACGCGGTGCACCACGCCGGGCGCACCGCGCTGTTCGCCGACGGCACCGGCGAGGTCACCGTGCTCGACCCGGCCCACGTCGCCGAGCCGGGCGACGCCGTCGTCGACCGGCTCGCGCTCCCCGCCGCGCACCACGGCGTCGCCGTGCCGCTGTCGGACGACACCATGGTGGTCTCCGAGGGCACCGCGGAGACCCGCACGGGCATCCGCGTGCTGGACGCCGACGGCGCCGAGCTCGCGGCGAACGACCAGTGCCCGGGCGTGCACGGGGAGGCCGTCGCCGCCGACGAGGCCGTGGTCATCGGCTGCGAGGACGGTGCGCTCGTCTACGCCCACGGCACGATCACCAAGGTGCAGGCGCCCGACGCCTACGGCCGGATCGGCAATCAGGCCGGCAGCGACGCGTCGCCCGTCGTGCTCGGCGACTACAAGACCGACCCGGACGCGGAGCTCGAGCGCCCGACGCGCGTCTCCCTCGTCGACACCCGCGACGCGTCCCTCACGCTGGTCGACCTGCCCGCGAGCTACACGTTCCGCTCCCTGGCCCGCGGCGACGACGGCGAGGCGCTCGTGCTCGGCACCGACGGGCAGCTGCACGTCATCGACCCGGAGGCCGGCACGCTCGTGAGGTCCGTCCCGGTGATCGACGCCTGGGAGGAGCCGGTCGAGTGGCAGGAGCCGCGCCCGGCGGTCCTCGCGCTCGACGGCTCGGTCTACGTGACCGACCCGGCGACGCAGTCGGTCCACGCCGTCGACGTGGAGTCCGGGAAGGTGTGGAAGAGCGCGCAGCTCGACGTGACACCGAACGAGATCAGCGGCGTCACCGGCGAAGGGGCCACGGAGCACGCGCACTCCGAGCACGCGCACGCCGAGCACGACCACGAGCACGACCACGCTGGCGACGAGCACGCGCACGAGGGCTGAGGCCGCACGCCCGGCGGCGGCGCACCCGCGCGGGGCGCGCCGCCGCCGGCGTGGGCCGGCTCAGCGGCGGCGGCGCGTGCCGAAGACGGAGCGCGTGATCTCCCGGGCCAGGGTGCTGCCCGCCGTGCGCAGCAACGAGTCCAGCGGGCCGGCGGAGCGGCGCGACGACGTGCGCGCCCCGCCCGAGCGCCCGCGGGCCGCCTCGCGCTCGAGCCGCTCGCGGCGCTCCGCGAGCTCGGCCCGTTCCTTCTCCGCCTGCGCCGCGCGCTCGGCCTGCGCCTCGGCCGCGGCGCGCGCCGCGGCCTGCTCCTGGGCGCGCACCTGCAGCAGCTCCGCCGCCGACTCGCGGTCGACCGCGGTGCCGTAGGTCCGCTGCCCCGGCGAGGCGGCCACGATCCGCTCGGCGACGTCGGGCGGTGCCGGCGCCATGGCCGACTGCGGGGCCCGCACGCGCGTCCACGCCACCGGGGCCGGGGCGCCCTGCTCGGTGAGCACCGTGACCACCGCGTCGCCGGTGCCGAGCGACTGCAGCAGCCGCTCGAGGTCGTACGGGGAGCGCGGGAACGTGCGCACCGCGCGGCGCAGCGCCGTCGCGTCGTCGGGCGTGAAGGCCCGCAGCGCGTGCTGGACGCGGTTGCCGAGCTGGGCCAGGACGTCGGCCGGCACGTCCTTGGGCGACTGGGTGACGAAGAAGACGCCCACCCCCTTGGAGCGGATGAGGCGCACCGTCTGGACGACCTGCTGGAGGAACTCCTTCGAGGCGCCGGTGAACAGCAGGTGCGCCTCGTCGAGGAAGAACACCAGCCGCGGCCGCTCGGGGTCGCCGACCTCGGGCAGCTCCTGGTACAGGTCGGCCAGCAACCACATCAGGAACGTCGAGAACAGCGCCGGGCGGTCGGCGACGGCGGGCAGCTCGAGGCACGAGATCACGCCCCGGCCCTCGGCGGTGGTGCGCAGCAGGTCCGCCGTCGCGAAGGCCGGCTCGCCGAAGAACGCGTCGGCGCCCTGCGCCTGCAGCGCGACGATCTCGCGCAGGATCACCCCGGCGGTGGCGGGGGAGACGCCGCCGATGCCGTGGAGCTGGTCCCTCCCGTCGTCGGAGACGAGGTAGGCGATCGTGGACCGCAGGTCCGCGAGCTCGAGCAGCGCCAGGCCCTGGGAGTCCGCCCAGTGGAAGACGAGCCCCAGGCTCGACTCCTGCGTCGCGTTGAGGCCCAGCACCTTGCCGAGCAGCAGCGGGCCGAAGTCGGTGACGGTGGTGCGGATCGGCACGCCGGTGCCCAGGCCGCCCAGGGAGTAGAGCTCCACCGGGTAGGCGGTGGGTCGCCACGGCTGGCCGATGCCCGCGGCCCGGCGCGCGACCGCGTCGTCCGGGGCTCCCGGGACCGCGAGGCCCGACAGGTCGCCCTTGACGTCGGCGAGGAACACCGGCACCCCGGCGTCCGAGAGGCCCTCCGCCATGCCCTGGAGCGTCTTGGTCTTGCCGGTGCCGGTCGCCCCCGCCACGAGCCCGTGGCGGTTGAGCATGCGCAGCGCGAAGCCCACCTGCACGTCCGCGTCCGGCACCGGGTCCGCGCCCGGCTCGCCCTCCAGCAGCGCGCCCAGGGGCAGCGTGCCGCCGGGGGAGGCGTACGCCGCGGCGACCTCGGCCGCGTACCCCGCGAGCCCCGACGTCGGCGCCGCGGGCGGGGTCGTGCCGCCGGCCCGGGTCGCGGCCTCGGCCGCCTCGGCCGCCTCGAGGGCCGCCTGCGCCGCTGCGGCCCTCGCCTCGGCGGCCTCCGCGGCGGCCTGCGCCGCCGCCGCGCGCAGCGCGGCGAGCTCGGCGGCGGAAGGTCCGGCGGAGCGGGCGTCGTCGTCCGACATGCTCGCAACGTAGCGCGCGGCCACCGGCGGCGCTCTGCGAGCGCGCGTCGGTAGGGTGGCCGTGCCATGACCGACGCCCGCCCCTCCACGTCCCTGCCACCGGTGCGGGTGGTGACCGACTCCACCGCCTGCCTGCCGCCGGCGGCGCCCGGCGGCGCCACCCCGCTCGTCGTGCCGCTGCGGGTGGTCGCGCCCGACGGCGAGCACCGCGAGGGCGTCGACCTGGACCCCGTCGCCGTCGCCGAGCGGATCGCGGCCGGTGAGCTCCTGACGACCTCGCAGCCCCCGCCGGAGGACCTCGCGGCCGCCTACCGCGACGCGGTCCGCTCGGGTGCCCGGGCGGTCGTCGCCGTGCACCTGTCGGGTGCGCTGTCCGGCACGGTGGGCGCCGCGGCGCGCGCGGGGCAGCGCGCGATGGTCCCCGTGCGGGTCGTCGACTCGCGCACCGTCGCGATGGGCCTCGGCTTCGCCGCGCAGGCCGCTGCGGCGTGCGCGGCCGCCGGCGCCGACGCCGCGCACGTGGCCGAGCGGGCGGCGCAGGTCGCCCGCGCCGGGCGCACGCTGTTCCTCGTCGACTCGCTGGACCACCTGCGCCGCGGCGGGCGCCTGTCGGCGGGTGCCGCGGCGCTCGGCACCGCGCTCGGGGTGCGACCCCTGCTGGAGATCCGCGACGGGCGCATCCAGACGGTCCAGCGGGTGCGCACCCGCGCCGCGGCCCTCGACCGGCTCGTCACCCTCGCGGTGGAGCACGCCGCGGGCTGCGCGGCCCCGGCGGTCGCCGTGCACCACCTCGGCGCCGAGGACCGGGCCGCCGACGTCGCGCAGCGGCTCGCCGGCGAGCTCGGCGTGGCCCCGGTCGTCACACCGGTCAGCGCCGTGCTCGGCGCGCACGCCGGGCCGGGGGCCCTCGCCGTGGTGGTCACCGACGTCGGGGGGCACGCGCACTGACGGGTCGGGCGAGCAGCCCGCCGTCGCGGCGGGGCTGCCCCCAGGCGGCGTGACCCGCGGGTCCTCCACAGCCGGCCGGGGGCGGCCGACGGGGTGCACGGACCGCCGCCTAGCGTCGCCGACGTGACCACCGACGTCCCTCCCGTGCCGCCGGACCGGCAGCCGGCCGCACCGCACGCCCGGCGGCCTGCCGAGCCGCTCCCTGGGCCGCTCCCGGGGTCGCCCCCGGTGCCGGTGGCGGCGCCGGGCGACGACCGCGACGCGCTGGCCGCCGCGCTCGCGCGGTGGGACGCGGCCC
>NZ_WUWN01000090.1 GCF_009846865.1 Puerhibacterium puerhi
CGAGGCGGCCCGGCGGGCGCAGGAGCACGCGGCGGCCGAGGAGCAGCGCCGGGCGGAGCACGCCGCCGCGCTGGCCGCGCTCGAGCGCGCGGCGCGCGCCGCGCAGGACCGCGAGGCGGCGGTGCTCGCCGAGGCGGAGCACGCCCTGCACACCGCGGCGCTGGAGCTGGCCGCCGTCGTCCTCGGCGTCGAGCTGGCCGACGACGACCGGTCGGCGCGCACCGCGCTGGCGCGCGTGCTGGAGCACCCGCAGACGCCCGACGCCGTCACCGTGCACCTGCACCCGCGCGACCTGCAGGCGCTGACCGCCGCGCAGGCCCGCACGGGCGCGGCGCTGCCCGACGGCGTGCGGCTCGAGGCCGACCCCGCGCTGGCGCCGGGCGACGCCGTGGCCCGCCACCCGCACGGGTACCTCGACGCCCGGCTCGCCACCGCGCTCGAGCGGGCGCGGGCGGCGCTCAACGATGCTCCTGCCGATCCTGCCGCCGACGCTCCTGCCGATCCTGCCGCCGACGGTCCCGCCGGCGCTCCTGCCGACCTGGCCGCCCCCGGCGCCCCGGCCGGCGACGCCGTCGCGCTCGCCGGCGGAGGCGCGCCGTGACGGCGACGGCGGCGTGGCCGCAGGCGCTGCGGGCCGCGCGCCCCGAGGCCGTGGGCACCGTGAGCTCCGTGATGGGGCTGGTGGTCGACGTCGTGGGGCTGCGCGCCGCGGTGGGCGACGTGCTGACCGTGGGCGAGGCGCCCGCGGCGGTGCCCGTCGAGGTGGTGGCAGCCGGCGAGGACCGCCTGCGCTGCATGCCCCTCGGCACGGTGGCCGGGCTGCAGGCCGGGCTGCCCGTGCGCGGCGGCGGCGCCCTGCGCGTCCCGGTGGGCCGCGGGCTGCTGGGCCGCGTGCTCGACGGCCTGGGCCGCCCGATCGACGGGCGCGGGCCGCTGCGCGCCGAGGCGTGGGTGCCGGTCGAGGCCGCCGCCCCGCACCCGCTCGAGCGCGCCCGCGTGGACACCCCGATGCCGCTGGGCGTGCGCGTGCTCGACACCCTCACGACCGCCGGGCGCGGGCAGCGCCTGGGCCTGTTCGCCGGCTCCGGCGTCGGCAAGTCGAGCCTGCTGTCGATGATCGCCCGCGGCACCGCCGCGGAGGCGAGCGTCATCGCGCTGGTCGGCGAGCGCGGTCGCGAGGTGCGCGAGTTCCTCGAGGACGACCTGGGGCCCGAGGGCCTGGCCCGGTCCGTGGTGGTGGTGGCGACGTCCGACGCGCCGCCGCTGGTGCGCCAGCGCTCGGCGTTCGTGGCCACCCGCATCGCCGAGCACCTGCGCGACACCGGTCTGCACGCGGTGCTGATGATGGACTCCCTGACCCGCGTGGCCATGGCGCAGCGCGAGATCGGGCTCTCCGTCGGCGAGCCGCCCGCCACGCGCGGCTACCCGCCGAGCACGTTCGCGCTGCTCGCGCGGCTGCTCGAGCGCGCCGGGACGGGGCCGCACGGCTCGGTGACCGGGCTGTACACCGTGCTCGTGGACGGCGACGACCACGACGAGCCGATCGCCGACGCGGCCCGCTCGATCCTCGACGGGCACGTGGTGCTGCGCCGCGAGCTCGCCGTCGCCGGCCACTACCCGGCGATCGACGCCGTCGCGTCCGTCTCGCGCGTCGCCTCGCGCGTGACGACGCCGGCGCAGCGCGCCGCGGCGGCCTCGCTGCGCGCGGTGCTCGCCGCCCGCGCGGCGGCCAAGGACCTGCTCGACGTCGGCGCCTACGTGGCGGGCTCGAACCCGCGGGTCGACGCCGCGCTCGCGTGCGCCGCCGACATCGACGCGTTCCTGCGTCAGGGCATGGACGACCACGCCCCGGTCGCCGAGTCGTGGGAGCGGCTCGAGCGGCTGGTGGCACGGCTGGGAGGCACCGCATGAACCGGACGTTCCCCCTCGCGGGGCTGCTGCGCGTGCGCGAGGTGGAGGAGGACCGCGCCGCCGGCGAGCTGGCCCGCGCCCAGCGTGACCGCGCCGCCGCCGACGAGCGGGTCGAGGCGGTCCGCGCCGAGCTGCAGGGACAGGACCCCCGGCCCGCGAACGACGCCGCCTGGCAGGCCATGGTGGCCGGCCGTGCCGCGCTGTCCGCGCTGCTGTCCGAGAGCATCGCGGCCCGGCAGGCGGCCGAGCAGCAGGTGCGCGGGCGCGAGCAGGACTGGACCGCCGCCCGGACGCGCACGCGTGCCGTGGCGCGGCTGGCGGAGCGGCACGCCGAGCGCGTGACGGCCGCCGAGCGCAAGGCCGAGCAGGCCGGGCTCGACGAGATCGCCGCGCGCGCAGCGCAGGAGGAGGAGCGATGAGCGTCCCCGTGCTGGGGGCCGGGCCCGCGGGGCCCGCGACGGCGGCCGGCGCGGCGGGTCCGCGCGCGGGCGCCCGGACCGGTGACCTGTTCGCCGAGGTGCTGGCCGCCGTCGGCACGCCCGGCGACGCCGCCGAGCGCGCGCCGCGGGCGGCCGACCGCCCCCGGGCGGGGGACCGGCACGAGCGCCGCGCCGCGGCTGACGCGCCCGGGCCCGAGGCGTCCGGCGCGGTGGTGCGTCCGGAGACCGGCCACGCGCCCG
>NZ_WUWN01000091.1 GCF_009846865.1 Puerhibacterium puerhi
CGGGCGCTGCCGGGGCGCCCGCCGGCGCGGAAGCTGCCGGGGGCGCGGCGGCCGGGGCCGGCGACACCGGCGTCGTCGTGCACGTCGTCGGGCAGGTCGTGGCGCCGGGGCTCGTGACGCTGCCCGACGGCTCCCGCGTCGCCGACGCCGTGGACGCGGCCGGCGGCCCCACGGACGAGGCCGACCTCTCGGCCCTCAACCTCGCCCGCACGGTCGTCGACGGGGAACAGCTGCGCGTGCCGGCCCCGGGCGAGGAGGTCGAGGCCGCGCCGGCCCCGGGCGGCGCCGCCACCGGCTCCGGCGGCGGGGGCGGGGGAGGCGCCGGGGGCGCCGGCGCTGTCGTCGACCTCAACACCGCCGACGAGGCGGCCCTCGACACCCTGCCCGGCATCGGGCCGGCCCTGGCCGGGCGCATCCTCGCCTGGCGCGAGGAGAACGGGCGGTTCACGTCGGTGGACGAGCTCGACGAGGTCTCGGGGATCGGGCCGGCGCTGCTCGAGCGGCTGCGCGACCTGGTCCGCGTGTGACCGGCGCCGTCGACCTGCGCCTCGCTCCCGCGGCGCTCGTGGCCTGGGCCGCGGCGTGGGCAGCGACCGGCCCGGCGGGGCCCTGGACCCGCCCCGTGCTCGGGGCGGCCGCCGCCGTGGTGCTCGGCGGGGCCGTGGTCGTCGCGGTCGTCGCTCCCCTCGGCCGGGGCGGGCCCGGCGCGCGCCGGGCCGGGGCGGTCGCCGCCCACGTGCTCGTCGCCGCCGCCTGCGCGGCGGCGGTCGTGCTGTCCGTCCACGTGCACGGTGCCGGGCGCGAGCCGCTCGCGCGCTGGGCCGGGCAGCAGCCGGTCGCCGAGCTCACGGGCCGGGTCGTGTCGGAGGCCCGGCCCGCGGTCTTCGGCGACGGGGAGCGCTGGACGCTGGCCGCCGAGCGCGTCACGGGACGCGGCGTCACCCTCGAGGTGCGCGCGCCCGTGGAGGTCACCGCGCCGGGGCCGGCGCCGGCCTACGGCGAGCGCGTCGCGCTGCGCGCCCGGCTCGGGGAGGCCGACGCCGGTGCCGGCGAGGCGGCGACGGCGCGCGCCGACGGCCCGGCGGCGGCCGTCGCGCATGCGCCCGCCCTCGTCGGCGCGACCACCACGATGCGTGCGGCGCTGCTCGCGGCCACGGACGGGTTGTCGCCGCAGGCCCGCGGGCTCGTGCCCGGCATCGCGGTCGGCGACACCTCGCGCCTGCCGCCCGACCTCGAGGAGGCGTTCCGCACCACCGGCCTGACGCACCTCACGGCCGTCTCCGGCGGGCACTTCGCCGTCGTGCTGGCGCTCGTCACCGCGGCCGCGGGAGCCACGCGGCTGCCCCGCGCCGGCCGTGTGGCGGTGGTCGCGGCGGTCGCGGCCGGGTTCGTGCTCCTGGTGCGGCCCGAGCCGAGCGTCCAGCGGGCCGCGGCGATGTGCGCGGTCACGCTGGCCGGGATCGCGCTCGGGCGGCCGGCGGCGTCGGTCCCGTCGCTGGCCACGGCGGCCACCGTGCTCCTCGTCGCCGACCCGTGGCTGGCGCGCGAGTACGGGTTCGTGCTGTCGTGCGCGGCGACGGCCGGGCTGGTGCTGCTCACGCCGCCGCTGGTGCGCCGGCTCGCGCCGTGGACCGGGCGCCCGGTGGCGTTCGCCCTCGCGGTGCCCCTCGCCGCCCAGGCGGCGTGCGGCCCCGTGCTCGTGCTGCTCGCGCCCGCCCTGCCGACCACGTCGGTGCTGGCCAACCTGCTCGCCGCCCCGGCCGTGGCCCCCGCGACGCTGCTCGGCCTCGCCGCCACGGTGACCGCCCCGTGGTGGCCCGCCGGGGCGCAGGCGCTGGGCTGGCTCGCCGGGCTCGTCACCGCCTGGATCGCCGGGGTCGCCCGCTGGTGCGCCGGGCTGCCCGGGGCGCTCCTGCCCTGGCCCGGCGGCGTCGGCGGCCTGCTGGCCCTGGCGGCGGCCACCGCGGCGCTCGGCGTCCTGGTGCTGCGCCGGCCGCCGGGCGCCGGATGGCCGGTGGCGTGGTCCGGCCGCCCGCGCCGGGCGCTGCGCGGCGCGGCGGCGTGGTCGCGGGCCGCGGCGGCGC
>NZ_WUWN01000092.1 GCF_009846865.1 Puerhibacterium puerhi
GCCGCGCTGCACCGCGTCGGCGCGGAGCCGGGGCTCGCCACGCGGCTGCGCGAGCGCGGCGCGGGCGTGGCGGCGCGCTGCGCGTGGTCGGCGGTGGCGCAGGCGCAGCACGCGCTGTACGCGGACGTGCTGCGCGACGCCCGGGGTGCCGGCGGCACGGAGGCGGTGCCGGCCCCCGCCGTGGAGGCGGGCGGGGCGGCGTCGGACCGGACGGCGACGGACCGGACGGCGACGGACGGGGCGGGGCTCGAGCCGCCCGAGGTGATCGTGGTCGCCTACGGCACGCCCGACCTGCTGCGGCGCGCGCTGGAGCCGCTCGCGGGCAAGCTCGAGACCACGGTGGTCGACAACTCCTCCTCGCCGGCGGTGCGGCAGGTCGCGGAGCTGGCGGGCGCCCGCTACCTCGACCCGGGCCGCAACGGCGGCTTCGCCGCGGGCGTCAACCACGGCCTCGCTCACCGCCGCCACCCGGGCCGGGACGTGCTGCTGCTCAACCCGGACGCCGTCGTCGCCGCCGAGGACGTGCTCGCGCTGCAGCGGGCCCTGCACGCCCGCCCGCGGGCCGCGAGCGCCGGGCCGGCGCAGGTGGACGCCGCGGGCGTCCCGGCCCGGGTCGAGTGGCCGTTCCCCTCCCCCGCCGCCGCGTGGCGCGAGGCCCTGGGCCTGGACGCGCTGGCGCGCCTGGCCCGGCGGCCCCTCCGGGCGCCGGCGACGGCGACAGCGGCGGCGACAGCGGCGGCGACAGCGGCGGCGACCGCGCCGGCCGGCGCGCGCGGCACGTACGTCGTGGGGTCCGTGCTGCTGCTGCGCGCCGACGCCCTCGCCGATGTCGGCGGGCTGGACGAGCGGTACTTCCTCTACGCCGAGGAGACCGACTGGGCCTACCGCGCGCACCGGCGCGGCTGGGAGCACGTGCTGGTGCACGAGGTCGTGGCCACCCACGTGGGCGCGGCGACCAGCACCGACGAGGTGCGGCGCGAGACCTGGGTCCGCGCCTCGCAGGAGCGCTACTTCCGCACCCACTTCGGCGCCGCCGGGTGGGCCGCGGCCCGCGCCGCGGGCGTCGTCGGGGCGGGCCTGCGCGCCGTCGTCGGGCCGGACCGCGCCGCGGCGCGCCGCCGGCTG
>NZ_WUWN01000093.1 GCF_009846865.1 Puerhibacterium puerhi
CGCGGCGGCTCGCGGCGCTGCGCGCGCTGGGGCGGCCGGTCGCGGCCCTCCGGGACCCCGCCGCGCACGGGCCGGTCCGCGGCGAGGGCGGCGCCGACCCGGCCGACCCTCGCCTGCCCGCCGTCGTGCCGCTCGCCCCGCTGCTCGACCTGTCGACCGGACCCGGGGCACGCGCCGCCGCCGGGTGGGCTGCGCCGGGCTCGTGGGCCGTGCCACTGGGGGTGGACGCCGCCGGCCGGACGGTGCGCTTCGACCTGGTCGCCGACGGGCCGCACCTGCTCGTCGCCGGCACCACGGGCTCCGGCAAGTCCGAGCTCCTGCAGTCGCTGGTGCTGGGCCTCGCGCTCGGCCGCTCGCCGCGCGACCTGGCGCTCGTGCTCGTCGACTTCAAGGGCGGCGCCTCGTTCGGCGCGTGCGGCGGCCTGCCGCACGTGGTCGGCCAGGTCACCGACCTGGACGCGGGGCTCGCCGTGCGGGCGCTGGCCGGGCTGCGGGCCGAGCTGCGCCGACGCGAGCGCGTGCTGGCCCGGCACGCCGCCGCCGACGTCGCCGACCTCCCGGCGGGCACGCTGCCGCGCCTGGTCGTGGTGCTCGACGAGTTCCGGGCGCTGGCCGACGACGCGCCCGAGCTGCTGCCGGGCCTGCTGCGCGTCGCCGCGCAGGGCCGGTCGCTCGGCGTGCACCTGGTGCTCGCGACGCAGCGCCCCGCCGGCGCCGTGAGCGCGGACGTGCGTGCGAACGTCTCGGCACGGCTCGCGCTGCGCGTGGTCGACGCCGCCGACTCCCTGGACGTGCTCGACGTCCCGACGGCGGCGCGCATCCCGGTGTCCGCCCCCGGCCGGGCGGTGCTGCGCGTGGGCGCCGGGGCGCCCGTGGTGCTGCAGTGCGCCCGGGCCTCGGCCGCCGCCGGCGACCGGCCGCGCGTGCGCCGGGCCCCGGCGTGGGGGTCCGCCGGGACGGCCGGCGCACCGCGTCCGGCGTCGGACCCGCGCGGCCGTCACCGGGCGGGCACCGACCCCGGCGCACGGCGGGCCA
>NZ_WUWN01000094.1 GCF_009846865.1 Puerhibacterium puerhi
TTCGCCGCGGCCTACGGCGACCCGCGCTCGGGCATCCACCTGGCCGACCCGGACCTGCCGCCGCCGGCGTTCCCCACCGCGACCGGCCCGCTGACCTACACCGGCCAGGACGACGTGGCCGCCGACGTCGACAACCTCACCCGGGCGGTGCGCGAGACCGGCGCCGCGGAGGGGTTCGTCGCGGCGCTGTCGCCCGGCTCGGCCGCACGCATCTCCAACCGGTACTACGCCGGCGAGGAGGAGTTCCTGTACGCCTGGGCCGACGTGCTGCGCCAGGAGTACACCGCGATCCTGGACGCCGGGCTGGTGCTGCAGATCGACGACCCGTCGCTGGCCGAGTCGTGGGACCAGGTCAACCCCGAGCCGGCGGTCGAGGACTACCAGCGCTGGCTGCAGGTGCGGGTCGAGGCGCTCAACCACGCCCTGCGCGGCCTGCCCGCCGAGCGGGTGCGGCTGCACGTGTGCTGGGGCTCGTGGCACGGCCCGCACACCACCGACCTGGGCTTCGAGCACATCGTCGACCAGGTGCTGCAGGTGCACGCCGGCGCCTACAGCTTCGAGGCCGCCAACGTGCGCCACGAGCACGAGTGGCGCGTGTGGGCCGAGCGCACCCTGCCCGAGGGCAAGGTCATCCTGCCCGGCGTGGTCTCCCACGCGACCAACGTCGTGGAGCACCCCGAGCTGGTGGCCGACCGCATCGAGCGGTTCGCCCGCCTGGTCGGCCGCGAGAACGTGATCGCCTCCACCGACTGCGGCCTGGGCGGGCGCGTCCACCCCCAGATCGCCTGGGCCAAGCTCGAGACCCTCGCCCGCGGCGCCCAGATCGCCTCGCGCCGCCTGTGGGGCTGAGCGCG